>CAKQHB010000021.1 GCA_934234215.1 uncultured Cuneatibacter sp.
GGTGGAAGTGCAGTAATGCATGGAGCTGACTGTTACTAATCGGTCGAGGGCTTGACCGAAAGAAAAGATGGAAGATGAAAAAGTAATCTTGCGTGTGCAGTTTTGAGAGAACATGGAAGAGAAGTCAGGAGCGAATTGCTTCTGGCTTTTTTTGTTGTGTAATGATACAATAAGAATGCATTATATATTATATATAGAAGAAACGCGTGAAAAAGTATCGAAAAAGGTGAAAGGAAACAGAACAATGTTACTGATTCAGAATGGAAGAGTTGTCGATCCGGTGACCGGAACGGATGCAGTTTTGGATGTACGGATCGAAGGAAACAAAATTACAGAAGTGGGAGAGCATTTGGAAGTGGCTGGTGCAGATGTGATCGATGCAGCAGGAAAAGTTGTGGCACCGGGACTGGTGGATGTACATGTGCATTTCCGCGATCCGGGATTTACCTACAAAGAAGATATTGAGACCGGCGCAGCAGCGGCAGCAAAAGGCGGTTTTACGACCGTTGTATGCATGGCGAACACAAATCCAACGGTAGATAATCCGGAAACACTGGCATATGTCCAGCAGAAGGGCGAAAAGACCGGAATCCATGTGTTACAGGCAGCATCCGTTAGCAAAGGCTTAAAAGGACAGGAAATGACGGATATGGATGCTCTGGCACAGGCGGGAGCGGCAGGATTTACAGATGACGGTATTCCGATCATGGATGAGACGCTGCTGGTACAGGCGATGGAGAAAGCAAAAGAACTGGATCTGCCCATCAGTCTGCATGAAGAAGATCCTCACTTTATCAAAGCTCCGGGTGTGCATGAAGGAGAAATTTCCAAACAAATCGGTTATGGCGGCGCATCGAGAACGGCAGAGGATGTGATGGTAGCGAGAGACTGTATGCTGGCGCTGCATACGGGAGCATCTGTATGCATTCAGCATATCAGCTCCGGTAATTCGGTGGAGCTGGTGTGTCTGGCAAAGAAGCTTGGGGCGGATATCCACGCGGAGGCAACGCCCCATCATTTCACATTGACGGATGAGGCTGTGTTGAAATACGGCACAATGGCGCGGATGAACCCGCCGCTGCGGACAGAAGCAGACAGACAGCGGATTATCGCCGGACTGCAGGATGGCACGATCGATCTGATCGTGACGGATCACGCGCCTCACAGCGCAGAAGAGAAGGCAAGACCGATGGACAAGGCTCCCAGCGGCATTACCGGACTGGAGACATCCCTGGCGTTGGGCATTCATTCCCTCGTACAGCCGGGCTATCTGACGCTGATGCAGCTTCTGACATTGATGAGTGTGAATCCGGCGAAGCTTTACCGCATGGAGCCGGGCAGTATCCAGGCCGGAGCACCGGCGGATCTTGTGATTTTTGGAGAAAATGAAGAGTGGACCGTCACAGAGTTTGCTTCCAAAGCCTCCAACAGTCCATTTGCAGGCTGGACATTGCCGGGAAAAGTATTTACAACGATCTGTAATGGAAAAATCGTGTATTCCTGTGTAAAGTAAGTGAAGAAAAAATAAAATTTAAAACATTTCAAAAAGCGGATAGCGTGTCCTTTTACAAGCAATATCTGGAAAAAGGACACGCTTTTTCATAAATTCACTCCGGTATGTGAAAAAAATACGGAAATTGTGAAGAGAATATAAGGATTTTATGGATTATTTGTGATATTTTTTCTTGACAGACTTGCTTTACTATGCTAAACTGTCCGTAAATTGTTCGTGACCTGGTACATACCTGATTTATGATAACTCGAAGATGAGTGCCAATGGGATTACCAGGCTCTTTTTGTACTCTGAGCTTTCGCAGATCAGAAAGAAGGCAGGTGCGAATGATTGTTGCGACATTGATACCGAGTCCGAATTTTTCAATTCGGATTTGAGTATAAAAAAAGGAGGAACTATTATGAAAATGAAAAAAGTTCTGGCTCTGTTGATGGCTATGTCCATGACAGCATCGCTGGCAGCTTGTGGCAGCAAGGACACTCCTGCTGACGGAAGCAGCGCAGGCAGCGAAGCTGAGAGCGAATCCGAAACTGCAGGTGCAGATGACGCAAGTGAAGAGAGTGAAGAGACTACTCCCGAACCGGTAGCACAGTCTGCAGATACCCTGATCGTAGGTACCCCCGCGATGAACGGCGACTTCATCGAGGACTTTGGTAACAGCTCCTACGACCTGTCCATCAAGGTTATGACTGATGGTTACTACTACACGGTACATCAGACCGCTGCTGGTGAGCTGGCTGTTTCTGATAAGAACGTAGTAGAGAGCTACGAGACCACGATGAACGATGACGGCAGCAAGACCTACACCTTCAAGATCTTCGACGATCTGAAGTGGAACAACGGTGATCCGATCACTGCTGATGATTATATTGCTTCTGTTCTGTGGCGTTCTTCTCCTGAATGGGCTGAGCTGGGTGGCAGCTACACCAACCAGGAAAAGCTGGTAGGTTATGATTCCTACTTCGCAGGTGAGACTGATACATTTGCAGGTATTAAGAAGGTTGATGATTATACTTTCTCTATGACAATCAATCCTGATTTTGTACCTTATTTCTATGAGCTGTCTGCAGTTAATGTAAAGCCTATTTACCTGAAGGGCTGGTCTAACGATGCAGCACATGTTGAGTCTGATGACAATGGTTCTAAACTGGTATTTGATTCCGGCGATCTGAAGACCGCTGCCGAAGAAATCGCAAACAACGAGCGTTTCGCTCCGACCGTAACTTCCGGTCCTTACAAGTTCGTAAGCTTTGAGAACCAGATCGTTACTCTGGAACAGAACGAAAACTTCAAGTGTGACTACGATGGTAACACTCCTCAGATGAAGTACGTTGTTCAGGAATATGTAAACTCTGATACGGATGTAGATCAGGTTATCGCAGGTCAGGTTGACCTGGTTACCGGTGTTATCGAAGGTTCCAAGATCGATGCTGCTAAGGCATCTGACACTACCGAGCTGAACAGCTACCTGCGTTCCGGTTATGGTATGCTGACCTTCGCTTGTGACTTTGCTCCTACCGATGATGCAAATGTTCGTTGGGCTCTGGCTTGCCTGATCGACCGTTCCGCAGTTCTGGACTACGTTCTGGGCGGTTACGGCGGAACCGTAGATTCTGTTTACGGTATGGCACAGTGGACCTATCAGGAGAAGCAGGCTGAACTGGCTGAGAAGCTGAGACCTCTGACCTTCAACGTACAGACTGCTAACGAGTATCTGGATCAGACCGAGTGGAAGTATGAGTCCGATGGTACTACTCCTTTCGATGCATCCAAGGCTACCTCTGATGGTTCTTACATGAGATATAACTCCGATGGTGAGATGCTTACTATCGAGCACTGTGGTTCTGATAACAACCCTGTAACTGATATCATTGAGATTCAGTACGCAGAGAACGCTCCTCTGGCTGGTGTTAAGTTCAACGTTACAAAGGCTGACTTCAACACTCTGCTGAACGAGTATTACTATGGTTACCAGGAAGATCCGTCCGAGAGACGTTTCAACTCCTTCAACATGGCTACCAACTTCACCGCAGTTGATGATAAGTATGAGAGCTGGAACTCCGCTCGTGCTGGCAGCTGGCTGAACGCTAACCAGATTCGCGATGACGAAATCGACCGTATCACCGAGGCTATGAGAGCTTGTGATCCGGAAGATAAGGAAACTTACGCAGATCTGTGGGTTGAGTTCGAAGTTCGTATCCAGGAGCTGATGCCTGCAATTCCGCTGTACTCCAACGAGTACTTTGATATCTATCGTTCTTGCATCTCTGGTGTAGAAACTACTCCTTATGCAAACTACGAGGACATCATCTGCAAGATCACTAAGAATGAGTAATCATTCCTTAAGAGCTTAAAGAAATTGATCAAATCTAGAAAAGAGATCGAGAGGATGGGCTCGTCCTATCCTCTCTCTTTCTTTTCGCAGGCTTCGGGAAAATAGCCTGTGAAAAAATAACTTGAGAGGAGACGGTGCATAAGATGCTGAAATACATTATCAAGAGAATTCTTATCTTAATTCCGGTTGTAATTGTTATTTCGATTATGCTGTTTGGTATCAGTAAGATGATGCCGGGCGACCCCGTGCGTGCGATGTTGCCCACTTCGTTGAAAGCAGATCAGATGGAGGCTGCTTACAACGCAATGTACAAGAAGTTAGGACTGGATAAATCCATTCCGGAGCAGTACTTCCGTTGGATGGGAAATCTGTTCCAGGGTGAGTTTGGTTGGTCTTCCAACTATAACCGTGCTGTAAAGGATGTTGTAGCAGAGCCGCTGCGCAACACCATCATACTAAATATTTTTGTTAACCTATGTTATCTGGCTTTGGCTATTCCGATCGGAATCAAGTGTGCGACGAAGAGAGGAGCACTGTTTGACAATGCATGGCAGGTATTTTCCATGGTTGCTTATTCGATGCCTTCGTTCTTCTTAGCATTGACACTTATATATTTCTTTGGCATTAAGCTGAAATGGCTGCCTATTGGTGGTATGCCGAACTCCACGACAGAGACTGGAGCAACTTATATCCTTTCTTGGGTGAGACATCTGGTTCTGCCGGTTGTAACACTGACGATCATTCATCTGGCAAGTGCGATTCGTTATGTGCGTAATGCGATGATCGATGCTCTGAGTCAGGATTATATCCGTACTGCAAGAGCAAAGGGCTTGAGCGAGAAGGTTGTTATTTACTCTCATGCATTCCGTAATGCGTTGATCCCGGTATCCTTCGTTGTAGTCAGCACGATCTTTGCATTGTTCTCTGGTTCTGCTATTACAGAGACCGTATTTGCTTACAACGGTATCGGTAAGCTGATGATCGCATCTGTTACTGCTCGTGATACGCAGATGATTATTACCATGAACCTGTTCTTTGCGGTTGTAAGTATCGTATCTGTACTGGTTGGTGATATTATCTACTGTCTCGTAGACCCTCGAGTAAAATTGAGCTAATAAGAAGGAGGAGAATAAGCAATGTCAAAGGACAACAAGAAAAAAAGCGACGCTGCGAAAGTCGGTCACTCCTTCTTAGGAATGTTTAAGAGACTGTTCGTGAATGAAAAGCCGGAGAAGAATGTTCTCGAGGAAGAGGCATTACAGACTCCTGGTAAAGTGATTTTTAAGAACCTGATCCATAATCGTCTCGGTGTGGCTGGTTTTATCGTATTTGTAGCAGTATTATTATTTTCATTTCTTGGTTCTCAGATTGTACCGATGCGTGCAAACTATACGGAACTGACAAATGGTAACATCAGACCAGGCAGAAATTATCTGAAGTACCCGAAGGAGCTGGATAATAAGGAAATTGCAGAAATCGTTTCCGGTGTTTCCTACAGTGCAGCAATTGATACCGATGGTAAGTTCTATATCTGGGGTACAGAGTGTAACCTAGAGCAGGATGGTGTATCCGATTATATCATGAGCGTACCGCAGGAAGTCTATGACAACAAGATTATCTACATCCAGTCCGGTACCAACTACATGTTTGCAGTAGATGAAAATCATAACATCTATTCCTGGGGTTACTATGGTAACGGCCAGACAAAGTTGTCTTCTCAGGCAGAGGAAGCTTTGAAAGATTCTAACGTACAGCAGATTATTGCGAAAGCGCAGTGGGCAGGTCTTCTGACTACCGATGGCGAGTTGTACATCTGGGGTAGTACGCAGGCTCAGATGAACTTTATCATTCCCAGCTCTGCGCAGGGTCATATCACAAAGGTAGCAGCTGGTGATAACAACATCGCCATGCTGTTAGATAATGGCACCATTGCTCTGGCTGGTGACCGTGGTACTGAATTTGCGACCAATATTCCGGCAGAGATGCAGGATGGCAGTGTGAAGATTGTGGATATCGCAGCAACAAACCGTAATGTAGTAGCAACCGATGAAAATGGTGAACTGCATCTGTGGGGAAGTTCTGAGAACGGTCTGAATGTAATGCCAGATCTGGACGACGAAGTTGTTCATGTGGCATCTGGCTATAAGAATTTCGTAGCAACTCTGGCAAATGGTGAAGTTGTTGTCTGGGGTGCAAATGAGTTAAAGCAGCTGAAAACTCCGAAAAATATGAAAGATATCAAGCAGGTATATGCTTCTTACTTCCAGTTTTACGGTATTGACGGCGATGGTCACATCCATGCATGGGGCAACAAGGGGTATGTCTTTGGCTCTGACCAGTATGGTCGTGATATGCTGACCCGTCTGATCCACGGTGGTCGTATCTCCCTGACAGTAGGTGCTATCGCAGTTGTGATCTCCACAGTTCTTGCAATTATCGTAGGTCTTGTTTCCGGTTACTTTGGTGGCTGGGTAGATCACCTGCTGATGCGTATCACCGATATTTTCTATGCGATTCCGTTCTATCCGATCGCAGTTACGTTGTCGTTCGTAATCGGCAACAGTATTTCTGAGAGTGCACGTATGTACCTGATCATGGTCATCCTTGGTTTGCTTGGATGGATGGGTCTGGCACAGTTGATTCGTGCACAGCTGCTGCTGGAGCGTGAGAAAGACTTCGTTCTGGCTGCAAAGGCTCTTGGTATTCGTCAGAAGGGCATTATGGTCCGCCATATCCTTCCGAACGTATTTAACCTGATTATCGTTAACATCACACTGAACTACGCAAGCTCTCTGCTGTCTGAAGCAGGTCTGTCCTTCCTTGGATTTGGTGTTGCTGAGCCGACTCCTTCCTGGGGTAATATGCTGACCAGTGCACAGCAGTCTACCGTAATTCAGTATTACTGGTGGCGTTGGATTATTCCGGGTATCTTTGTTATCATTGCTGCCCTGAGTATCAACATGGTCGGTGATGCACTGCGTGAGGCAATGGATCCCAGATCCAATGAACGATGATAGGAGGCGGATACGATGAGTTTATTAGAGATTAACAATCTGCACACCTATTTCGAGACAAAGAGAGGCCTTGTAAAGGCTGTTAATGGCGTATCTTTAAAGATTGAAGAAGGTCAGACACTGGGTGTCGTAGGTGAGTCTGGTAGTGGTAAGAGCCAGACCGCAATGAGTATTCTGAAGTTGTTTGAGAAGAATCAGAAAATTTACGAAGGCGAAATTCTGTTCGATGGACAGGATCTGAGCAAGCTGAGCACAAAGGAGATGTGCAAGGTTCGTGGTAATAAGATCTCCATGATCTTCCAGGAGCCGATGACTTCCCTGAACCCGGTATTCACGATCAAGAAGCAGATCGGTGAAGTTATGATGCTGCATCAGGGAATGACAAAGAAGCAGGCATATGCGGAAGCAGTCAAGATTCTGGATTCCGTTAAGATCCCGAACCCGGAGCATGTTGCGAATGAATATCCGCACCAGCTGTCCGGTGGTATGCGTCAGCGTGTTATGATCGCAATGGCTCTGGCTTGTAAGCCGAAGCTGCTGATTGCCGACGAGCCGACAACCGCTCTGGACGTTACCATTCAGGCACAGATCCTGCGTCTGATGAACGATCTGAAGAAAGAGACAAACACCGCCATCATGTTTATTACCCACGACCTTGGTGTTATTAACCAGATGGCTGATAACGTAGCTGTTATGTATTGTGGACAGGTAGTAGAGGTTGCACCGGTTGACTATATCTTCAAGCCGGTTACCCAGTACTCCCATCCATACACCGAGGCGCTGCTCCGTTCCATCCCTCACCTTTCCAGTAAGAAAGAAGATGGTCTGGAGATGATCCCAGGTGCCGTACCGCATCCGTTGGATCTGCCGAAGGGCTGTAAGTTTGCTCCCCGTTGTAAGTATTGTACCGAGAAGTGTCTGAATGAAGAGCCGGAGCTGGTACAGGTAAGCGACGTTCAGAGTATTCGTTGCTTCTATCCGAAGAAGGGGGTGCGTAACAATGACTGATGAGAAGAGAGTATTGCTTCATCTGGACAATGTAAAGATGCATTTCCCAATCAAGAAAGAGCATGTTTTCCAGAAAGAGCAGAAGTTTGTAAAGGCTGTAGATGGTATCAGTCTGGATATTTACGAAGGTGAGACACTGGGTCTGGTAGGTGAGTCCGGTTGTGGTAAGTCTACTTTGGGTCGTGTCATCCTGCAGCTGTACAAGCAGTCTGCCGGCAGCGTTCGTTACAATGGTATCTATCTGGAGGATTATGTTCCGGAGTATGCACATCATGTTGTAAAGGAGATTCCGAAGGTTCATGGAATGTCCGTTGCTGAGATGAAGGAAAAACATATGGAGGCTGTCCGTATGGCAGGCGGTCTGCTGCTTTCCGATGATCTTGGCAAGGTTGAGACTGCATGGGCAGAGAAGCTGACAGCTGTTAAGGCTGCAAGCGCTGTTTCTGACAAGCTGTATCTCGTAGAGAACAAGCTGGATACGATCGCTTCTAAGAAGGAGACCAATCCGGAAGGTGTAGACAACAAGGAAGAGGCTTCCCTGTTGGCAGAAAAGGAAAAGCTGGAGAAGGAATATGCATCTTTAGAGAAGACGGTTCTTCAGAAAGAGGAAGTTCTGACCCAGCTAAAAACCTACTGCGAGAAGAAGGAAGGTTTTGCAGAGTTAGAGGCAGAAGTCGATCACAGTATCGATCTGCAGAGATTGACCACTGAGGAAATGAGAAAGCTGCGTAAGGATCTGCAGATGGTATTCCAGGATCCGTATTCTTCTCTGAATCCCCGATTTACGGTTGGTCAGCTGATCAGTGAGGCACTTGTTGCACATGGTATGTACGATAACAAGAGTCAGTTAAAAGAAGACTATACCCTTCAGGTTATGGATAAGTGTGGTCTGCAGAAGTACATGCTGCATCGTTACCCGCATCAGTTCTCCGGTGGTCAGCGTCAGCGTATCGGTATTGCCCGTGCATTGGCTCTGCGTCCGAAGTTTGTTGTATGCGATGAGGCAGTATCAGCTCTGGATGTATCGATTCAGTCTCAGATCATTAACCTGTTGATGGAGCTGAAGCAGAGAGACAACCTGACTTATCTGTTTATCTCCCATGATCTGAGTGCCGTTAAGTTTATCAGTGATCGTGTTGGTGTAATGTATCTTGGAAATCTGATCGAGCTGACTACATCAGACGAAATCTTTGAATCTCCGATGCATCCTTACACAAATGCACTGTTGGATGCAATTCCTACTTGTGAGGAAGAATCTAATAAAGAACTGCAGGTAATCGAGGGCGATATTCCAAGCCCGATCAATCCGCCTGCAGGTTGTAAGTTCCACACACGTTGTAAGTACTGTACAGAGAAGTGTAAGACAGAGACTCCGGAGTTCCGTGAGTTGAAGCCTGGTCACTTTGTAGCATGTCACTATCCGGTTACGGAGAGACGCGTGCAGGACTGATTCAGGAGGAAGCAAGTTGCTGAATTATTTTAAGAAACGTCTTCCGAAAGAGAAATCGAAGGAAGAATTGGACGAGCATTATGATAAGATGGATTTGGAGAAAAGTGATTTTCCCGCAATGCTTATCGCCGCTTTTCTCACATTTGCACCGGTTATCCTCATCATCTTCATAGTGTTTTATGGAATTTTATGGTTCATCTTCCTTAGATGATAAAAGCCCCTGACCTTTCGATGAAGGCCGGGGGCTTAATTTTTTTCTTTAATTCTGTTTCTTTTCGATCAGGTTATCGTTGTCAGCCTGCTGGTTGACACGGAAAACATCTGCGATCTCCATGATGGAGATGTAAGCCATCGGATCGACCGTATGTACAATTTCTTTCATTCTACCGATCTGGAATCGATTGAGTACGAGATAAACCATTGTTTTTTCAGATTTGGAATAATAACCTTTGGCATCTAAGATCGTGATGCCGCATTCAAAAGCTTTGGACAATTCACTGCATACTGCATCAGGTTTTGTGGTAACGATAAAAGATCCTTTGGAACGATCCAGACCTTCTACAATAAAGTCGATGGTTTTCAGCCCGGCAAAGTAGGTCACGATGGAGTAGAGTGGTAAGATCCAGCTGCCATGGATGAAGCCGCAGGTCAGATACAACAGCACGTTGTAGATCATCACGAAAGAACCAACGGTGAGTCCAAATTTCTTTGCAAAGATGACGGCGAGAACTTCGATACCGTCCATCGCACCGCCGAATCGGATCGCGGTACCGCTGCCGACACCGGAGATCACACCACCGAACAGCGCACACAGCAGCAGGTCGGAACCGGCGAGGGGAGAAGCAACGCTGACATCAATGGGGAGAACATCGGTGATGAGCCAAGCACTGAGAGAATAAATAAAGACCGTGTAGATCGCGTATGCGGTAAAAATCTTGCCCTGTCGCTTGAGTCCGTATAGAAATAGAGGAATGTTTAACAGAAGCAGGAAGAACGAGAGAGAAAATTGCGGTGGCGTCAGTTGACCGAGCAGAACAGACGTACCGGAGATCCCGCTGTCGTACAGATCAACAGGAGTCAGAAAGACGGTAACACCGAATGCATTGATAATGCCGGCACAGGTCAGGAAAAAGAGGTTTTTGGGGCGTAGCTGTTTCAGCTTTGGGAGTAATTTCATGTTGTCACCTTCCATTTCGAGTCGATTGCCAATAGTTACTTATAGTATAACATAAAAATACAGAGCAGCACAAGAGACAGAGCCGATGTAAATGATAGAAAAATGATACAAATCCATCAGCTCTGTCTCATTGCGTCACAATAATAACATTAGAAAAAGTTATTGTAAGTCAAACTATGACTTACAATCACAGGAGGAATCTTTTTTCAGATAGCTGGTATCAAATGCCGGATTGAAGGCATAGAAGTTTTTGGAATCCAGATGATCCTGCACGATGCGCAGACCTTCACCAAAGCGCTGCAGATGCACGATCTCTCGCTCTCGCAAGAAGCGGATTGGCTCACACACATCGGGATCGTCTGTGAGACGCAGAATATTGTCATACGTTGTCCGGGCCTTCTGTTCTGCAGCAAGGTTTTCGCACAGGTCGGTGATAGGATCGCCGCAGGACTGGAAGAACGCGGAGGTGAACGGTGTGCCGCTGGCTGCCTGTGGCCATACACCGAGGGTATGATCCACATAGTAAGCTTCAAATCCGCAGGCGCAGATCTCTTCCGGTGTCAGATCTCTTGTCAGCTGGCAGATGATCGTGCTGATGATTTCAACGTGTGCCAGCTCTTCTGTCCCGATATCGGTTAGCAGTGCCTTACACTCTTTGTATGGCATCGTGTAGCGCTGGCAGAGGTAGCGGAGAGATGCGCCGAGTTCACCGTCCGGGCCGCCGAGCTGGGACATGATCGCCTGCGCCAGCTTCGCATTTGGCTTTGCAATGCGGACAGGGCATTGCAGTCTTTTTTCATAACTCCACATTAACAGCCGCCTCCTTCCCAGGGCCACGGATCGTTGATCCATGTCCAGACATTTTCTGCGGTAACTTCGTTCGTGTTCAGAGGACCGTAGTTACAGCAATACATTTGCAGCATAGTATCGTATTGTTTGTGATATTTATGGTAGAGAGCCAGGGCGTCCTCATCGTGGGGATGAGTGTCCAGATACAGATTCAGGTCATACATACAAAAAGCAAGCTCCCGGATCTTTTGCAGAAGCGGTCCCCGTTTCATGATTTCTGACATGTGCGGCACCTCCCCGGAAGAAATGGAAGATCGAGATTTGCAAAAATCGTTCCGGCCTGCAGAGCGCGATCCGGATCGTATATCTGCTTCATCTGCTGCCACGGCACATAGGGTATGGCAAGTGCCATTCCCCGCATGGAGTCATTGCGAGCCGCGAGACTACAGCTGGAATCACTGAGAGAAACACCATTGTCGCAGGTGGGAGCCGGACAGGCGGGCTCCTTGGGACAAGGCGGTGGGCATGGAGGAGGACAGGGAGGAGGACAGGGTGGCGGGCAGGGCGGCATGGGAGTGCGCATTTCCGGCTGCATCTGCATGCGGCCATTCTGGAAAGAACGCATCGGATAAGGGCGACCGTTTCCGCGGTTTCCCATCTGGCAGCGACCATAAATTTGGTTATCCATAACAGGAAAGCTCCTTCTTTCTGAGATTAATTACAGTAATAACATATGGAGCATGGAGGGGAACTGTGAAAAGAACTGGTATCTGATCCGATTTTGTGATATACTGGAAATGAAATTTTTCTGAGAAAGGAAGAGATAGAAAATGATACCGGAAAGATTGGAACAGCTGCGTGCCGAGATGCGTGCCCGTGGGATTGATGTGTATCTGATTCCGACAGCAGACTGCCACGAATCAGAGTATGTTGGAGAGCATTTTAAGGCGAGAGTCTTTATGACTGGATTTACCGGGTCGGCAGGAACTGCAGTGGTAACACTGACGGAGGCTGGTCTGTGGACAGACGGTCGTTACTTTATTCAGGCTGCAAATCAGCTGAAAGACACGACCGTGACATTATACAGAATGCGGGAAGAGGGCGTTCCCACAGTAGAAGCGTTTTTAGCAGATCGTTTGCCGGAGGGCGGCGTTCTCGGCTTTGACGGCAAGGTTGTCAATGCCCATCTGGGACAGGATCTTGCAGCAATCGCAGCAGAGAAGAAGGGTTCTCTGTACACTTCCGAGGATCTGGTGGATCTGATCTGGAAAGATCGCCCGGCACTTTCCTGTGAGCCGGTTTGGATTCTGAAAGAAGAGTATGCAGGCGAGAGCCGTACAAGCAAGATCGCCCGTGTGCGTACTTTCATGAAGGAAAATGGCGCAAACACTCACATTATCACCGATTTGGCAGATACTTGCTGGCTGTTTAATATCCGCGGAAACGATGCGCTGCATTTCCCCATCGCGCTGTCCTTTACGATCCTGACAGAGACAGAGGCGAGACTGTACATCCAGCAGAAAGCATTGTCCGACGAAGTTCGCAGAGAGCTGGAGCAGGATGGTGTAACTCTGTGCGAATATGGCGATGTATACGAGGCAGTGAAGCAGCTGCCGGTAGGTACGGTTCTGTTAGATGACCGCAGAGTGAACTATGCGATCTACAGCAGTCTGCCGGAGGGACTTCAGATCGTATCCAAGAACAATCCGGAACAGAAGATGAAGTCAGAAAAGAACGAAACGGAGCTGAAGAATCTACGTATCGCTCATGTGAAGGATGGCGTTGCTGTCACAAAGTTCATGTACTGGCTGAAAAAGAATGTGGGCAAGATCCCGATGAACGAAGTGTCGGTATCGGATTATCTGGCAAAGCTGCGCAGTGAGCAGGAGGATTTCCTGGATCTGAGCTTTAACACCATTGCCGGATATAACGCAAACGCAGCGATGATGCATTACAGTGCAAAACCCGGTTCTGCAGCAGAGTTAAAACCGGAAGGTTTCCTGCTGGTAGATTCCGGCGGACATTATCTGCAGGGATCGACGGATATTACCCGTACTTTTGTGCTTGGTCCGATTCCGGAAGAGTGGAAGCTGCATTACACGACGGTTCTGCGCAGCATGCTGAATCTGTCTGCTGCACATTTCCTGTACGGCTGCAACGGTATGGCGCTGGATATGCTGTCCAGAGGACCGCTGTGGGAGATGGGACTGGATTATAAGTGCGGTACTGGTCATGGTGTCGGCTATCTGCTGAATATTCATGAAGGTCCCAACAGTTTCCGTTGGAACAATGCTCCCACGGCTATTGAGGAAGGCACGATCACCACAGACGAACCGGGTGTTTATGTCGAGGGCAGTCACGGTATCCGCATTGAGAATGAGCTGATCTGCAAGAAAGCAGAGAAGAATGAATATGGTCAGTTTATGGAATTTGAGATGTTGACTTATGCCCCCATTGATCTGGATGCGGTAGAGCCGAAGTACATGACTGATCGGGAAAAGAAGGTATTAAATGACTACCATGAACTTGTATATAATACCATCGCACCGTATCTGACAGAGGAAGAGCGGGAGTGGTTAAAGGTCTATACGAGACCGGTAGCCTGACAGGAGGAAGTAAGAAAAGAATGTTGAAAAAAAGAACAGGAGCCCTTTTGCTGGCGTGTAGTATGCTGGTTACAATGCTGACAGGCTGTACGCAGAAGACGAAAGATAATGACATCCAGCGTGCGACGGAGAGTAATGAGACTGTCATTCCAAATGAAAGCAGCTCCGCAGCAGAAGCTTCTGCACAGGAGCCGGAGACAGAGAGCACAGCAGTACAGACGCAGCCGGAGACGAACGCTGCAACTACCGGGACACAGGCGGAGTATACTTACACCGGCAACTGGCAGGATCTTCCCAATGACAGCATCCCTTATGGTAACAGCATCACAGACCGGGATGAACTGAATGTTCCGAATGGCGTTTATTATTATAAGAAGTTGTATAGCGGCTACGGCGCAGACTTTATTCAGGATACGAGCCAGAAAATTATTTATCTGACGATGGATGAGGGCTATGAGGCAGGCTATACACCAACGATTCTGGATACGCTGAAGGAAAAAGGCGTAAAGGCAGTCTTTTTCCTGACGAAACAGTTTGTGGACAGTGATCCGGAGCTGGTGCAGCGCATGATCGACGAGGGACATATCCTTGGCAATCATACGTGTGCACACCCTTCTGAGGGAATGCCGTCTCTGGGCGCAGATGCGGAGAGCGCGGATATCAACAAGCTTCATGATATGGTGCAGGATCAGTTTGGCTATGATCTGAAGCTGTTCCGTTTCCCGGAGGGGACTTTCTCGGAGCAGTCTCTGGCACTGGTACATAGTCTGGGATACGAGAGTGTATTCTGGAGCTTCGCTTACACAGACTACAACGTAAATGCACAGAAAGACCCGGCAGAGGCGCTGCAGAACTGCATGACGCAGCTGCATCCGGGTGCAATCTATCTGTTACATGCGGTTTCCTCTACGAACTGTGCTATTCTGGGAGATTTCATAGATAGCGTCAGAGCGCAGGGCTATGAATTTGGAGTTTATCCGGTACAATGAAGACAAAAAATTATGAGATGGACATGACCAGCGGTTCGCTTGTCAAAAAAGTAATCGTGTTTGCGATTCCACTGGCATTGTCCAGTATTCTGCAGCTGCTGTTTAACGCTGCGGATGTCATCGTAGTGGGACGGTTTGCCGGCAGTGAGGCGCTGGCAGCCGTTGGTTCCACTGGCTCCCTGATCAATCTGTTGACGAACTTGTTTATCGGTTTGTCCATCGGTGCCAGTGTCCTTGTATCAAAGTATTATGCGGCGCGCGATCAGAAGAGTCTGCAGGAGTCTGTCCATACGGCGATTCTGGTCGCACTTTACGGTGGGCTGCTTTTGGCTGTTGTCGGAAATATTCTGGCGAGACTGATGTTGGAATGGATGGGAACGCCGGAAGATGTCATTGATCTGGCGACGCTGTATCTGCGGATTTATTTTGCAGGAATGCCTGCCACGATGCTGTACAACTATGGCAGTGCGATCCTGCGAGCAGTGGGGGATACGAAGCGTCCGCTGTATTATTTGATGATTGCTGGTGCGTTGAATGTGGTGCTGAATTTGTTCTTTGTTATTGTGTGTGATATGAGTGTGGCAGGTGTTGCGCTGGCAACGGTTTTGTCCCAGTGTGTGTCGGCAGCATTGATTATCCTGTGCCTGATCCGCTCTCAGGGTGCGGTTCGATTGGAGAGACGTTATCTGAAAATCCACGGCGACCGTATGAAAGAAATTTTGCAGACTGGACTTCCGGCAGGAATTCAGGGCAGTGTGTTCTCGATTTCCAATGTGCTGATCCAGTCGTCCATCAATTCCTTCGGATCGGTTGTGATGGCGGGAAGCGCGGCAGCAGCAAACATCGAAGGCTTTGTCTATGTGGCGATGAATGCGTTTTATCAGGCAGCGATCTCCTTTACCGGACAGAATGTAGGCGGACAGCGCTATGAGCGAATCGGCAAAACCCTGCTGGTGTGCGAGGGCTATGTCATCGGTGTAGGGATTTTGCTGAGCACGATTGCACTGACCTTTGCAACGCCGCTCCTTAGCATTTACACGGATGACCCGACGGTTGTTCAGTATGGAATTACCCGTATGCATTATATTTGTGCAACGTATTTTATTTGTGGTATGATGGATACGGTGGTGGGATCGTTGCGAGGCATGGGCAGTTCATTTGTGCCGATGATTACTTCCTTACTTGGTGCGTGTGCGTTCCGTGTGATCTGGATCTTTACGGTATTTGTGGCAAATCGAAGTCTGGAGACACTGTATATTTCGTATCCGATCTCCTGGGTTCTGACCTTGACAGCGCATCTGATTTGCTACCATTTCATTCGCAAAAAGTATCCGAAGCGTGGACCGGAACTGACTGCATAATTTCAGACAAAACGAAAATACATGCATTAAATGTGAATATTTATAAAAAACAGAGGAGGTGGAAGAAACCTCCTCTGTTTTTTCTATAACGAAAAAATGACTACGTTTCTTGACGTATGGTATTCCCTATATTATACTGGATGTCAAGAGAAAAAAGGAGGTCAGAACATGACGAGAGAAGAATGCCTTGCATTTTTAAACGACTATGTCGCCTATCTGATCGAGGGAAGTACGGCAGAAGCGCCGCTCTGGAACATCGAAAAAGTACGCAGCGGAGAGCCGAATAAGTGGAACTATATTGATGGCTGCATGATGACAGCTTGTCTGAGCCTGTACGAGACGACAAAAGAGCCGAAATATCTGGAATTTGCGAAATCCTTTCTGGACTACTTCGTGCAGGAGGACGGTACGATTCTGACATTTGATCCGGAGGAGTATAATCTGGATAATATCAATCAGGGAAAGAACCTGTTCCCGCTGTACGATCTGACGGGAGAGGACAAATATCGCAAAGCGATGGAGCAGATCAACGGACAGCTCAAAAAACAGCCCCGCACAAAAGAGGGCAATTACTGGCATAAGAATATTTATCCGTGGCAGGTGTGGCTGGACGGTGCCTACATGGCACAGCCGTTCCATATGGAGTATGAAAAACGGTACGGTACACCGGCAGGCTGCGAGGACTGTGTGCAGCAGTTCCGCAACATTCACCGGATCCTGCGGGATGCGAAGACCGGATTGTACTACCATGGTTACGATGAGAGCAGACAGATGTACTGGGCAGATCCTGAGACTGGTCTTAGTCAAAATTTCTGGCTGCGTGCGATGGGATGGTACACGGTAGCATTGGCAGATGTTTTGGAGCGGATGCCGGAGAACATGGAGGCAGAACGCAAGGAGCTGACCGAGATCTTTGCACAGACGATCCGGGATCAGCATGCATTTCAGGATGAAGCTACCGGCATGTTCTGGCAGGTAATCGACCGCGCGGATGCGGAGGGCAATTATCTGGAGACATCCGGAACTGCACTGTTTGCTTATGCAGTATTGAAGGGGGTTCGTCTCGGCTATTTGCCGGAGGGGTACCGCGCCTGGGGCGAAGCTGCTTTTTATGGCATTTGTGATGACCGCCTGTCAGTGGGCGAGGATGGTGCGCTGCAGCTTACCGGTATTTGCCTTGTGGCAGGTCTTGGCGGTGCAACCCGCAGAGATGGCAGTCTGGAGTATTATCTGAGTGAGCCGGTTGTTTGCAACGATGCAAAGGGCGTTGGCCCCCTGTTGTTGGCATATACAGAGATTCTTGCATTACAGAAAAATGAAAAATAAAAACAGGAGCGTATCAAAATGGCAAAGTTTGTAATTGGAACAAGATTACATGATTATGGGTGCGGGACACCGGATGAGATGTTCGCAAAAGTTGCAGCAGACGGTTATCAGAGCGTACAGCTGGCATACTGCAAGTCCATCGCAGGTGTAAATCGCTACGAGGATGTGACACCGGAAGTGGTTGCAGCTACTGTAGAAGCTGAGAAAAAGCACAACATCCGTGTCGGCGTACTGGGCTGCTATGTGCAGATGGGGCTGAATGATGAGCCGGTTCGTCAGAAGAATGTACAGGATTACATTTCTCAGCTGGCAGCTGCAAAGGCGCTGAACGCATCCTGCATCGGCAGTGAGACCACAGAGACATTCAACCAGCCGGCAGGCACCACGAGAGAGAGAGGACAGTATCTGTTTGCAAAGAGCATGGAGCAGATCCTTCCGGAAGCAGAGCGTCTGGGTGTCAATGTAGCAGTCGAGCCGGTTTACTATCACAGCATCAACACACCGAAGGCAGCTTATCATCTGCTGCAGGCAATGCAGAGTCCGAACATGCGGATCATCTTCGACCCGGCAAACTTAGTTTCCATCGACAATGTGAAGGAGCAGGAGAAGATCTGGGATGAAGTAGGTGAATACTTAGGAGATAAGATCGTAGCGGTTCACTTCAAGGGAATGAATTTCAAGTACGATGGCACCGGCGATTTCTTCAGTACCCGTCTGGAAGATTCCTGCGTGGATTATGCAGGTGCATTCAAGATGCTGCGTCAGCTGCCTCAGGAGATTCATGTTCTGAGAGAAGAGGCAATTCCGGAAATTGCATCCAGCGATATTGCATTCATGAAGCAGTTCTTTGAGGACTGAGAAGGAGACTTTTTGAGATGGAAAGAGAAAAAATCTTTTCACTGGTAGATCATACGCTTCTGGCGCAGGATGCAACGTGGGAGCAGATCCGTCAGATTCTGGAGGACGGCATGCATTATCACACCGCATCGGTGTGTATCCCGCCGTCTTATGTGCGTCAGGCAAAGGAATACGTTGGGGATCGCTTGACAATCTGTACCGTCATTGGATTCCCGAATGGATATTCTACGACGGCTGTGAAACTGTTTGAGACAAAGGATGCGCTGACAAACGGTGCAGACGAGATTGATATGGTGATCAATATCGGCTGGCTGAAAGACGGAAAAGAAGCAGAACTGCTGGATGAGATCCGTCAGTTGAAAGCAGCATGTGAGGAAGTCAAGCAGGCGACAGGACGTCCGACCCTGTTAAAGGTCATCATTGAGACCTGTCTGCTGACAGATGAGGAGAAGAAAACGATGTGCCGCATCGTTACCGAGTCCGGAGCGGACTTCATCAAGACATCTACCGGGTTTTCCAAAGCAGGAGCTACTTTTGAGGACATTGCTCTGTTTGCTGCAAATGTAGGCCCTGACGTTCAGATGAAAGCGGCAGGTGGCATTTCCTCTTTTGCAGATGCAGAGGAGTTTGTTCGTCTCGGCGCAACGAGACTGGGAACCTCAAGACTGGTGAAGCTGGCAAAGGCAGAAGAGCAGCAGTAATTTTTTGAAAACGGGAAAATAACGACGTGATCACGAGAAAACAGGAGGAGCATTATGGAAAAGATTCAGATGAAGACACCGTTGGTAGAGATGGATGGAGATGAAATGACCCGAATTCTCTGGCAGATGATTAAAGATGAACTTTTGCTTCCGTTCATTGATCTGAAGACGGAATATTATGACCTGGGTCTGGAACACCGCGACGAGACCGGCGATCAGGTTACGATTGATTCTGCAAATGCAGCGAAGAAGTATGGCGTGGCAGTTAAATGTGCCACTATCACACCCAACGCAGCCCGTGTGAAGGAATACAACCTGCATGAGATGTGGAAGAGTCCGAACGGTACGATCCGTGCAATCATGGATGGAACGATATTCCGAGCTCCGATTCTCGTGAAAGGAATTGAACCGCATGTAAGGAACTGGACAAAGCCGATCACCATCGCAAGACATGCTTACGGGGATGTATACCGCAGCGTGGAGATGCAGATTCCGGGTCCGGGCAAGTGTGAGCTGGTGTATACCGCGGAGGATGGCACGGAGACGAGAAAGACGGTCCATGAGTTCGCAGGCCCCGGTGTTGTGCAGGGCATGCACAATCTGGAGAGCTCCATTACGAGCTTTGCCCGCAGCTGCTTCTCCTATGCGCTGGATACAAAACAGGATGTGTGGTTTGCAACAAAAGACACGATTTCCAAGCAGTACGACCATCGCTTCAAGGATATCTTCCAGGAGATCTATGATACAGAGTTCAAGGAAAAATTTGAGCAGGCAGGCATTACTTATTTCTATACGTTGATCGATGATGCAGTTGCCAGAGTTATCAAGTCAGAGGGTGGTTACATCTGGGCATGCAAGAACTACGACGGCGATGTGATGAGTGATATGGTGTCTACTGCATTTGGTTCTCTGGCAATGATGACCTCTGTGCTGGTATCTCCGGATGGAAAGTATGAGTACGAGGCAGCGCACGGCACGGTGCAGAGACATTATTACAAGCATCTGGCAGGTGAAGAGACTTCCACAAACTCTGTTGCAACGATTTTTGCATGGACGGGAGCACTGCGCAAGCGTGGTGAGCTGGATGAGCTTCCTGAGCTGGTGCAGTTTGCGGATCGTCTGGAGGCAGCAACGCTTGAGACAATCGAGAGCGGTATTATGACAAAAGATTTGGCAGCAATTACAACACTGGAACATGTGAAAACAGTAAACAGTGAAGACTTTATCAAAGCAATTCGAAGTAATCTGGAAAGAAAGTGAGGAAAGAAACAGTGGAAACAAAAGAAATTTCCAGAGCAGTCATCAAGCGGCTGCCGAGATACTACCGGTATCTCGGTGAGCTGATGGAGGAGGGGGTTGATCGTATCTCTTCCAGAGAACTCAGCGAGCGGATGAAAGTTACGGCGTCCCAGATTCGTCAGGATCTGAATCACTTCGGTGGATTTGGACAGCAGGGATATGGCTATAATGTAGAACATCTGTACAATGAGATTGCAGCAATTCTCGGTCTGACCCACACAAACCGCATGATTATTATCGGTGCGGGCAATCTGGGTCAGGCACTTGCAAACTATGGCAATTTCGAGCGAAGAGGCTTTGTGACAGAAGCATTGTTTGATGTAAATCCGGAGGTTGTCGGCAAGACAGTTCGCGGAATTCCGGTACTGTCTTTGGATGAGCTGGAATCCTTTCTGGCAACTCACGAGGTGGAAATCGCAACGCTGGCGATTCCGAAGGCAGAGGCAGTCAAGGTTGCGAAACGTCTGGTAGACAGCGGAATCAGGGCAGTCTGGAACTTTGCACATACGGATCTGGATCTTCCGGAAGACGTTGTGGTAGAAAATGTACATCTGTCAGAGAGCCTGATGCGGTTGTCCTATAATCTGAGCGGCCGCGGAAAGAGAGAGAAGCTGTAAACCGATGATTCTTGGAATTGGTACAGATATTGTAGAGATAGAACGAATCAAAAAAGCCTGTGAAAAAGAGGCTTTTTTGTCGTCTGTTTTTACAGAGAAGGAGCGGGCGTATGCCGGGCCGGACACGAAGAAAGCGTGTTGGGCGGCATCCTTAGCAGGTGATTTTGCTGTGAAGGAAGCTGTGGTCAAAGCGCTTGGCACTGGCTTTGTGGGCTGCGCACCGCGGGATGTGGAAGTGATCCGCGCAGAAAGCGGTGCCCCGGAGGTGGTTTTGTACCGGGGAGCAAAAAAGCATTTCCAAGAGCGAAGGGCAAAAAGACTCTGGGTATCCATGAGCCACGAAAAGGCATTCGCAACAGCGATGGCCGTGTTGGAAGGAGACGAGATATGAGCTGGTTGGTGACGGCGGCACAGATGAAGCAGATCGACCAAGTGTCGATCAAAGCAGTGGGTATTCCCTCTGTTGTGCTGATGGAGCGGGCTGCACTGGCGGTAACAGAGCGGGCGCTGCATTTTTTGAAGAAGCAGCCACAGGCGGCGATTTCAGTCGTTGTCGGCACTGGAAATAATGGAGCAGACGGTCTGGCAGTTGCGAGAATGTTGGCAGAGCATGGATATGCGCCGCGGGCTTATTATCTTGGCAATCCGGAGCGGGCGACAGAGGAGTGGAGGCTGCAGGCTTCGATCCTCGAAAAACTGAAAATTCCGCTCCTTCCGGTGTCAGAAGGGTTTCTGGAAGAATATGATAAGAAAAAGGACGATGCACTCGTGATTGATGCGATTTTCGGAATCGGTCTCGCAAGAGCAGTAGAGGGGGTGTATCGACAGACGATCGAGGTGATCAATACCCGGAGCGCCTATGTGATCTCTGTAGATGTACCGTCCGGCATCGACACGGATACCGGCGCGGTGTGGGGGGCCGCGGTTCGCGCGGACGAGACTGTGACATTTGGATTTTCGAAAATTGGCTGCGTATTGTATCCGGGTGCGGCATATGCAGGTAAAGTGACCGTTGCACAGATCGGATTTGCATCGATAGCGGCTGCGATGGCTGGACCGTCGGTCTTTACAATGTCAGGGTCAGATGTCCGTCTTCCTCAGAGAAGACGGGATGGCAACAAAGGAACATTCGGAAGAGTGCTGCTTGTTGCCGGACAGAAGAATATGGCAGGTGCAGCCTGTTTTGCAGCCAAGGCGATCCTTGCAACAGGAGCCGGTCTGGTGCGGATTCTGACGCGGGAGGAAAATCGTCTGATTGTGCAGACACTTGTGCCGGAGGCAGTGCTGACAACGTGGGAAGAAGTGCCGTCTGAAGAAGAAATCGCAGAGATGACAGCATGGGCGGATGTCATTGCGATTGGTCCCGGACTTGGATGCGGGGAGGAATCGGCGCTGTTGCTGGAACGGATTTTAAAGCAGCGGACAGAGGGAATGGTACTGGACGCAGATGCTTTGAACTTGCTGGCACAGCATGAGACATTGCGACAGATGCTTTGGAGCAGTGATATTTTGACACCGCACATGGGGGAGCTGGCGAGACTTTTGGGAAGTTCTATCTCAGAGTTGAAGAAAGATCCGATCCGCACCGCGAAAGAAGCGGCAGAGAGTTTTGGCGCGATCTGTGTGTGCAAGGATGCGGTTACTGTGATTGCGGAGCCTTCAGGAAGAGTGTTTGTAAATACGACCGGAAATGAAGGCATGGCGACTGGCGGTTCCGGAGATGTACTGACCGGTGTGATTGCCGGAATGCTTGCGGCAGGAGCAGAGAAGGTCCGGGCAGCAGAGTGGGGCGTCTATCTGCATGGAGCGGCAGGGGATGCTGCAAAGAAAAGATACGGTTCGAGAAGTATGGGACCGCAGCAGATCTTAGAAGGTCTGGAAGAGATTATGAAGGCGCAGGATGATGCGCAGGATAAGGAATAGAGGCAATGGAAGGACAAGAGCAGAATTATTATCGAGTCTGTGCAGTGGTCGATCTGGCAGCCATTAAGCAGAATGTGAGAGAGCTAAAAAAGATTGTGCCGGAGGGCGTTCGTTTTTGCGGTGTTATCAAAGCGGCAGGATATGGACACGGTGCACAGCGAATTGCGCTGGCGATTCAGGATATGACAGATATGCTGGCGGTTGCGACGGCAGAAGAGGCGAAGGAGCTGCGGGAAGCGGGAATCAGCACGCCGATCCTCATTTTGGGATATGTGCATCCTTCTTATTATGGAATTCTCGCGGAGCAGGAGATCCGTCCGACAATTTTCCGGATGGAAGATGCGAAAAACTTCTCCGAGGCGGCTGTAAAAGTTGGAAAGACAGGACTGTGCCACATCGCAATCGACACCGGTATGAACCGTATCGGCTATCCGGTGACAGCGGTGTCCGCAGATGAGATTGCCAAGATCGCGGCACTGCCGAATTTAAAGATCGAGGGTATGTTTACGCATTTTGCAAGATCCGATGAGGAAGACCGTTCTCACACGGAAAAGCAGTACGCTGCATTTCGGAATATGAAAGAGATGCTGGAGGAACGCGGCGTTCATGTACCGGTATGCCATTGCTGCAACAGTGCGGGAATTCTGGCATATCCGGATTATGCGATGGATATGGTGCGTGCCGGTATCGTCCTGTATGGTCTGTATCCGTCTCAGGAGATGAAGCAGTACCCGGTTCCGCTTCGCTCTGCAATTACACTGAAAAGTCATATTGTCCTGATCAAGGAAGTGGCAGCCGGAGCGCCGATCAGCTACGGCGGAACGTATGTGACGTCCGAGACAAGAAAGATCGCCACAGTGCCGGTGGGATATGGTGACGGTTATCCGCGTCTGTTGAGCAATCGCGGTTCTGTGCTGATCCACGGACAGCGTGCACCCATCGTCGGACGGGTCTGCATGGATCAGATGATGGTGGATGTGACAGATATTCCGGATGTGGAAGAAGGCGATCGCGTTATTCTGATGGGCAGAGACGGCAAGGATGAAATCACAGCCGATGAGCTGGCAGATCTGTGTGGTACGATCTCCTATGAGATCATCTGCACGCTGGGTGCAAGAATTCCCAGACAGTATCGGGATGGCGAAAAGCGCTTCTAAATAAAAATCAGGTATACACACAGGAAATCAGGCAATACTACAGTCAGAAGAAGGAAACTGTATAAAGGAGTGTGTAATACCGTGGTAGTCAGACGGGGTGATATTTATTATGCAGATTTGCGTCCGGTAGTCGGTTCGGAACAGGGCGGGGTACGCCCGGTGCTTGTGATCCAGAATGATGTTGGAAACAGGCACAGCCCAACTGTAATCTGTGCGGCGATCACAAGCCAGCTGCACAAATCCAAACTGCCAACGCATGTGGAAATTGATGCAAAGAGCTGTCAGATCGTCAAAGATTCTGTGATTCTGTTAGAACAGCTCCGAACGATCGATAAATCCCGCCTTCGGGAAAAAGTATGTCATCTGACACCTGCAGTGCTGAAACAGGTCAACGAAGCATTGTGTATCAGTCTCGAAATTGATACATAGAAAATCAAAAGAAAAAAGTGTAGCCTTAAAGGCTGCCGTATTCGTGAAAAGAGCGGATACGGCAGCTTTTTTGGTTGTAGGAAATTGTGTCGCAGTCTTCTATTTTTATGAAAGCTGAGAGGTTGTGTGGGAGGGAGCAGTATGCAGGCAAGCATTGCTCTGCGCGGAGGCGTATGAGAGGGCAGAGGTGTGCATGCGTGGTCTTGTTTGTGCATGCGGAGTTGTGCTTGTGCATTGATGTGCATAGGTGTGCCCGGGCGGGCACGATTGGACCCTGTTGGGCATGACATTCGGCAGAAACCATGCTACCATCTTTTTACAGAGAGGAGGTGAAAAGATGCAGAAAACAAGACAGCAGGAGCAGCAAAATAGAAAGGAGGAGAAAGATGGGTACAACAGACAGAAAGAACATTGGAAAGAAGGCGGCCGTGCTGGCAGTCCTGATCGGAGTTTTTTCGGGGTTTACCTCTCAGGCAGCAGGAGATGTTTTCTCTACTGCAGACAGCCAGCCGGACACGCAGACAGTGCAGTTTCGTGACAGTGCCCCCTATGTGTGTACGGAGGAACGGATATTGCCGGTTCCGTCAGCGAAGATAACAGGGCTTACAGAGCGGGATGGAAAGACCTGGGTGCAGATCGACACCCTTCCAAAGCAGGAGAGCGTCTATTTGCCGGAGCTGGATGAGAGTACTGGCTGGATCTATGTGCGCAGCGGCAGCGCCAAGTACGCAGGTGGCGAGTATGCGCTTTTATATGTAGATGGTGATACCGCAATCGGAAGTGCGCATTATGTGCCGTTGTCCGCAGGCAGGAGATATTCCTGCGAGGATCAGGAGGGGAATATTTGGCCCGCTTATTGTCTGCAGAGCGTACATGGCGCGGCAGATGGAAAAGAGATGACGATGTACCGGGATACGGATGATTTTTTGACACAGATTTCACAGCACGGACTGGACATGGCATCCACGATCGTTCGGAATGGCTACCCGCTCAACGAAGCGTACTGGAGTCAGTCGCAGTTTGGCGGTATTTGTGCGGAGGCGCAGGAATATGCGACACAGATCGCATTGTGGTGCGCGCTGCGGGGAGAGCCGGGAAATGACAGCGGATTCTATGACCTGATCTATTCTGCAGGCACAGCGGCGATAGACGGCACGAGGATGCATGTGTTAGAGATGGTAAAGACACTTGTATCCTGCGCAGAATCCGGACAGGATCTGTATCAGGTGCAGCCGATGCAAATTGTGCGGCAGGAGAGCGGGATGACAGAGACCGATTTTACGGAGCAGATTTTACTATCTGGCAGTTCGGAAGGAATCTGGAAGTTAGAAGGAATCATACAGGCAACTGTTTTCCAGAATGGTACCTGTATCGACTGGCAGCCGGGACAGTGGTATAGCGCGGAAGCGAATACCCAGCTGCGAATCGAGATTCCGATTGCTCAGGCAGAAGGAACGCAGGCGATACTGACTGCTGTGACGGCAGATGTCCGGAGTGATGCCTCCGTATGGTGGGGCAGCGGTGCTGCTCTCGTCGCAGCGGATGGACGTACAGTACAGGATATGGCAGGCATCCATAAGATCATTTCAAAAAATGCGGCATGGGCAGTGGAAGAACCCCTTTACTTCCCGACAGAGAAGAAGGTGATCCTGAAAAAGACTGATTCCGATGGAAACGGGCTGCCGGGTGCCTCTTTTACCTTGTATCGGAGGAGACCGAAGAGTGTAGCGGATGCGGATGTTATTTTTAGTGGTACGACTGGGGTGGATGGAACACTGGAGCTTCCTTATCTGGGACAAGGCGCCTATGTGTTGAAGGAGGACAGTGCGCCATTTGGTTATATCAGACAGGAGAAATCAATGCTGTTTTTGGTTTCACCAGATGGGATCCAACAGTGGAGAGACGGTCAGGCAACGCCAGTTTCAACCGTAGATGGCTGTGTGCAGTTTACCTGGGAGAATCTGAGACAGACTGGCACTCTCCAGCTCCGAAAGCTGGAGTCGAATGTTTCATCGGCGCAGGAGGAATTTCCATTAGCCGGAGTCGGCTTTTCTCTTTATTATGGGGCGGATGTTACAGGCGGTGATGGCAGTGTGATTTATGCAAAGGGAGATCCGGTGCTCGATCAGAGCAGACAGCCGATGCAGGCAGAGACCGATGCGGATGGAAGAATTTTGTTTTCGGATCTTCCAATCGGCTACTATGAGGCTGGTGTTTTTCGGGACTGGCTCACCTATGAGCTGAGAGAGACGGCGCCTCTTCCGGGATATCTTCCAGTGGAATCCTCTTTCTTTTCCTTTGCGGATTCCGAAGCATTGGATTGGACGGTGATGCTGACGATGGAGAACAGCCCCAACGAACTGATCATCCGAAAGGTGGATCAGGAAGACCCGAGCATCCGAATTGCAGGAGCAGTACTGCAGCTCTGGAGAGCCGATGCGGATGGTCTGTTGTTGGAGGATGTGCCCTATGCAGAGATCGTCACAACAGGAGAAGATTGGAAGTTGATGCGTGTTCCGGCAGGATATTATATTCTGCGGGAGGTGCAGGCACCGTTTGGTTATGTGCCAGCAGAGAATATGCTGATTCAGGTAGTTGCGGACAAAGAAACACAGACGGTGGAAATGACAGACGCCAGAAGAAAAGTTCAGATCACAATCCGCAAAGAAGATTCTGTGACACATAATCCGTTAGCAGACGCGGCGTTTGAGATCCGAAACAGCAGAGGCGAGGTCATAGAGACAATCTGGACAGATGAAAATGGTTGTGCGACTTCCAGTCTGCTGCCTTATGCCAGAATGGAAGACGGTGTGTTCACACAGGAGGAGCAGTATTTTGTAGCAGAAATTTGCGCACCGGAAGGATATCAGCTTCGAAAAGAACTGTTTGCAGTCTATTTCCCGGAATTGCAGGAAGGAGAAGAACAGCCGGAGATTCGCATCGCAGAACTGATCGTTACCGATGAAAAGATTCCGGAAGAAAAAGTTCCGGTACAAGAGCCACCGGAGGAACCGAAAGAAGAGACATCGCCGGAAAAAGAACTAACGCCGGAGCCGAAGGCTGTGATTCAGGCGAGTGTGCCGGAAGTGCTGGGTGTCACCGATCAACCATTTTTCTGGGGGATCTTGCTTTTTGTGACGGGTAGTGGTTGTCTGATTGCAGGTCGCACAGGGAAAAAGAAAAAATGAGAAAAAAGCGGTTGTACATTTTCGGACTTCTTTTTCTGATTGTGGGAATTGTCCTGATGGGCACATTTCTGCTGGATACGGCAGAGGGACTTGCTAGAATCAAAAAAGAAGACGAGTGTGTTGCTCATTTTCTAAAAAAGGCAGAAGCAGTGGAAACAATACCGAAGACGGAATCGGATGAGCAGGGGGATTCGGTATCGCAGGAAGTGAAAGATACCGAAGAGAAGGACGAGAATTGGACAGATGATGCGTACTATGAAAGAGATGGTACGATCTATACACCGGAGTATGCTTCCGGCTATCTGGAGTGTGTTCTGGAAATTCCATCGATTCGTCTTCGCAGAGGCGTCTACAGCGGCAGCTGGGAAGAGATTCGAAAGAATCTGGATATCTGGATGGTGACAGCAGCCAGACCTGATTATGAACTGGGAAATACCGTGTACTGTATTTACGGTCATAATCATCCGATTCAGAATTTGTCGTTCAATCGACTGGAACAGCTTGCAGTAGGAGATCGTTTTACTCTGACGAGCCAGACAAGTATTTTAGAATATGAAGTGACAGCGGTTTATGGAAAAACGAGGGAACAGACAACGACAGAGATCGTAGATAATTTTTCCCTCTCACCGCAAGACTGCTATCTGATTACCTGCGGGAGAGGGAATTATCGTTATCTGGATTTTATTGTTCAGGGGACATTGGTACGACGATCAGCTCTTTTGTGAAGTGATTCAGAACTTCACAACCAGTTTCTGTGATTAGTACCAGATCTTCGATGCGGACACCGATGCCTTCTTCTGGAAGGTAGATACCGGGCTCCACTGAGAAGCACTGACCGGGACGAATGATCGCCTCATTTACGGAGGAGACATCACCGGCTTCATGGTCTTCCAGACCGATTGAGTGTCCGGTACGATGGGTGAAGTAGGGACCGTACCCCATCTCGGTGATATAGTTGCGGCAAGCCAGGTCAACATCACACATGCGCGCACCGGGCTTTGCTGCAGCGATACCGCGTAGATTTGCTTCTTTGACGATGTTGTAGATCTCGACAGCCTTTGGAGAAGCTTCTCCTAAAAAGACAGTTCGCGTCATATCAGAAGCGTAACAGTCCTTCATGCCGCCGATGTCCAGAACAACACAGTCGCCGTAAGAACCAGGGGTACTATCGTTGTTGTGATGGGGATCCGCTGCATTTTTTCCGTAGGCAGTGATCGGAGTGAAAGAGACATCCTCGAAACCATGTTCCTGATAGATCTGGCAGGCTTTCTGCTCCAGCTCTTTTTCTGTCAGTCCCTTTGTTACCCAGGGAATCAGTTCTTCCATGACCTCATCATTCATGCGAGAGGAAATGCGCATTTTTTCCTGTTCATCCGGAGTTTTGATCTGACGGACGCGATCGAGAATTTCAGATCCGTTTACGTAGGAGACAGCGCCGTGCAGTTCCTGAAGATGCAGAAGAAATCCGGCACGCCATGTTTTGTCGATGCCAAGAGGCTCCGTTGCACAGATCTGTTGACGGAGGATCTCAACACCATCCTGAATATCGTTGTACCAGACGAAGCGCAGATCCGGGTCCGACTGCTGGGGGAACAGTTCATTGATTACGAGGCAGTGGTTCCCGTTTGTATTTAAGTAGAGAGCCAAGAGTCGTTCCCCGGGAAAAATCCACCGATCTGTCAGATAATAGATGGCAACAGGGTCGGAGAGGATCATCTGGGTTAATCCCTGTTCTCTCATCGCCTGAAGGACGCGTTCTGTTGTTGTAAGATTCATGTTGTCAACCTCCATTCAAAAATGCCAAATTCAAATTCAGTATACCATAGAATGTAAAAAACGACTGTTGGTGAAATGTAACAAAAAAGGTGGCTGAAAATCCATCAATTTAGACAAGAGAAGTTATTGACAAAAAATAAACAATCCTGTATAATGACAATCGTTAAAAAGATAACAAACAATACCGCATTATAGATGGAGGAAAAACATGGCGAAAAAGAACACAGAAACGGTTTCCCCGAAGATTGTAGACAGCATGGAGAGTCTGCAGATCCGCATTGCAGAAGTGCGGAAGGCGCAGAAGATTTTTGCCACATATTCTCAGGAGCAGGTAGACAAGATTTTTCTTGCTGCAGCAAGCGCAGCAAATAAGCAGCGTATCCCGCTGGCAAAGATGGCAGTTGCTGAGACCGGCATGGGAGTTGTAGAAGATAAAGTCATTAAGAACAACTACGCAGCAGAGTATATTTACAATGCTTATAAGGATACAAAGACCTGTGGTGTCATTGAAGAAGATCCGGCATTTGGCATCAAGAAAGTTGCAGAGCCAATCGGAATCATTGCAGCGGTTATTCCCACAACGAACCCGACTTCTACCGCGATCTTTAAGACACTGTTAGCATTAAAGACGAGAAATGGTATCATCATCAGCCCGCATCCCCGTGCAAAGGGATGCACCATCGCAGCAGCAAAGGTTGTTCTGGATGCTGCAGTTGCAGCAGGTGCGCCGGAAGGTATCATCGCCTGGATTGATGTACCGTCTCTGGAGATGACAAACGAAGTTATGAAGGAATCCGATACGATCCTTGCAACCGGCGGTCCCGGAATGGTTCGTTCCGCTTATTCTTCCGGAAAACCTGCATTGGGTGTTGGTGCCGGAAACACCCCGGTTATCATTGACGATACCGCAGATGTTCGTATGGCAGTTAACTCCATCATTCATTCGAAGACATTTGATAATGGTATGATTTGTGCTTCCGAGCAGTCCGTGACGGTTCTGGAAGGTGTATATGAGCAGGCAAAGCAGGAGTTCTTACAGAGAGGCTGCTACTTCCTGAATCCGGAAGAGCTGGACAAAGTACGTAAGACGATCCTGATTAATGGAGCACTGAATGCAAAGATCGTAGGTCAGACTGCACACACGATTGCAGCACTGGCTGGCGTGGATGTTCCGGAATCGACCAAGATCCTGATTGGTGAGGTTGAGTCTGTAGACATCTCCGAAGAGTTTGCACATGAGAAGTTGTCTCCGGTACTGGCAATGTACAAGGCGAAGACATTTGATGAGGCAATCGAGAAAGCCGAGCGTCTGGTAGCAGATGGCGGTTATGGTCATACGTCCTCTCTGTATATCAACGTCAACGAAAAAGAGAAGATGGCAAAGCATGCGGCTGCAATGAAGACCTGCCGTATTCTTGTTAATACTCCTTCTTCTCAGGGTGGTATTGGTGATCTGTACAACTTCAAGCTGGCACCGTCTCTGACACTTGGCTGCGGCTCTTGGGGTGGCAACTCCGTATCTGAGAACGTAGGCGTAAAGCATCTGATCAATATCAAGACCGTAGCGGAGAGGAGAGAAAATATGCTTTGGTTCCGGACCCCTGAAAAGGTTTACTTCAAGAAAGGCTGTATGCCGGTGGCACTCGATGAGCTGAAGCATGTGATGGATAAGAAGCGCTGCTTCATCGTAACGGACTCTTTCCTGTATTTGAATGGATATACAAAGCCGATTACCGATAAATTAGATGAGCTGGGAATTGCACATCATACCTTCTATAATGTACAGCCGGATCCGACTCTGGCAAACGCAAAAGAAGGTGCTGCAGTGATGGCAACCTTCAAGCCGGACTGCATCATCGCGCTGGGCGGCGGCTCCGCGATGGACGCGGGCAAGATCATGTGGGTTATGTATGAGCATCCGGAAGCAGACTTTATGGATATGGCGATGCGTTTCATGGATATCCGTAAGCGTGTTTACACGTTCCCGAAGATGGGAGAGAAGGCATATTTTATTGCAATCCCCACCTCTTCCGGTACTGGTTCCGAGGTAACTCCGTTTGCAGTTATCACCGATGAAGAGACCGGTATTAAGTATCCGCTGGCAGACTATCAGCTGATGCCGAACATGGCAATCATTGATGCAGATAACATGATGAGCCAGCCGAAGGGGCTGACAAGTGCATCCGGTATTGATGCTCTGACACATGCACTGGAAGCTTACGCCTCCATCATGGCAACAGATTATTCCGATGGTATGGCACTGAAAGCGATGAAGAACATCTTCCGCTATCTGCCGACTGCTTACAACGATGGCAGCAACGTGGAGGCCAGATCTAAGATGGCAGATGCTTCTACGATGGCTGGTATGGCATTTGCAAATGCATTTCTGGGTGTATGCCACTCGATGGCACATAAGCTGGGCGCATTCCATCATCTGCCTCACGGCGTTGCAAACGCACTTCTGATCACACTGGTTATGAGATTTAATGCATGCGATGCACCGACAAAGATGGGAACCTTCTCCCAATATCAGTATCCGCATACGCTGGAGCGCTATGTAGAGTGCGCAAACTTCTGCGGTATCTTCGGTAAGGATGATCAGGATACCTTCGAGAAGTTCTTGGCTGCGATCGAGGATCTGAAGGCTCAGGTTGGTATCAAGAAGACGATCCGCGATTACGGTATCGAAGAAGAGAAGTTCCTGGCAACTCTGGATGAGATGGTAGAGCAGGCATTTGACGATCAGTGCACCGGCGCAAATCCCCGGTACCCGCTGATGAAAGAGATTAAGGAAATGTATCTGAAGGCATATTACGGTGAATGAGAGGAGGAAGCAGATGAAGTTAGAAGAATTGATCGGAAAAGGCACAAATAATGAGGTATATCGCTCCGGAGACGCAGCGGTAAAGATTTTCCGCAAGGATTACAAGAAAGCAGATGTTCTGCATGAGGCATTTATTGCCGCAAAGATCGAGGAGACTGGTCTGAACCTTCCTTCTGTCAGAGAAGTTCCGATGATCGATGGAAAATGGGCGATTGTGATGGATCTCGTGGAAGGCAAGACCATGAAGCAGATGATGGAGGAAGATCCGGATAATCTGGAGAAGTATGTAGACCAGATGGTAGATATCCAGCTCATGATCCACAACAAAAAGTGTGATCTGCTGCCCCATCTGAGAGATAAAATGATCAGCCGCATCAACGATGCGGATCTGGACAGCACAAAGCGCTATGAGCTGCTGACGATCATGGACGGTACTCCGAAGCACCGGAAGCTGTGCCACGGCGATTTCAATCCGCAGAATATCGTGATCAGCAAGGGGGTTCCGTATATTTTGGACTGGAACCACGCAACACAGGGCAATGCCAGCGCCGATGTAGCACGTTCTTATCTGTGGCTGTGCTTATATAACGAAAAAGCAGCAGATCTGTATCTGAACGCATTCTGCGAAAAGAGTGGCACAGAGAAGCGTTATGTACAGCAGTGGCTGCCGGTAGTAGCAGCAGCACGACTGACAAAGAATATTCCGGAGGAGCAGGAGCTTCTGCGCAGATGGATTGACGTTGTACAGTACGAATAAAGAATCTTAGGTTCTATAACTCCGCCGTAGATTTGTAATTCTCCGGCGGAGTTTTTTTGCTGAAAATCGCGAAAAACAAAGAAAAACGTGGGATTCAGACTTGTCAGCCAGTTTGTTTTGTGATAAACTGTCTTAGTTATTGAATAATTTCTAAAGCATTTGGGAGGACAGTATGTCAGGACATTCTAAATTTGCAAATATTAAACATAAGAAAGAAAAGAACGATGCAGCAAAGGGTAAGATCTTTACCAGAATCGGTCGTGAGATCGCTGTTGCAGTAAAGGAAGGCGGCGCAGATCCGAATAACAACAGCAAGCTGCGTGATATCATCGCAAAGGCAAAGTCTAACAACATGCCGAACGATACTATTGACCGCAGCATCAAGAAGGCTGCTGGTGATGCCAACGCTGCAAACTATGAGAATCTGGTATACGAAGGATACGGTCCCAGCGGTACTGCAATCATCGTTTCTACGCTGACCGATAATAAGAACCGTACTGCAGCAAACGTGCGTGCAGCTTTCACAAAGGGTGGTGGAAATGTAGGTACAACCGGTTGCGTATCTTTCATGTTTGATGATAAGGGACAGATCATTGTCGATAAGGAAGAGTGCGAGATGGACGCTGACGAGCTGATGATGGTAGCTCTGGAGGCTGGTGCAGAAGATTTCTCTGAGGAAGAGGATAGCTTCGAGATTACTACAGCTCCGGATGACTTCACAGCAGTCAGAGAGTCACTGGAAGCACAGGGCATTCCGATGCTGAGCGCAGAAGTAACAAAGATTCCTCAGACATGGGTAGAGCTGTCTGACGAGGGCGATGTAAAGAAGATGCGTAGAATTCTGGATCTGCTGGATGAGGATGATGATGTACAGGAGGTATATCACAACTGGTCTGAGGACGACGAAGAATAAAAACAGCTATCTGAACAGATAAAATTTAAAAAGCTATGAACGGTGAATGAGATTTTCTCTTCTCCCGCTCATAGCTTTTTGTGTTACTGGAAACGATAGCACAATTTCTTAAAAAGTAAAAGAAGAGAACTGCTTTTTTACAGTTCCCTTCTCGTGGTATTATCGGTACATGAAAGAATATTAGTTCTCGCTATAGCGCTTGCTCTGCTCCTCGATCAGCGCACGATCTTCGAAGTAGTTGATGCGCATTGCGCGCTTTACACCTGCCAGTGTCTCAGCGGCAACTGCTTCAGCGGTCTCGCTGCCCTTCTTGAGGACTTCGTATACATACGGAATGTCCTTCTCAAATTCTTTTCTGCGGGCACGGATCGGAGCCAGCTCAGACTGGATGACGTTGTTCAGGAACTTCTTAACCTTGACATCGCCCAGACCGCCACGCTGGTAGTGCTCCTTCATCTCGTCCAGATTCTGATAATCCGGGAAGAACTCTGCAAAGTGCTCATCACGACAGAATGCATCCAGGTAAATGAAGACGGGATTGCCCTCAACCTGGCCGGGATCTTCTACACGCAGGTGATTCGGGTCAGTGAACATGGACATGATCTTCTTCTTAACATCTGCTTCGGAGTCTGACAGATAGATGCAGTTGCCGAGAGACTTACTCATCTTAGCTTTGCCGTCGGTACCAGGCAGACGCAGACAAGCCTTATTATCGGGAAGCAGGATGTCTGGCTCCACGAGGGCATCACCATAGACAGAATTAAACTTGCGGACAATCTCTCTCGTTTGCTCGATCATCGGCTCCTGATCTTCACCGGCCGGTACAGTCGTTGCCTTAAATGCAGTGATATCTGCTGCCTGGCTGATCGGGTAGGTGAAAAATCCAACGGGAATGCTTGTCTCAAAGTTACGCATCTGGATCTCGCTCTTAACGGTAGGGTTCCGCTGCAGGCGGGATACGGTGACGAGATTCATGTAATAGAAGCTCAGCTCGGTCAGCTCCGGAATCTGGGACTGTACAAACAGCGTGGACTTTGCAGGATCGAGTCCGCAGGACAGGTAATCAAGCGCAACTTCGACAACATTCTGACGGATCTTCTCCGGGTTGTCAGCGTTGTCTGTCAAAGCCTGTGCATCGGCGATCATAATGAAAATCTTATCAAATTCTCCGGAGTTCTGCAGCTCCACGCGTCTGCGAAGGGAGCCGACATAATGTCCAACATGAAGACGACCGGTAGGACGGTCGCCGGTTAAAATAATCTTACTCATAGAACCTTCTCCATTTCCTTTTTCGTTAGAATTCCATATAAGGGACTCGATTCTTCTATGATACCATGATAAAAAAAGACTGTCAACGCAAGAACAGGGTTTATGGATTCAGGAAAATTCACCGAAATCTGAACAGGATTCGGTTGGACAAATTTATAAGATAGAGGTATACTAGATAGAACTGTTAGTGATACAAAAATGGAGGAAAGCATTATGGAACAGTTAAAGTTAGATGCATTTTTGTCCTACCGTTTTCTGTCTGAGCTGAATTGGGCTCCGGATGGAAAGAGAGCAGCAGTCGTTGTTTCGACCTGCAAGGAAGAAGATAATACATATGAGTCCACGATCTGGCTGTATGAGAATGGCAGCTTCCGTCAGCTGACCGCGATGGGAAAAGAGCGGAACTACATGTGGGAGGATGCAACCCATATCCTGTTCCCGGCAGTTCGAAATGCTGCTGAGAAGAAGCGTGCAGAGGCAGGAGAGCAGTTCACTGTATGGTATCGTCTGGATGTAACTGGCGGTGAGGCACAGCCTGCATTTGAGATGCCGTTTGCAGCCAGTCATCTGGAGCAGCTTGGCGAGGACAAGTGGCTCGTAGCTGGTATGATCGATGCAAATCATCCGGATTATTATAAGATGACTGAGGAAGAGCGTAACGCTGTTGCAAAGGCATATGCAGATGATAAGGATTACGAAGTTCTGACGGAGATTCCCTTCTATGCAAACGGCGGCGGCTTCGTTGACAAGAAGAGAAGCGCTTTGTTCCTGTATGAGAACGGCACATTTACCCGCATCACTGAGCCACTCAGCGATGTAGGAAGCACGGTAGTTCTGGGCGATAAGATTTATTACGTTGCAGCAGATAAGATCGACAAGGCAAGCTATTCTGATGGTACTCTGCGCAGCTATGATCTGAAGACCGGCGAGACGAAGGAGCTGACTGGCGATGAGTGGACGATTTATGCAATCCAGAAGCTGGGCAATCAGCTTGTTGCAGACGTCTGCAAGAAGATTCCTTATCAGATGAGTCCGGAAGGAGAACTGTTTACCGTTAATACAGAGAGCGGCGAACTGACTTCTCTCGTAGAGCTGGATTCTCTGGGCAACTCCACGGGCAGCGATTGCCGTTATGGACGCACAAGATCTATGCAGTCCGTAGGTGATAAGCTGTATGTAACAAGAACGGTTCGCAATGCTTGTTACCTGTACGTTGTAAATGCAGACGGCAGCGTAGAGCAGCTGGTAGACAGAGAAGGTGCTGTTGATGATTTTGCAGTTTCCTGCGATGGCAAGATTCTGATCAATGGTATGTATGGTACAAAGCTGGAGGAAATCTACACCGCAGACGGTGGTGAGCTGAAGCAGGTTTCCGATTTTAATACAGATGTCCTGAAAGACGTTTATACTGCAGATTATCAGAAGCTGACCATCACCTCTCAGGGCATTGATATCGACGGCTGGGTACTGCTTCCGAAGGATTATGATGAGAAGAAGACTTATCCGGCAATTCTGGATATCCACGGTGGTCCGAGAACAGTTTATGGCGAGATTTTCTATCATGAGATGCAGCTGTGGGCAAACATGGGATACTTTGTATTCTTCTGCAATCCCACCGGTGGTTCCGGCAGAGGTCTGGAATTTGCTGATATTTGCGGCAAGTACGGTACCATCGATTATGAGAATATCATGGACTTCACCGATGCGGTTCTGGAAAAGTATCCGCAGATCGATCCGAAGAGAGTTGGCTGCACCGGTGGTTCCTACGGCGGATTCATGAGCAACTGGATCTTAGGCCACACCGATCGTTTTGCAGCAATCGCAACTCAGCGTTCGATTTCCAACTGGATCTCCTTCTACGGAGTGTCCGATATCGGATTCAACTTCTGCAAGAGCCAGATGGGCGCAGACATTTATTCTGAAGAGGGCATTCAGAAGATGTGGTGGCATTCTCCGCTGCGCTATGCGAAGAACATGAAGACCCCGACTCTGTTCATCCATTCCGACGAAGACTATCGTTGTCCGATGGAGCAGGGCTTGCAGTTGTTCACCGTATTGAAAGAGCAGGGTGTTCCCGCAAGAATGTGCTACTTCCACGGTGAGAACCACGAGCTGTCCCGTTCCGGTAAGCCGAAGCATCGTGTACGCCGTCTGACCGAGATCACAAACTGGCTTGTAAAATACACAACCGAGGCATAAAATAAGCTCCATATAAAATAATAAAAGCTGTGCAAATGGATTTTCCACTTGCACAGCTTTTTTGCTTGATAGGAAATTGCATCGCATTTCCTACCGACGACCTGTTCCCGTCCGCGTATGAAACGACGGTAGATACAAACTGTCCACATCCCAGAAGCGGGACAATAGGTGCAAAGAGTAGTCGTGCCATCGCCGGAAGGATCGGCAAGTGCATGGAAGGTGTAGGATCTTAAGCTTCCTTTGCTTCGATTTTTGCCGGACTTGCCAGCATCCGCAGCATGGTCAGTACTGCCAGCAGCACAATAACACAACAGATGCTGATCATCGTTGTCGTGTTTGTATTTTGCAGGACAACACCGAACAGGGCGATACCGACGGTACCGCCGATGTTGCCTGCCATGTTGTAGAGAGTCTGCCCTTTGATGCGGTTTTCTTCCTCGATGTTGTCATTGATGTACTGAACCGCTGCCGGAAGGGACAGGGCGAAGGTAAACATCTGCATGGACTGCCAGGCGACGATCACCCATGGGTTATGTAGAAAAATCAGAATGAACCAACGGACAAGGTGCATTGCAGTAGCGAGGAAAAGCAACTGCTGCGAAGAGAAGCGCCGCAGCAATCTCGGAAACAGAAATGCCATCATAGGCATTTCTGAAGCAGCACCGACAAAGAGCGCAATGCCGAGAACCGTGTTGTCTCCGCCGGTGGCTTCCACGATGTTTGCCAAAAAGTTTGTAATGGGCCAGAATCCAAAGCAGAGGATACAGTTTCCTATCAGCACCCAGCGATACTGAGGATGGTTTGCCAGCAGTGCTTTTACAGAACCGTTTCGGGGCAATGCCTTATAAGTGCATTCATCGGTATAAGAACGGAATGTGAGAAATGTCAGGATCGCGATCACATATAAGATCAGCAAAATGCCGTGGAGCCAGACAACCGTTTCAGCACCCAGCAGATCCAGCACCGGACCGAGACCAAAGCAAATGAACGCATAGATGATGGAACCAATGGAGCGGCAGGTGCTGTACTGAATCCGGACTCCGATATTTACAAATTGGAGCGCAAGACTGTCCATCAGAGAAACGATGGAACATTCGGTGATACCAAACACAAGGAATAGCGCCGCCATACCGAGAAAACCGGGGCGGGTAAACTGCAACATAAAGTTTGCCAGAATACTGACAGCAATAATAATCGTAATCAGATATTTCAGAGGGAAGCGCTTATATTTGTCGCCGATATAAGCATAGAAAAACTGCGCCGCAATGGCTATGCCGGTGCGGACGGCGTTGATGCATCCAATCTCCGATGTGGAGAAGCCACGGGCAGTCAGAAATACAACAACGAACGCATACATAGATGCCGAAGCTGCCCAATAAAGTCCCTGAATGATCGCATAATGAATGTTCAGGCTGGTGGACAGGTGAATCGGGCGGCGGTGAACAGACAAATGATGCTCCATAATGAAATTATCCCCCTGGACCTTCTAAAATGAGTGGATGCGGACAGGTCTTCCTGTCTTGCAAAGCGTGATGTGATGCGAAGGTCGATATGAGGAATATATCAGATGGAAAATGAGAGCACAAGCAAAAAAACCGTGCAGATATGAAAAAGAGGAGGGGTGTGAAAAAATTCACATCCCTCCTCGAAAAATCAAAGAATATTACAGGTCGAAACCGAAGTAACGAACTGCGTTGTTGTAGGAGATACCTTCTACGATCTTCTTCAGAACCTTTTCATCGTTCGGGTACTCACCGTTCTCAACCCAGCCACCGATCAGTTCGCACATGATACGACGGAAGTACTCATGTCTCGGATAAGACAGGAAGCTTCTGGAGTCGGTCAGCATACCAAGGAAGTTACCAAGAACGCCTTCATTTGCCAGAGTGGTCATCTGCTCGGTCATACCGGTCTTGTGATCGTTGAACCACCAAGCGGAACCCTGCTGAATCTTACCAACACAGTCAGAATTCTGGAAGCAGCCCATCAGAGTGCAGATCAGAGGGTTGTCTGCCGGATTCAGAGAGTACAGAATGGTCTTAGGCAGCTCATCGGTAGCATTCAGGGAATCCAGGAACTGAGCCATCTGAGCAACAGGACCGTAATCACTGATGCAGTCGAAACCGGTATCTGCTCCGAGCTTTGCATACATCAGAGAGTTGTTGTTTCTGCGGCAGCTGTAGTGAAGCTGCATTACCCAGTTCAGACGATGATATTCCTTACCTACGAATACCATGAATGCGGTCTTGTACTTCAGAGCTTCTTCCTCAGAAATAGCTTCGCCAGCCAGTCTCTTTGCAACGATTGCTTCTACTTCTTCCTCAGAAGCGGGCTGATACATTACGAAGTCGATACCGTGGTCGGAAACGCTGCAGCCCATAGATGCGAAGAACTCCATGCGCTTGCGCAGAGCTTCCTTGATGTCAGCGAAGGACTTGATTGCAACGCCGCTAACCTCAGCCAGTTTTGCAATGTAATCTACGAATTCCGGCTTTTCCAGATTCATAGCCTTATCAGGTCTCCAAGCGGGCAGTACCTGTACATCGAAAGTAGGATCTTCCTTAATAACCTTGTGCCAACGCAGATCATCAACCGGATCATCGGTGGTGCAGATCAGGGTTACGTTGGACATCTTGATCAGGTTACGAACGCTCATTTCAGGAGTTGCTAACTTTGCGTTGCAAAGGTTCCAAACTTCCTCAGCGGTCTCGCTGTTCAGAGAACCGGTGTAACCGAAGAATCTCTGCAGCTCCAGGTGAGTCCAGTGATAAACCGGGTTTCCGATGCACATTTCCATCGTCTCAGCGTACTTCTGGAACTTTTCGCGGTCGGAAGCATCACCAGTGATGTACTTTTCATCAACACCACAGGATCTCATCAGACGCCACTTATAGTGATCGCCGCCCAGCCATACCTGAGTGATGTTCTCAAACTGTCTGTCCTCAGCGATTTCCTGAGGGTTGATGTGGCAGTGGTAATCCAGTACCGGCATCTTCTCTGCATAGTCGTGGAACAGATGCTGTGCTGTAGGGGTGGAAAGAATGAAATCCTTGTCCATAAACTGTTTCATAGTTTTTGTACCTCCATTTTAAATAGATAGGTTTTATAATTTGCACCGCACACGAAAAAGGTATGCGATGTAGATCACAGGATCAGGACACAGAACGTGTCGTGCTCCGGGCAACGAAAGAAGCCGGAATGATCGTATCGGGCGGAAGCTCGCCTCCGCCAAGCACATCCATAATGGTGTGCACCGTGCTGTCGCAAAGGTCTGCAACACGGGTATCCACAGAAGAAAGCTCCGGTTCGCAGCAAACAGACTGAATCGAATTGTTGTAGCCGAGAATCGCAAGCTCGTCCGGAATCGAGATACCTCTGGCGATGGCGTACTTGACTGCGCCTACTGCGATGGCATCCTCGGATGTGAGAATCGCATCGTAGCGTCTGCCGGAATCGTGCAGCTGGAGCAGCAGCTCCTTTGTGCGCTGGATCGTGTCAACCCCAAATGTCACCTTCTGCGAGCGGGGCGTGATCTGATGTGCATGGCAGGCATCCTGAAAACCGCGGAGCTTATTCAGACCACTGTAAGACTCAGTAGAATATAGATAAAACAGAGATGTTCTGTGATCTGCAATCATGTGTTCCGTCGCCTGATAGACGGCTGTATAGTCATCACACATCGTGCAGTGGATATTCTCCCCCTTTAAATAGCCGTTTACCAGAAAAATCGGGACGCTCTTAGCGGCTTCGAGAATGTACTGGTTCTCAGCCGGATTTGAGGAAAGAAACATCGAACCGGCGAGAACGAGGGCATCTACTCGCTTGGAAAGCATGAGCTGCATGTAATTCTGCTTGTTTGCCAGTGTGTATCCGGTGCAGCACAACAGCGCGTCATACCTAAAAGAGCGCAGTCCCTGCTCCAGATAAAAAATCGCATTGGCAAGATACGGGTCAGAAGAATCACAACACATAATGCCGATTGTATTCATCGTATTTAATCCAAGACCCCGGGCAAACACGTTGGGTGTATAACCGAGTTCCTTCATAACAGAAAGAACTTTCTCGCGGGTTTTCTCGCTTACATTTGTATTTCCGTTCAGGACACGGGAGACTGTTGCAATAGAAACATTCGCCCGCGAAGACACATCATAAATATTCAAGTCAAACACCTCGCTGCAATGTTGTAAGTGCTTACAATGATTATAGCGAATGTTTCCCGAAATGGCAACACAAAAAACAGAGGAATGCACGAATTCTTTTCGGAAAAAGTGAAAAACCACGGAAAATTAGGATTGACATTTTATCGGTCGGAGTCTACAATGAACATAATTATGTAAGCGCTTACAGATGCGCGTGGAAAGGGGATTTCAATGCAGGAGTACATTCGAATTCATCAGGATGACACCGTAGCAGTTGCGTTAAAGCCCATTGAGGCAGGACGCACGATTCAGATCGGAGATATCACGGTTGTAACAACAGAAGATATCCCGCAGGGTCATAAGTTTGCATTAAAGGATATGGCAGCAGGCGATAAGGTAATCAAATATGGTTTCCCGATCGGTGTTGCAAAAGAGGACATTAAGAAGGGCAGCTGGGTACATGTACATAACATCAAAACCGGTCTTGGCGATGTGCTGGATTACACCTATCATCCCACCAATCTGGATGTAGCACCCACCGACCACATCACTTTCCAGGGGTTCCGTCGTACCGATGGCAAAGCTGGTGTTCGTAACGAAGTATGGATCATCCCAACCGTTGGATGTGTTGCTTCTATCGCGACCGAGCTGGCAAAGCGTGCGAGAGATCTGGTACACGGCACTGTAGATACTGTAGTAGCATTTCCTCATAACTATGGATGTTCTCAGATGGGAGATGACCAGGAGCATACCCGTACCATTCTGGCAGATCTGATTCATCATCCGAACGCAGGTGGTGTTCTTGTTCTGGGTCTGGGCTGTGAGAACAGCAACATCCCGGTTCTGAAGGACTACATCGGCGAAGTAGATGAGAACCGTGTGAAGTTCCTGCAGTGTCAGGATGTAGAGGACGAGATGGAGTCCGCTATGGATCTGCTGAAGGAACTGATCGAGTATGCAGCAGGCTTCAAGAGAGAGCCGATCGATGCATCCGAGCTGGTAGTTGGTCTGAAGTGCGGCGGTTCCGATGGACTGTCCGGCATCACAGCAAACCCCACCGTTGGTGCATTTTCCGATAAGCTGATCAGCAAGGGCGGCACGACGATCCTGACAGAGGTTCCGGAGATGTTCGGTGCAGAGACTCTGCTGATGGATCGCTGCGCAGATGAGAAGCTGTTTGACAAGACCGTTCATTTGATCAACGATTTCAAGGATTATTTCACCAGTCACAATCAGACCATCTATGAAAATCCGTCTCCGGGAAACAAAAAGGGTGGTATCTCCACTCTGGAGGATAAGTCCTTGGGATGTACGCAGAAGTCTGGTAAGTCTCTGGTTCGCGGCGTTCTGGCATATGGCGAGAAGGTAGAGAATAAGGGTCTGAACCTGCTGTCTGCTCCGGGTAACGATCTGGTTGCAGCAACAGCTCTGGCAGCATCCGGCGCACAGATTGTTCTGTTTACCACCGGTCGCGGAACTCCTTTCGCATCTCCGGTTCCGACCGTAAAGATCTCCAGCAACTCCAAGCTGGCTGGTTTCAAGTCCAACTGGATCGATTTCAACGCAGGTCGTTTGGTAGAAGATAAGGATATGGAAGAGATGTCTCAGGCTCTGTTTGATTATGTAATCGCAGTTGCAAACGGACAGTATGTCAAGGCAGAGGAAGAGGGCTTCCACGATATGGCAATCTTTAAGCAGGGCGTAACGCTGTAATCATTTCCGAAAAAGAAATATACTTTTTGAGCGAACAATGATAAAATAGCTTATCGGGCAAAGTTGCCCGGTGAGCTATTTTTGCTTTTGGGAAATGACGTTGCGCTTCCTGTAAAGCAAAAAAGAGATTGGAGGGCAAGTTTATGAAGCGAGTATTGCGTGTGATCGGTTGTGTACTGCTTGTGCTTGTGTTGGCAGTCTGTGCAGGGATCGGATATCTGACTGCGACAGAGTATCGTCCGGAGGCGGAGGAAGCGGCAGCAGTAAGCGGCGAGGGGACGCGGGTGTTAAATCCGGCTGACCCGGTGACAGTTCTTTCGTGGAATACCGGATATGCCGGTCTGGACGACGGCGTTGATTTCTTTATGGATGGCGGTACGATGGTAAACCCATCCGGCGAGGATGTGATTCGGGAAAATATGCAGGCAGTTGCGGATGTGATTGAGAGCACGGATGCCGATATTTATTTGCTGCAGGAAGTAGATCGAAACTGCAGCCGTACAGAGGGGATTGATGAGCTGCAGTGGTACGGTGAGGAGACAGGACTTCCTTGGGCATACGGCGTGAATTACCGCTGCAAATATGTTCCGTATCCGTGGCCGCCGATGGGACGCATGGAGACCGGTGTTGCGACACTTTCGGAGCTGCAGACGACAGCGGATGCCGTCCGCGTGAGCCTGCCGTGCCCGTTTTCCTGGCCAATTCGCGTGGCGAATATTAAGAGATGTCTGGTAGTAAACCGCTATGCCTTAGAGGACACGAGTAAAGAGCTTGTCTGTGTGGATCTGCATCTGGAGGCTTACGACAATGGCGAAGGCAAACTGCTGCAGACACAGATGCTGATGGAATTGCTGCAGAGTGAATATGAGAAGGGCAATTATGTCATTGCCGGAGGCGACTTTAACCAGAGCTTTCCGGGCACGATGGAACAGTATCCGATCAAAGATGGCGAGACATGGGAGCCGGGACAGCTCAGCGAATCCGAGCTGGCAGATGGCTGGCAGTATGCATTTGATGCGTCTATCCCTACTTGCCGTCTGCTGAATCAGCCGTATGATCCAGACAGCGAGAAGACACAATATTATGTGATCGATGGATTTATTTTGTCACCAAATGTGACATTACGGAGCGTGGAGACACTGGATCTGCAGTTTGCAAATTCCGATCACAACCCGGTACAGCTGCAGGTAGAACTGGAACAGGACTAAGACAAACAAAGAAAGAGAGACAGCATGGAGCATTACGAAATAGGACTGGCGATCGCTGCGGCAGTCATTTTGCTTGCGGTTCAGTGGTGGAGACTGGCACGAAAGCAGCGTCAAAAAATCCGGGATCGCATCCACAATTCCTGGGGGAATCTTCTGGAGCGGGAGTATACCGAGGCGGATTGGAATCGAATCTGCTATCACTGCGAACACAGCAAGACCGAGGGCTTTGCACTGGATGCGATCACATGGAATGATCTGGAGATGGATCGGGTGTTTGAACAGCTCAATCACTGTTGGTCATCCGCAGGTGAAGAGTATCTGTACGATCTGCTGCACTGTCCGGCAATACAGAGTGCTGATCTGAAAAAAAGAGAAGCATTGGCGGCATATTTTGCGGCGCAGCCGGAAGTCCGGGAGACGTTGGAATATGAGCTGTACGGCATTGGTCGGACAAAAAATATTTCCGTGTATGAATATCTGGATCGACTGATGGCATTGCCGAAGCAGAGCAATCTGATGCATGTGATCTGCATTGCCTGGATTGTTGGTTCCATTGCTGTATTTGCGTTTGACACTTCCGCTGGAACCCTCTCGATTGTTTTTGCTGTTGTTTTCAGTATGATGAGTTATTATCGGGAAAAGGCAAAAATCGAGGCATACTTTCAGTGCATGGAATATTTGGCGCGGATGATCCGCGGCGGCGAACGCATTGTGGAAAAGCTGCCGGAAGCGCCGGAGACAGAAGAGGCAGTTCAAAAGTTAAAAGAGACGACGGAGAAGTTAAAACCGATCCGAAAGGGAGCTGGTTTTCTGTCACAGTCAACAGCATCCGGCGGCAATCCATTTCAGATCGTGCTGGACTATGTGATGATTTTGTTTCATGTGGATCTGCTGAAGTTTAACGGAATGCTGCGGAGAGCGCAGGGCTGTGAGGCGGATGGATTAGGTATGCTGGATACGCTGGGAGAGCTGGAGACGGCACTCTCCATTGCCTCTTATCGAAACATGATGCCGCTTGTGTGCACGCCGGATCTGAAAGCAGGCAAGGACGGATTTCTGGAAATCGAGAATGTGTGGCATCCGATGCTGCGGGAGCCGGTGCCAAATTCCATCACGGCGGATCATTCGGTTCTTCTGACCGGTTCCAATGCTTCCGGAAAATCGACATTTTTGAAGACAATCGCAGTCAATGCAGTTCTGGCACAGACAATTTACACGGTACTGGCAAAAAGCTGGAGCAGCAGCTATTTTCGAGTGTATTCGTCTATGGCGCTGCGGGACAGCATTGAAAATGGTGAGAGCTATTATATTGTAGAGATCAAGTCCTTAAAGAGAATTTTGGCAGCAGCAGAACAGGAGAATGAGACGCCGCTGCTGTGCTTTATTGATGAAGTGTTGCGAGGCACAAACACAGTGGAGCGGATTGCGGCATCGTCCCAGATCCTGCACACGCTGGCACAAAAGAAGACACTTGTATTTGCGGCAACGCATGATATTGAGCTGACGGAGCTTCTGGAACAGGAATACGCAAATTATCATTTTGAAGAGGAAATCCAGGATGGGGATGTGCAGTTTTCTTACCTGCTGAAGCAGGGAAAAGCGACAACGCGCAATGCGATCCGCCTGTTGTCTGTCATGGGCTATGGCGAGAATGTGATCCAGGCGGCGGATGCCAGTGCGGCACATTTTCTGGAAACCGGGGAATGGAGGATGTAAACAAAGATGGAAGTTACGATCTATACCGATGGTTCCGCCAGAGGGAACCCAAACGGTCCCGGCGGCTACGGGGCAGTATTGCATTATGTGGACAGCAAAGGCACGCTTCATGAGAGAGAGCTGTCACAGGGTTATGCCAAGACAACGAATAATCGTATGGAGCTGATGGCGGCAATCGCAGGGCTGGAGGCGCTGGTGCGCCCCTGTCAGGTGACGCTGTATTCGGATTCCCAGTATCTTGTGAAGGCGTTCAATGAGCACTGGATCGATGGCTGGCAGAAAAAGAACTGGAAACGGGGAAAGAACGATCCGGTTAAAAATGTGGATCTGTGGAAGCGGCTTTTGGCTGCGATGGAGCCGCATGAAGTGAAGTTTGTATGGGTAAAAGGCCACAACGGTCATGAAATGAATGAGCGTTGTGATCAGCTGGCAACGGCTGCGGCGGATGGAAATGATCTGTTGACAGATACCGGGCTGGAATAAATAAGAAAAAGAGGAAAAGCAAATGGACAAAGTTCAGGTATCAGAATTATATGACTGCACAAAGAGCAGAGCAGGAGAATTTCTGCAGAAGTTTCAGTATCCGTGGGAAGCACTGGATTCCATTCACGACCTGATTCTGCAGATTGGTCCCACATTGCCGGAAAGCATGTTTCAGGAAGTGAAAGAACATGTGTGGATCGCGAATACAGCGAAGGTAGCTTCCACTGCCAGCATTACGGCACCCTGCATCATTGATGAGGATGCAGAAGTCAGACACTGTGCCTTTATCCGCGGCAATGCTATTGTCGGAAAAGGCGCTGTTGTGGGCAATTCTACAGAACTGAAGAATGTGATTTTATTTGATGGTGTGCAGGTGCCTCATTATAATTATGTGGGAGATTCTATTTTGGGATATAAGTCTCACATGGGCGCAGGCTCCATCACATCCAACGTAAAGTCGGACAAAAAGCTTGTTGTTGTACATGGCGAGCAGGAGTATGAGACCGGCAGAAAGAAATTTGGCGCGATGTTAGGCGACTTTGTAGAAGTCGGCTGCGGTTCCGTATTAAATCCGGGTACCGTTATCGGCGCTCATTCCAATGTGTATCCGCTGTCTTCGGTAAGAGGTGTTGTACCGGAAAACAGCATTTACAAAAAGCAGGGAGAAGTGGCAGCAAAAAGAGCAGAAGAGTAAAGAACTGCTCTGGAATTGGAGGACAGCATGAATTACTTGCACAACACAGATGCGGCAACGATGGCGTACATCAACCTGTACGGGGTACTGGGATGCCTGGAGGAATTGTGCCGATTGGACGAAGAGGCGAAGTCACTGATCGCAGACAAGAAGATCAGCATTGGATTCGTTGTAAAAGGTGGTCCTGCAGCAACACTTTATTTTGATTACGGAACATGCACCTTGAGACGGAATGCGGACGACTGCGATATTCGACTGCCGTTTTCCTCTCCGGAAAAGTTTAATGGCATGATTGACGGAACAGTAACGCCAATCCCGAACAAAGGACTGACAAAGATTCCGTTTTTGCTGAAGACATTCACAAAGCTGACGGACATTCTCAGCAGTTATCTGCGGGCGGATGAGGAAGCTCTGAAAGATCCCGCATTCCGGGAAAAGAGTACGACGCTGATGTTTTATCTGATTGCAACGGCGATTGCGCAGATCGGCAATCACGATCAGATCGGCAAAGCCAGTGCCGGATATCTGGTAGACGGAACAGTGGAGTTATGCATTCAGGATGGTCCGGCAGCGGGAATCGTTGTGAAGAATCATCACCTGCATACGGTAAAGAAGACACCGGAGGAAGTGACCGCCTGCATGAAGTTTGGATCGATGGAGATTGCAAGAGATCTGTTTGAGGGAAAGATCAATGCAGTTGCAAGCATTGGTACGGGAGACGTTCGCATGAATGGCATGATTTCCATGCTGGATAATGTCAACCGGATTCTGGATCGTGTCGGTTTGTATCTGGCATAATAAGGAGGACAACATGAAAACAAACGACTACACAAAGAGCCGCGAGGCATTTGCAAGAGCAACGAAAGTCATTCCGTCCGGCGTGTATGGACATTTGGGCCCGGCAGAGGGATGCTTTATCCCGATTGAAGCGTATCCGCTGTTTTCCGACCATGCGCAGGGTAGCTATTTCTGGGATGTGGACGGCAACCGGTTTATTGATTATATGTGCGCATATGGTCCGAATGTGTTGGGATACAACGATCCGGACGTAGATGAAGCAGCAAGAAAGCAGATGGAGCGGGGCAACTGCACCACTTCCCCGTCTACGGTCATGATTGATTTTGCAGAGCTTCTGGTAGATACGGTCAATACAGCAGACTGGGCATTCTTTGCAAAAAACGGAAACGACGTCACAACGATGGCAGTCATGACGGCGCGTGCTTACACCCACAAAAAGAAGATCATCTTCTTCAAGGGCTATTATCACGGCATTGCACCCTGGACCCAGAAGATTGACTATGCAGGCATTCTGGAAGAGGATGTGTGCAACAACATCTATGTAGACTGGAATAACATCGAACAGTTGGAAGAAGTGTTTGAAAAATATCGCGGCGACATTGCAGCGGTGATCGGACAGCCGTATATGCATGGCAACTTTGCAGATAATGAATTTCCGAAGGAAGGCTTCTGGCAGAGAGTCAGGGAGCTTTGCAATGAGCAGGATGCGGTTCTGATCATTGACGATGTGCGTGCCGGATTCCGTATGGATATCGCAGGCAGCGACCACTATTTTGGATTTGAGGCGGATCTGATCTGTTTCTGCAAGGCACTGGCAAACGGCTACAATGTCTCGGCACTGTGCGGAAAGGATTTTCTGAAAAATACCGTCAGCGGACTGTCTTACACGGGCAGCTACTGGATGAGTGCAGTGCCTTTTGCGGCGGGAATTGCCTGCATCAATAAAATGAAGCGCCTGAATATGCCGGGACTTCTGATTGAAAAAGGACAGAAGCTGTGCGATGGCCTGAAAACGCTGGCTGGAAAGTATCAGTTTGATCTGCACATCAGCGGTATGCCGTCCCTGTTCTATCTGAGAATTGCAGATGATCCCACGCTGGCACTGCATCAGGAGTGGATCGCAGAGTGCGTTAAGCGTGGTATTTTCTTTACGAATCATCACAATCACTTCATCAATGCATCGCTGTCGGATGCGGATATTGCAGAGACCCTTGCGGTGGCAGAAGAAGCGTTTGATGTTGTCAGAAAGAGACATCCGCTGTAAAGTGATTAAAAAAAAGGGCACCCTTTCTTTTTGCTTTATAGGAAATTGCGTTGCATTTCCTATAAAGTAAAAAAAGCGCTACGCGTGGATCGCACTGCGGCGGAAAAGAAATTTGTCGCTTCGCGACCCGCCGCAGGTGGAGAATCCTGCAATGCAGGATTCTATTTTTGCGGTACCCTGGAATGGAGAAATAATGAAAAAAATCGCAATTATAACAGGTGCCTCCAGCGGTCTTGGCAGAGAGTTTGCCCGCGCAGTGCTGCGGGAGGAGCAGATTGATGAGCTGTGGGTGATTGCTCGCAGAGAAGATCGTCTGCAGGAGCTTCGCAAGGAGCTGGGGGCGAAAGTGCGCCCGGTAGCGCTGGATCTGCTGAAAAAAGAAAGCTTTCGCACGTTGAAGCAGATGTTGGACAAAGAAAAGCCTCAGATTCACATCCTTGTGAATGCTTCCGGCTTTGGAAAATATGGAACGTATGCGGATCTGACAGAAGAGGAGATCAACAACATGATCGACTTAAACTGCAAGAGTGTTGTGCATATGTCCTATCTGTGTCTGCACTATATGAAGCGCGGGGACCGCATCATCACGATGGGATCTTCCTCCGCGTTCCAGCCGCTCCCGTATTTCAATATGTATGCGTCCAGCAAAGTATTTGTGATGCATTTTTGCAGAGCATTAAATGTAGAACTGAAAAATCGCGGGATCACCGTGACCTGTGTCTGCCCCGGCTATGTGAGAACCGAGTTTTTCCAGGTGGCACAGGATACGAAGAACCCGACCACCTGTACGAATTTTAATCCGATGTACGAACCGGAAGATGTGGTAGAAAAAGCATTGAAGGACAGCAGAAAGGGCAAGGATATGTCTGTATTAGGCGGACATGTGCAGCGACTGCGCTTTCTGTCCAAGCTGCTGCCAGCTGGATTGGTTATGAAAACCTGGTTGAAGATCAAATAAATCAGGCATTCTTTTTTGGCTCGTGGATGAAGTAGTGCTGTTCCAGCCACGCATTGACAGAACCGCCTAACAGGACGATGTTCATGCAGATGTTCACCCACAAAATAACGAGGGCGAGAGTCGTAAGGCTGCCGTAGGTGACGGACATCCCGGTGGAATGATCCATATATATGGAAAATGCAAACGAGAAGATGGACCATCCGGCGGCAGCGAAAGCAGCGCCCGGCAGCTGATGCAGGATGTGCTGCTTGCGGTTCGGCAAAAAGCAGTAGATGATCCAGAAAAAAGCCATCAGCACCAGTACAACAATGAGGGTACGGAAATTCAGGATCACGGCAGTAAACTGTGCTACGATCGCCCAGTGACTCTCAATGAACATCTGAATGTGGTTGCCGAAGACCATCAGCACAAGCGTCAGAAGAAGGATCAGCGTAAATGCCAGCGTGTACAGGGCTGCCATAAGGCGGGAAATCAGATAGTTTCGCTTGGCGGGGACCTGATAAACCGAGTTTAATCCCTGCTGCAGTCCGTAGGCACCACGGGAGGCAGACCACAGTGTCATGATAACGGTTACAGATAGCGCGGTTGTGCTGCTTTGGGCGTAGGTGCTCATGATGAGAGATTCCAGCGTGGAATGGAACTGTCTTGGCGCGACACTTTCAATCGCCTCGATCAAAAGATCTGCAGACAGCGGAGTGAAACGCAGCAGTGCCATCAAAAACATGAGAAACGGGAAAAAAGACAAAAATAAAAAGAGTGTCGTATATCCCGCGTAGATCGAAATTTTATCTTCGGATGTTTTCTTGATAAAACTGAGAAGATGATAAAAGAAACGCATAGGCTTCCCCCTTCCGTTTGGTGAATTCTATTATAGCGTTGGATGCATTTTGTGTCGATGTTTTTTTTGAAGTTGCTTTCACATTTTTAGATTTAGCATTGACAATCCAGTGATTTACAGATACAATAAATGTATATTGCGAGGGGAAGGTGTGCCCTTCTTCGGTAATAAACTTATATTCTACAAAGATAAGGAGTATAGTCCAATGGCAAGAGTAATTACAATGGGTGAGATCATGTTAAGACTGTCCACCCCCGGTTATGAGAAGTTTATCCAGGCTGACGAGTTCGACGTAAACTACGGCGGCGGCGAGGCAAACGTAGCAGTATCTCTGGCTAACTACGGTCATGATGTTGCATTCGTTACAAAGGTTCCTGCAAACCCGATCGGTGAGTGTGCAGTTGCATCTCTGAGAAAGATGAACGTTGATACAAAGTTCATCGCTAGAGGTGGTGAGAGACTGGGTATCTACTATCTGGAGACCGGTGATGCTATGCGTGCATCTAACGTTGTTTATGATAGAGCTCATTCTTCCATTTCTACTGCAGTTCCGGCTGACTTCGATTTCGATGCTATCTTCGAGGGCGCTGACTGGTTCCACTTCACCGGTATCACTCCCGCTGTATCTGATGCAGCAGCAGAGCTGACCGAGCTGGCTTGTAAGGCAGCTAAGGCTCATGGCGTTACCGTATCCGTTGACCTGAACTTCCGTAAGAAGCTGTGGTCTTCCGAGAAGGCACAGAAGGTTATGAGCAACCTGATGCAGTATGTTGATGTTTGCATCGGTAACGAAGAGGATGCTGAGAAGGTTCTGGGCTTCAAGCCTGCTAACACCGATGTTACTTCCGGTGAACTGAACCTGGCTGGATATCAGGATATCTTCGAGCAGATGGTAGCAAAGTTTGGTTTCAAGTATGTTATCAGCTCTCTGCGTGTTAGCCACAGTGCATCTGATAATGGTTGGTCTGCTTGCATCTATTCTGCAGAGACCAAGGAATTCTATCACTCTCGTGAGTACAGAATCCTGCCGATCGTTGACCGTGTGGGCGGCGGCGATTCCTTCGCAGGTGGTACCATCTGTGGATTCCTGGATGGCAAGAACTTCAAGGATGCTCTGGAGTATGGTGTAGCTGCATCTGCTCTGAAGCACACCATTCCTGGTGACTTCAACCTGGTTTCCAGATCCGACGTTGACGGTCTGGTAGGCGGAGATGGTTCCGGTCGTGTTCAGAGATAATTATCCGTTTCGGAGAGATTGACCTGACACAGCAGGATTAGTGAAAAGACAAAACGAGGGTGTCGTATTCGGCACCCTCATTTTCACATCATCAGAAATAACATTACATTTCCGATGATGCGAAAATATGCTCCGCGTGGATCACACTGCGGCGGTAGAGAATTGTCGCTTTGCGACCCGCTGCAGGCATAGAATCCTGCGAAGCAGGATTCTATTTCACATTATAGGAGATTTCCGACATGAAAAAGTTATTATTCCTGATCAATCCCTATTCGGGAAAGGTGCAGATAAAGAATGAACTGTTAGACATTCTCAAGACGATGAATGAGGCTGGTTATGAGACGACTGTGTGGACTTCTCAGCGGCCGAAGCACATTACAGAGCTGGTGGAGCAGTACGGTACAGAGTATGACCGGATCGTGTGCAGCGGTGGAGACGGTACGCTTCACGAAGCAGTGACAGGTCTGATGGCATTGCCGCAGGAGCAGAGACCACCGATGGGCTATCTTCCTTCCGGCTCTACAAATGACGTAGCATTTGGTCTGGAACTTCCCACTGAGCTGCAGCAGGCAGCGGAAGTGACAGTGGGCAATCATATGGTAGAGTTGGATATCGGTCAGTTTGAGGATCGATTCTTTACATATGTTGCTGCATTCGGCGCTTTCACGGAAGTGACTTATCTGACACCCCAGGCGGAGAAGAACCTACTCGGACATCCGGCGTATGTGCTGGAGGGAGCAAAACGTCTTTCGGATATTCGCCCGATCCATGTAAAAGTGACCTGCGATGGAGAGATGATCGAGGATAATGTGATGTTTGGCATGGTGAGCAATGCAAAGAGTGTCGGTGGTATGCGCAATTTCGCCGGCAAGAATGTCGGACTGGACGATGGTTTATTTGAGATGACACTCGTAAAAGAACCGACGAATCCGCTGCTGGATTATCCGGCGATTGTGACGGCATTACTGGCACGCAAGACAGAAGATGACTCTAATTTTTACACGATGAAGGGCGAACATATGACATTTGAATTCGATGAACCGATCAGTTGGGTATTGGACGGAGAATTCGGCGGCACCGTTCATAAGGTTGAGATTTTCAACCGCGCACGTGCAATTCGCGTATTTGTGCCGTGATTTGGCACAAATTTCCGGAAAATGTAATAAAAAGAAGAAAAACTTGTTTACAAGTGAGGAGAACTTCTGTATAATGAAGGTTGGCTTAAACAGAAAGGATGATGTCGATGGAAAAAGAAGCACTGATGGAAAAGCTGAATAAGCTGGTTGAGTTGGGAAAGTCCAAAAAGAATTCTCTGGATATGAATGAGATCAGCGAATTTTTCAACGGCGTTACGCTGCAAGCTGACCAGTGGAACATGATTTACCAGTACCTGGAGGAAAAGGGGATTGACGTTCTTCGTATTATGGACGATGATATGTCTCTCGAGGAGGATCTTCTCTTAGATAAGGAGATACTGGACTTCGACGAGAACGAAGAGGAAGAAGAGATCGACCTGAACTCAATTGACCTTTTGGAAGGCATCGGAACGGAAGATCCGGTTCGCATGTATCTGAAGGAAATTGGTACGGTTCCGCTTTTGACGGCTGATGAGGAGATGGAACTGGCAAAGAGAAAAGCAGAGGGAGACGTTGCCGCAAAGGATCGTCTGATTGAGGCCAATCTCCGCCTTGTTGTCAGCATTGCAAAACGCTATACTGGTCGTGGAATGAGCTTCCTGGATCTGGTTCAGGAAGGTAATCTGGGACTGATTAAAGGTGTTGAGAAGTTTGACTACACAAAGGGCTATAAGCTCAGTACCTATGCAACATGGTGGATCAGACAGTCTGTGACCCGTGCACTGGCAGATCAGGCAAGAACGATCCGTGTTCCGGTACATATGGTAGAAACAATCAACAAAATGTCCAAGATGCAGCGAAAGCTGACTTTGGAGCTGGGATATGAGCCGTCCGTAAAGGAACTGGCTGAGGCATTGGAAATGTCAGAAGATAAGGTCATGGAGATCATGCAGATCGCCCGTGAGCCTGCATCTTTGGAGACTCCGATCGGTGAGGAGGATGATTCCAATCTGGGTGATTTTGTAGCAGACAACAAAGAGGTAACTCCGGAAGGAAACGTAGAATCTGTCATGCTGAAAGAGCATATTGATGATCTGCTGAAGGACCTGAAGGAGAGAGAGCGTCAGGTTATTGTACTGCGATTCGGTCTGGAAGATGGACATCCCAGAACTCTGGAAGAGGTCGGTAAGGCGTTCAATGTTACAAGAGAGCGTATCCGCCAGATTGAAGCAAAGGCGTTAAGAAAGCTTCGGAATCCGGTTCGCAGTAAGCGTATCCGCGATTTCCTGTAAGAAGCAGCTGAAAATGAATGATAAAAAACCTGTTCTCATATGCTGAGGACAGGTTTTTTTACGAAGCAGGAAATTGCGTTGCATTTCATAGAGATTTGCTGCTGCGAGACTCGTTGCAGAAGGAGAAGATCGAACAATGAACAAAAGAAATTATCAGAAGGAGCTGGAGCAGATTATCGAGCAGCAGGATGGCAGACCGACATTGCTGCTGCATGGCTGCTGCGCACCGTGTTCCAGCTATGTGTTGGAATATTTGAATCATTATTTTCAGATTACGTTATACGACTATAATCCAAACATCTCCCCTCAGTCAGAGTATGAGATGCGCACAGGCGAAATGCTGCGTCTGACGAAAGAATTGCCGATGGAATATCCGGCGGCGTTTCAGGAAGGCCCTTATGATCCGGAACGTTTTTTTGCGATGGCGAAAGGGCTGGAACGGGAGCCGGAAGGCGGGGCACGTTGTAAAAAGTGCTATGAGCTGCGTCTGGTGCAGGCAGTGAAAGTGGCGGAAGAGCAGGGCTTTGATTATGTGACGACGACCCTGACCATCAGCCCACTGAAGCATGCAGACTGGCTGAACGAGATCGGAGAACGGCTGACAGAGCAGACACATGTAAAGTGGCTGCCTTCTGATTTCAAAAAGAAAAATGGTTATAAGAGATCTATCGAGCTGTCAGCGGAGTATGGATTGTATCGACAGAATTATTGTGGTTGCGTGTTCTCAAAAGAGCAGAAGAAGGTCAGTAAAAGAACCTGAAATAATTTTGTTTTTCAAAAGAGAAAACATATGGTATAATAAAAACAAATGTGTCTAAAAGCAAGTTAGAAAACTTGCGAGAAAAGGAGAAGGAATATGGGTATTACAGAAAAGAAGTATCAGCTGAAGACAGCCGAGAATCAGGAATTTCTTCAGGGGGTAAAAGAAGATCTTTTGAGTTTCGGACATCAGTTTCCGTCACCGGGCGGAAGCTCTTACTATCTTGGGGACGATGGAACGCCGTGGAAGGAGCGGAATCGTGAGACTTGGATCACGAGCCGTATGGCACATGTTTACAGCATCGGTTCTATGCTGGGACATGAGGGCAGCGAAGCACTTGCAGATGCAGCGTTGAAGGGTCTACGGGGAGAGCTTCACGATGACAAAAACGGCGGCTGGTATGCCGGTCTGACAAAGGATAATGAGATTGTTCCGACGAAGCAGTGCTACGCACACGCATTTGTGATTCTGGCGGCGTCCTCCGGTGTTCTGGCAGGCAGAGAGGGTGCGAAGGAGCTGCTGCAGGATGCTCTGGAGCAGTATGATCTGAGGTTTTGGAATGAGGAAGAAGGTCTTTCCTGCGATACATGGAACACGGAGTTTACCGAATTAGATCCATATCGTGGATTGAATGCGAACATGCATACGGTGGAGGCATTTCTTGCGGCAGCGGATGTGACAGGAGAAGAGAAGTATCGTGTGCGCGCTGGTCGGATCATTGATCGCGTTCTGGTATGGGCAAAGAATAACGGCTGGCGGATCCCGGAGCATTACTCCAGCGATTGGATCCCGGATCTGGAATGCAACAAAGACCGACCGGACGATCAGTTCAAGCCTTACGGTGCAACACCGGGACATGGCATCGAATGGTCGAGACTGATTACACAGTGGGCGCTCTCGACATACAAAGACAAGCGGGAGAGCGCGGCTCCTTACATCGAAGCGGCGGAGAATCTGTATAATCGTGCAGTCTCCGATGGATGGAATGCCGATGGCGCACCGGGTATCGTATACACG
>CAKQHB010000022.1 GCA_934234215.1 uncultured Cuneatibacter sp.
GTTGCCCCATCTTGAAATTCGGACATATCCATATCTTCCAAAGAGAACTCAACCCGAATCTTTTTCGAGTCGACCTCGCCCTTGGAAAGCAAGACAACCGTCTCTACATTCGCCGTCGCCGGGAACATATCCACCGGACACACCTTCTCCACGCGGTATCCTCTCGCCTGCAGGATCACCAGATCTCTTGCCAGACTGGAGGCTTTGCAGGAGATGTACACGATTTTCGGACAACCAAAATTGATCAGCTTCTCGATTGCCTTCGGGTGAATGCCATCCCGTGGCGGATCTAACACCATAATGTCCGGTGTCTCTGTCAGCTCATCCACGACCTTCAGCACATCGCCTGCGAGGAAATGGCAGTTCGGCAGGTTGTTGTATGCTGCATTTTCCTTCGCTGCTTCCACAGCCTCTTCTACGATCTCTACGCCGGTCACGGACTTTGCGACAGGTGCCAGCATCTGTGCGATCGTACCGGTGCCGCTGTACAGATCGTAGATTGTCGCATCTTTCGTTTCCCCGACATACTCTCTCGCCTTGCTGTACAATACTTCTGCACCAAGAGAGTTGGTCTGGAAGAAGGAGAATGGAGTGATACGGAACTTCAATCCCAGCAATTCTTCTTCGATATAATCTCTGCCAAACAGCAGCGTCGTGCCATCGTTTCGGATGACATCGGCAATACTGTCATTTACCGTATGCAGTACCCCTGTCAGTGTACCGGTAAGCGACAGCTGCTGCAGACAGGAAACATACTCCGCCAGACATTCCTTTGTCCGCTCCAGCTCCTGCGTGCTCGTCACGAGGTCTACTAAGATCTGGCCGGTCTTTGCGGCCTTGCGCACCAGCAGATGACGCAGGACACCGATGTGTGTGCCGCGATGGAAATATGGAATCGCTTTTTCTGCGAAGAAATCTCTCGTCGCAGTCAGGATCAATCGGAAATCGCCATCGGTAATACGGCAGTCCTCCACGGTCAGAATGTCATAAAAGCTGCCTCTTTTGTGCAGTCCCAGAGTCAGCGGTCCCTCTTTTACTTCGTCACCGAAGGTGTACTCCATCTTATTGCGGTACTCCGACTCCTTCGGACTGGGCAGGATCGACTCAAATTCAAACGGCTCTGTCACAACCGGCTCCAGCAGATGACGCACCTGCTCTTCCTTGATCCGCAGCTGCTCCTCATAGGGAAAACTCTGATTCAGACATCCGCCGCATGTGCCAAAATGTTTGCATACGCCCTCTTTTTTCTCGCATGCTGCCGGTGTCACGACCTCTAACAGACGTCCCTCTGCGCGGCCGCCGCGTTTTTTGTTGACGACTCCGCGGATGACCTGACCGGGCAGTGCATTTTTCACTGTCACCAGCTCCTCCTCCACCTGTACAATTCCCTTGTTCGGGAAATCCATCCGAATTACCTGTCCTGTAAATTCCTGTCCCTTTTTCACTCTCATTATCTCCTATGTTAAAATCTATCGAAGCGACAACTTCCCTTTCCGTTACAGTGCAATCCATGCGGAGTCTCTGTTGTTTTGTAGAAGATGTTGTACATTTTCACAAAACAACAGAGGGCTCATATGCTGAGTCCTCTGTCGCTGCTATCTCTTACTAGTTGTGTTCCGAATTATTCCTCTTCGAACTTCGGATCGTCGTCCTCGTCTTCCTCATCACCGGTCAGATCATCGTCATACTCATCGAAATCATCATCAAATTCGTCGTCAAACTCATCATCAAACTCTTCCAGGTAATCCGGCTCCAGGAAACGATATACAGCATATGCAATACCTGCTACTGCGGCGATCGCACCTACAACACCAAGAATGATAAAGATCACTTTCTTTGTCTTCTCATTCTCGTTCTTACGGGTCAACAGCTCGTTCAGCTTTGAAGCGTTTACCAGTTCTTCCATCTTGCTCATAGTTTCCTCCATTCCGAAGCGGTCCTGCTACAAGGACTCCTTCCTGACGTCTTTTGATTATTTTACCACATATCGTCACATTTTACTATTCTTTTTTCTGCAATTTTGCAAATCCGGCAAACATTCTTTTCTGACCAACGCCATCAAAGTCTACGGTCACTTCGAAGTCTCTCTTTCCCTCTACGATCGAGGTAACGGTTCCCTCTCCAAACTTAATATGACTGACACGGTCGCCAACGCCATAGTCCAGCGAATCGTTCTTTTCTACGGTGAACTCTTTTCCGAAGCTGCTCCTTACCCCAAAGCCCTTCTGAACACCGGGGCCAAACGGTGTGCTCGCCTTTCGACTGCTGTATCCGCCGCCAAATCCATGTCCTACCGGCGCAAATGGCGGATCATCCACCAATTTCTTCGCTCCGGACACGTTCTGTCCACCGTCCAGCAGCTCCGGCGGAATCTCGGCAAGGAACCGACTCAACGGATGATAATGCGTCTCACCGCGATTCATACGGATCTTTGCTGCAGTCAGCGTCAGATGCTCCATCGCACGGGTCATGCCGACATAGCACAGACGCCGCTCCTCCTCCACCGCATCCGGATCATCCGAGTCGACTGCCATCTGACTGGGCAGCAGACCATCCTCCATACCGGTCATATAGACGCGGGGAAACTCCAGACCTTTCGCTCCATGCAGTGTCATCAGCACCACATAATCCGCCTCCGGATCCAGATTATCAATATCTGACACCAGCGCGACTTCCTCCAGAAAACGACTGAGCAGATTGCGTCCACCGTCCTCATCGGTCACATCCGTCTCAGATTCTTCTTCAAAGGTACGGGCTTTGCTGATCAATTCATCCAGGTTTTCCTGACGGGTCTTCAGCTGCTCTTCATCGTCATCTCCAGCCAGATATTCCATATACTCAATCTGGTCTATCACTTCTTCAATCAGCTCTGCAGGTCCCATGTATTCTCTCTGACTGCGCAGCACCGCAATTTTGTTCGAAAATGCTTTCATCTTCTGCGCTGCGCGGGCAGTCAGTCCCGGAATCTGATCTGCAACTTCCAATACTTCAAAAAAGCTCATGTCATTGCGCTCTGCAAAGTCCTGCGCCCGATCCATCGAAGTCAGACCGATGCCCCGCTTCGGCACATTCAGGATACGGCGCACTGCCAGATCATCTCTGCCGTTGTCGATGGTTTTCAGATATGCCAGAATATCCTTGATTTCCATACGCTGATAGAAATTCACACCGCCAATCAGGCGATATGGAACACTGTGGGCAACACAGGCTTCCTCGAAGGAACGAGACTGGGCATTGGTCCGGTACAGGATTGCACAGTCCCTGTAATCGCAGGCGCCCTCGCGATGCAGTCCCGCGATCTCACCCACAACGGCTTCCGCTTCCTCCGCCGCATAACCAAACTGCTTCAGACGCACGGTCTCGCCGCCCTTTTTCTCTGACCAAAGGCGCTTTGCCTTTCTGCCGGTATTGTTCTGAATGACGTTATTTGCCACTTCCAGAATTGCCGTCGTGGAACGATAATTCTGCTCCAGCTTCACCACATGGGTATTCGGAAACGTCTCTTCAAAGCTCAGGATATTTGTGATGTCGGCACCGCGGAACTTGTAGATCGACTGGTCATCGTCACCAACCACACACAAGTTCTGATATTTATTTGCCAGAAGTTTCAGAAAACGGAACTGCACTGCGTTCGTATCCTGATACTCATCTACCATCATGTAGCGAAAACGCTCCTGATACAACTCCAGAATATCCGGATGCTCGGAAAACAGTTCCACCGTCTTCATGAGCAGATCATCAAAATCCATCGCATTATTCTTTTTCAGCTGCACCTGATACTCGCGGTAAATCCGGGCAATCTGACGCTGACGGAAGTTCGATCCGGACTCCAGATCCATCTGCTCCGGTGTGATCATCGCGTTTTTCGCTGCTGAGATAGCGCTGAGCATCATCCGATCCTTATATAATTTCGGATCCATCTCCAGCTTCTTCAACACCTGACGCATGACCGTCTTCTGATCGTCAGTGTCATAAATTGAGAAGTTGCGTTCGTATCCAATCTCCTCACAATGTCTGCGTAAAATGCGAACGCAGGTGGCATGAAATGTTGCGACCCAGATGCTCTCGGAACCAAATCCAACTAACTTGTCCACACGATCCCGCATCTCCTGTGCTGCCTTGTTCGTGAAGGTGATTGCCAGAATGTTCCATGGGTTTACTCCCTGTTCCTCTATCAAATATGCGATCCGGTGCGTCAGCACACGGGTCTTTCCGGACCCGGCTCCTGCCAAAATTAAAAGGGGGCCGTCTGTATGGAAAACGGCCTCCTTCTGCATCGGATTCAAGGTATCATAGATACTCATGTATTATTCTCCCTGCTGTGCGGTTCCCATCTGTGCTTTCAGAGCTGCAAGCTCATCATCTACATCAGACATGGAATCAATGTCATACTTCAGCTTCAGATCCTCTACAGAGGTCGTCTGTTGTGCTGCATTCAGCTCTGCCATCGCATTTGCCTCATCCAGCATCTTGTCTGCTCTTGCTTCCATGCGATTAAAGGCATCCAGATTGCGAGCTGCACCAGTAACAGAAGAGCCGATCTCGTTGACCTTCTGCTGGGTTCTTGCGACCGCCATCTTCGCCTTGACTGCCTCGCGGCGTGCATCCAATGTTGCGATATCCTGGGTCAGCTTGTCATGCATCGCACGCATCTTCTGGCTGTTATCCACTGCCTGATTATATGCCTGCTGCAGAGCAGCCTGCTTCTCAGCAACTGCCTTTTTCTGGATCAGGAACTGCTTTGCATCGGCATCATTGCCCGCTGCAACTGCTTTCTCAGCATACATCTGCAGCTTTGCTACTTCTGCGTTGCACTGATCCAACTCTCTCTTCGCACGCTTCTCCTCTGCCATAACAGAAGCGGTCTCTTCTTTTACTTTCTGCAGATCATCCTGCAGATTGCGCATGTACTGATCAATCATCTTGGACGGATCTTCCGCCTTGTCCAGCAATGCATTGATATTTGCTGACATAATATCCTTAAATCTCTGAATTACGCCCATCGTATGCTACCTCCTGTGCCGACCGCCCTATATTCCGCAGTCAAACTCGCTTTTTCCCTATTATAATATAAGTCTTCTTCTTTGTCACCCGGATTTCAATGAAAATGTATTTTTGTTGACATGTCGTTTTCAAAACTATATAATGTAAACAACCCCGTTTTTATGACTCGAAGGAAGGATTTTGATTATGTCCAACACGAACACAAGGTTGATTCGACAGATCTTCAAAGAGCTGACCCGGATGGATTATGTTCGCCTCGAAGATATTCCGTCTATTGATTTATATATGGATCAGGTCACGACGTTTATGGATCAGAATCTCAGTCATGGCAAGCGCTATCCTGACGATAAGATCCTCACAAAGACGATGATCAACAACTACACAAAGAATCGTCTGCTTCCCCCTCCGGAGAAAAAGAAGTATTCCAGAGAGCATCTGCTGTCTCTGATCTTTATTTACTATTTCAAGGATTTCCTCAGCATCAGCGACATCGAGGAGATCCTGCATCCGATCCTCGATCATTATTTTCATGCCGAGGACGGCGATCTCAGCCTCGAAGATGTCTATCAGGAAGTCTTCTCCTTAGAGAACGAGGAGATGAGCCACCTTATCCGCGATGTACTGCGCAAGTATCACCGCAGCGAGCAGACTTTCGCAGACGCGCCGAAGGAATCTCAGGAAGAATTACAGCGCTTTTCTTTGCTGTGTATGCTGGGATTTGATGTCTATATAAAAAAAATGATCATGACCCATCTCATTGATGAGATGAAGGATCTGGAAAAAAAATAGAATCCTGCAGCGCAGGATTCTATTTTTTCCGCCGCAGGAGTGATTTCTCACTCCTGTTCTTCTTTTTTGTTCTGATTCTCTTTTAACTCATCCATCCGTTTGAAAATGTTCGCATAGCTGTCATTTCCAAAACGCAGGCAGCGGTTCACGCGGCTGATCGTTGCCGTGGAAGCTCCTGTCTCTTCACAGATCTGCAAGTACGTCTGACCATGACACAGACGCCACGCCACTTCCAGACGCTGACCGATGGAAATCATCTCTTTTACGGTACACAAATCTTCAAAAAATGAGTAGCACTCGTCCAGCGTATTCAAACACAAAATTGCCTGAAACAGATGATCCAGTTCTTCTGATTTTAATTTTTCATTCATCGTGATGTCTCCCCATAATCATGTCCAGTATCCGGTCACTTTTACAGTTTAACACACTAAATTGCGAAAGTCTATCACTTCTTCAAATATTGTTTCACTTTTTCTGCAGAAGTTGACAAAACCAGCTCCTCCGGGAATCCGATCTCTGCCATCAGCTTATGGGCATTCTCATGCGTGCCGACGTATGTATAAAAATGCGCGTCACTGTCGATTACAACCGGCACCTGCATCTCTTTACAATAGTTCAGCATTTCCCGATAATGATCCCATGCGCCCGGTCTCGGAGACCAACTCTCCAGAGACGTACTGTTTACCTCCAGGATCGTGCCGGTCTCTTTCGCACCACGAACCAGTCGATAATAGTCGATGGGAAACCGTCCGTCATCCGGATGTCCGATAATGCGGATGCAGGGATTTTCCATCGCATGCAAATATGCCTCGGTGTTCTGCTCCTTCGTGCCTGCGTGATAGCAGGGAACATGAATGCTGGCAATGCAGTAATCCAGTTTCTTCATCAGAGCGGTAGGCAGATCCAGATGTCCTCTGGTATCCAGAATATCCACCTCTGCGCCGAACAGCACCTCGATGGGATAAACCGAACGGTCAATGACTTTGAAATTCTCGAAATAAATCGGGTGGCATGCACCGGGAATCTTCGGTCCATGCTCGGTAATGCCGTAAAGCTCCAGCCCTGCCTGCACAGCTCCCTGAACCATCTCCGAGATTGTGTTATAGGCATGTCCGCTGGCAATTGTATGACTGTGTAAATCTGTAACGTGCTTCATCTGTGCTCTCTTTCTGTCTGTAATACGAATGCTGTCAGTTCATTACGATATCTTCAAAGCCTTCTCTGGCTGCGGTTCCGCGGAAGTCCTCCAGAACAATGTTCTCGCAGTTTTCTGTCTTGAATGCTTCTCCAAAATCGGAAACATCTTCTCCGGTAAAGGCGATGCTGCAATGACGGAAGCTGGCGTTCTTGACGCGGCGCAGCAAATAGCCCGGTGAAGGGATCTCCTCGATACCCTTTCCAAAGCCGGGGCGCAGATCATACATGCCTCTCGGCCACTTGCTCTTGGCACGCATGGTCACCTGTACATGCTCGAATGTAACATTCTCGATTTCATTGCCCTCGCTGCCGGACAGGAAGACACCATTTTCCGAATCGCAGGTAATGTTGAAGAAACGAATGTCTGAAATATGTCCAGACGGAACGTCCTCCACGCGATTGTGTGTTGAGATCGTGATCGGCTCTGCACAGCCCCACCAGCAGTCTGCAAATCTTCTCGTGCCGATGATGATATTTGAGAAGGAAACATTCTTTACATTGCCGCCATCGCGGATCTGAATCGAGATACCGCGGTTGCTGTCCGAAATCACGCAATTGTCTACGATAACATTCTCAAAATCTCCGGTTCCCTCTGTGCCGATCTTGATCGCTGCAGAAGTGGAAACCAGAGTACAGTTCGAAATCACGATATTCTTTGTCGGACCATACTCCATATTGCCTGCAGAGCTCTTCAGGCAGATGCAGTCGTCCGCACAGGTGATATGACATCCTAAAATCCGCACATTGCTGGAATGATCGGGATCAATGCCGTCAGAATTTGCAACATCGAGACGGTTCAAAATCCGGATCTCCGAGATCAGGACATCGTCGCATCCAGCCGGATGCAGCGTCCAGAATGCAACATTCTGCAGGACAACATCCCGGAATGTAATGTGATTACAATGCTCCACATAAATCAGAGTCGGTCTCGGATAAAAGTCTCCGGTCACATAATACTGGCTCACCGGCTGCACGAAGGAAAAGCCGTTTCCGTCGATGACACCGGCTCCTGTGATTGCAATATTATCCGCGTCCTTTGCATAAATGAACGCATAAGAAGGCTTCAGTGTCACCGGTGTTCCGATGATATTTACGCCCTCGTCCTTCTGTCCTTCATTCGGGTGAATGTATGTCTCAATGTCGCTATGTGCCTGCAAAAATGCTCCCCGATCCAGATGCAGCTCTACATTCTCCTTCAGAACAAGTGAACTGGAATAGTATCGTCTGCCGCTGCGCAGTACAACTCTGCCGCCGCCTGCCTCCGAACAGGTATCGATCGCCATCTGAATCGCCATCGCGTCATTTGTGATGCCGTCACCCATCGCACCAAATTGCTCTACATAGTAATCCATAAAGCCCTCCCTATCAACTCGCTGCACACTTGTACAGCTTTTCTCTCAACCTTTTCTCCGGTCGTTAAGATAAGTCTATTCTAACACTCCCTCCTGTGAAAATCCACCGCTTTTTCCCTTTTGGCACCGGATCTTTTCTTGACAAATCCACTCCCGCTCTCTAAAATAAACTGCAGACTGATTTTACAAAGGAGGCATCCTGCTATGCCGCATTTTTCTGCTTTTTTCATTGTTTGTCCGCTGGTTTTTCTCGCCGGTTTTGTGGATTCCATCGCCGGGGGCGGCGGTCTGATTTCCCTGCCTGCTTATCTGCTTGCAGGCCTTCCGATCCACAATGCCATCGCTACGAATAAATTGTCCTCCACCACCGGAACACTCGTATCCACACTCCGCCTGGTGCGCAATCATTTTGCAGACCTGAAGCTGGCGCTTCCCTGCATGGCAGCTTCTTTCTGCGGCTCCATCCTTGGTGCCAGAATCGCTCTGCTCACAAGTGATGCCATTTTGAAGATCGTGCTGCTGATCCTGCTCCCCATCGTTGCTTTTTATGTACTGAAAAAGAAAGATCTGGAGCCGGATCTCACGACGCAGCCCTCTCATCGCACACAGCTTGCAATTCTCATCGGCTCCTCTCTGCTGATCGGCATTTACGATGGTTTTTACGGTCCGGGCACCGGAACATTTTTGCTGCTCGTCTACACAGCACTGGCAAAAATCGACGTGCGCACCGCATCCGGCAATGTGAAGCTCGTCAACCTGTCTTCCAATGTCTCCGCTCTCGTGACTTTCCTGTTGGCCGGAAAAGTCATCTGGACACTGGGACTTGCCGCATCGGTGTTCAGCATCGCCGGACATTACATTGGCTCCGGCATGGTCATGAAAAACGGCACCCGCATCGTTCGCCCGATTATCCTCGTGGTGCTGAGTCTTTTATTCTTGAAGATCATCTGCGAACTTCTGTAAGCTCTTATTCTTGCACAATTTTTCGAAACAGCAAAAGCGACAGGTCTCCGATCTATTTCTGCATCGGATTCCTGTCGCTTATTTAACTCTTATTTTTCTGCATTTCCTGATACTTTTTGTAATAAGGCATATACAGGGCATTATCACGCACTGCGCATCCGGTCGGGAGTCCTGCACGGATCAGATCACCGCAAATGCCACAAGTCATACACACCTGCTTCGGATCAATACGTCCATCCTTGATGATCTGGTTCGGGAATGCCGGGTTTGCGAAGGACATTCGACCAAACAGCATGCCATCACACAGTCCCTCCTCCACTGCACCTGCTGCAAACAGATCGGAATACTGTCTCAGGTAAGAAGGTCCGGAAGCCAGAATCGTCATATCCGGCACTGCTTTCTTCACTTCGCCAATGCCGTTGATCATGCGAGCCTCTCCGTACAGCGGATGCTCCTCCGGAACATATTTTCCACGGTCAAACGGGCGGGTCACATGCGTCGTCACATAGGGATTTCCCATGGTCAGATTCACCATCGGCATGCCATACTCTTCTTTCAGCTGACGGATCAGACGGATCGGCTCCTCCAGATTCGGAACCGCTCCTTCGCCTTCTTTGACACCGAAGCCCCAAGGATACTCATATCCATCGAAAATACCAATGCGGGCAGTCACTAAGAACTGCTCATCTTCCCATGCCTTCGCCGCTGCAATGCTCTCCCGCAGCAGTCTCGTGCGATTCTCAAAGCTGCCGCCAAACTCGCCGGGACGATTATATGCAGAAGAAAGCTCTGCCAGCAGATAGCCATGGCAAGACTTGATATCCACTGCATCAAAACCAGCTTCCCTTGCCAGACGGGAAGCTTCTCCAAACTTTTCTACTAAGGATTTCAGATAATCATCTGTCACAATACAGGAATCATCTGCCGGGCGCAGCTTTTCATAAAGCGGGTGACGGTACGCGATCAGAGGCGCCGGTTTGCCCTCCGGATTGGAATAACGGCCACTGTGGTTTGCCTGCATCACCAGATACGGTGCAAATCCATTTGCCTTGCGGCCTGCTTCCTTGATTTCCTCGGTAAACTTCTGATAAGCGGGAAGATTCTCTTTTGTCAGCATCAGCTGATGTGCGGAAGAACGGCCCTCCGGCACAATGGAGATTGCCTCGAACCAAATAACTGCACTGCCGCCCTCTGCTTCTCTCACATAGCGTCTTGTTGTCAGCTCAGACGGTGCACCGTCCGGAAGTGAATCTGCTCCCTCCATCGGCGCAATCCCAAGACGATTGTGCAGTGTCACGGAGCCAAAACGGATCTCGTCTTTCAGACAGGCGGTCGTCTCTGCAAACGGCAGATGTATACCCAGTTCCGCAGCCTTCTGCTGAATGTCTTCCAGACTTTTATACGTAAATTTTTCGTGTTTCATTGAAGTTCCCCTCCATTCGTCTATACTCTTTGTCACTATTATAACAGCATATTCCTGCCTTTGAAAAGATGAAAATTCTGCCTTTTTCAGCAATTATCCGTTTTTCTTTTTATCGTTTTTCGATAAAAAGTTATTGACTTTCGTTTTTATGTATGTTATATGTGAAGCATGACAGCGGCAGCTTCCCGTTGTTTACGCCGACGTGATTCTAATTTCAAACAGGAGCTTTTTCAAAACGCTCCGGAAAGAGGTTTTCTATGAACGATCGTAACATATCTGCATCGACTCATTCCGAACGCAGTGTCTGGCTGACCCAGTTCTGCGCCTGGTTGTTCGCTGTGCTGCTGGCAGGTGGCTGCATTACCGCACCGTGGCTTTTCCGCCTGTTTCTACAACTGCGCAGCCCGATGCTGGACGGTACTTATGTCTATTTTCTTGTGACAACTTATGTATTTGCTGTTCCGGCATTTCTCGCCCTGTATTTGCTGAACCGGTTGCTGGCAAATATCCGTCGTTCCGAAGTTTTCATCATAACAAACGTCACTTATTTGCGGGCATTGTCCTGGTGCTGTTTTCTCTCTGCGGTCATCTTCGCAGTCAGCGCCGCTTATTACATCGTCTTTTTGTTTCTGGCTCTGGGCATGGCGTTCATGGGATTGATCCTGCGCGTTGTCAAAAATGCATTTGAGCGTGCTGTTCTCCTTCAGGAAGAAAACGACTACACCATTTGACGAAGGAGGCGCATCATGGCGATTATTGTAAATGTAGATGTAATGATGGCAAAGCGCAAGATCAGCGCAGGCGAGCTTGCAAAACGAATCGACATCACACCTGCGAATCTCTCAATTTTAAAAAATGGGAAAGCAAAGGCGATCCGCTTTTCCACATTAGAGGCTCTATGCCGGGAACTGGATTGTCAGCCCGGCGATCTGTTGGAATATGCTGACTGTGAAGTTTCAAATGGAGGTGACTCAAAATGACAAATCAGCCCCTTGACCCGAATCAGACAACGTTCTCTGAAACATTTTCCGCTCCTGTCCCGGCTGACATCACAGAGACAGAACACACGAGTCCTGCTTATCACGCGACTCTTGCAGATATGGTTTTCGCATTTCTGTATTTCGGAATCGGCTATTTCTTTTTGGATGCTTTTCTCGGCAACAGCTGGAACAATTTTAAGTTTTTCTCCTTCGTGCTGACGTATTGTGTCTGCGTACTCACCTATACGTTTCTGAAGCAGAAACGTCCGGCTAAAGAAAGTTGGTTCTGGCTCGTGATTGTTCTTGCCCTTGGACTGCCGCTGGAACACTGGGCAACGCTTGGACTGGCGCAGCTACTCCTTCTGCCTTTGACTGCCGCCTACTGGACATTGTCTGTCTGCGGATGTCTGCTGGATGACGGAAAGACATCTTCCCTCTGCCTCGCAGACGCAGCGAATGCCTGCTTTGTCGTACCGTTCTGCAACTTCAAGCTGCCGTTTTCCGCAATGTTTCAGGCGTGCAAAAATACTCGCTCCGGCAAACAGCTTCTGTCCGTCCTGCTGGGACTTCTCATCTCGATCCCGGTACTCGGACTGATCCTGCCGCAGCTCAGCGCAGCCGATCCACACTTTGCGAACTCTCTGTCCCGGTTCTTCGCACACTTTTCCGGAAATCTGAGTGGATACGTTCTCAAGTTTCTGTTTTCCATTCCGATCTCCATGTACCTGTTCGGACTGATCTCCGGTAGTCTGCACAAGCGCTGCACCAACGTTCTCCGTGTGGAACGTCTGCATCAGACTGCTGCAAATATGCGGATATTTCCGTCCGTTATTGCGCTGACACCGCTGTTTTTGCTGAGTCTGTTTTACATCCTGTTTATGATTCTGCAGAGTAGTTATCTGTTTCAGGCATTCGCGGGAAAGTTGCCTGTTTCCATGACTTACGCCGAGTATGCCCGTCAGGGATTTTTTGAACTGTGCCGCATCAGCGCATGGAATCTGTTTTTCCTGCTGCTTGCCAACATTGGCTGCAAAAAGAACCGCCTCGAAAATCCGGCGCTTCGCTTCGCAAATTTCCTTCTGGCGGTTCTGACACTTTTGCTGCTGGCAACTGCCCTCAGCAAAATGGCTCTCTATATTCGTGTTTATGGGTTCACACAGCTGCGCGTCATCACCAGCAGCTTTTTATTGTGGCTGGCAGGCGTTTTCGTCCTGTTCCTGATCTGGCAGAAAAAACAGCTTCCCATCGTCCGGTACAGTCTGCTGTCCGGCGCTGCCATCTGCGCATTCCTTTGTGCACTGCCGCTGCCGCTATGGCTGCCGTAACTAATTTCGAAGGAGTCCTCGATTGGATTATTTCTTTGGCGCAATATAGCCTTCTTTTCCTAACGCAATCACCGTCACGATCATGGTGATTCCCTCTGCCGCTGCAAATGCCAGCCAGACACCGGTCATGCCAAACAGTCGTGACATCACGAATGCGCAGACGCAGATTGCCACAAATCCTCGCAGCAGAGAAGCCGCCATCGCCCAGCCAGCGGCTTCCACGCTGCTGAGGAGACTTGTTCCCACAATGTTGATACCGGCAAAAAAGAATCCGATAAAATACAATTTCAGTCCTTGTTCTGCCATCTGCTGCAGCGCCATATTGTGCTCCCTGTTAAAAATCCCACCAATCGGACCGGACCAGATGAGCATCACGCTCCACAAAATCGCTGCAACTCCCAGCGCCGTCAAAAGGCTCATTCGTCCAAGCAGACGAACATCTTTTTGATCTCCTTTTCCGTAACAATCACTGACAAGGGGCTGTGTGCCCTGCGCCACACCGTTGAAAAATGCGGTTGCCACCAGCGCTGTATTTGCCACAACGCCATACGCCGCAACTCCCACATTTCCAGCCAGTCCGAGAATCAGATAGTTAAATACCATCGTTGTCACACCGGAAGACATTTCTCCGACAAATGCGGACACGCCCACCTGACAGCTCTTCACCAGTCTGGAAACAGACGGTCTTGCAAAATGAAACGGGATCGTATTTCGCTTTGAGAAAAAGTGCGTACAGCAAATGCCGATGCCGACTAACGGAGACAGTGCCGTTGCAAGAGCTGCACCGGACATCCCCATCCCCAGCGGAAACATCAGCACATAGTCAAACACGATATTGAACAAGCTGGAAAGCAGGGTCGCCAACATTGCCCGTGACGGATTTCCGTCGTTGCGGACAAAGACATTGCACATGTTGTTCCACATAAATGCCGGAGCAAACATCATAAAAATGCGGGTGTAAGACTTTCCCACCGCCGCGATCGTATCATCTGCTCCCAACAGACGCAGCAGCTCATCCGGGGCAAACAGTCCGATGGCGATAAAAATTGACCCAAATACCAATCCCCAGATGATTGCATTGAAAAAATATTTTCCTGCTTCGTTATCGCCGCGGCTCTTTGCAACCGTATAGCGAATCGCAGATCCGACACCAATCATCGCACCAACAGCAAAAATGAAATTATACAACGGCAGCACCAGATTCAGCGCTGTAATACCATCCGCGCCCACTGCCATCGAAATAAAAAACGTGTCTGCCAGAATATAAAAAGAAACGCCCGCCATTCCCAGCATATTCTGCAGCACATAACGCCAGTATGTTTGTTTGATAGAATGCATTGTGATTCCTCTTTCAAATTTTTTGACTCGAAGGGTATTATACTGGAGATATTGATGAAACGCAATGCCTTTGCATCTCAAAAATAGAATCCTGCAGCGCAGGATTCTCCGCCTGCGGCGAGTCGCGAAGCGACAAATTCTGTTCCACCGCAGTGCGATCCACGCGGAGCGTTTTTTGCTTTATAGGAAATGCGACGCAATTTCCTATAAAGCAAAAAACGGAGCCGCTGTATCTCCAGCGGCTCCGCCCATCATTTCATTTCTTTATGTATTTTTGGAAATTAGAAATCTACTTCGGTGTCGTAGTAGCAGCACTTTAACAGTCTCTCCATCTCCTCCTGGCTAGGCTGACGAGGATTGGAACCTGTACATGCATCGGCGATTGCGTTCTTTGCGATCTCAGGCAGTCTCTCTAAGAATACTTCTTCCGGAACAAAGCCCTCTTCGCAAGGATAGCTGTCAGGACCATAGTTCTTGATGCAGTGCGGGATGTTCAGGTCATCGTTCATGCCACGCAGGTATGCGATCAGCAATGCAACCTTCTCATCATCGTTTGCGCCGCCCAGATTCATGAAGTCTGCGATCTGGCCATAACGCTTCTTAGCGGTCTCATCCTTTGCGTTGAATGCGATAACCTTCGGCAGGTACATAGCGTTTGCAGCACCATGGATGATGTGTGCGCCGTAATCAGCGAATGCAGCACCGGTCTTGTGTGCCATAGAGTGAACAATACCAAGCAGTGCATTAGAGAATGCCATACCTGCAAGACATTGTGCGTTGTGCATTGCATCTCTCTTTTCCATATCGCCGTTGTAAGAACCAACGAGGTCATTCTGGATCATCTTGATTGCATGCAGAGCCAGCGGATCGGTGTAATCACAGTTAGCGGTGGAAACATATGCCTCGATTGCATGAGTCATAGCGTCCATACCGGTGTGAGCAACCAGCTTCTTCGGCATGGTCTCTGCCAGATCCGGATCTACGATTGCAACATCGGGAGTGATCTCAAAGTCCGCGATCGGGTATTTGATGCCCTTGCTGTAGTCGGTAATGATGGAGAATGCAGTAACTTCGGTAGCAGTACCGGATGTGGAAGAGATTGCACAGAAGTGTGCTTTCTTTCTCAGAGACGGAATACCGAATACCTTACACATATCTTCGAAGGTGATGTCCGGATACTCGTACTTGATCCACATAGCCTTTGCTGCGTCGATAGGAGAACCGCCGCCCATAGCAACGATCCAATCCGGCTCGAACTTCAGCATTGCTTCTGCACCGCGCATAACAGTTTCTACAGAAGGATCGGGCTCGATACCTTCGAATAATTCTACTTCCATACCTGCTTCTTTCAGGTATTCAACTGCTCTGTCCAAAAATCCAAAACGCTTCATGGAACCGCCGCCAACACAGATCATAGCCTTCTTACCAACGAAGGTCTTCAGTGCTTCCAGAGATCCCTTTCCATGATACAGGTCACGAGGTAATGTAAATCTTGCCATTGGAATTTCCTCCTTTTTCAAAACACAATACAAAGTTTCCCGGTTGCCCGGATGTTGTAATCATTATAATGCATTGTGAAAAAAATAGCAATAGCTTTTTGATATTTTTTTAACGGCTTTTTTATATTTTTATGTTAGTAAACGCTAATAAAATCGTTGCCAGCAGCACATTCCACGCAGTAAATATCAGAAGATAACGTCCTTTCTCTCCCTTTTCTGTGGCTTCTGCCGCAAAAAATTTATACGAGATCAAGCTTGCCAGGGATGCAATCAAGGTACCGAGTCCGCCAATGTTCACACCCTGCAGCAGCGCTTCGTACTGATCGGTAAATCCGGAAAGTAAAATCGCTGCCGGAACATTGCTGATGACCTGACTGCAGGTAAAGGATAACAGCAATTCCCTCCCTTGCAGAACTTTTACAAGAAGCTCCCGTACTGCTTCCATCCGTCCCATATTTCCGATGAATACAAAGAATGCCACAAACGTCAGCATCAAGCCAAAGTCTGCCCGGAGCGGCAGATAAGCTTCTTTGCAGAGCAGCGAAATACCAACACAGACAAGCAGTGTGAGAACCAGTAGGATCTGCCATGGTAAGATACGAAATACCGAAAGCAGACTACATGCAAACAACACTGCCAAAATACCATTTTCCAATCCTGTATTTCGACCTGACTGCTCTTTCCTGTTCTGTCCGATCTGCCAGTCCTGTCTTATTTCCACCGCCTCCTGCTTTTGAAGCAGACACAAAATCACGATCACCACCAGCGAAATTCCGGAAAGCGGCGCCATGATCTTCAGAAATTGCAGCAGAGACATATTCGAAATCGAATACAGATACAAATTCTGCGGATTCCCCACCGGTGTCAGCATACTGCCCAGGTTCGCTGCAATCGTCTGTAAACACAAAATGGGAATCAGGTGCCTCTTCAAGCCCGCCATCTTCAAGATTAGAATTGTGAACGGCACAAAAGTTAAAAGCGCTACATCATTTGTAATCCACATGGAAGTAAAAAAGCAGAGTAATACAAGCACCAGTGTCAGTTGTCTCGTCGTGGACACCATTTTCAGCAATCTGTTTCCCAGCGCCGCAAACAGCCCGGTGCGCTGAAATCCCTGCATAATCGTCATGAGGCAAAACAGGAGGGCCAGAACACGATAGTCCAAATATCCGCCATACTTCGCATCCGGCGGAATAAAAAACATCGACAGCACCGCTAACAGTGCTGCAACACAGAGAACGGTTTCTTTTTTCAAAGTTTGAATGATATGTTTCATAATGGAAGACTCCTCAAAGTATACAAAAGGCTGCACATGAATCGCTCATGCACAGCCTCTCTTCTTTCCTCTGATTCAGACGAAATTATTTGTTGTTTACACGACCCAGATATTCGCTGGTACGGGTATCGATCTTGATGACATCGCCTTCGTTGATGAACAGCGGAACCTTGATCTCAGCACCGGTCTCCAGAGTAGCGGGCTTGGTTACGTTTGTAGCGGTATCGCCACGCAGACCAGGCTCAGTCTCAGTAACGGTCAGCTCCATGAAGTTCGGAACTTCTACGGAGAATACGTTGCCCTTGTAGATCATCAGCTTACAGGGGGTGTTCTCCTTAACAAACTTGAACTCCTCACCCAGCTTATCCTCGGTCAGAGGGATCATATCGTAGGTTTCAGGATCCATGAAGTAGTACATGTCTCCATCCTTATAGGTATACTCAGCATCCTTACGCTCAACGAAAGCCTGCTCAAATTTTGCAGTCGGGTTGAAGGATTCTTCACGGATAGCGCCAGTCATAACGTCCTTATACTTGGTGCGGACAAAAGCAGCACCCTTTCCGGGCTTAACGTGCTGGAATGCAAGAACGGTCATAACCTTTCCATCCATCTCAAAAGTGACTCCGTTACGGAAATCACCAGCGGTAATCATAGGCATAGTGTTATCCTCCTTAAATAGATGAGAAAAGCAACCTGTTAAAGGAGTTTTCTCTGTCTTGTTTCTTATCGTACACTCTAGTTTATCCTAAAATGTTTCTGATTGCAAGTCTTCTTCGCCGGAAACACGAAATTTTTTTCGTTTTTTGCCAAAAAATTCTGCGTTACAGGCACTCCCACAGCGCTTCTGCGGTGGAAACGATCTTTGTCGCACCATTTTCCACCAACACACTGCGGGGACGAAATCCCCAGTCCACACTAATGCCATCCATCTCGCAGTTTCGCGCGGTTGCGATATCCACCTCGGAATCTCCGATGTAGACAGCCTGCTCTTTTGTGACCCCCAGTGCGTCCAATGCCATCTGTACCGGCTGCGGGTCGGGCTTTCTGGCGATACCGTCCTGATTTCCGGCGGCATATGCTGCATATCCGGCAAAAAACTCCTGACACAGCGACTGTACCCCGTAGTCCGGCTTGTTTGATACTACCGCGATCCTCACTCCTGCCTGCTTTAATTTCTCAAACAGCTCCAGAATGCCCGGATAAGGCTTTGCATGGTCGGCGCAGTGTACGCGATAATGCTCCGTAAAGATGGAAAAAACAGCTTCTTCCTCTTCTTTTGTGCTGCCTGCCGGAACGGCACGCTCCACCAGTTTACGAACACCATTCCCCACAAACCGGCGAACTTCATCCAGCGTGCGAGTGGGATATCCGCACTCTGACAGTCCGACATTCACACTAATCATCAAATCCTCGATGGTGTCCAAGATTGTTCCATCCAGATCAAACATTGCTACCTGATATTTCATTTCTCTTTCTCTCCATTTCGAAGCTCGTCGATTTTTTCCTGCACGCGCTCTTTCGTCTGCTCCAAGCTCTGACCAACCACTTCTTTGCTCTGCTGCAGCTTCTCGCGGCTCTGCTCAATGCTCTGACTCACGGCTTCTTTACTCTGCTGCAGCTTCTCGCGGCTCTGCTCAATGCTCTGACTCACGGCTTCTTTGCTCTGCTGCAGCTTCTCGCGGCTCTGCTCAATGCTCTGACTCACGGCTTCTTTGCTCTGCTCGATGCTCTGTCCAACAGCTTCCTTGCCCTGCTGTACCATCTCTTTGCCCTGCTCGATGCCTTTCTGGACGCGGGCGCGCTCTTTTTCCAGCTTCTTCTGCATCCGAATGCGGTTCTTTTCAAGCGCTGCTTCTACACGGCTCATGCTGACCTTCATGTTCGGGTATGCCTCCATCAGACGACGGTACAGAAGCGAACGGTTGGACAAGGTCTCCCGCACTTCGCGACTGACTTCCTCTGTGTTGTCTCTGCCGCTGTACTGATACATCTCCTTCTTAACAGTGCTTGTGATGCCGTAAGATACAACTGCATCCACGATTGCGGTCACTGCCAGTACGCCGGAGACGATCCAGCGAATGATTGCCGGAATCCGGAGGTAAAACATCATCACCGGCGGAACAACAACCTCCGACAAAATGACACCTGCCAGACCGAACAGCAACAGATTGCCGATCCAGATTCGTCCGTGCAGGTTCATGGGCTTCTGGCTGTAATCCCACCATCTCGCATGGAATAATTTTTCCATGATCCAGCTGGAAAAATACTCTAACGCTCCGCTGGAAATCATGCTGGCAAGAAATACACCGGAAATCGTCCGGAATTCACCGCCCACCAGATAAACACTCAGCGTGATCACCGTCACACCGGTTCCATAGATGGGAAGACACGGTCCGATGAGGAATCCGCGGTTGATAAAACGGTGAAACTGAATGTACTTCAGCGTTACTTCCATGCACCATCCCAAAAAGGAAAATGTAAAAAACAATAATACAAGCAGATCAAACGGAATCCACCATGTCTGCAAAACTGCATGCAACTGCTCCATAAAACTTCTCCTGTTATTCTGTTCTGTCTGCCTCTGCCTGATCCAACATCGCGGTAAACTCACTCTCCGGCAATGGCTTCGAGAAATAGTAGCCCTGGATATAATCGCATCCGATTCCTTTCAGATACTCCAACTGTCCTCTCGTCTCAACGCCCTCCGCAACCACTTCGATGCCGATGCTATGAGACATATCCACGACTGCCCGGATGATCTTGCGGACTTTCTCATTCTCCTCAATCTGACGGACGAATCCCATATCCAGCTTTAAAATATCAAACTCATAATTGCGCAGCATACTGAAAGAGGAATAGCCGCTGCCAAAATCATCCAGCATAATCTTATTTCCCTGACTGCGCAAAATCTTCAGGATGTTCTGACGATTGCCCTCCAACGCAGCATAGGATGTCTCCGTGATCTCGTAGCGCAGCGTTACTTCCTCCTCCGAAGATTCAAACTCTTCCCGCAGCCAGTCCATCATCGAATGATCGTAGAAATCCATCCACGATAAATTCACAGAAATCGGCACTGTCAGAATCTGCTGATGATGTCTGTTTTTCTGGAACTTCCGCACCATCCGGATCACATAGGCATCCAACTGGGAAATCTGTCCGCTTTCTTCCAGCGCCGGTAAGAACTCTCCCGGAGAATGCAGATCCCTTCCACCAAACTTCCAACGGATCAGTGCCTCCGCAGATACGATCTTGCCGGTTTTCAGACAAAGTACCGGCTGATAATAGACCTGAAAATCTCCTGCATCCATAGCGGAACGAAAGGCGGATACGATCTGATTCTTGCCCAGATACAAAGAACGCATCTCTGCACTGAACACCTCATACGGCTGAACGTACTCATCCCGAATGTGTTTGCTGGCAATCTTGGCATTGTCATACATCTCATTGATGTTCATCGTTTCGCCACCTATCAGGTAGATGCCCACATAGGATTTCAACTGCAGCTTTCTGCCGCAATAGATCATCTCCGTCTCACACAGCTTACCGATCCCATCATATTCCAGATTTGTCTGATCGACCAGACACACAAATCGGTCTGCCTCAGTTCGTCCGATCAGTCTCGGCTTCAGAAAGGAATTTTGCAGCATCTTTGCGTACTGCCGCAATACCCAATCGCCGCCCTCGATGCCAATAAGGTGATTGACTGCCTTAAACCGACGAATATTGAATAATAAGACCGCATATTGCGTCGGATTTTCACAATGTCTCAGATAATATTCACTGCGGTTGAAAAATCCATGTCGGTTGCATACTTCCGTAATGCCGTCCTGCTCGGATTTCTCCGTCACATCTTCTATTGTCACCAGAACATCGCTTAATTCTTTGCGGAACCAACGGAACAGCACATGTGCCGTTCTCCGATGACCGTTCAGCACAAAGTGTATGGTCTTGCTGTATTCTCCGTCTTTTTGAAGCCTGCTCTGAATCACATTCTCAGAAAAAGCAGCAGACATCAAATCCCATCTCTCCTGTGGAATGTACTGCTCCAACAGCTCCTGCCGGAATGTCTGATAATCGACATAGAAATCTGCGCTCTGGACTTCTTTCTGTCCTCGCGGACGGCGCTGAATCACGATTGTCTCACTGCGCAGGTTCAAAACACCGACGATCTGATACGTCTCGTCATATAATACCTGCTGAATCTTCTGATGCAGCAGCTCTTCCGTGTAATCCAGCACATACAGAATGGCTTCCAGATCTCCGGTCATCACATCCCGGTAAACATTTGCCCACACCTGCAGATGAAACGGCTTGCCCTCCGGCACACCGCACAGGTAAGTCGCCAACTGGCGCTCCACACCGTCTGCGTAAACCTGTTCCAGATGTCGGATTGAAAACGTCTGACAAAATGCTTCCTGCTCTTTCGCAGAATCTAACAGCTGCGAAAGACGACGGATCAACTCCTCTGCACTCTCGTACTGTTCCAGCTGAAATTTATCCCGGTAAAATCCCTGCACCTCGTAGCACTGGTTTCGTGTCAGATTCAGCTGGGCGACAACGCCGCAGCGCTGCCCTTTTGCCAGCATGGAATTGACATTGTTCTGAAATGCCAGCTTCTGCTCCTGCGTCTGCTTAACCAGATTTGTCACATCCGTCAGCATAATCGTGTATGTCTCGCGGTTGCCCCAGGAAGATGCTCTTGTCTCCGCACGCAGATACCGATCCCGCTTCTCATCATAACGAACGATCGGCTCTCCGATCTTTGGCAGCTCGCCGCAGATCTCCTGATACAGTTTCTCTCTCGTAATCTCGTAATATTCACAAAAAGAAGCACTGGCATATAAGATCCGTCTTGTCTGCCGCTCGCACACAAATAACATCTGTCCGGACACATCTACCAGTCCTTCGTACTGCTTGTACAGCGTCAGCACTCTGCCGAGGCGCTGCCGCACCGTGTCTGCATCAAACGGCACCGTAAAATAGTCGATGGCACCAAGCATATATGCCTTTTGAATACTGTCCTGATCGTCCTCTGCTGAAATCACAATTACCGGTATTCTCGTGATACTATTCTGTTCTCCCATCCATTCCAGAATCTGAAATCCGTCCATCTCAGGCATTTTCAGGTCCAGAAGGACCGCGTCATAGGAATCTTCTGCATGGCTCAGAATCTGGATCGCCTGTTTTCCATCCTCTGCTTCTGTCAGAAGATAAAAATCCTCCAGAAACGAGCATAACAGCGCTCTCTTCATCGGCGAGTCATCTATCAGCAGAATCCTTGGCATCTTGTCTGTCATTACCTTGCTCCCATGCTTGTTTGTCTCTCGTCAGCCCATCTTATGTTTCAGCATAAAATGACTCATAGTTATCTTCTATTTTAACACCACACCGCCTGTTTGACAATGCACCTTTTTGACCTCGCTTCATATAATGTCGGTAAATGATCTGCATGGGAGTTTTTTATGCTTCACTGCAAAAAGCTTGTTCCTGTTCTTGCGCTTCTGTCCGTGCTCGCACTCACTTCCTGCGGCAAAGCACAGACGAACGGGGATCTCGTTCCTGTGACTTTAAATGAAGTCGCCCATTCCATTTTTTATGCCCCGCAGTATGCCGCCATTGAAAAAGGGTATTTTGAAGAAGAGGGGATTGACCTCACTCTCGTTACCGGATTTGGTTCTGACAAAACAATGACTGCCCTTATCTCCGGCGATGCCGACATCGGTTTTCTCGGATCCGAGGCGAATGTCTATACCTATGTACAGGGAAATGAAGATTACGCGGTCGTCTTTGCTCAGTTGACCCAACGTGCCGGAAATTTCCTTGTGGGGCGAACCGCAGACCCGGATTTTCAATGGGAACAGTTAAAAGGTGCAACCGTTCTCGGCGGACGCGCCGGTGGTATGCCGGAGATGGTTTTTGAATATATTTTGCGCCAGCACGGACTTGATCCTGCCGCCGATCTGTCCATCGACCAGAGCATTGATTTCGGACTGACCGCCGCTGCCTTTACGGAAAATGATGCTATGTATACCGTGGAATTTGAGCCGCATGCAACGAAGCTGGAGCAGGAAGGTTCCGGCGCTGTCGTTGCTTCCCTCGGCGTGGAATCCGGCTATGTGCCTTATACCGCTTACAGTGCCAGAGGCAGTTATCTCGCCGCTCATCCGGACACCGTGCAGGCTTTTACAAATGCCATCCAGAAAGGGCTGGACTATGTAAATAGTCATACTGCAAAGGAGATTGCCGCCGTTATCGCGCCCCAGTTTGCGGACACCGATGTGGAGACGATCACCATCATCGTAGACCGCTATCTGGAACAGGATACCTGGAAAGAGGACACTATTTTCACAGAGGAAAGCTTCCGTCTGCTGGAGAATATTCTGATGGATGCCGGGGAATTGGATGAGACGGTTCCTTATGCGGATCTAATCACGACAACCTATTCTGAGGCTGCAAAAAACAGATAAATCCCCTTCGTTTTTTTCAAAAGCTGTGCTAAAATAAAGATGTTTCTTTTTGAAAACAAGTTGATTTTATTCGTGTAGGGGAAGATACAAAACATGATTCGAGCAAATGTAAAAAAAGAAGACCGTCAGCTGCATGTCGGCATTCTCGGATGCAGCGCCATCAGTCAGGCCGCCCATCTTCGGGCCGCCTCCACCGCGCGCAATGTCGAGCTGACAGCCATCTGTGATTCTTCCAAGGATCTGGGCTGGAAGATGGCAGCGATTTATGAACCAAAGAAAATTTATCCCACCTACCGGGAGATGTTAGATGATCCGGATGTGGATGCCATCATCGTCGGTGTGCCAGACCGTTTTCATGCAGACAGCGCTCTGCAGGCTGTTCTGGCGCACAAGCATGTTCTGGTGGAACAGCCTATGGGACTAACAGTGGAGGAATGTGAAACCCTTATGGATGTGGGACACCGGCTGCATCAGGTCGTGCAGGTCGGTTCTCTGCGCCGTTTTGATTCCGGCATTCGCTTTGCCCGGGATTATATCCGCAAGAATTTCAAAAATATTGTCTCGTTCCACGGCTGGCTCTGCGAGAGCAGCGATCTGTCTGTTGTGGAAGAAAATCTTCAGCCGATCCTGTATTCCAACCGGGCTGCGGTTCGCACGCTGTACGGCACCGACGCCCAGAATATTTTGTATCAGCAGGGAACGATGATGTTCGACACCGCAGTTTTCCTGTGCGGACCGATCCGTGAGATTTCCGCCCGCACCGCTTCTACCGGAGATATGCAGTCCTGGGCGATCACACTGCAGTTTGAGAGTGGTGTGTTAGGCACCCTGCATCTGGAGCAGAACATCCGCGCCGAGCGCAGAGAGGGCTTTGAGATTTATTCTTCGGAAGGTTCGATCTTCGGTACTTGTTACAGCCCTTGGCAGTTCCAGACGACTCAGGTGACTTGCCGTCTCGCCGGAAAGAATGAACTGATTACGCCATATGATCCGGACGGACAGTTCTTCCGTCGTCAGCTGGAGAGCTTTGCCGATGTTATTCTGGCAGAAAAAAAGATGCCCCAGACCGGTGCCGGTCTCAATGAAGGCATCCACGTATTAAAAGCCATTCTGGCTACGATTGAGTCCGCAGCGCAGAATGGCCGTCCGGTTCTGCTGTCGGAGGTTTTCTCCTGACAGCAGCTGGATTCTTTTTTCTGACTCTGACAAAGCGCTTTTATCGTTTTGTCACATATACCTTTGTCTCATACGGCTTCAGACAGGTCTCTCCTGTCACTGCAAGGTTCGTATCCACATCGGTCATTTCTTTTTTCAGCACGATACGCTGGGGCGTTGCTTCGTAATTCAGAACAACAAACCAGCGTTTTTCTTCGCTCTCCCGCACTGCCAGCTCGCAAGCAGCAGGTATTTCGATCTCTTCTGCCCACGGTTCTGTCAGATCCAATACGGAAAGCAGCTCTGCCGCTGCCTGCTCCGAGAAGGTGCAGCCCACATAGTAGACCTTTCCCTGGCCGCAGCGATGTTCTGTCATCGCTGTCGCACCTTCGTAATAACAGCCACCGATAACGCCCTCATAAGTGCCAAGCACGATTGTATCCTCGTCTGCTTCGAGAATATCATTGTAAACAGATGCCGGGAACTGTCTGCCGTTGATTTCCCGTACGCAGACCTCCTCACCGGGTGTCACAAACGTACTCTCCACAACCTTCACACCGGCCAGTTCCCGCAGCTTTCCGGGCAGTTCTTCCATCACGCATTTCCCGGTCTCGTTCTTATATCCGGTGCGGCAGCCCAGCACCAGTGTACCGCCTTCCCGCACATAGGACTCCAGCAGATCTGCGTTTTCCTGCGTCAAAATGACTTCGTGGGGCAGGAACAATACTGGATACGTCAGCATCCGCTCCAGAAAGGCATCCCTTCTCCGCTCAGAGGCCGCATACTCATACCGCCAGTCCGGCTCCGGAAAATACAGATAATCCATCGGCGCATGAGCTCGCTGTCCCGCCACGAACAATCCCTCTTCGCTGGATTGTTCCAGACGTTTGTGCCACACATCCGCCTGCGCATCCCAGTGATTTGTGTAGTCCCGCAGCACTGCATATCCGGCTTTGTAGGAAGCACCGGTCATGTCTGCCAGCTTTTCCACACGCTTGTGGAACTCACCAACCTCCGCCAGCTTGCGGTTGTCCTGATTGTCATAATTCAGAATGCCATGCCAGTAAATCTCCGTGCCCATCGTGCAGGTACGCCACCGGAAAAAGCTGATGTAATCCGCGCCGTGAGCAACACTCTGCATCGCCCACAGGCTCATCTGTCCCGGCTTCGGTGCCGGCGCTTCCATGCGGGTCGTCCAGCCATTTGCCCCGGACTGCTGCTCCATAATTCCGAAATGGTGACAGATTGAACGCACCTGCGCCAATGCCTGACTGTAGCCGCGGTCTTTCAGCGGTGAAACATTTTTCGCATCCAGCATATAGGCAAAATTCGGGTAGGAATCATACGTGTACACATCCAGACTATTCTCCACCATGCGGTGATTGTCCATATGCTCAAACATGCCGTTTGTTGTCACAAAATCGCCGGGCTTTATGTATTTGCGCAGAATCGATGCCTGCATTTCACAAAACCGCAGTACACTGTCGGACACAAACCGGATATAATCCAACTGCTGATGGGGATTTGTCGTGTTATGGATCGTGTGGCGCGGCGCATGTACCTGCTCCCAATCGGTATAAGTCTGGTTCCAGAATCTCGTTCCCCACACCTGATTCAGTCGATCCAGGGTCTGATACGTCTCCCGCAGAAACTCCCGGAATGCCTCGTGATCGCTGTCGGAATAAAAATCATCACACTCGCAGTTTAACTCATTGTCGATCTGCCAGCCGATGATGGACGGCTGCTGTCCATAATGCTGTCCCAGCTGCTCCACAATACGGCTGCAATATTCCTGATATACCGGCGAATTGTAGTTATAGTGTCTTCTCGCCCCGTGATAATACGGATTGCCGTCCCGGTCACAGTTCAATACTTCCGGATAAGCAGTCGTCAGCCAGGCGGGCGGTGTTGCAGTGGGTGTTCCGAAGATAACCTTCATCCCTTCCGCTTCCGTCAATTCCAGAAAGCGGTCAAAAAATGAAAAGTCAAAGACACCATCTTCCGGTTCCACCAAATTCCACGCAAACTCTCCGATGCGGATTGTTCCGATCCCAACGGCTTTCATCCGCTGCAGATCTGACTGCCACAGCTCCTCCGGCCAGTGTTCCGGATAATAACAGGTTCCCAGATTCAGTTTGCTCCATTGAAAACTCATCGCACGTTCCTCCATGCCATACTTTCATTGTTTATAGTTTCCACACACCTGTGTTTGTAGACGAGATCGCGATCGCACCTGCGTCCAACGCCGCCATCACATCTTCTCTGTCTGAGATCAGTCCGCCTGCAATGACCGGTACCCCCGTCTGACTGCGGATCTTTTTGATGACCTTCGGCATCTGCCCCGGCAGGATCTCCAGAAAATCCGGTCTTCCCGCTGCCAGCTGCTTGCTGATCGTCTCAAATGCCATCGAATCCAGTACAAAAAAACGCAGCACAGATGCCAGGCCAAGTTCTCTCGCCCGTTTCATCAGTGCTGACTTTGTTGAGATAATACCGTCCGCCTGGGTAAACTGGTGAATAAAGTCTACCGCCGCTTCCCGCAGTGCCAGCCCGGAGATCAGATCCAGATGCACGAACACGGTCTTGCCATGCTCCTTACATCGTCTCACGATCTCCGGAATGGTACAAAGATCTCCATATAATACAAATATCACATCCAGATCCAAAGTCAAAACTTCCTCCAGACCTGCATCATCCCGAATCGCTGCAATAATCGGGGACTCTTCCATAAGTTCTCTCAATCGAACCTTCACAAATACTCCTCTGCCTTCCGGTCAGAGGTATCCGCTCCGACCTTTAGATTTTTGCGACGTTGCGGGTGGCTACTACATCCACGCCGGTTCCCAGAACGTCTTTTACGATCACATCCCCGATGGCAACAGGAGCTTCTACGGTAACGCCTTTCAACGCATCCATACAGGCTGCGATCTGTCCCTTCGGAATATCGCTCTGTGTCTTGACAGATACCATCATATGATCTCCGCCTGCTACTGCTACTGTGGATGTGACAATACGGGTGGGGTTCGTTACTTCCTTACGGGCATAGGCATCGCCGCGCTTGCAGGTGTTGCCGGTAACGGAAACAACTTCGCCGCCTTCCATACTTACTGTTATCATACAACCAAGAGGGCATCCAATGCAAATCAATTCTCTGTTTTCCATTGTTATTTTCCTTTCTGACCTTTATTCTGTCTCAATCCGGACGGTTACAGTCTTCAAATCCGGATATGCTTCCAGTGTTTCTTTCTTCAGACGGATATCTTCCATCTCACCAGGCGCTACAACAGGACGCTTCTTTCTCGCGATGCGCTCGTCATTCAGGTAGGTGGAAATGTAACAATTCTTATAAACTGCGCCAACGCGGAAACGAACAGTCAGATTGTCCTCCATATGGGACAGACGGATCGTGGACGGAACTGTATAACGAACACCGTTTTCTGCGTGAATCTCAATGACCTTCTCATCGGCATCTGCAGTCTCGGAGGTGCCCTTGATATAAGCGGCTGCATGCGCACCGGCTGCGGCTGCTTCCTGAGATACAAAGTCTACCAAATCATGTACATGCAGAACATTACCACAGGCAAAGATACCTTCTACAGATGTCTCCAGACTCTCGTTGACAACCGGACCGGAAGTCACACGGGACAGCTCCACACCGGCGCTTCTGGACAGTTCATTTTCCGGAAGCAGACCAACGGATAACAGCAGGGTATCGCAGGGGATGTACTCCTCGGTGCCGGGGATCGGCTTGCCCTTGGAATCCACTTCTGCCAGTGTCACGCCTTTGACACGCTCCTTGCCATCGATATCTACGACGGTATGAGACAGCTTTAACGGAATACCAAAGTCATCCAGACACTGTACAATGTTTCTCTTCAGACCACCGGAATACGGCATCAGCTCGGCAACAACTTTTACCTTTGCACCTTCCAGGGTCATACGGCGTGCCATAATCAAACCAATATCACCGGAACCAAGGATGACAACTTCCTTGCCGGGCATGTAGCCTTCCATATTCACCAGTCTCTGTGCAGTACCAGCGGAGAAAATACCAGCCGGACGATAGCCGGGAATATTCAGTGCGCCTCTGGAGCGCTCTCTGCATCCCATTGCCAGAATGACGGATTTTGCTTCCATGACGGTCAGACCGTCCTCTTTGCTGATGGCTGTGACAGTCTTTTCCGGAGAAATGTCTACTACCATCGTGTTTAACTTATACGGAATGTTCAGTTCCTTTGCCTGCTCGATAAAGCGGGCTGCATATTCCGGACCGGTCAGCTCTTCCTTGAATGTGTGAAGACCGAATCCATTGTGAATGCACTGATTCAAAATACCGCCCAGTTCCCTGTCTCTCTCCAGAACCAGCAGGTTATCAATGCCCTGTTTTTTTGCTGCAATGGCCGCTGCCAGTCCGGCAGGACCTCCTCCGATAATAATCAGATCATATTTCATAGGTGTTTCCCTCTCCTTCCTGCGGACTGTCTTTACTGAAACAGGTCTTCTTTGTTCTTTCCGATCACGATCACGCTGTCTCCACCAGATTTGCGGATGTCATACATATCCATCGGAACTTCTCTCTCCAGAATCTCCATGGTACGCGGTGAGCAGAAACCAGCCTGGCAACGCCCCATACCGGCACGGGTACGGCGCTTTACACCATCCAGTGTTCTTGCTCCTAACGGTCTGTGAATGGAGTCAATGATTTCACCCTCGGAGATCATCTCGCAGCGACAGATGATATTGCCGTATGCCGGGTTCTTCCGGATCAGCTCTGCACGTTCTTCTACGGTCATCTCGTTCGGATTGACAATGCCTTTTCTTGTCTCAACAAAGTCAGTCTTCTTTTCCGGATGCAGGATACCGGCTACAAGATCCGCTACCATCACACCGATTGCCGGAGCGCTGGTCAGACCAGGGGACTCGATTCCCGCTGCATCTACAAATCCAGGGGCATGCTCGCCAATGATGAACTCATGTCCATCCTCATGAGCACGCAGTCCTGCAAAGGAAGTGATGACCTGACGCATCGGCACATCCTTGACACTCAGGGAAGAACGGCTGATCAGATAATCCAGACCCTCTCTCGTGGTGTTGGTGCCTTCTTTATTCTCAATGTCTGTTGCGGTGGGACCAACTAACAGATTGCCATGTACCGTAGGCGTAACCAGAACACCCTTGCCCATTGCACCGGGTACCTGGAAGACGGTGTGCTTTACATGTCCGCCGGCAGTCTTATCTAACAGACAATATTCACCCTTTCTGGGAGTGATGTGGATCTTGTCCTCACAGATCATGTTGTGGAACTTGTCTGCGTAAACACCGGCTGCATTGACAACAACCTTTGTCTCAATGTCGCCTTTCGATGTCTCCAGTACATAGCCGCTTTCGGTCTTGCGAATGTCTGTCACTTCTGTCTCCAGACGGAATCCCACACCGTTTGTGCAGGCGTTCTCCGCCATGGCGATCGTCAGATTAAAGGGACATACGATACCGCCAGTGGGAGCATACAGAGCGCCGCAGACACAATCTGCTACGTTTGGCTCCATCGCTACAACCTGCTCTCTGTTCAGAATCTGCAGATCCGGAACACCATTTGCCACACCACGGTCATACAACTCCTGCAGCTTCGGCAGATCCTCCTCTGCACTGCATACAACCAAAGATCCGATCTGCTTGAACGGAACATCCAGCTTCTCGCACAGATCCTTCATCATGGCATTGCCCTCTACGTTCAGCTTTGCCATCAGAGATCCTGTCGCTGCATCAAAACCAGCATGAACAATCGCGCTGTTTGCCTTGGATGTGCCCTCGCACACATCTGCTTCCTTGTCCACCACTACAACGGACAACTGATAGCGGGACAGCTCTCTGGCAATGGCGCTTCCGGATACTCCGGCACCAATAATCGCTACGTCGTACATAAACTCCTCCAATCTTTTGCCGCAGTGCGATGTTCGCGAAGCTCTTTTTCTTGAAATAAATTTCAAGAAAAGAGCGACACAAATAAAACACATCCTCTGTGTCTTTTTTGCATCGCTCTCATCTCTCCGGCAATTCATGATTCAATTTGATTTCATACCTGTATACAAGTATACCACGGGCAACCGCAAAAGGCAACCGCGGCTTCTGTTAAATGTATGCAGACTTGTGTGAAAACTTAATGTGCTTCCAGATAGTCCACCAGTGTCTGCATCACCGCCTCGCAGTAAAATGCGCTTCCGCCGTGATCGGCTCCGGCAACCTTGTAGAATGTCACATCTTTTCCATGCTTCTTTGCATCCTCATATAAAAGGATGCTCTGGGAAAAATGTACCAGACGATCTTTGTCGCCGTGCAGAATCAGCAGAGGATGGTTCGCCGTCTGCTCCGTGATGTAACTCAGCACGCTGACTTTTCTGGTTTCCTCCGGATGCTCAGATGGAATCAATCCGCCCAATAGCATCGTCTCCGGGGATGTCGCCGGATCATTTTTCACACCATGCACAACTCCCGGTGCCGACAGTGCTTCCAGATCTACCACACCGTAGAGATCCACAAACGCCCGGACTTCCGGCAACGGCTGTTCCGGATGTGCATCCAACTTTCCGGACTCCCATGTTGCCCAGCACAACAGGCAGGTATGACCGCCGCTGGAATCTCCGGATACAAAGATTCGCGATGCGTCAATGCCAAGCTCCTTTGCATGTGCTGCCAGATAACGGATCGCATCCTTCGCATCTTCTACCTGACCGGGAAAAATCACATCCGGTGTCGGACGATATTCCACGATCGCAACGATATATCCTGCCCGGACAACCGCCTGAAGATCTCCCACATGATTAAACAGATTTTGTTTCTGCCACGCCGATCCCTGAATGTGAACGTACAGCGGATACGGCTTCTCTTCGTCCAGCCGCTCCGGATAAATCATCTTCAGATGCAGCGCCTTACCGTCTTTTGCGGCATAGACCACATCCTCCGGAATCAGATTTGCCCGGTATGCGCTGGTATCTCCCGCAATCACCCGCATACCGTCTGCCTGCTCTTCACAGGCGGGCATCGTTTCATAGGTGTACTGATAATTCCAACCCATAGCCTGAAAACCTCCTGTCCTGTTTTTCTGATTTGTGATACGATATTCTTAACATTATCTTACTTTGCTTTTCGGAAAGGAACAAGGTGAAAAATTATGAAAAAAATTCGTTTTGCCGTGGTTGGCTCCGGATGGCGCTCTCTGTATTACGTCCGCATCGCAAAAGCGCTTCCTGAACAGTTTGAGCTGTGCACGCTGCTGTGCCGCACGCAGGAAAAGACAGACCGCATCCATGCAGACTGGCAGATTCCCACGACCTGCATCGAATCCGATGTCTATGCTCTCAATCCGGACTTTATTGTTTCCGCAGTGAATCGCGACAGCATGTACGATGTGGCGCTGCACTGGATGGAGCTTGGATTTCCCGTTCTGTCAGAAACACCGCCCTCTATGAAGCCGGAAGACCTCTCCCATCTGTGGGAGCTGCGGAAACAACAAACCGGTGCCATCTCGCCCATCACCGGCAGACCCGCCGACTACCGCATGCAGGTAGCAGAGCAGTATTTCTGCTATCCCACTCACGAAGCGCGAACAAAGATCATCCAATCCGGACTTCTGGGCGATCCTGTCTCCATGACAATCTCCTACATGCACGACTATCACGCCGCCAGCCTCATCCGCCGTATGTTAGGCACCGGTTTTGCGGATGTCTCTGTCATCGGCAGCAAATATACGCTTCCGGTCACAGACACCCGCACCCGCTATGAAGTGCTGACAGAGGGTAAAGTCGTCACAAAAGATCAGGCACATCTTGTCCTAGAATATGCGAACGGCAAAGTCGCCTTCTATGATTTCTTATCAGATCAGTACCGCAGCCCGATCCGTACCCGTTATCTCAACGTGCGTGGTACCCGCGGCGAACTGATCAACGACACGGTTCACTATCTAAATGAACAAAATCTCCCGGAGACGGATTCTCTGCGTATCACACAGGACCCGCTCACCGGCGAGATCTTAGCCATCGCTTTTCGCGGCCAGACGCTGTACACACCGCCTTTTGGTCCCTGCGGACTACCGGAAGATGAAACCGCAATTGCAAGAATTCTGTTAGCAATGGCACAGTATCTGGAAAACGGCAGCGAATACTATCCGCTGGCGGAAGCTCTGGAGGATGCGGAAATCGCGATCCACATGACAACCGCCGCCGATCATCCCTGGCAGATGCAGTACTCCGACGCTTCCCGCCCGTGGCGCACACCGGTAAAAATGCCCTGAAATTGCTCAAAAGAACACTCTTCCCATTTTTTCATCCAGACTGTCAGGCTGCCTTCCGTTCCGAAGTGCAGCCTGATCTGGATATTTCCGATACGCTCATCCGTGAGCCACACTCGAAGAAGCAATACCTGCGGTTCTATCCATGCCGCCGATGCAGCACACTCCTGCTCATATTCCGGGAAAATACTTTCTGTCAACTTTCCGCATCCAAATGGAATCGCAAACCGTCCCGCTTCCGATTCAAATTCTAATTTGCCTTCGTTTTTCTGCTCCAATACAATGCGCATTCGCTCAAATCCCGAAGCATTCGCATCCATATCATACCACTGTCCGGATATCTGCGCTCCCACATTCGTCTCGCACTCGTCCTGCAGCTTCGGAATTTCTGCCTGCGCGGAAGCTTCCTGCAATCTGTGCAGCGCCTCCGGCTGTTCCGGAAGCGGCTCTGACTGCAGTGTCTTTAATAATTCCTGCCGCACGGTATCGTAAATCACATCCAATCCCGCCAGATTTTCCAGCTCTTCGGTATCCGCCGTATAGGCAATGACCAGCTCCTGCTTCGGAAAGCAGAGCACATCCTGATCCGCTCTGCCGATCATGCCAAAGCCATCGTCCGGCAGCATCCAAAACTGATAACCATATCCGGCACAGGTCCGATTCCATCCCGTCACAGAAGCCTGTCTGCGCAGCGCTTCCTGCAAATATACTTTTGGATAGTTCAACCGCTCCTGCTCGTTCTCATCCAGCAAAAACATGCCCAGCCGCAACAGATCTTCCGGCAATGCCATCAGCCCCGCTCCGCCCATAGATGTCCCGAATGGGTCTTTCATGACATAGCTCTCTTCCGACCAGCCCAGCTCTCGCAGAAAGCGGTCTCTCAGAAAGTCCAGCAAATCCTGTCCTGTCAGCTTTTCTACCAGCGCACACAGCACATGGGATGCCGAAGTATCATATTGAAATACCGTTCCTGGCGGATTCGTCGGCTTTGTCACAAAAAAGCTCTCCACCCAGTTATCCCTTTCACTGTGCACATCATAGGTCGTATTCGCATGGCAGCTCCGCATCGTCAGCATGTCCTGAATCGTCGTTCGTGCAAGCCACGGATGTACCGACTGTGGTACATATTCCGGGAAGTATTTGCAGATGGAATCTTCCAGTTCAATGCATCCGTCCGCTTCCAACAGTCCGATTGCCAGAGATACCAGACTCTTTGTGACAGAAAACATGCGGTGCAATTTCTTTTTATGATAGGGTTTGTAATACGTCTCCGACACAACCGTGCCATGTCTTGCGATCAACAGACTGTTCATGCAAATATGCTGTTCTTCCAGCCGCTCCATCAAATGCAGAATTGCTTCCGAAGAAATCCCCACTGATTCCGGTGTTCCATATTTTAACCTGTTCATTTCAAATACGATGCATCGGGGTATGCATACTCTCCTCGATAATTCGATGCATTGTACTGCGGGAATTTTACCGGATGATACGTCTGCGGCTGCTCACCATCCGCCTGTGTGTAAATATACATCCAATGATAATCCCAGCATACCAGCTCGTCTCTCTCATCCCCGGTCAGATCAATGGCTTCGCAGCACAGTGTCGGATGTCCGTCATCCGGAAAACGCACTGCACGAACACCAGCTCCGGTCAACAATCCACCTGTCTGCGGATCTGCGTTGGTCAGAATCAACTCTCTGCCAGAACCGTCCCAGTTCACTGGTGTCAACAGATTGCCATTTGCGGTGTTTTCCATCTCCCAGAGCGTATTTCCATCGGTATCGTACAGATAAATAATACCCTGATGTCCCCAGAAATTGACGACTGCCAGCTGAAAATCCTCCCTGTCTTCGCAATACTTTGCGACGCTGACTCTCTGCGCATGACCGATGCGATCTCGAAAGATAATCTGTCCTTCCGTATCTCCCACAAAGAAACCTTCTGTTCCGGAAACGCAGGCAAAATACAGCTTGTCGTCCCCGCGGAACTTACCGGGCACAATCTCATCTGTGTGGTCGTTCTCGATGGGATATGTCCACAGCTCTTTGCCCTCCGCAGACAGCATCGTATATCCCACTAAAAGCTCGTCTTTTCCATCTCCGTTGATATCCAACGGCATCGGACAATGTCCGGTGTTTTTGCGGCTCTGATACTTCCACAAAAGTTTTAAATTCTCATCCAATGCATATACACGGCAGTAACGATCCTTGATGAGAATGTCCGCCGGACGCTTTTTTCCCTGAAAATTACAGATACGGATGCCATCCGGATTGATTCGATCAAAAGCATACATATTATAGGGAATGCTGACGATGGATTCGTCCGGCTCTGTGGAAAGCGGTGTCGGCGCTGATTTGCGAACAGCACCCGTTGCACCGTCTAAAATCTGGATTTCGAAATTTCGTCCCACAATGACTTCGTCTTTGCCATCCCCGTCAATGTCGTACACCTGAAACGGCATATCTGCCGATACTTTGCCCAGCTCTGCACTATTTTTCGACGGTTCGCCCAGCTGCCACAAAATCTGTCCATTCAGATCCATTGCAGTCAGACAACTGATAAATCCATAAGCATCGCCGCTGACTCTGCGCTGCATCTGCGCCAATACCACATACCAGGTATTGCCACCGGTCAGATGTCCAAACCGGATCTGTCTCGACGTTCCAAAATTTCGCAGATCCAGTCGTTTCCAAAGCTTCATCTCTGGATGCTTCCGCTGCACAGCCAGCTCCTGCTCCTGTATCTTCGTAATGCGAAGCTGAATCTGTTTTGCTTCTTTCTCCGAAACAGCCGTACAAAACTCCGTGAATTTTGTCGGACAGTCCGCCGTAATGCCGACTCGTCCGCCCTGATTTGCAATTTCTGTCTCTGCCGTCAGCACAGTCGCTCCGTCGATGCTGCATGTCACCGAACTGCCCTCGCAATCTACCGATAACTCCAACAAACGATCCGGATCCTGCCCATACGGGCAGCTTGCCAGCACTGTGACCTCTTCTTTGTGCCGATAGGAAAGCTCTGCCTCGCCCCGCTCATTCAGACCAAATACCAATCCGTTCAGACTGTTCTGCCCACAGAAAAACAGGCCTGCGATTCCTTTTCCTGACAAGCGACGCATTTTCACTGAGACCCTGTAATTCTTCCATTCCGGTTCTCCGGTCTCCAATGTAGGGAACATGCGGTGCGGGTGATTTTTCTCGATGCGCATGGATTCCATATAATGTACGCCGTCCCACTCCGTAATGATCCAGCTCGGTCCATGCCCTCTGTAACTGTAATTACACACCGGATCATACCAATTGCCACGATATCCCGGCTCTGTAATAAAATGATACTCCCCCGTTGCGCTGTGCTCTTCATCAAACGGAAACTCTCCGATGGTAAAATCTTTGAAATCCTCCCTGCACAGACATACCTTCTTTTCTGTCATTTTTTGCCTCCTATTCCTATTTTCGATGCAGTCTTCTGCATGAATTTTGCGGATATTTGCAATTCGCTTTGCTGCTTCGTTATACGCTCAAATGTGTGATTGCCATGACGATCGGCAATGTCACAATACTCAAAAGTGTGCTGAATACCACACTCTTGGATGCAAATTCTATATTTCCATCATAGGTCGTTGCCAGCATAACCGCCATCGAAGCAGCAGGCATCGCAGCGCTGACCGTCACAATGCCTACCAGCAGCGGTGCAACACCACAGGCAGATGTGATCACATACATCAGAAGCGGCAGCGCGATCAGACGTAAAAACGTGATGGAATACAGCTTTCGATCCCGGAACAGCTCCCCCAGTGCAAACTCTCCCATAGACGCACCGAGAATCAACATGGACAACGGTGTTGTCATATTACCAAGACTGCCGAACAGATCAATGACAACTTCCGGCAGCTTGACATCTGCCAGGAAAAAGACCATCGCCAGCACACTGGAGATGATGCCCGGATTGATCAGGCTCTGCCAGCGGAAGCCTTCGCCCTCGCCGCCGCAGTCATTTTTGATGACCCAGATTCCATAAGTGTACACATACAGGTTAAAGGCGATGCCGTAAATCGATGCATAAAAAACTGCGCCGGTCCCAAATAACGACTGGATGACCGGATATCCCATAAATCCGGTATTTGCGAAGACGAGAATGAACTGATAAATGCCTCTCGTTCCCTTTGGTACCCGCAGCACCTTGCTCAGTACAAATGCCAGAGCAATAAATCCTGTGTAACAGATCAGTCCCAGCAGCAGCGTGTGAATGACAATACTTCGCTCTCCGCCGTCCTCCACCTGATACATCGCATACAAAACAAGGAGCGGCGCTGTCACATTAACAACAAGCCAGGACAACTTCTTGCTCACTTCCGGATTCAAAATCCCCTTCTTAAATAAAAAATAGCCGAGCAGCATAATTGCCAGCAGCTCCAGCATTACTTCTAATACTACAACCAAATCCATCTTTTCTTTTCCCCTTCCTCTTCCCGGATTTTCTATCCCTATGATACCACCTTTAGCGCTTTTCTGACAATAATTCCGTTTTCCTTTTCTGTTTTTTTATGGTATAATGTCCGTAAAGTGTTTTTTACAATCAGAGCCCTCTGTGCTCTTGAAAATGGAGTTTTTATGGAACTGACTTTTGGCGAACAGGTAAAGGTAATTCTCAAAAGACAAAATATGACGATCAAGGATCTCGCTGCAATTCTGGAGACCCGCACCGGCAAACCGATGTCCCGTCAGAATCTGACACAAAAGCTGAATCGGAATAATTTTCAGGAACAGGACATGAAAGAAATCGCTGCGGCTCTTGGCTGCGGTCTTGTGATCCAGTTGATTCCACCGATCCATTCCGATCCGACGCTGCCATCGGTTGAGTCGATTTTAGCCGCAGCACAGCTTCCGGTGACACCAGAGCCGGTCGCAGCAGCTTCTGTACCGGTTGCTCCTGCACCTGCTTCTGCGCCTGATCCGGAGACACATCCGCTGCCTGCAGTTGCTGCGCCGGAACAGACACCAACGGTAACGGTTTCTTCTGTTCAGCCGGAAGACATTCCTTCCGAACAGCCACAAGCGTCTGCTTCTTATTATATCGAAGAGCGAGAGCCGGACAAGGAATCTCTTTCCAAACAAATGTCTGCGCTTTTCAATCCACTGCTGCACACAGAACGCAAGAAACGACCTGATCGGTCTGACTCCATCTTCTCTCTGCTGTCCGGTTCCAGAAAGAATCATACCGAAGAACCTTCGGATTCTTCCGATATAGCGCCTTTTGAGGATGCACATTCCGGATTGCCTGCAGACTGCATTAATCCCCTGACCGATGAAGAATATCTGACAAACACTGTGCGCAGAGTTCCGGGCAAAGAAGGTTTCATTCAGGTATACGATGCTTCTGATCATACCTGGACGGAGACAAACGAATCGGAATTTCTTCGGTTCCAGCAGCAGAAAAAACAGATGTTAGGTTCCGACTACGAGCCGCCGATCTACATCTGACCCTAAGTTTGGCAACATTTATTTTATAAATAACAAAGTGAAAGTACGAGGAGGAGCGATTATGTACACACGCGAGTACAAAAACACTGGCAAACAGATTTCGATTCTTGGTCTCGGCTGCATGCGACTGCCGAAGCTGGATCCGGAAAAACCGGATATTGACGAACCGAAGGCTTTTGAGATGGTTGATTACGCCTACAATCATGGTATCAACTATTTCGACACCGCATGGCCTTATCACGGCGAGATGTCTGAGGAATTTGTAGGACGCGCTTTGAAGAAGTATCCCCGTGACAGCTTTTATCTGGCAACCAAGATGCCGGTATGGCTTGTCAATACACCGGAAGATGCTGAACGCATTTTTGCAAAGCAGTTGGAGAAACTGCAGACCGACTATTTTGATTTTTATCTGCTGCACGCAACAAACGCTGAACGTCTGGAAGGCTGGAAAAAGAGCGGCGTTTATGATGTCTGTCGTAAGTTAAAAGAAGAAGGAAAGATTCGTCACCTCGGATTCTCCTTCCATGATAAGCCCGAGGTGCTGGAGCAGATTGTCGATCAGTTTGAATTTGATTTTGCACAAATTCAGTTCAACTATCTGGACTATGAATTGCAGGATGCCAAGAAACAGTACGAGATTCTGGAATCCCACCACATTCCGACAGTTGTTATGGAGCCTGTACGCGGCGGCGCTCTTGCCGATTTATGTGAAGAATCCAACGCCATTTTCAAAGCTGCCGATCCTTCTGCCAGCGTTGCTTCTTGGGCACTTCGCTATGCAATGAATCCCGACAACATAATGGTTGTTCTGTCCGGTATGTCTAACATGGAACAGCTCAAGGACAACATCCACACCGCTGAGACTTTCCGCAAGCTCACTCCCGAAGAGGAAGCTGTCATTGCAAAGGCACTGGATGTCTTCAAGAAAAACAACACCGTGCCCTGTACCGCATGCCGTTACTGCCAGCCCTGCCCGATGGGTGTTGAGATTCCCCGCATCTTCACTGCATGGAATCAGTACCGCATCACAAAGAATGCAAACAACTTCAAGAATGCATACAGCGAGATCCCGGACGAGGCTCAGGCGCACAACTGCGTTGCCTGCGGCGCTTGTATGGAGCAGTGCCCGCAGCACATACAGATCCCGGATCTGATGACCGAGATCGCGGATGCTTATGAAGCATTAAAATAAGCCTAAAATATTTTATACAAGGAGATTTTGATTATGGATTTTCAGGTTATTTCTACCGAAAAGGCACCTGCTGCAATCGGGCCTTACTCCCAGGCAGTGAAGGTCGGCGAAATGCTTTTCACTTCCGGTCAGATCCCGATCATTCCGGAAACCGGTGCCATCGCTGACGGCGATATCGCCGTACAGGCAGAGCAGTCCTGCAAAAATGTCCAGGCAATCATCGAAGCCGCAGGCGGCAAGATGGATGCAGTCGTAAAGACCACCTGCTTTTTGGCTGATATGAACGACTTTGCAGCCTTCAACGCAGTCTATGAGAAATATTTCATCAGCAAGCCGGCTCGCAGCTGTGTGGCAGTAAAGACACTGCCGAAGGGCGTGCTGTGTGAGGTAGAAGCGATTGCACTGGTGAAGTAAAGTGTAAAAAAATTTCCCTCAAGACGCAATTTCCTATAAACTAAAAAGAAAGTGGCCTGTTACCTGCTGCGTTTCCTGCTGAAAGGAAGCCTCGCAATGTAACGAACCACTTTCTTTTTTATTTCTCGGTGTGATTCTGTTCTTTTCCAAACATGCTTTCAATGTCCGTTATCGTCTTTTCTGTGGCTGCAGCGATCTGCTCCGCTGTGAAACCCTGACGGAATATTACAGCCACCTTATACCGGAACGGATGGAATGATTTTACGCGCGATACATCAGTACGGTCTCAATGGCTACTTTCTGACCGTCTACGAGACTGTCTAATTTTACCCATTCGCCTCTTGTATGAGCGCCTGCACCCTCATAGCAGCCATAGGTAACCGCCGGTATGCCGAGAGACAGCGGAATATTGGCATCGGTGGAAGCAGCGCCAAAGCCGATCTCCTCATCGGTGTAGTGGGACAGGATCTCTCTGACACGATCGCACAGATTGTCTAACTTTTCCTGTTCCACATCGCCCTTGCAGGGACGAATGCCCAGTACTTCGACTTCGATGTTGAAGCCCTTCCTGCGTCCCTCCTCGATGATTGCCTCAAACTGATCTTCCATCTTTTTCAGACAGTCTCTGCTCTCAGAACGGAACTCGTACAGGATCTCGCACTCTTCTGCGATGGAGTTGACCGTGGTGCCGCCCTCGATGTGACCAACATTGTAAGTCGTCTTTGCCTCAGTCGGAACCTGGATCTGATCCAGCGCACAGATCAGCTCTGCCATCTGCACGATCGCATTGGTATTGCCGAATGCACCATAGGAATGTCCGCCCTGTGCCTGAATGTGCACGCAATAGCGATGGGAACCAACGGCATCGTTGACACACCAGTTCATACCACCATCCAGAGAGATCAGCTCTTTCACACGGCCTTCGTAATCCTTCATGATCTGCTTGCAGCCTTTCAGATTGCCCAGACCTTCCTCGCAGGAATTTGCTACAAACAGCACGTTCTTTAATGCAATGCCCTCCTGCAGCACATACTTGGCTGTCATGAGCAGCTCTGCTACATTTGCAGTGTCATCTCCGATACCGGGTGCGAAGATCTTGCCATCCTCCTCGTGCATCGCCAGCTCTTCCGTATCCGGAAATACGATATCGGTATGCGCCATCACAACACCGACCTGTGCGCCTTCTTCTACATTTACCGGCCATACGACATTCTTTGCATCGTCGATATAAACACCCTCAGCGCCCTCTTTTTCCAGCCATGCCTTGATAAAAGCGGCTCTCTTATCTTCTTCGTGAGACGGAGAAGGAATCTTTCCCAATGTGCGAAGCAAATCCTTCGTCTCTTCTACATGTTCTTCTACATACTGCAATGCTTTCTGGTCTAACATTTTCGTATTTCCTCCTCAGTTCTCTTCCCAATTTGCTTGACAGGCAATTTTTGCGCCTGTTACAATACACTCGATTTGTATTTTACTTTACCACGATTTCATAGGAGGAGCAAGTTCATGAAACCGCTCTTTTTCTCTTTTTTTCCAAAAATCCGAAACATCCTCTGCTTCCTGCTGCTTTTGACCGGACTTCTTCTTACACCCGGATGCAGCGCACCGGCGAATACTCCGGTTTCCAGACAGGAATTTGTCCTGAATACCACCGCCACCATCACGATCTATGCCGTGGATGGCGCTGACACGCAAAAGCAGCTGGACGCACAGGCAGAAGCGATTCTCACAGATACTTTCGAGCGCTGCCGCGACTATGAGGCGATTTTCAGCCGCACACTTCCCGGCAGTGAATTGTACAAGCTCAACCACCGGGAAAGCACGACGCAGCAGGCAGACGGCACAGAGACTGCAGAAGTCTCCGATGACCTCGCCGCCTGCATTGCTCTCGCAATGCAATACAGTGAACAATCTGACGGTGCTTTTGATCTGACCGTTGCGCCGCTTTCGGATCTGTGGAATTTTTCTTCGGCAGATCCCCACGTACCAGCTTCCTCTGATCTGGAAGCAGCTCTTTCCTCCGTGGATTATAAAAAAGTCCAGATCACGGGCAATCGCGTAACCTTCGCTTCCCCCGACACGCAGATTGATCTCGGCGCTGTGGCGAAAGGCTACATTGCAGACCAGCTTGCGGAACAGATGCGGTCACAGGGCGTCACTTCCGCAATCCTCAATCTGGGCGGAAATATCCTGTGTATTGGTGCAAAGTCTTCTTCTGAAACATTCACGGTGGGCATTCAGGATCCCTTTGACGCTTCCAACGGCACGTATCGGAAGCTTTCCGTTCACGATCTGTCTGTCGTCACTTCCGGTATTTACGAGCGCTGCTTTACGGAAAATGGTATCACCTATCACCACCTGCTGAACCCAGTCACCGGATATCCTTACGACAATGGGCTTGCTTCCGTCACAATCCTGAATCCGTCTTCTGCAAAAGCAGATGTTCTGAGTACCACCTGCTTTGCGCTGGGACTGGAGCAGGGACTGGATCTTATCAATTCCATTCCGGACTGCGAAGCGATCTTCATTGCCACGGATGGCACGATTTCGTATTCCGATGGCGCAGAATCTTATCTTGCAAAATGATCGTGTAAAGCATAGTTTTTGCACGCACGTTTTTCTTGAAATCCAAAAATCCTTCCTCCAAGGCTGACTGCACATCCGCACCTGGAAGAAGGATTTTTGATTTTTAAAACTATTTGAAAATGACTCAGATCTTATGAATGATCTTCGCCGGACATTTTGCAGCACACTTGCCGCATCCGGTACATTTCGAATAATCAATTCTTGCAAGATTGTTCTCCACATGAATCGCATCAAACTCACACTGCTTCACGCACAGCATACATCCGATACAACCATTGTCGCAGGCCTCACGAACCTGTTTGCCCTTTGCATTGCTGCTGCAGGTCACGCGGTAAGTCTTGCTCACCGGGATCAGCTCGATCAGATGCATCGGACAGGTGTTGACACAGGCACCACATGCCGTACATTTCTCGGAATCAACCACTGCCACACCGTCTACGACATGAATTGCATCAAACTTACATGCCTTCACGCAGGAGCCGTAGCCCATACAGCCGTAAGCACACTGCTTTTCACCAGCACCGGGTACGACCGAAACTTCTCTGCAGTCTCCGTCTCCATAATACTCATACTGGAAACGGACTTTGTTGCAGGCACCGGAACATTTGACAAATGCCGCCTTGCGCTCCGTGCTTCCTGCCTCCACGCCCATCACAGCCGCGATCTTTTCTGCCGCTGCAGGACCGCCGACGGGACAGGCATTGACCGGCGCTTCCCCTGCTGCAATGGCTTTCGCCAGTGCGTCACAACCTGCGTATCCGCAGCCGCCGCAATTGTTTCCCGGCAATGCATCCCGGACTGCAAGCTCTTTTTCATCTACTTCTACCGCAAACTTCTTGCTGGCAAATCCAAGGAACAGTCCAACTGCGATTCCGAGGATTGCTACTACAACCGCCGCGATCAGAATTCCTGTAAAATCCATTTGGACACCCCCTTATAACAGACCGGAAAATCCGGTAAATGCGATTGCCATCAGACCTGCAGTGATCAGAACGATAGGCATACCGCGGAACGAATCCGGAATATCATTGTACTCGATCCGTTCTCTCACACCCGCCATAATGACGATTGCGATGGTAAAACCAACCGCCGTACCCAATCCGTTGATGACACTCTCCAGGATGCCGTAGCCCTTGGAAACGTTTGTCAGAGCAGAACCAAGTACTGCACAGTTTGTCGTGATCAGCGGAAGGAATACGCCCAGAGAGCTGTACAACGCCGGGCTGTTCTTCTTCAGGAAGATCTCAACGAACTGTACCAGTGCTGCGATGACTACGATGAACACGATCGTCTGCATGTATTCCAGATGGAACTTCACCAAAATGAACTGGTAGATCAGACTCGTTACAAACGAGGACAACGTGATAACGAAGATAACGGCTGCACCCATACCGGCTGCCGTCTTTGCATTTTTCGATACTCCAAGGAACGGACACAATCCCTGGAACTGGCTCAGCACGATGTTATTCACAAGCGCTGCGCTGATTGCAAGTAATAATAAACCTTTCATGGATTATGCCTCCTCCTTTCCGTCAGCGGATGCCTCTGCATCCTTCTTTGCTGCCTCGGCTGCGGCTTTTTCTGCTGCAGCTTTCTTCGCTGCTTCTGCCTTTGCTGCCGCTGCTTTCTTTGCCGCTTCTGCTTTTGCTGCCTTTTCCGCTGCAGCTGCCTCATCCAGTACGCGGTGATTTGCCGCACAACTGCCGCCTACGCAGGCCGCACAGTTGCCGCCGCAGGCGATCTCATCCGCAGGCTTGTTGTTTGTAGCGGATGGAGCTTTCAGCTTATTCTGCAGTGCCGTCAGCATTGCCAGAACGAAGAAGGCACCGGGAGCCATGATAAAGATCGTGATCGGCACATAGCCGGAAGGCAGCAAATGCCATCCGAAAATGCTGCCGTTGCCTAACAGCTCACGGAAAATACCGATGGTCGTCAAAGCGATCGTGAATCCAAGACCCATACCGATACCATCAAACAGAGACGGGATGACCGGATTCTTGGAAGCATATGCCTCCGCACGACCCAGAATAATACAGTTTACAACGATCAGCGGAATAAAGATTCCGAGAGATTCGTTCAGATCCGACAGATATGCCTGCAGCAGCATCTGCACGATTGTAACAAACGAAGCAACAATTACGATATACGCCGGAATCCGGACTTTGTCCGGAATCACATTTCTCAGTGCGGAGATCATCGCATTGGACAGCATCAAAACGGCTGTCGTTGTCAGTCCCATGCCGAGACCATTCATCGCGGATGTCGTAACCGCCAGCGTCGGACACATACCCAGCATCATAACAAAGGTAGGATTTTCCTTGATGATGCCGTTATAAAGGCGTTCGGTAATTCGATTCATCATTCTTTCCTCCTTAATTCAGAATACTGCGTGCTGTCACAACTGCAGCGTTGACTGCGTTTGTCATTGCTGTGGAAGTAATAGTCGCACCGCTTAATGCCTGCACATCTTCCTCCGCTGTGGGATCAGACTTCGTCAGGTTAAAATGTTCCACTGCCTTATCCTTGTACTGGTCGCGGAAGGAAGCTTCCTTTGCGTTCATACCAAGACCGGCGGTTTCATTGATTGTCAGGATCTCAACACCCTTAACAGTCAGATCTGCGCTGATACCAACGGAAATCTGAATTGCACCGCCGTAACCATCGTTACTTGTGGTGGTGATGATATAACCCAGAGAATTGCCGGAAGCATCCTTTGCCTCCACAATGCCATCTACTGTCACATTGCCCAGATCCAGACCGGAATCTGCGATTGCAGCTGCACCGACTTCGGAAGCATCCCCTGCCACCGATGCAGGCTCTGTGTCAAACTCTGCTGCATCCGTAAAAATGCTCTGATAAGCTGCCTGCGTTGCCTTCGCTTCGTTGTCTGCGATGGTCGTCTTTGTCAGCTCATAGAAAAAGGCAACCAGCACACCGGCAATGACCGTGATGACGCATAAGATCAGCGCATCCCGCAGGACACCGCTCTTTTTAGTCTTTTCCATGCTTTTTGCCCTCCTTTCCGAATGCAACCGGAAGTGTTACCTTCTCGATCAGCGGAACAAGCAGGTTGCAGATGATGATCGCATAGGAAACACCCTCTGCGGAACCGCCAAACAGACGGAACAGACCGGTCAGAATACCAAGACAGACACCAAATACGATCTGTCCGCGAGGTGTGATCGGACTTGTTACATAGTCGGTTGCCATAAAGAATGCACCGAGGATCAGACCACCACTGCAAACTTCTGCTGCCAGGTAAGTCAGGTCAAATCCATGTCCGCCAAACAGCAGGACAAAGATCGAGAATGTCAGAATGTAGCTTAACGGAATCCGCAGGCTGATGACCTTGCGCACTAACAGATAAGCTGCACCGATCAGAAGCAGCAGTGCAGATGTCTCACCGATGGTTCCGGGAATCGTACCTAAGAACGAATCCAGAACGGAGATGGACTCCCCGCGCTTCAAAACTGCCAGCGGTGTCGCACCGGTCGTTGCATCCACCGGAAACGCCGTCATGTACTTTGCAAAGGAAATCATCAGGAAACATCTTGCTGCCAGTGCCGGGTTCATGAAGTTCTGACCCAGGCCACCAAACAGCATCTTTACTACGATGATTGCAAAAATACTGCCAAGCATCGGCATCCAGAATGGAATTTCCGGCGGCATATTCATCGCGATCAGCAGACCGGTAACTGCAGCGGAACAATCTGCAGTCGTGATCGGCAGCTTCATCGCTTTTTCATAAACGTACTCTGTCGCAACAGCTGTTGCAACGGATGCAATGACAACCAGCACCGCATTCAAGCCAAAATAAATCATACCAAAAACAGTCGCCGGAAGCAGTGCGATCAGCACATCCCGCATGATCTGCTTTGTTGTCGTTTTGGATCTTGCATGGGGAGCAGCGGAGACATGTAATAAATTACTCATTTCTTCTTTCTCCTTTCTGCCATGACATCTTTTCTCATCAGCTTAAATGCCTGTGTCAGACGGCGCTTTGCAGGACATACCCATGTGCAGCTGCCGCACTCGCAGCACTCCATACCGTTCAATGCCTCGAATCGCTTCAGATCGTGGCGCTCTGCAGCTGCCATCATCATCTGCGGTACGATATGCTCCGGACAGACACTCACGCAGCGTCCGCAGCGGATACAGGCAGACGGCTCATACTCTGCCGCCTCATCCCTTGTCAGACAAAGCAAAGCAGAAGAGGTCTTCTCCACCGGCACATCAATCTTAAACAGGGCTTTTCCCATCATCGGACCACCGGAAATGATCTTCTCCGGCTCTGTCACAAATCCACCTGCCGCATCTAACAGCTCACGGTAATTCGTACCAGTACGCACGTTAAAGTTCACCGGGTCTTTTACTGCATCGCCGGTCACGGTAATGATACGGCGGATCAGCGGTGTCGTCTTTGCGACTGCGTTATAAATCGCAATCGCAGTGTCCACGTTACTCACGATACATCCCACATCCGCAGGCAGCATCGAGGAATTCAGCGTGCGGCCAGTCACTGCATTGATCAACATGCGCTCACCACCCTGCGGATACTTCGTCTTCAACGGCTGAACACGGATATCCGGCTCATTCGCCGTCAGCTCCTCCATGTGACGGATTGCCTCCGGCTTGTTATCCTCAATACCGATCACACCCTTGGCTCCGGGGAACAGAGACAGCTCGATTTTCAGACCTTCTACCACATGCTCGCCCTCTTCCAACATCATCCGATAATCCGACGTCAGATACGGCTCACACTCAGAACCGTTGATCAGGATCGTATCGATCTTCTCCGGATTCTTCGGCATCAGCTTAACATGTGTCGGGAAACCTGCACCGCCCATGCCAACGATACCAGCCTCCTTCACTGCGTTAATGATCTCTTCCTTGGACATCTTGTGATAATCTCTGTCTTCTCCGAATCCCGGAATCGCCTCATAGAGACCATCATTTTCTACAACCACACTCATGACCTGACCGCCTGATACAAGCAGTCTCGGCTCTACTGCCTTGACTGTGCCGGACACCGAACAGACCACATTGGCAGAAATGAATCCATTCGCTTCGCCAATCTTCTGACCTACCAGTACCCGATCACCTTTCTTTACCAGAGGCTGCGCCGGTGCTCCGATATGCTGAGACATCGGATAGACCAGTTCCCCTGTTGGCATCAGCACACGAACCGGCTTATCTGCGGACAATTCCTTCCCCTCAAAGGGATGGATGCCGCCCTGAAATGTCGCCAAACCCATACTTTCAGCCCTCTCCTTCTTTTTCTCTTTTGGTACATTTTTTTCGTACCCATGTTTTTTATTATAGACTTTTTCTCATTCAGCGTCAATCAAGAAACCCACAATCAAAAGCGGCAGCCCGCTGTTTTTTACACCGACTGCCGCTCTCGCAAACTTCTTTTCTTCTGTTTTTGATAAATTTATAACGCGTGTATTTTTGTTCTTTTTTAGTGGAATCCCTGATCCTTCGACTGAGACTTCGCCTTCTTTTTGCGGTGGAATTCAATCTCCGGCTTCTTAAAGAGAGGCCCCACCTCGTCCGGAATCATCCGGCGCATCAGCACGATCTCATATGCCAGACAGCCAATGCAGATCAGTGCTACGATGGGATCAACTGCCAGCGTCGGAAGCAGACCAACTGTATTCAATGCGGATGGAACCTTCACCAGAGCATACATCACAACCATCACGATATAATATCGGTTTGACAAGCCGCGCTTGTTGATCATGTACATCCATACTACGAATCCGATCCGGACAAGTGCCAGCAGGCATCCCTCGATGCCACTCAGCAAATAGGTGAATCCCGGAATTGCCATCATATCATTCAGATAGCTGAAATCTCCATCTGCAGAAATGCCAGCCATCTCTGCCACCCCCTCAATGCCGCTGCCGTTATAAGTAAACGCGATCATCGCATTGGACATCATAACCGTTGCAGCTACCATAACCAGCTCTACTGCGGTGTAACCGATCATAAATTCCATGTAGCAGCCAAGATTCTGCTTTTCTTCCTTGCGGCGACGCAAAAACAACGCCAGCAAGCCGATCTCCGGTACGATGTTCAGAATCATCTCTGCTACAATTCGGAGTACATCATGTGCCTTCATCGCATCCTGCACACCGGGAATCATCTGAATCGCAATGCTCAACACATTCACAAAAATCAAACCAATCAGCAGATATGCCACTGCGCCGATCGCTACATCACGCACATCTGCTTCCAGTTTTGCTTTCGTATACATTCCAATCACAATCGGAAATGCCACCAATAAAATACCACTGATCACCATACAGACCAGCGTGGACATCGGGAAAGTTCCGATGACCTCAGTTGCCATCAATCCATTCATGCTATACTCCATTCCGGAGCGCTTTGCGCGACGGGGCGGCGGAAAGTCGTGTATACGAGTTTCCGTCTGCCATAAATACCATGTTTGTGACGCTCCGGCACAAACTGGATGGATGAAAAAAGAGCGCATCAGCGGCTTTTTTCATCCGATACCTCCATGGGCTGTGAACAGCCGTATGAGTTATTGTAGCATAGATGTCATGGGATGTGCAAGCAGTTCAGGAGTAATCAAATATCCTTGGTAATCTTTTCAAATCATGGTATAATCTAGTCATCTTAACATGTGGTGGATGATAAAACGGATTATTAAAATGCAAAATAGATTGCTATAGATAAAATACTTTTAGAAAGAAGATTTTCTATGGGAAACAGAACTGACAAGCCAAAACAAACAGCTCAGCAACTGATTGCAAAAATGAAGAATGAAAAAGGAATTCATTTTAAGTATACTTCTGAAAGTGATGCTGAAAACTACTTAACAAATATCAACAACTATCTACGAACAGCCGCATATCGAAAAAACTATCAAAAATATCAAAAAGGTGTTAATAACGGTAAATACATCTGCTTAGATTTTGCATATTTGCAGGAATTATCTACTATCGATATGCATTTTCGTTTTATTGTATCAAAAATGTGCTTGGACATTGAACATGACTTAAAAGTAAAGATGTTAAAAGACATTGAAAGTGATCCATCTACAGACGGTTACGATATTGTCAAAAACTTTTTAGATAAAAATGTTTATATTATCGGGAAACTTGAAGCCAACAGTTCCTCTCCATTTACAAGTGATTTAATACATAAATATTTTACAATTCAACGCATGCATAATCCAACACGGCAGAAAAGTAAAACCAAAATTGTCGCCTATGATGATTGCCCTGCGTGGGTTTTATTAGAAATGCTTACATTTGGCGATTTCATTAAATTTTATGAATTTTATTATTCTTCTGGAGGATTCCAGAAGCTACCTACACCTGTTATAAATTTGGTTAAAAGTCTTCGAAATGGAGCTGCACATAATAATTGTATTTTAGCAGATTTGGCACATGGAACTTCAAGAGCACCGCAAGAAATAAGTCAGGAAATTTCTAGAATTGCCTCTATAAATTCCAATCAGCGGCGAAAGAAATTGTCATGTAGACCTATGTTGGAATTTACTTGTCTGCTTTATGTATACAAATTAGTAGTATCAGATAAAGTAAAGCATCATAGAATTCAAGAACTCAACTCTTTATTTTTTGATCGTATGCCTGAGAAAAAATACTTTTTTAAAGATAACGAATTGATTAAAAGCAATTACGAATTTGCATGTAAGGTTATATCTGCATTTTTTCGATAAGAGACTATGAAAAAAAGTCTGTAAATAGGATTCTTCTATGATGATGGAAGAGAGTGTGATACCCAGAGCATCATGCT
>CAKQHB010000023.1 GCA_934234215.1 uncultured Cuneatibacter sp.
TGCCGATCCAGAGTGTCTTTAACATCCTGAAATATATCAACCTGTTTACCTATCTGAATGCGTCCGGACTGTACATGCCGTATCTGAATGTAAATCTGTTTGGTTATCCAGTACACAACCGCACATTGGCGGTGGCAGCGCTTCCAGTTTTAATCATCGCGGGAAGCGCGGTGCAGCTTTGTCGCATGTCTTTGAAAGTGCATTGGAAGAGCGGATGGCTGGCAGGATGGATCGACCGGCTTCGTGCAAAGACAGACCGGGTGCTGTCCGGTGCAGTTGTCGGTGTCAGCGAATGGTACAAGGCATTTGTCATTAAGAAAGGATTCTTGATTCTGATTTTGCTATGCATCGTTGTCTTTTCAATATGGCCGGTGTTTGGAAAAGTTCCGACCTACACAAAATCAACATTTGAGCTGATGCTGGAAGAGTGGGAAGGACCGGTCGGTGCGGAATCCGATGCTAAGATTGCTGCGGAAGTGGCGGATCTTGACCAGGCGTATGCGGCATATGCAGAAAAAGAAGAAGCCTACCGCAATGGCAATTTATCCGACTATGAATACGACATTGAAACGGCACTGATGAATGGTGTGAATAATCGCTATACCGCAGTTCAGGATGTGCTGGGTCGAGTGGAGCAATTAAAGCAGCTGCAGTCAAGAGGCATTACCGGCTGGCTGTTGAATTATCACTATGTCATGGCGCTGTTTTTGGATGAGAACTCGCAGAAATGGGTTGGACTGCTTGGAATCGTGTTTGTCGTTCTGTTTTGCGGTGGTATTTACGCAGAAGAGTGGGATACCGGAACGATTGAATTGCTGCGGGGTACAAAAAAAGGACGTTTAGAGGTGGCGCTTCGCAAGGAACGGCTGGCAACACTGCTTGCATTTGTGACGTTTCTCCTTATCTATGGAACGGAGTTTTACAGTGTGATGCGTACCTATGGTGTGACCGGACTATATGCACCGATGCAGTCTGTAATCTGGTTTTACAACTCAGACTGGCATCTGTGCATGTGGCAATACCTGTTACTGATTGGTGCACTGCGTTTTCTCCTTTTGTGGACGACAGCACAGGTGACGCTTTTAATCTCAGTCTTGATTCGAAGAAGTATTTTGAGCACCGCAGTCAGTGTCCTTTTTGTAGCAGGAACATCCGCCATCTGGTGCGCCGGAGTGGATATTTTTGAACGGATGAGTCTGGCGAGATATGCGATCGTTGTGTGGAGACTGCAGGAAGGCGGTTTCTGCGGCATTGCACCTTTTATTCCGTATTTGGTGATCTTTTTGATTGGAGTTGGATGTGCAGTTTTGGCGGGAACTGTCTGGATCAGAAACAGAAAGTGATGGGATGCATATGGAACTGAGAATCGAACATTTGACGAAAAGCTATGGCGAAAAAGTGGCATTGAATGATTTTACGGTGACGTTATCCGAAGGTCTGTATGGGCTTTTGGGACCGAATGGAGCCGGAAAGAGCACGCTGATGAAACTGCTGACGGACAGCATCACCCGGACAAAGGGGGATATCTGGTTTGACGGAGAAGATGTTCTGAAACTGGGGCGAAAGTACCGCAATGAGATCGGATATATGCCGCAGCAACAGGGACTTTATGAGTCGTTTTCCGGAAGAGCCTTTCTGAAGTATATGGCAGATCTGAAGGATATTCCGAAGAAACAGGCAGCAAAGCAGATCGAAGAATTGCTGGAGATCGTCAATTTGCAGCAGGACGCACACCGGAAGTGTGGAAAATATTCCGGCGGTATGAAACAGCGATTGTTATTGGCACAGGCACTTCTTGGAGATCCAAAGATTTTGCTATTGGACGAGCCGACCGCCGGATTGGACCCGGAAGAACGAATCCGTCTGCGCAATTACATTCATGAATTGGGAAAGAATCGGATTGTGTTGCTTTCGACGCACATTGTTGCAGATGTAGAGACGATTGCCGATCAGGTAATTTTGATGAAAGATGGGAGCATCAAAAAGATGGGAACACCGACAGCACTGATGGAGGAAGTCACGCCATATATTACAGAACCAGTGACTGGAAGAATCAGTCTGGAGGATGTATATCTGTATTACATCAAACAGTGATTATGATTTTTGCAAATCAATGCCGGAAATCACATGTGAGAGCGCTGCGTGTAACTATTCGCTAAACTCATGTTTAACGCAGAGTTATTAAGAATTCGCAGTATTGCGCTCAAATTTCACCAAAATAAGCTATACATGTGTACGTTAGCAAATTAATCAGAATTCCTATTCACATATCTTCTGATTTTTTGTTCATGCGGTATCCCACGATTGCCCCCACAATGCCGCCAACAATATGCGCCATGTTAGAGATGTTATCCTGCACGGTAATACCCTCATAAATCTGCTGTCCGAGAAAGACAACTGCAACCAGCAGAAAACTCAGCGGAATCTCATTCTGCTTAAAACCAGTAAATGAGGTCAGCAAAATAAAGGCAAATACAACACCGCTGGCACCGCACAGTCCCACACCGGAGAACAGAAGAAAGTTTACCAGAGCCGTCACAATTGCAGTAATCGCAATCACTTCTGCGATTTTCTTAGAGCCGTATTTCTCCTCTAACATCGGTCCCAGCAACAAAAGATAGCTGGCATTTCCGATAAAATGCGCCCAGTTTGCATGTCCGAACACATGAGTAAACATCCTCAGATACGTCAGCGGATTTTTCAGTGAGCTGCGATACGTCACGAATAACAGCGATGTGATCTTCCCATCGCTCACGATTCCAAGCAGCGTTGCAAGAAAGCAGACGAGCAAAAAACCCAGTACCACCGGTGCATTGATCGTAATTCGAAATTTTCTTTTCATCATCAGGCGGCAAGCTCTGCCGCTCTCCCTTCTTTTTGTAGCGCTCGATAGCAAAATAGGACAGGTAGTGATTACCTGTCCTATACTGTATACTCAGTTCTCTTCTGTCTTCTCAGAAGCATTCTTCGGATATTTTTTTGTACAGTACAGATAAACGGCGATTCCAACCGCCAAAATAAAGATGGCAATGAACTGGGATGTCGAAAGAGCACCCACACTGCCCCGGGGGTCTCCGCGGAAGCACTCCAGGAAAAACCGTCCGATACTGTACAGGATCAGGTACATTCCGGCTACCTGACCATCTGACTTCGCCTTCTTTGCAACAACCAGAAGGATTGCAAAATTCAAAAAGTCTGCGACAGAAGACATAATCTGCGTCGGAATCAATGACACACCGTTCGGCGCAAAGGGGGATTCCTGAAATGTGATGGAAAACCAGGAATCCGTCTCTCTGCCGTAGCAGCATCCTGACATCAGGCAGCCAAGACGTCCGAATGCCTGTGCCAGTGCGATAGATGGCATCACCAGATCAAAGTACTTGACAAATACCAGCTTTTTCTTCCGACAATACAGATATCCAGTCAAAATACCGAGGATGATTCCGCCGTAAACAACAAATCCATCTGAGAAGTGCCACAAAATCGACGGATCCTTCAGGATCTGCGGGAACTCCACGATGTAATACATCAGTTTTGCACCGATAATTCCGCCGATCAGACACCAGATTCCAAGATTAAATACCTGATCTGCGTTCAGCCCTTTTCCCGGTGCCCGCTTCTCCGCAACAAGAAATGCCAGCACAACGCCAATGGCGATCATCAGACCGTAACCATACACGGTAAAAGGACCAATATGAAAAAACTCTACTTTCATGCTTTCTGATTCCGTTCTTTTAATTTAATGTATTCCAGAATCAGGTCGATCGCACCCTCAAATCCGACCTTGCTGCTGTTGATGCAAAGGTCATAGGATGCTGCATCTCCCCACTTCTTGGAGGTAAAATAGTTGTAGTAGTTGGCACGCTTTTTATCTGCCTTTGCCATCACATCCTTTGCTTTCTCCTGTGTGATGCCGCGAAGCTCGGAAATACGCTTTGCCTTCTCCTCCGGATCACCGGTGATGAAGATGCTGATGTGATTCGGATAATCTGCCAGTGCATAGTCTGCACAACGGCCGATAATGACACAGGACTCTCTCAGCGCGAGATTCTTGATCGTATCAAACTGTGCCAGAAAAATCTTATGGTTGATCGGAAGCTGCGGCTGTCCGAAGTTTCCAACAGCGTATGTATCCATGACGGTAGAAAACAGAAAGCTGTTGTTTGGCTTCTCATCGTAAGACTCAAACAGCTCTTTGCACATACCGCTCTCTTTTGCGGAAAGGGTCAAAAGTTCTTTGTCATAGTAGCGGATACCAAGACGCTCTGCAAGCATCTCACCAATATGATGACCTCCGCTGCCATTTTCACGACCGATTGTAATTACCAGATTACCATTCATAAAGAGACCTCCTTTTCATCAAGGCAAACCTTTTTCTCTCTATATTTAGTATACCCGATTTATCGAAAAAAGTATAGGGGATTTTTTCGCATTTCGCATTAAACCCGTTTTCGAAGCTTTTCCAGCATGTTTTCCAGATAGGCTGGTAGTGGTGCCTCAAATTCCATATAAGCGCCGGTAGACGGGTGTACAAAGCCCAGAAGGCCTGCATGCAGACACTGGCCCTGCAATCCCGCTACGCTGATGCCTGCAAGCTTTCCGGATGCCGGTCCGTACACCTGATCGCCCACAAGCGGATGTCCGATGGATGTCATGTGCACACGGATCTGATGTGTTCTGCCCGTCTCCAAACGGCAGGCGATCCACGTACAGTCCCCAAAACGCTCCAACACCCGGTAATGGGTCACCGCATGTCTGCCGTCCGGAACGATCGCCATCTTCTTTCGGTCTGAGGGATTTCTGCCGATGGGCTTATCCACGATACCCGAGTCTTCTTTGATGTTTCCATATACAAGAGCGCGATACTCTCTTGTGATGGAATGCTCTTTCAGCTGTGCTGCAATGCAGTTGTGTGCCCGGTCATTTTTGCAGGCAATCAAAATGCCTGTCGTATCCATGTCGATGCGGTGAACGATGCCCGGACGCAGACTGCCGTTAATACCGGATAGGTCCGTACAATGCTCCATCAGACCATTAACTAACGTGCCGGTGTAATGTCCCGGTGCAGGGTGCACCACCATTCCCTTCGGCTTATTTACAAGGATCACATCGGAATCTTCATATACAATGTCCAGATCCATCTTTTCCGGCAGGATCTCCGGCACGGTCGCCTCCGGGATCTGCAGCCACACCACATCTCCGGCAACAAGGCGCGTACTTGCCTTGACTGCTTTTCCATTCAGCGTCACGGCATTTTGCTTCCACAGCTTTTGAATGTAGGATCTGGATAAGTCTTCCATGACTGCGGACAGATATTTGTCCAGACGTTCTCCCTCATACTCTTCCTCTACAAGAAATGTTGTCTCAGTCACTGTTTTTTCTCCTTTTTTCCGGATAAGAAATTCAAATCGTCATCTTTGTACACAAACAGGATCAGAACAAATGCCAGAATCGCGCTGCAGGTTACATAAATATCTGCCACATTAAAGATTGGAAAATCGATCAGCGAAAAATACAGAAAATCAACGACATAGTGGTGAGAAACCCGGTCAATGAAATTGCCGAATGCTCCGGCCAAAATTCCAATGCCGCAGATCCGCAGCCAAACGTATTTTTTATCTGTGGGCATCTTCCATAACACCACCAGAATCGCAATACTGAGCACGATCGTAATGATGTAAAACAGCCAGTGCTGGTTCTGCAGCAACCCAAATGCTGCTCCGTTGTTCTCCAGATAACGCAGTTCAAATACACCGGGGATCAGCACCTTCGGTGCATCTTTCAGAAAGGAAACTGCCAAAATCTTTGTCAACTGGTCCAGCACTACAAGAAGCGCCGTCACAATCAGAGAGATTACAAAAGTGCCTGCGTGTTTTTTCATACGCATACCCCTACTTCCCGAAGTGCCTGCTCCATCTCCTGAAATGTTACAGTGCGGTCGATCTCCGCATTTCCGATGCTCTGCAGCAGAATAAACTTCACGACACCTGCTTCCATCTTTTTGTCATTGCGCACATCCGACAGGACTGCTTCTGCATTCAGATTGGAAACCGATACCGGCAGATCCAGCTTCGCAAATGCATCCCGGATGCGGTTAAATTCTGCTTCTGTGATCAGACCTCGCTTTCTGGAAATCACAGCCGATGCGACACAGCCGATGGACACGCACTCCCCGTGATACAGGGAAAATCCAGCCTGCTTTTCAATCGCATGTCCCAGCGTATGTCCCATATTTAAGATGGCACGAACGCCCTTTTCGGTGGGATCTTCCTCTACTACATCCCTCTTAATGCGGCAGCTTACCGCGATCATCTCTTCCAGTGCTTCCGGATTTCGATCTAAGATGTCCTGTATGTGCGTCTCAATCCACTCCAAATAAGCAGCATCTCGAATCAGCGCATGCTTGACGATCTCGCCCATGCCGGACAGATAGATGCGGCGGTCTAACGTCTGCAGCGTGGAAAGGTTCATGTATACGAGACGAGGCATCTTAAACGCACCCACCATGTTCTTATAACAGCTGAAATCTACACCAGTCTTTCCACCGATGGAGCTGTCCACCTGCGCCAGAAGCGTTGTAGGCACCTGAATAAAATCAATGCCCCGCAGATAGGTTGCCGCGGCAAATCCGGTCAGATCACCCACAACACCGCCACCCAGCGCTACCAGCAGATCTCTCCGCTCAAAATGCGCCTGAATCAGCGTCTCGTACAGATCCCGCACCGTGTCCAGATTTTTGTGAGCCTCTCCAGCGGGCATCACAAAGGAAATCAGCTCACTGCTGACTGTTTTCAGTTCCTTTTCCAGTGCGTCCAAATGAAGCGGTGCCACATGGCTGTCTGTCACAATGCAGATTCTGCGGTTTTCCAGCTGCAGGCTGCGAAGCTCCTCTGCGATCCGGTCAAAGCTGTGTTCCAGACAGATATCATAGATTGTTGTACCATTTTGATGAACATGTATTCTCTGAGACATACTTGATCTTCCTTTCATTCATAAAAATAAATCAGAACGGAAATGCGTCCTTTTTTCGTCAGATTTCGAACTTCCTGCAGGCGGAACTTTCCATAGCCGCGCACAGAGATCACATCCTGCTCTTTTACCGGCGCGGATGCTGATGTGCACAATCTGCTGTTGACGTACACCTTTTCTCCGTTAATCAATCCTCCCAGCGTTCCTCTGGATGCATGGATCGCAGCGGCCGCCACGCAGTCCAGACGCAGAGATGCCACCGATGCGGAAATCTCCCGAAACTTTGGCTCATAGGAGAGTGTCGCCTCCACCCCGATCTCACAGGAAACACTCGTGTGGCGGATGCGCACCAGCTCCGAGACGATCAGATCACTCACCGAAGGCTGACAGATGCACTGGCATCCATCTGCACTCACCAAAAGATCGCCCACCTTGCTGCGGTCAATTCCCAGATTCAACAGAGCACCCAGGTAATCTCTGTGAGTCAGCTCCTCCGCAAACTTTGCACTGCGGGGTGAGATCCGTACAATACACAAAGGAGCTGGGTTCAGAAACTCAGCTCCAAGTGGTGAAAACTCCATTCGTTTTCGCTCCGCCATCTCATATCCGCCCTGCCAGCTCACGGAAACAGGGGGTAATTCTTTTTCGAAACTGTGTACAAATGCCTGTTCGCTCAGATTTAGAAAATCACTGCTCTGAGGAATATCCCGCCGGTAACACGCTCTGGCGAGATCAAGAATATGATTTTTTAAAATTTGCTCTTCTTTTGTCATAATTACAGAGAAAGATTCAGTGAGTTGGCATCAATGCTGTCGTTGATCATCTCAATGAAATCACCGGACAAATCGATGTAATGCGGGGTTGCAATAAAGATCTTGTTTGAGATACGCTGCAGGCGTCCACCCATCGTATAGCAGGCACCGCCGGTAAAATCAATGATTCGCTGCGCATCGTTCGTGTTCACACCTTCCAGATTCAGGACAACCGCATCGCCCTCGATCAAAAGATCCACGATTTCGTCCAGCTCATCTGCCGAACGTGCCACGATCATGTGTACTTTGTACTTACTGGAATCTCTACGCTCATTTTCCATCGTCGATGTATCACGGCTGCTGCGGAACGTCTTGCGACGAGGTCTCTCCTTTGCAGGAGCCGCATCCTCCTCTTCTACAGAATCAAACAGATCGTCTTCCTCATTCTTTTTCTTGTGGGAAAAGAAACTATGCTTTACAGGCTCCTCTTCCTCATCTGCGTCATCGGTATCAGTATATTCATCTTCATCCAGGTCCTCATCATACGGAACATTCAAACGCATCGCACCCAGAAACTTATCCATCATTCCCATGTTACTATCCTCCACTCCTATGTCATGTCTGCATCTGCAGGCTGGCATTTTGCCGTCTTTTTCGGCAGGAAAGCTGTTTTTTATACCATGTAGTTGCGCACTCCAAAAATACCGGTTCCAACGCGCACCATCGTGGCGCCTTCTTCCACCGCAACTGTATAGTCACCAGTCATTCCCATTGATAAAACGGTCATGTTTATATTATCAATGCTTTTCTCTTTCATGTCAATGAACAATTCATGTAATTTGCGAAAAACAGGGCGATTGTCTTCCGGGTTATCACAATACGGTGCTATCGTCATAAGACCTTCCACCTGAATATGCGGGAACGCCGCGATCTGGCGCAGCAGCGGTTCCACCTCAGACATCGAAAGTCCAAATTTCGACTCTTCCTCCGCCACATTCACTTCCAAAAGAATCGGAATCTTTTTGTCCTGCTTTGCAGCCTCTTCCTCAATCTTTTCTGCCAGATGGAGAGAATCGACGGAATGGATCAGCTCTGCATAAGCCACTGCATCCCGTACCTTGTTGGTCTGCAAATGTCCGATCATATGCCAGTGAAGATTTTTCGGCAGATTGTTTGCCTTGCGCTTCATTTCCTGCACTTTATTTTCTCCGAACACATCCTGCCCGGCTGCGATTGCTTCCTCGAGCATCGACTCCGGCTTTGTCTTGCTGACTGCAATCAATGTCACCTCTTCCGGATTTCTTCCGCTGCGCCCGCAGGCGAGACGAATCTCTCCCCGTACATGCTCCAACTGTTCTGCAACACTCATCTCAGAACCTCCTCTATCTTTAATAAATCACATCGTATTCGCTGATTCCGGTACTGTCCAGAATAATATGGTCATACGGCTGCAGACCATATTGCGTATCCGGCCTGATCAGACACAATCCCTCTTTTTCTTCCAGAATCTCGATTCGGCGGAATACCGCATATCCGCGATTGACACTGAATACGCCTGTCAGATCCGTCATATCTGCCACAAGGTAAGTCTCCTCGGAATCCGGCATATAAATGCGGTCTCCCGCAGAAAATTCCTTCTGGTTGACATAGTAGACATTATCGATCAATGCATAAAACGTCGGTGCCACAAATTCCACGGTATCACTTCCGACTTTCTGGACGTTAAATCCATAGACCTTCTGATTGCCGCCCAATGTCGCATAGCTTGCAGGAATCTGATAAAAGCTCTCTGTCACAACGGCAGACGACGGAATCTTCAGTCCCGTCTCCTGTTCTTTTACGATCTGGAATTTCAAATAACGATCCCCGATGTATTCCGAACTGTACTTCGGAATCTGCAGTTCACAAAACGGTGAGCCATCGCTGCCGGTAAAGATCTGATACGGCGCCGTAACCGTCTGATCTGTGGACAGGATTCGAACCGTCATCGTGGGAGAAGAACCTTCTTCCGCACCTGCAATCTCTGCAGATAATTCCTGATAAACTTCCTCCGATACCGGAAATGCCAGACGCCATGCCTCATTCGGCAGAATCTTATAAACTGCACTTCCCGCATCCTGCAGTTGTCCGGAACGAAGATATTCGATTTCCTGCTTTGCGTCCTGGAACATGGCTGCCGTCAGATCTGCCTCTGTAACGCCCTCCAATCCGTCCAGACGATAAGAAACGATTCCGGACTGATCAGATTTTCCCTGATAGAAGGCGGCACTGTCAAACAGCTCCTCGATGCTGTTCACTGCCAGCGAACTGAGGTCATCCAAAATCTGCAGCTCCATGTTATTCTTAACAGAATAAGTGGCATCGAAATTCATGTTGTCAAATTCTCTGCTGTAGGTATACAGCTCATTTCGCAGATCCTCAATGGCGTTGTCCGAAAAGGAATCCAGACCCTGCATGATCTCTTCCAGCTGCTGACTGAACGTGCCGTTTTCATCTACGCTGTACACGACGCGTCCCTTGGAGACTTTGCGCCCTTCCTGTACATAGTGGTTCACGTATCCCACACGGTCAGAATACTGGATCTGCTCGTCCCGCAGGATCATACCGGTGTATGTCACCTCGTCTGCAATCCTCCCCGACTCGACCTGATAGATTTGAACACGGTCCTTCGTGATATATAAAACTGCCAAAATAATCAAATATAAAAACAAAAACAGAAACAAAAGAAGACCGACATTGAGCCGGAAAGGTTTTCTGTATTTGATAATATTCTTGCTTCGCTTTTTTGCCATAAAATCAGAATCCTTTCGCATAATTTTACGGACTCATGGTTATGATGAAGAGCAAAGGAGGTAATGAACATGAAAGCTCTTGACTATACCGCTCTTGCTTTGACGATTATCGGTGCAGTAAACTGGGGGCTGATCGGATTTTTCCGGTTCGACCTCGTCGCTTTCCTTTTTGGAAATATGACGGTTCTCTCCCGCATCGTATATGCACTCGTAGGTCTGTGCGGACTGTATCTGCTCAGCTTTTTCGGAAGAGTAAGTCAGTCCATGGACTAAGCTCTTGTTTTACTTCTGCCATGGAAGATCGTCCTTTTGCTTCTATGGCAGAAGAAAAAAGCGGAACAGAGGAGGCTCCTCCTGTCCCGCTTTTGGATTCGTGAGTGATGATTACAGAGAAACTTCGATATATTTCTTTACAGCTTCAGGCAGCTCATGCTCATCTGCAGAAACACTTAATACAAATGTTACCTGATTATCACTGCCGATCTTATCGAGGAACTGTACAGTAGTTGTAATGTCTTCTCCTTCCTGACAGGAAAGCTTCAGGAAGCTATCCAGATATACCTGCTCAATATCATGATCCTGAGCGATGATGCCGGAGATGAATCCGATGAACTTGTCATGATTGTCGATACCGTAATCCAGTACGTTGATCAGACGGATCTTGTTGCTCAGCTCATACATATGCTTTGTGCTCTTGTCTAAATATACGATAGAACCCTCAGAAGTCTTTACAGCATTGTTTGCCTTTTCTAATAAAATCGGCGTCTTGCCCTTTCCTTTTTTGCCAGAAATAATCTGTACCATTTGTTCGTCCTCCTTCATTCTGCTGTAGAATAAATCGTTATATGTATTATAGTCTATATGACGAAAAAACTCAATCCTTATTTCATAAAAATGTCTGATTCGCCAGTTAGTTTAGCAAAACAGAAATCTGTTCCTGCATGGTTTCTTCGTCCGACGCTCCTAAAAGCACGGAAATATAGTAATTTTCATCCGCGTCCCGATAGAAAAGCGCCTCACAGAGACCAATCTGTGCGTCCTCGTAAGACAGTTGCGCTATCATCGAAAGGTCCGTTTCGGTTGACGAATCCTCCGAATCTGCTGCTGCGGATACTGCATTCAAAAACCAGTCATACTGCAGTCCCGCTGCAAACAGCTGTGCTGCCTCGTATGCGCTGCAGACAGTGCCATCCTCTGCATCCGGCTGCGCATCCAGACTCTCTTCAGTCATAGCAGCCGTAAGATAGGCAACAAAAGAACAGCTCTGTTCTGTCTGTGCATCGTGGTCGATCTCCGCCTCCCCAGATGTCAGATTCAGCGTCACAACACCGGGCAGAAAAAATCTCGTATCATCCCCCGAAGTGCTGAAATCAAATTCCCTCACTTCGATATTTGCAGCGGAATCCAGACCGGAATCGGACTGTCCGGAAACGGTTCCGGGAGCAACCTGACCGGCAAGGCGACCATCTGCATTTTGGACAGAAAAGCTCTGTTCAAAGTTGTTATAGGTATCCGGAAGCGTTCCTGTGTTTTCGCAGCCTGTCAGATACAGGCTCGTGCACACAAGAATACTGAACACCACAAGTTTTTTTTGAAATCTCATTTGTATGCTTCTCTCCATTCCAGGTCGCCGCGATCCAGTGCTTTGATCAGAAGCTCAGCGGTTGCAAGGTTCGTTGCAAGCGGAATGTTATGGACGTCACAGAGACGGGAAACATTATTGATGTCCGGCTCGTGGTCCTTTGGAGCCAGTGGATCACGCAAAAAGATCATCAGATCGATATCGTTGTTTTCGATCTGTGCGCCGAGCTGCTGCTCTCCGCCGAGACGTCCTGCGAGATATTTGTGGACATTCAGATTCGTAATCTCTTCAATCAGACGCCCGGTTGTGCCGGTCGCATATAAGTTGTTCTTTCGTAAAATTCCGTGATAAGCCACGCAGAAATTCTGCATCAGCTTCTTTTTGGAATCATGGGCAATCAGACCAATATTCATACTTATTCCTCCTGTGTCAATATTTTTCACCACGCTGCAATCCCACATTCAACACAATTCCCAGTCCGATAAACATTGCCAGAAGGGAACTGAGCCCATAGCTCACGAACGGGAACGGGATTCCGGTGTTTGGCATCATTCCTGTTGCCACGCAGACATTGATAAATGTCTGGAAAGCCAATAGCGCTGCGTATCCGCAGCAGATCAATCTGCCGGAAAGATCTTTTGCCTGTCTTGCAATGTTCAGGCATACAACGATCATCGTCATCGTCAATCCTAGAATAACGATCGCTCCGGCAAAGCCAAGCTCCTCTCCCACAACTGCAAAAATAAAGTCTGTCTGCGCTTCCGAGAGGAAATGGCCATTTTTCACGGACTCAAAGGTTGTATTATTCAGACCTTTTCCAAACAGGCCGCCGGAACCGATGGCCATCATGGAATTTTCCTGCTGATAATACAGATCCGCGTACTTCTTGGGGTTCAGGAACGCCATAATACGGCGCACCATATAAAACTTTTCTACAAGCTTTTCCTCGTTCTTTAACAGAAATATGGTAAATCCAATCCCGGATGGAATCAGAACTGCCAGCACTCCAAGAATCCATTTATAGCTGATCTTTGCGACATAGATCATCGCCACAAAGATCAATCCGCATGCGATTGTTGTCGAAAGATCCGGTTCTTTAAAAATCAGTCCCAACGGCACAGCGGAAAATAAAACGGTAACTCCGACTGCCCAGGGCTTATTCAGTCTGTCATCCAACCAGGTAAAAAGTCCTGCCCAGGACAAAATCAGAAAAATCTTACTGAACTCTGACGGCTGGATCTGACCGATTACCGGAAAGCGCAGCCATCTTTTTGCTCCGCCGTGTACTTCGCCTTTAAGAAGAACGAACAGCAACAGCAGACAGCAAGTGACATAAACAACCGGAAAGAATCGAATGTACAGATGATAGTCCACCATCGAAAGAAAGATGCAGACTGCAAGTCCGATTCCGATTCCCATGATCTGTTTTGTGTAAATATCAGCATCCGTCGTACCGGCTACGGCACTGTGGATGACAAGAACGCCGATGACTGCCAGAAGCAGTGCAGAAATCAGTAATAAAAAACTATACTTTTTAAGATTATAACTACGTAAGAACATAAGCTCCTTCTACTGCGGAACGGACATTACTTTGCAGGAGTATGCGCCTGTGCTTTTCCCTTGATCGGGATGTTCGCATATAAGGCGGGCGCACCTGTCGGAGATCCATCAATATCATTCTGTGTGATCTGAATGTCCAGTCCTTCGGTGTCGATCTCCATATACTTGGAAATCACCTGAATGATGTCATTTTTAATCTGCTCCATGATCTCTGGAGAACAGTCTGTTCTCTCAGAAACAAGGAGGAGTTTTAAACGCTCTTTCGCAACATTGCCGGACTGTTTTTTTCGGAAAATGTCAAGAATACTCATCGTCAAACATCCTCCCGTTAATTTTTCTTGAAGAGACCGACTAATTTGGACCAGAAGCTATGATTCTCATTCAGATCCAACAGTTCGACCTCCTGACCCAGAACACGTTTGCAGATGTTCATATAGGCCTGTCCTGCAGGAGTATCCGATCCAACAAGCGGTTCTCCGGTGTTTGTAGAAATGACAATATTTTCATCGTCCGGGACAACGCCGATCAGGTTGATCGCCAGAATCTCAATTACATCCTCGATGGACATCATATCGCCTCGCTTTACCATGTCCATGCGAATCCGGTTCACGATCAGGTCGACACGCTTTAACTCATTTGCCTCCAGCAGTCCGATGATGCGGTCTGCATCGCGGATTGCGGAAACCTCCGGCGTTGTGACAACAAGTGCACGGTCTGCACCTGCGATGGCATTCTTAAAGCCCTGCTCAATACCGGCGGGACAGTCAAGCAGGATGTAATCAAACTCTTCCCGAAGTTCATCGGTGAGAGTCTTCATCTGCTCCGGGGTGACTGCGGTTTTATCTCTCGTCTGTGCGGACGGCAGCAGAAACAGGTTCGGATAACGCTTGTCCTTGATCAGCGCCTGCTTTAACCGACAGTTTCCTTCAATAACATCCACCAGATTATATACGATACGGTTTTCCAGACCCATGACAACATCCAGATTTCGAAGACCGATATCGGTATCGATCAGAACGACCTTGTTGCCAAGCATAGCCAGTCCCGTGCCGACATTCGCAGAGGTGGTCGTCTTGCCCACTCCGCCTTTGCCGGATGTGATTACGATTACTTCACTCATATTCCCATACTCCAATCCGCCTGTTCGGGCTCACTTCTAGTACTATTTTACACTAATAATTCCTAAATGACTACTATATTTTTCAACTTTTTTTGTGAAAATTACAGTTCAATTTCATTTAGAACGTCTTTTGTGATCTCCTCAATATAGATGTTTCCGTCCTGTACATATGCCACATGAGGTCCTGTCAGTTTTAATCGGTTCTTTGTCTCATCGGCATTTCTCGCCAGTACATCCCCGATGCGGATCTGCATCGGATTCATCTCCAGTGCTGCCACAAACGTATGCGTATTTCCGCCGGTTCCGGCATAAGCGTATCCCTTCAGAGAACCTAAGATCACGATATTTCCACGGGCAATGACTTTTGCGCCGGGATTGATATCTCCCATGATCACAATGCTGCTCTCCGACTCTACCACCTGTCCGGAACGAAGGGTTCCCTTATAAAACTGTCCGGAATTCGGCATCGGATCAGACTCGGTATTTTCCTCGGTCAGTTCTTTCTCCCGATTTTTCTGTGCAGCCTCCAACGCCTCTTTCATGCGCAGCGCTGTCTCATCGTCTTTGTCCGAAAGGATGCAGACGATCTCCAGCTCTGTCTGCTCGGTAATGACATGGAGCAGCTGCAGCTCTTCTTCCTGTGTCAGTTCCCGTCCTTCTACCGAAAGAGCAACTCTCGCTTTTTTGAAGAAGCTGGAAGAGGCACGGAACTTTTCCTCCGCCTCTTTCAGCAATGCATCAAATGGCTCTTCCGGGTCCAGATTTACCGTGATCCCGTATTTGTTTCCTTTAATCAGTACCGTCTGTTTCATATGTCCTCATTTCCCGTGGGAAATCCCCCTAAAAGCGGAGCCCCCGCTGCTATTTAATCGCTGACGACTGCGGAATTGCCGAGATCATAGGCGTCTCTTTCTGCAATCTCATCGTTTGTCAACGTGCCATACCAGAGCTTATAGACCTCATCTGCCAGATGTGCGTTGTTACCGGAAGTGTAACCATTTGGAATTGTGATGGATACTGAGATTTCCGGATCGTCATACGGTGCGAAACTGACAAACTGTGCATGCTCCGCTCGGGTCAGATCTTCCTGTGCGGAACCGGTCTTACCAGCCACCTCTACCGGGCAATCATCAAAATAGCCCTCGATCGTACCGCTCTTTACGACCTCACGCATTGCACTTGTCACGGTGCTCCAGGTATTTTCGGACAGCTCAATGGTAGATGCAACCTTCGGTTGGAACTCTTCCACCGTTTTTCCGGAAGAATCCTTGACCGAATCCACCAGACTCAGATCATACAGAGTGCCCTGATTTGCGATTGCTGTCACATAACGGGACAGATTCATCGTCGTATATGCGTGTGTTCCCTGTCCGATGGCAGATGCGATGGATTCCTGATCGGAAATGTGCGGCGTGGACTCTGTCATCTCAACGCCGGACTTCTGATCAAATCCAAACATCTTTGCGTACTTCGCAAGGGTATCAACACCCTGCGCGGAACTGATCGTTCCGTCTGCTGTCTCACTCAAGCGATAACCAACTTCATAGAAATAGTAGTTACAGGAACCGGCGAGCGCCGTCTGGGAATACACCCAGCCATGACCGTCATGATTCCAACAGGAAGGAGACGGTGTAACTTTCTCAAACAACACCGTACAGTTCACCAGTTCGGTCGGCGAAATCACGTTTTCTTCTAATCCTGCAATCAGCGTCAGCATCTTAAATGTAGAACCGGGCGCGATCGTTGACTGCGTTGCACGGTTAAACAGCGGAAGGGATTTATTCTCTAACAGAGACTGGTAATACGCCGCATCCACAGAACCGGAGAAATAGTTGTTGTCATAACTCGGATAGTTGACCAGGGATAAAATCTTACCGGTGTTGACATCTGTGATGACAACGCCTCCGGAACAGGGATCCAATGCCAGCTGACTCGGTGTGATCCGCAGCATGCGGATCTGCTCCCGAATAAAGTCATACGCGGTCTGCGCATTTCCATTCACAAGGCTGCTAACCGCCGCCTCATCATAGGGCAGCACTTCCTGATAAAACAGTGCCGCACACACCTGATTTCCGGTGATCCGATTGTTTGTGATCAGATCATCATAGATCAGCTTTGCAAAATCTTTGTTGTCTTCCAGTGCTGCTAACATCTGGGATACCAGTGCTTCATACAGCTGCTCTGCGCTGGAATAACGATTCTCTGTCTCAATCTGAGAGACATCGATCCATTCCTGCACAATTGCCTGACGTAAAAATGCCTGCAAGCTGATCTCGCGGTTTCGCCACTGCTGATAAACACTGTCCGAAGTATCAATATCCGAGGATTTCAGCAATCCACTGTCTGTCAGCAGCCATTCAGAATACAGATAATCCATGTATGTCTGCATCGCTTCCGGAAGATCCGAATATGCAGCGGCATCTGCAGCTGTCAACTGTGTCCGAAGCGCATCTACCGTAGACTGATATTCTGCGGCAAACTGCTCGTACATCTGATGTTCTGCATCGGAAGCATCTGTATCGGAAAAACGATTCAGATCCAGCACATTGTTGCTGATCAGGTTCTGATACACCTGCTTAACACCAATGGGCGGATACTTCTGTTCCTCTTTTACCACATCATAATTAACAAGGTTCTGCACGATAATGCCGGCGATCATCTGCTCCAACAGCTGATAAATGCCCACCTGCTTTTCAATGTCGATGTTCAGGTACACATCATTGCCCGGCTCTGCCTCATCTGTTGCCACAACGTCCAGAATCTGTCCCACGCTATCCAGATAAACCGTCTGAGAACCTTTCTTTCCCTGCAGATAAGACTCCATCGCTTCCTCGATACCGCCCTTACCGATCACATCGCCGGTCTGATAATCTGCATCGGGATAAGTTTCCTGCAGCGCTTCCAGCTCATCACTGTCCGCAACCTTCGTATAGCCAATGATGGAAGCGGCATACTCTCTGTAGGGATAAACACGCTTTGCATCCTCGGAAATAGAAAGACCTTCCACCTCGGAAGACAATTCCATTGTTGCTGCCACCGTTTCCTGACTCACATCTATCGCAAGGTTGATGGACTGGTACTTGCTGTACGCAGTCAGTGTCAGCTTATAGCGGATATTCAGCACCTGCAGGATCTGCTTGTTTGTCAGAAGAGGCAGCATTTCCTGCTTATCCTCTGTCTGCCATCTGCTGAAATAATACTTACTCTCCAGAAAGTCAATGATCTCCTCCGCTGTGTACGAATAGACATCAATCCCCTCTTTTTCCAGCTTCTGCTCAATGTATGACTTGCCCATCAAGTCGATCAGGAAGCGGCGGATTCTGGACGTAGACTGCGTACTGAATTCGAACTTTCCTGTCGTCTCATTTACCTGAATCGGAATTTCCATCACCATTGTCTCGTCCATCTGGTCGATGAGATTGGAAATTTTCAGTGCTGCTGTATTTTTTGCCTGATGTGTCTTATACGCGCCGGTATCCCGGAACGCGATATCATAAACAACTTCATTTCCCGCCAGAAGCTTACCGTTGCAATCGTAAATATTGCCACGCACACCGCTCTGCGGAATCTCCGCCAACGTCTTTTGGACATAGTTCTCCTGATACGTCTCGCCATCCAAAATCTGCAGTTGAAACAGTCTGCCTACCAGCACACAGAATAGAATGACGATCGCCATCGCCAACGGAAACAGTCTGGAATGAAGCATCTGTCGGAAAAAATCGCCTATGATCTCAAACAATTCCTTAAACAAACTTAATATCCCTCTTTCTTCTCCGGCGGGTTGTCAGCTCATGACTGATGTACATGAGAATCCCGTACACAAAAATCGTGAAAATCAGTGTAATAACCAGCTCCGGCATCATGCTCCTGGAAAGGTAGGATGCAAAATCCAGCTTTCCGCGCACGAGGTAATGGAACACAAATACATAGATTCCATATAAGATCTCGTCCATGATGCAAAGTCCCATGGGAATCAGGATCAGATCCTCTGTCAGGAACCGCTTCAAAAGCCCGTTCAGATAGCCGATGTACAGATAGATCAGACCATAAAATCCGATGATTCCGCCGCCTGCCACATCCAACAAAAGTCCGCTGATCAGTCCGACTGCCATGCCCTCTCGTCTGCCCTTCAGGATGGCAAATGTCATCGTCACAATGAGCAACAGGTTTGGCACGGAAGACAAAAACGGAATCATGGGAAGAACCGTCGTCTGCAGCAAGAAGCCAAGCAGGATAGATACTCCTGCAAATACGCATTCTACTAACATATGCACTTACTCCTTAATTTTCTGGGTCTTGTTTTAACAGCGATGTTTTCGTCGTCTGGATCACCAGTACTTCTCTCAGGTGTTCAAAATCCACCGCAGGGATCAGATGTCCGGACTTCGTCAGATTGTTCGTATCTTTCTGAATGTCCGCAGCCGTTCCAATCACAATACCCTCCAGATATTTGCTGGATACATTGGATGTCACAATCTGAGAACCATCCTCGATTGCGGCATCCTGATCAATATAGCTGAGATCCACATAACCTTCTGATGCCGAAGATCGGTTGCCGGACACAATGCAGGTATCTAATGTCTCTGCAAGCATACCGCTAACACGGCTCGTGTTATCTAACAGCGTCTGTACGGTCGCACTGTGCAGCGCCACATTTGAGATAATTCCCACAAGACCATCTCCGGAGATTACCGTCTGATCCACCTCGATACCGTCCGCACTGCCCTTGTTGATCGTGAATTGGTAGCTCGTATTCACGGCACTCTTTGCCACGATCACAGCGCCAATCATGTCATACTGATCGTATGACTCCTGCATTCCAAGCAATCCCTGCAGTCGCTCTAACTCCGACAGATTCGCCTGATAACGGGACATCTGATCCCGCAGAGAGGAATTTTCCTCTTTTAACTGCTCATTCTCCGCCAAAGCATCCTGCAGCGAAACCCGCTCTTTCGTCAGGTTCGAAAAAAATCCGCCGACCTCGTTGATGCCGGTCTGCAGCGGCACGATCACTACCCCCACTGCCGTTCGGACAACTGAGCCATATCCGGAGCGGAAATAGCTGACCCCGATTGAAAGCAGACAGATGATCGTTAAGATCAATAAGATAATTCTTGGTCGAAATTGTGGGTTCCATTGTTTCTTCATGATTAAAGAAGTCCTCGTTCTTTCATACTGACAAAGCTCTGATCTCCCATCACAAGATGATCCATCAAAGTAATTCCGATCAGAGCACCGGCATCCCGAATCCGCGCTGTCATGTGAAGATCCTCCCTGCTGGGTTCCGGATCTCCGCTGGGATGATTATGCAGCAGCACAATGCGCACCGCCTGATTGCGCAGCGCCTCGATGTAGATCTCCCGCGGGGACGCCAGTGATGCATTCACCGTCCCCTTTGAGATAACCACTTCTCTGATCCTCTGGTTTTTGTTGTTGAGCAGCACCAGCAGCAGATGCTCCTGCGTCAGGTGCCGCATATCTTCCATGTAATACTCGGCAATCTCCTGCGGACTGCCGAATGTCGGTCCGCGCTGGACCTTCGCCTTATAAATCCGTCTGGACAGCTCTCCGATACAGGAAAGCTTGATGGCCTTCACCCGTCCGATTCCGCGGATGCTGCGAAGCTCCGCCATCGACAGATGCAGCAATCCCAAAATCCCCGGATCTGTTCCGGGCAGCGCCAGCACCTGTTCCGCCAGATCCGTTGCGCTCATTCCCGGTCCGCCGGTCTGTAGGATCACAGCAAGCAGCTCTGCATCGGAAAGTGCGCCGGGTCCCTGAGCTTCGCATCGTTCATAAGGTCTTTGTTCTGTCTGGTTCATAACTTCCCCTTCTACTCTCCAGGTACGAAAAGGAAATTTAAGCAATATTTTAGCACAGTTTCAGACCTGCATCAACCAATTTCTGAAGAGACATCAGGATACCAAACTTCGCGTGATACCAAGTCAGACCACCCTGAAAATAAGCTGCATACGGCGGACGCAGCGGACCATCTGCAGAAAGCTCGATGGAAGATCCCTGCACGAAAGCGCCTGCTGCCATAATAACCGGCGCATCATAACCAGGCATGTCCCACGGCTCCGGCGTTACATAGCTGTCCACCGGCGCTGCCGCCTGAATGCCCTGACAAAATGCAACAAGCTGATCCGGATTTTCAAAGATCACCTGCTGAATGATATCATAGCGCGTCTCACTGCTTCCGGGAATCACCTGATAACCTAACTTCTCATAAACATTTGCTGCAAAGATCGCACCCTTTTCTGCTCCTGCCACAACGGTCGGTGCCAGGAAAAATCCCTGATAGAAGCTCGGCAGGATACCCAGATTTGCACCAACCTCCTGTCCAAGACCCGGTGCGCTCAGACGATAGGCACACTGCTCTACGCATGCCTTTGTACCACAGATATATCCGCCGATGGGAGCCAGTCCGCCGCCCGGATTCTTGATCAGGGAACCAACGATCATGTCCGCTCCAAAATCCGACGGCTCAACGGTCTGGACGAATTCACCGTAGCAGTTATCTACCATACAGATCAGATCCGGCTTGATCTCCTTCATGAATCGGATCAGCTCTCCGATCCGCTCACTGGAAAGCGTCGGTCTGGAGGAATATCCTCTGGAACGCTGAATCGTTGCTAACTTTGTCTGCGGTCCGATTGCCTTGCGGATGCCCTCCCAGTCAAAGGAACCATCCGGCAGCAGATCTACCTGTGCGTAAGACACACCATACTCTCTCAGAGAACCGGGGGACTGACGAATTCCGATCACTTCCTCCAGTGTATCATACGGTTTTCCCACCGGCGACAGAATTTCATCGCCCGGTCTGACATTTGCAGACAGTGCAACCGCCAGTGCATGGGTACCGCATGTAATCTGCGGGCGTACCAGCGCAGCTTCTGTGTGGAACGTATCTGCATAGACCTGCTCCAGTGTCTCACGACCGTCATCGTTGTAGCCATAACCGGTCGTTGCCGCAAAATGGCGGTCGCTGACCCGGTTTTTCTGCAGTGCAGAAAGTACCTTCAACTGATTATACTCCGCAATCTGATCGATCTGCTCAAAACGCGGCTCCAGCTCTTTTAAAATCGGTTCACAGAAATTCAGAACCTCCTCGGAGATTCCAAGTCCCTGATACATTTCTCTCGTTGTACTCATTCGTTTTCAGTCCTCTTTTCTATTCCTTTTTCCTTGCAGAAGGCGAGCATTGCCTCCACGATTTTTTCCGGATCATTGTCGTAATTTTGTACTGGAATCCAGGTGATATCCCGCACATGATGAAACCAGGTCAACTGCCGTTTTGCAAAATGTCTTGTGTCTCGCTTCAAAGTATATACCACATCCTCCAGCGTTCCTTCTCCGGAAAGATACGGGAACAGCTCTTTATAACCCAGCCCCTGCATGGACACATCTGTTGCCCTTAGCCCTGCATCTTTCAGACGTCTGACTTCCTCCAGCAGACCCGCTTCCATCATCGCATCCACCCTTCGGTCGATTCGATCATACAGCACCGCCCGATCATTGTCCAACACAAAATAGCAAAACCGGTAAGGTGATTCCTTCTGCTTCTGTTCTTGGTTATGCACAGAGATGGGCTTTCCGGTCTGATGATAAAATTCCAGTGCCCGGATCACCCGCTTTTGATTATTGGCATGAATCGCTTCGGCAGATTCCGGATCGCACTTTCTTAGCATCTCGTGAAGATACTCCGCACCTTTTTCCGCCGACAGCTGCTCTAACTCCGCCCGGTATCCGTCTTCCGCACCGGAATCTGTAAAATCAATGTCATACAGCACCGACTGAATGTAAAATCCGGTTCCTCCTACAAGGATCGGGATATGTCCTCTCCCGTAGATTTCCGACATCGCCTGCTTCGCCATCTGCTGAAACCGGGTTACATCAAAATTTTCCGTTGGGTCCAGCACATCGATCAGATGATGGGGCACTCCCTGCATCTCCTCCGGGCGGATCTTTGCGGAACCGATGTCCATCCCGCGATACACCTGCATGGAATCTGCACTGATAATCTCTCCATCTAACGCCTTCGCCAATCCGATAGACGCTGCTGTTTTTCCTACCGCAGTCGGTCCTGCCAGAATAATCAACGGCTTTTTCTCCTCTGCCATGCGATCCCTCCTTTCTGCTTTATACGATTCTCTTAAACTTTTTCTCTAACTCATATTTGCTCATCGTGATGAGCGTTGGACGTCCGTGGGGACACGCATAGGGATTTTCCAGCGTCATAAGCTGGTCAATCAATGCATCCGCCTCCTCGAAGGACATAGCGTGATTGCCTTTTACCGCTGCTTTGCAGGAGATGGATGCCGCTTTATCTAAGAGCGTTTCCGGTGTCAGCTGTCCCTCCGCCACCAGTCCGTCCAAAATCTCAATAAACAGCTTCTTTGTATCCAGTCCCAAAAGATCCGACGGTATTGCACTGATGGCATATTCCTTTCCGCCAAAATACGAAATCTCATAGCCAAGCTCATAAAAGCTGTCGTGGTATTCTTTCAAGATCTCCATTTCTCGATCCGATACTGTGAGAATGACCGGCGGGCTGACCGCCTGACTGTAATTTCCCGTGCGGTCTTTCAGGCGAGCAATGTTTCTCTCATACAGCACTTTCTCATGCGCCGCATGCTGATCCATGATGAACAGCTTGTCTTCATACTGGATCAGCCAATAAGTATCAAACAGTTGTCCGATCAGCCGGTGCTTTGCCCGTGCTTTCTCCGATAATAACCTTCCGTCAAACAAATCCAACTGCTCCGGCTGCGGCGCTGTCTCTTCTTTCCCGGAAAAATCTGCTGCAGGCAGCTGCAAGTTTCCGTTATCCTGCGGCTCCTGCACCGGCTGTTGTACGGACTCCTGCGCAGCCTGCTGCGGCATGGCAGCTTCTGTTTCCGCCTTCCCTGCAGGAGCTGGCGCAGGTATCTCAAATGGCAGCATGCCTTCACTTGCCGCAGCAGACGCTTCTGCAGCTGTCTTTGCAGGAGCTGCGACCGAAACTTTCGGCGCAGGCGTCACTGCCTGATACGTGGACGATGCATTTCCGGAAAAACCGCTGCGATACGCGGACGGCTGTTCCCGCACCTGCATCGCATCCGGCCGCACGCCGGTATAAAACCGATTGCCGGAGAAAACAGGCTTTGCGTCTTTCTTTTCTCCAAAGTTCGCCAGCTCTTTCAGACGCTCCGCACTCAGCGCTTTTCGCTCAAAAGGCTCCGCGCCGATACGTCCCTTCTCCGCAGGCGCTTCCTCCTCTTTCACAAGAGAGACTTCCGGAATAAATTCTTTTTGTTCCAGTCCCGCGCGGATTGTCTGATAAAACACCTGATACAGCGCTTCCTCCTTGCGGAAACGCAGTTCCATCTTCGTTGGATGAACATTTACATCCAAATATGCCGCCGGAATCGTCAGATGCAGTACCACAAACGGATACCGGTGCTGCATCATAAATGGCTTATATGCATCTTCGATTGCCTTTGCAATCAGACGACTGTGGATATAGCGCCCATTGATAAAGTAATACTCAAATGTGCGGTTTCCTCTGGAAATCACAGGCTTCCCCAAAAAGCCGTGAATCTGAATCTGTTCTTCTTCCAGATCCACCGACACCGGCAGTACATTCGCCGCGATTTCCCGTCCAAACGTCGCATAGATGATATCCTTCAGCTTTCCATTGCCCGATGTGTTCAATTTTGTCTGTCCATTCTGGATCAGACGGATCGACACATCCGGATGAGACAGCGCCATATGCTGCACAAGATCTGCAATATAGCTGCCCTCTGTTGCCGGAGATTTCAGAAACTTTCGTCTTGCCGGAGTGTTAAAAAACAGATTGCGCACCAGCATTGTCGTGCCGTCCGGTGCACCGATGGGCGTATTCTCCTTTTCTTCGCCGCCCTCGATGCGATACGATGTTCCATTCACCGCATCGGATGTTTTCGTGATCAACTCTACCTGTGCAACTGCCGCGATACTGCTGAGCGCCTCACCCCGGAATCCAAGAGAAGTTACTGTCATCAGATCGATCGCCTGGCGGATCTTACTTGTAGTATGTCTGTGAAACGCCAGCGGAATCTGCTCTGCCTCGATTCCACAGCCATTGTCTGTCACGCGGATCAGACTGATCCCACCGTCTTTTGTCTCTACCGTCACAGCCGTTGCTCCTGCATCAATGGCATTTTCCAAAAGCTCCTTCACCACAGAAGCAGGTCGCTCAATGACTTCTCCGGCTGCGATCTGATTAATCGTCGCCTGATCCAGCTCTACGATTGTCGGCATTCTCTCTCCCTTCCGCTGTGAATGCACCTTGTCGCTCACAGCCGCACTCTTCTACAAAATCATACGCGATTCTTCAGTTTTGCCTGAATGCGATACAGCGTATTCAGCGCATCAATCGGTGTCATATTTCCAAGTTCCAGATCCGTGATCTCCTGCAGAATCGAGTCTTCCTCCACCGCCGCAAACATGGTCAGCTGACCCGCATCTACATCATCGGGCTTCGGCACCCGCTTTGCGGAAAGCTGACCGGCATGAATCTGTGCCAGCTCTCTGGCGCGATGCGTGATATCTGCATCACTCAGCTCTTCCACCAGCACACGGGCACGCTTTAATACCTTTTCCGGAACACCGGCAAGTCTTGCTACCTGAATACCATAGCTCTTGTCCGCTCCGCCCTTCATGATCTTACGCAGGAAAATAATGTCCTCTCCCTGCTCCTTGACCGCAATGCAGTAATTGTGCACACCCGGGAGTGTGCCTTCCAACTCCGTCAGTTCATGGTAATGGGTCGCAAACAGCGTCTTCGCGCCCAAAATCGACTTATCTGCAATGTACTCTACCACTGCCCACGCAATACTCATACCGTCAAATGTACTCGTACCACGACCGATCTCGTCTAAGATCAGCAGGCTGTTCTTCGTGGCATGACACAAAATGTTCGCCACTTCGGTCATCTCAATCATGAACGTACTCTGGCCGCTCGCCAGATCATCTGATGCACCCACACGGGTAAAGATCCGGTCACAAATTCCGATATTCGCACTCTCCGCCGGAACAAAGCTTCCGATCTGTGCCATAAGCACGATCAAAGCCGTCTGACGCATGTAAGTGGATTTACCCGCCATATTCGGGCCGGTGATAATGTCCAAACGATTCTCCCCATTATCCAGATAGGTATCATTGGAGATAAACATCTCTCCGGGAATCATCTTCTCAACTACCGGGTGACGTCCGCCCTTGATATCCAGAATGCCCTTCTCATTGATAGCCGGGCGCACATAGTGATTCTTATCTGCCACAACAGCAAGGGAAACCAGTACATCCAGTCTCGCCAGCGCATGTGCGGTCTCCTGAATCCGCTTTACCTCTCCGGCAATCTGATCCCGCACCTTGCAGAACAGATCATATTCCAGACTCACCAGACGGTCTTCCGCACCGAGGATCATATCCTCCAGCTCTTTCAGACGAGGTGTTGTAAAGCGCTCCGCATTCGCCAGCGTCTGCTTGCGCACATAATCCTCCGGCACCTGGTCCCTGAAAGAGTTCGTAACTTCCAGATAATAGCCGAACACTTTGTTGTACTTGATTTTCAGGGTCTTGATGCCGGTGCGCTCCCGCTCCGATGCTTCCAGCTCTGACAGCCAGGTTTTGCCCTCTGTTTTGGAACTGCGCAGCGTGTCTACCGTCTCATCAAACCCTTCCTTGATCATGCCGCCTTCCCGGATCAGGATCGGCGGATCGTCCAGAATCGCCGCATCGATCAGATCATGAATGTCCTTCAGATCATCCATCTGCTCCTCAATCTGCGCCAGTTCTTTGCTCTTAAAGCCCCGCAGCAGACGCTTGATATACGGCAGCATCTCCAACGATGTCTTAAAAGAAATCAGATCTCTCGGATTTGCCGTCTGATAACTGATACGGGCGATCAGACGTTCCAGATCGTAGATGGGATTCAGATACTCCCGCATCTCTTCCCGGTCAATGTAATTTTCACAAAATTCTGCAACTGCATCCTGTCTTGCCAGAATTTCTTTTTTGTCCAATAAGGGCTGTTCCAGATAACTGCGCAGCTGTCTCGCTCCCATCGCTGTACAGGTCTTATCTAACACCCACAAAAGAGAGCCTCGCTTCTGCTTTTCCCGCATCGTCTCCGTCAGCTCCAGATTCCGTCTCGTCGCCGTATCCAGAATCATATATTTTCCGGTGGAATAGGGCTTGATTGCCGTAATGTGTGGCAATGTTGTCTTCTGCGTCTGATACAGATAATTGAGCATCGCTCCTGCCGCCACGATTCCTGTAGGGAAATCCTTCAGTCCCAGTGCATCCACTGCCAGCAGGTGAAAATGATCTTTCAGAAGACGCTCACAGCCATCCTCATCAAAATACCAGTTGTCCAGTGTGGAATATGTAAAATGCACGCCGCGGTCCGAGATTGCCTGCAGATCCACTCCGCTCATGCAAAATGCCTCATTTGTGATGATCTCAGACGGAGAAAACCGAAAGATCTCATCCGCAAGGCGCTCTGTATCCGGCAGCTCCGTCACATAAAAATCACCGGTAGTGACATCCGCAATGGAGATGCCCAGCGATTTGTCCAGATATGCCACACACATAATGTAGTTGTTTCGAGACTCATCCAATGCCTGCGCACTGAGGATCGTACCCGGTGTCACAACGCGGATGACCTCTCTTTTTACGAGTCCCTTTGCCAGCTTTGGATCTTCTACCTGCTCTCCAATGGCGACTTTATAGCCGTTTTGTACCAGCTTTGTAATATATGTCTCTGCGGCATGGTACGGGATTCCACACATCGGCGCCCGCTCATCCAGTCCGCAGTCTTTTCCTGTCAGTGTAATTTCCAGCACTTTGGATGCAGTCAGCGCATCCTCAAAAAACATTTCATAAAAATCGCCCAGACGATAAAACAGAATACAATCCGGATATTCCAGCTTTGTCTCCATGTATTTTTTCATCATGGGGGTGATTTTTTCCATTTGTTCTGTCGTCAGTTTTGTCAGCATGTCTCTACCGGTTCTCCCATATAATAAAAGCCCTTCGCCTCGGTCAGTTTCACCATCACCAGTTTTCCGATCAGATCCTCGGTTCCAGGGAAATGTACCGTCGTATTGTTGGAGAGACGTCCGGACACATAGCCGTCCAGATGATCGTTCAGAGACTCTACCAGAACACTCTGCACGGTGCCGCAGTCTTTTCCACAGATCTCCCCTGCAATTTTCTGTACTTCTGCCAGCAGGCGATCAAAGCGGGGCTGTGCCACAGACTTCGGAATCTGATCCTCCATCGCAGCAGCAGGCGTGCCGGTGCGTTTGGAATACAGGAAGGTAAAGGCACTGTCATAGCGCACCTTGCGCACCACATCCAGCGTCTCCTCGAAATCTTCCTCTGTCTCTCCGGGGAAACCGACAATAATATCTGTCGTCAATGCGATATCCGGCACTTTTGCCCGGATACGGTCTACCAGATCCAGATACTGTTCCTTCGTATAATGACGGTTCATCAGCTTCAGGATCCGGCTGCTTCCGGACTGCAGCGGCAGATGCAGATGACGGCAGATCTTCGGATACTTTGCCATCACCTCAATCAGGTCATCGGACAGATCCTTCGGATGGGACGTCATAAAGCGCACACGCTCCAGTCCCGGAATCTGTACGACCTGTTCCAACAGCTCCGCAAAGGTCATCGGCTGCTCCAGTGTCTTGCCGTAGGAATTGACATTCTGACCAAGCAGCATGACTTCAATGACACCATCTGCCACAAGACCACGGATCTCATTTAAAATATCCTCCGGCTTTCTGCTGCGTTCTCTGCCTCTGACATACGGCACGATACAATAGGTACAGAAATTATTGCAGCCGAACATAATATTAACGCCGGACTTAAAGCTGTACTTGCGCTCTGCAGGAAGATCTTCCACAATCTCGTTTGTGCCTTCCCAGATGTCGTAGATCACCTTTCCGGTCACCATGCGGGTATATACCAGTTCTGCCAGGCGAAAGATGTTATGTGTTCCAAACACAATATCCACAAAAGGATAGGACTTCTTCAATGTCTGGATGACGTTCGGCTCCTGCATCATGCAGCCGCACAGCACGATCATCATCTCCGGATTCTTCTTTTTCAGTCCATTCAGATAGCCGAGACGACCATAGACCTTCTGATTGGCATTTTCCCGGACGGTACAGGTATTGTAGATGACCATATCGGCATCTTCCTCCCGCTCCGTCTGCTCATATCCGGCATTTTCCAGAATTCCCAGCAGTTTTTCGGAATCCTTAGCGTTCATCTGACAGCCCACAGTCAGGTTAAATACCCGCAGCGGATGTCCGAGACGCTCTGCCTGCTCCTGTACCAGCTGCCGCAGCGCCGCAATAAAATAATACTGTCTAGCCGGTTCCTGCTCCGGAATCCCGCCAGTCAGATCAACATTTTCTATCTCCACAGAATGAAACATATCTCTGTGACTCCTTTCGGTATCTGTAAATAAAAGTGAAATTTTTCCGCATAGAATTATACTTGAAACATTTTCATTTTGCAACCGCAAATCCGTTCTTCCGTCACAAGCAGCGACAGCCGGACATCGTGCTCTTCCCTCGGAATGTCCGCAAGTACCTGAAATTCATAGGCGAGTCCGATGGAAATTCCATCTGCCTGTTTCAGATACCGGTCGTAATAGCCACCGCCATAGCCCATGCGGTCTCCCTCCTCGGAAAATGCAGTTCCCGGCACCAGCACGATCGTCCGCTCTGTGGGAACAACTTCCTGCTCCTGCCTGCGCGGCTCCGGAATATGATACTTTCCGATCTGTACATCCTCCCTGCTGCGCAGCTCATAAAAATGCATAATTCCATTTTCCAGACTCACCGACGCTGCAACACGCTTTCCCGCTGCAAATGCCGCGTCCCGAATCGCATCCGTCGGAAATTCTCCCCGCACTGCACAGTATAAAAATACCCAGTCTGCCTCATCCCACAATGCCAGCTTTGTGAGCTGGTCTGCTGCCGCGGCTCCGGCTTTTTCTCTCTTCTGTCCGTCAAGCTGTCTGCGCTTTTCAATCATTCCTTTTCGAAGGATGTTCTTTTCCAATGCTTATTCCTTTCCCGGTCGGAACTGACTTCCGATCTGCTCGGCGACTTTCATACCGTCCATCGCCGCAGAAGTAATGCCTCCTGCGTATCCCGCGCCCTCTCCACAGGGATAAATGCCCGCAATATTACTCTCAAGCTGCTCATTTCGCTCCATCCGGATCGGGGAGGACGTCCGACTCTCAATACCGGACAGGATTGCATCCGGTCTGTGATAACCGTGGATTTTGCGATCAAACGTATCCATCGCCTCGATCAGGGGCAGGCTTAGATTTTCCGGAAGAACCTGCCGCAGATTTGCAAATGCAGATGCGCCTGCCATACAGGGAGCAACCTCTCCCAACACCTGACTCTTCTGATTCCGCTCGAAATCCTGCAACAGCTGCATCGGAATCGCACCGCCCGCCGCTTCGTAAGCTGCTTTTTCCAACTGTCTCTGGTATGCCATACCGGACAATGCCTTCGGCACATTGGAAAACTGCGGATAATCCTCCGGAGACACCGTCACGATCAGCGCACTGTTTGCATTGCGGCTGTCCCGGGCGTGGTTACTCATTCCATTGACTGCCAGTCTGCCGGGTTCCGAAGATGCATTGACGACAATTCCACCGGGGCACATGCAGAAAGAATACACGCCTCTTCCGTAGCTGGTCTGCGCCGTCAGCTTATAATCCGCTGCAGACAATCCTTTCGGATGCGCACTTCCATACTGACTTTCATTGATTGCCGCCTGAGGATGCTCGATCCGAACGCCCATCGCAAAGGGCTTTGCCTGCATGGAAAGTCCTCTTTCATACAGCATCTCAAACGTATCTCTGGCACTGTGTCCCAATGCCAGCACCACCAGCTCTGTCGTTAGCATCTCCTGCCCGTTCAGCTCAATCGCTGCAATCCTGCCATCCCGCAGGATCACATCTGTCATACAGGTATGAAAACGGATCTCGCCACCCATCTTCTGAAATTTCAGACGCATATTTCGGATGACAATGCGCAGAAGGTCTGTCCCAATGTGAGGCTTTGCCACATATAAAATCTCCTCCGGAGCACCACATTCCACAAACACTTCCAGCATCTTGCGCATCCGCATATTCGTATCTTTTACCATCGTTCCCAGCTTTCCGTCTGAGAATGTACCGGCGCCGCCTTCTCCGAACTGGACGTTGGACTCCGGCTTCAGGATGCCGGTCTTCCAGAAGTTCTCCACGTCTTCTGCACGCTCCTCCACCGGAGCACCCCGCTCGATCAGAATCGGGCGATACCCATGTTCTGCAAGCAAATACGCACAAAACAGACCGCAGGGACCACTTCCCACGATCACCGGGCGATACTGCAGCGGACGATCCCCCTGTTCCGGAAAGGTATAAGATACTTCCGGAGTCTTCACGATCCGCAGCTTTTCTGCCTGTTTTAATAATTGTTTTTCACAATCCGTCTCCACATCGACGGTATAAATATAACGAACATCCGGCTTTTTTCTGGCATCAATCGAGCGCTTTGCGATCCGGATGCTTTTGATCTGCTCCGGACGAATATGTAATGTCTTGCACACTTTTTTTCTTACCTGTTCCATCGTATGAACTGCCGGAACCGAAATCGAACCTACTCGAATCATTCTTTCCTCTTTTCTTTCCCTTTGCTCTATCTTCCTGTCTGCTCTGCCGCCTGCATGCCGGACTCATAGCCGCTCGCCCATGCAAAATGCAGATTATAGCCACCACAGATCCCATCTACATCCAAAATTTCTCCTGCGAAATACAAGCCATCATGCAGTCTGGACATGGTGCTGCCCGGACACAGCTCCTCCATCGGAATTCCACCTGCACACACCTGGGCCTGGGCAAACGTACCGGTTCCGATGATCCGCAGGGAAAATGCCGCTCCAAGCTCTGCCAGCTTTTGAACCTCCGTCTCTGTCAACGCTTCTTTTCGATCCGGATCGATCCGACAGCCCCGAAGAAGCACTTCCGCCAATTTGCCGGGAAGCAGTCCCGTCAGACATTGGTACGGCGTTCTGCCGGGCAGATGCGCCACATGCTCCTGCAGACAACCAATGACATCCTTCCGGTAACGCTCCGGCCAGAAATTCAGAACTGCCTGAACCGCTTTTTTCTCCCCAAGTGCTTTCGCTGCATCGCGGCTCACCTGAAACACCGGAATGCCTGAAATGCCGTAGTCCGTCAATTGCAGTTCTCCCATGTCCGAAGTCACTTCCGTTCCCTCCACAAGCAGGCGAATCGATCCTTTCACCCGGACGCCCGCCCAATTTTTGCAAAATGGAGCCGATGATTTCAAGGAGGTCAGTGCCGGATACAGCGCGCTCACGGTATGTCCAAGCTGTTTTGCCAGCTCATAGCCGCTGCCGTCGGAACCAGTCACCGGCGCTGCGCAGGAGCCCGTTGCCAAAAGAAGCGTATCTGCCTGCAAGCGTTTGCTCTTTCCATTTCCATTCCAGCTCACAAAATAGCCATCTGGTTGATGCGTGATCTGTTCCACCTGCGCCTCCGTCTCGATGCGGACACCCAGCCATGCACATTCCTGCCGCAGCGCATCTAATACCGCCGAAGCCTGTCCGCTTGCCGGATAATAATAGCCCTCTCGCGATACCGGCTCGATTCCAATCCGCTCAAAGAAGGACAACACCCACTCTGTCGGATACTTTCGGATCAGCGCTCCTGCAAGTGCTGCCCCGCTTCCCCGAAAACAATGCTCAGACATCGCCGCATTTGTATAGTTGCACCGTCCGTTTCCCGTAGACAGCAGCTTTTTCCCAATCCGGTCTTTGTGCTCCAGGATCAGCACGCAGGCGCCGCGTTCTGCCGCTGCAATTGCCGCAGAAAGTCCCGCTGCGCCGCCGCCGATAATACACAAATTTACATGTTGCATGGAGTGCCTCCATTCTCCTCAATTTTGTAAGATTCTCTCAGCTTGTACACGATTCCAGAAAATGATATACATCCCAGATGGAATCGAGATACAAGCCCTGTTCCAATGCTTCCCGGTCCTCCGGCAGCAGATCCGCTCCGGAAATTCCGGTGTCAAACAGCAGTGTTGTCCGATCCTGCCCGTATACCTGCAGTTCATCTTCCAACAGCCGCAAATAATATTCCTCCGTTGGCTCCTGCGCCCTTCGGTACGTCTTGCGCACGATCAGGGAATCCGCTGTAAAAGCGATGATCTCATACGAACACAGCCCCGCCGCTTCTTCTTTGATGGATGGGTGGTCTACATACTGCTGCAGCTGTTCCTCCAGCTCTGTGCGGGAAAGTCCGACCCATTCTGCCGGGATTGCCTCTCGATTTTCCGAGGTTGCCCCCGCCGGAAGATGCACCTGCTCTTCCACATAATACATATCCTCCTGCACGACGGCTGCCGGAGAAAGCATCGCCGGAACTTCTTCCATCTGCTCCTCCGCCTGCGTCTCCTCGCCGCTTTCCGCCCGTCTTTCCACGAGGTTTCGATAGCTGACAGAATACGCAGCCGTCAGTCCAAGAATCAAAACAACAAAACAGATAATATACAGAGTCTTTTTCATAACACTCACTCCTTTTTGCATATTATCTGTCTGTTTTTTCTCAAATATTCAAATAATTGGAAATCAGCTCTTTAATAAATGCAGCTTCTTTGCCAGACGAACGATCCGTCCGCCCATCGGGAAGTCATACAGCTCCAGCTCATCCACTGCACGGAACAGGAAGAGAGAAACTGCATATACGATCACTGCCACGATCAAACAGAGCGGCACTGTCACAAGATTGCGCATATGCAGATGCTCCAGTCCAAACCGCACGGCATATGTGGCAATTCCCATCATAACGGCTGCCAAAAACGGCAGGATATAGTTCTTCGCCCAACGCTGTGATACATTCAGTGCATGATTCAGCGTCAGTGTATTCAGTGTGCACATGGACACCGCAAATACGATATAAGCAAAGATCACGCCGTAGATTCCCATGTCAAATACCCACAAAAGCACTGCCATGACAGCCACATGAATGCACAGAGAAATCAGTGCATGATTTACCGGGGAACGCATCTTGTTGATGCCCTGCAGAATCGCATTCGTTACCGTAGATAACGACATAAAGACAACAGAAGAACTGCCCATGATCAGATACAGCGATGCATCCTTCACACTTCCGGAAGAAGAGAACATCAGACTCATCAGCGGTTCTGCCAAGATCGCAAGTCCGATTGCGGACGGGAAAGCGATCAGCATCGCAAATTTGATTGCCAGATTAATCTTTGTGATGACCTCACCGCGGTTCTTCTCCGCCATCGCTGCCGTGATAGACGGCATCAGGGAAGCTGCCAGAGCTGAGGAAAACGAAATCGGCACATGGATCAGAGTCATATACATACCGGTATAAGTACCCCAAATCTTCTGATAGGAAGATGCATTGCTCGTTCCGGTGATATAATAACCAAAAATACTGTTGTCCACCAGATCAATGATGTTGTACGCTGCCGTGCTGAGAATGATCGGCAGAATCGTCACAAGAAGCGACTGCAGCAGTTTTTTGTTTGACTCCACAACATGCTTCTTGTCTTTTCTTGCATAACGGAAGAAACTCTTTCGGAAACTTAAGAACACCAGCAGCATGAAGATCAATGCGGTCAATGCACCGATCGTAGTACCTAGCGTACCGCCTGCGGCACCCAGTGCCGGACCATATTCGCTGTTTCCGTTTAACAGATCCGCCTTATTTCCAAGCTGGAACAGATAATATGCCGCTGCCACACTGACAATGGCATTGATGATCTGCTCAAACAGCTGGGAGAGAGCTGTCGGAATCGTTGTCTGAAGGCCCTGAAAAAATCCACGGAACACGCCGAGAAATGCCATGATGAAAATAGCAGGAGCCAGCATCCGGATCGCAACGGCTGCCAGCGGCAGGTTCAGAACCCACTTTGCAAACCAGTCTGCGCCAAAGAAGACGAGCAGTCCGAAAAGGGTTCCAGTCACTGCCGCAAACAACAGCGCCAGATGAAACAGTCTTGCCGTGTTGCGGAATTCTTTCTTTGCCATACGACCAGAGACCATCTTCGAGATCGCCGTGGGCATGCTGTATGACGAAATCAGCAAAATGACATTATAAATCTGAAAGGCGCTGGAATAGTACGCCATTCCCTCGGAACCGACGATGTTGATTAACGGAATTCGATACAGAAGTCCGATCACACGGGTTATGAGGGCAGCGATCGCCAGAATGCTTCCATGTAATAAAAAGTTCGTTGATCTGTTTTTTTTCTGTGGCATCTTTTTCTTTCTTCTCTTTCTTACTTGTTCTATCCGAAGAGGTCTGACGCTTGCTGCTCCGATGTCTTATTCCTGTCCGAGAATCTGAATATCTCCCTCCAATGCCTGCTGCACAACGCAGATCCAGGTCTTTCCGGGATTCAGCTCGATTTCATTTCCTGAAGCATCGTAGTAGTGCGTTATCCCCCACTCTTCCGGCTTCTCCCAGGTAATCGGGATTGCCTTGCCATTTGTAATGTAATATCCGGTTCCGCCTGCCTGCACATGGAAATCCAGATAAGAAGTGTCATAGTAATGGTCGCACGGCGTGGAAAGGATCAAAATGTTCTTTGTCGCCAACTGCACGCCTGCATCATCCACATGCGCTCCGCCATACTGATAGCGCAGATATTCACCAGATGCGGCATCATACTCGAACCACGGCTCGTTGATCGGATATCCGGGGATGACCTTCTGTGCATCCATACCGTCATCCAGAGTCACTTCTTCTCCGTGCGCGAACCGAACCGTTCCCTCGTAGGGGTCAAATCCATCATAGAGAGAGTAATAGCGATTATACTGCATATGCTCGATGCCCTGCTGGATGCCTGCCTCGCTTGTATAGGCATTGTGCGGGGACTTTCGATCACTCGTCCGATAGAACACACCGTCTCCGGATGTCTCCAGTCCGTTCAGGTTATCACAGTAAGCCGTCTGAAGGTGCAATTCTGCAAACTTCGCCTGTCCAAAATGAACAAACATCGCGCGGAACTCCGCTGCATAGTACACAAAATATGTTCTGGCACTGCGCACAGAACCGATCTTTTCCAGACCAGACAAATTCTCCATCTCAAAAATCGCCATCAGACGGTTAATACCGCCCTCTGCAGGAGCCTCATAGATCACACTTGCCTGGTTGATTCCGCTCTGGGGAACCGCCGCCTCGGCATTGTTCAGCATGATTGCGACCGGGCGCTGCTCGCCCTGCTCCACCGTGATGGGAAGTCCGGTGACATAGCTGTACATATAGCCCTCCGGAAGCTCCGACGCTTCCTCTGTCTCTGCCTCCGTCTCCGCTTCCGTGGGAGCCTGCGTTGCCTTTGTCTCAGTCTGCCCTTCCGTACTGATAACGTCCGCCTTTTTCGAACATCCTGCTACACACATTGCTCCAAGAAGTACTGCCAGAACTCCTGCCCAGGCTCTCTTCATGACCATATCCCCCTTTTTTCTTTTCTGATTTTATCGGGTAATCCCGATAGAATCCAAAATCTCACGCTGTCTCTGTTCCATCTCCAGTCGCTCATCCTCTTCCATGTGGTCATAGCCCATCAGATGCAGCATACTGTGTGCAACAAGAAATGCCAGCTCCCGCTTCTCCGAATGTCCGTAAGCTTTTGCCTGCTCCTGAATCTTTTCAACAGACAGGACAATATCCCCTAATAACAGCTCCCCGGTCTCCGGATGAAAGCAGTCCGGGTCTTCCTCCAGATGAGAGAAGTCTCCCGGTGTCTCATACTCCGCCATCGGGAATGACAGCACATCCGTCGCCCGATCCACATCGCGGTACTCCTGATTCATCTCATGAATCGCCTCGTTGTCCGTCAAAAGGACATTCACCTCGACTTCATACGGACACTCCTCATGATCCAGCGATGCATCCACTACCTGCTTAATGATCTCCTCGTAGGGAAGATCCAGCTTTTTGTCTGTCTCATAGTCAATATTATACGTCATGACTGCCTCCGCCTTTCATGCTCTCTCTTCGGTGCCTCTCCCCGTCCACCGGACTTTGGCGCATTTCGAAGTGTCTTCGCTTCGTATTCCTCATATGCCTTTACGATCTTCTGTACAAGCGGATGACGCACAACATCCTGATTAGACAGACGGATCACACCGATGTCGTCCACATTTTTCAAGACCCGCAGCGCCACATCCAGACCAGATGCCTGTCCTGCCGGAAGATCCTTCTGGGTCATATCGCCGGTGATGATGACTTTTGATCCAAAGCCAATACGGGTCAGGAACATCTTCATCTGCGCCGGTGTTGTATTCTGCGCCTCATCGAGAATGATAAAGGCATTGTCCAGAGTACGACCTCTCATGTACGCGAGAGGCGCTACCTCGATCAGTCCCTTCTCTGAATTGTGCAAAAAGCTCTCCGGTCCCATGATCTGATACAATGCATCATACAAAGGACGCAGATACGGGTCGATCTTCTGCTGCAGATCACCGGGCAGAAATCCCAGATTCTCTCCCGCCTCAATCGCCGGGCGTGTCAGGATGATGCGGCTCACCTCACCCTCTTTAAACGCCTTGATCGCCATCGCCATACCAAGGTATGTCTTACCGGTACCGGCAGGTCCGACACCGAATACGATCATCTTTTCCCGGATGGCATCCACATACTGCTTCTGTCCCAATGTCTTGGGCTTCACCGGTTTTCCGGAAATCGTCCGACAGATCACATCCTTGTCAATCTCTAAAATCTTCTCCTCCGCGTCCTCAAAGCAGAGGGACAGAGCATAATCAACATTTTGCTCCTGGATCGTATTGCCCCGTTTGGACAACTCGATCAAATTATTTAAAACACGCTTCGCACGGCTCGCTGCGCTGTCTCCCCCGATGATTTTCAGGGAATCGTCTCTCGAAATCAACGTAACATGCAAAGTTTTTTCAATCTTCTTCAAATGACAATCCAACTGTCCGAACACATTTTTCTGGTGTTCCATCGGAATGTCCACTATCGTCTCAATGATGCTCATGCATACTCCTTCTATCCGGATTTTTGTTCCATTTATTATAACATTGCCTCCGGAATTAGTAAAGTGCATCAAAACAAATACTCTCAATTCTCCCCGTGATCCGCAGACCATCCTCCGCAAAGACCGGGATTTTTAAGTTTCGTCCGGTGATACAGATTTTCTGATGCCTGCCGCAGACGATGATCTGTTCGGTGGTAAACTGCAGCAATTTTTTGTAATTTCCGATCAGAATTTCCCGGTCTCCGCTGACGCGAAGCTGTACCGACTGCTCAATCACATCCGCCGGAAGCACAAAATGATCGGTCATCTGTGCAAACAGGTTTGTTTCGTCTGAATGCTTTTTTTCTCTTTTTTGCCGTCTCATGGCTCCCCCTTTCCATCCTCTGTCTGTGATTCTGCCGGTGCAGGAGCCTCCGGAAACGACTCCAATGAGACCGCACAATCCCGAATCGTAATCACACCAGACACATAACACGTCGTGCTCCGCACCTGTTCTTTCAGAGAACTTGAGATCAGCTCCCCCTCCTCTGTCTCCTGCGAAAGCCACCTGTTTAACCGCTCCTGCACAAGCTCCCTCAATTCCTCCTTCGAATACGGAACCATCTGCTCCGTAAACTGCCGTTTTACCGCCGTTCCGTAATACACCGGCAAATAAAAATCCCCAAACAAACTCACCTGTTTCGATTCTACGGTACTATCCTGCCCGGTTCCGCTCTCGCTTCCAAATGGCAAAAAAGGAGCCTGCAGCCACACACTCCCAATTCGAACCCACTTCCGTTTCTGTTCTTTTTGTGCCTTCCGCACCGGATACACCGCAGAAAACGTATCTGTATAAGAAATCGTCCGCTCCAAAACAATATCCGCATCTGCACGGGTGTCTTCACTGCCAATCTCCACATCCGCATCATCATATCGAGGCACTCTGCCTGTCACAAGCACCTGCCCGGCAGTGACCGTATCCCCAATCTGTACCACCGGAATCCCACTGCGCACCGTCAGCTTCTCCACCATCCCGTCCGTTGTCGCCACAAGATTTCCCGGCATCCTCTCTGTCTTCTCTGACACTGCCTCCGATTCCCGAAGCTCCAGAATCAGACACGTTCCCTCTACCCGCGCAGACACCCAACTGATCCGAGCATATTCTTTTCGCAGCAATTGTTCCAGATCATCACACACCACCGATCCTCTGCGGATTCCAGGCTCATACCCTGCTGTCATCAAAAAGGTCTGAAGCGTATCCGTCGAATAAAAGCGATTGCCATGCAGCTCGATTCTCCAGATCCTGCCGCCCAGCGCCTGCACCAACAACCATGCTGCAAGCATTCCGCAGGCAAAAGACAGATGCTTTCTGCTGCGTACAAAAAAAGCCGGGATTCCTCCCCGCCTCGTCGTTCGAATGTCTGTTCCGCATTTTTCTGCCAGCTCTCGCACCGGCTCATATTCTTTGTTTAAGATCTCCAGCGTCACTCCATTCGCCCCTGCCTCTGTCAGATTCCGCATCTGAATCCCTCTGGACAGACAAAGCTGCAAAAAGCGACGTACTGCCGGACCATTCACTGCAATCTGCCTCTTCCCGCACAACCATCCCCGCATCCAGATCATCCTGTCTCCTTTTTAAGCTGCGTCCACGTACGTTCTCTTTTCAGACTATGAGCCGTTTCTTCCATTCATTCACAAAAGACTTGCAATTTCCCTGGATACTGGATAAAATGATATTTGTGAAATGTATTTTACAAAAAGGAGGTACTTCAAATGGCAATCACAAAGGATATGACAATGGGTCAGATTCTGGCTATTGATGATGGTATTGCAGATATTCTGATGGGCGCAGGTATGCACTGCATCTTCTGTCCGGCTCATCAGGCAGAATCTCTGGAGGATGGCTGTCTTGTTCACGGATTAGATCCGGATGCGATCCTCGCAAATATCAACGAATATCTGGCTTTAAAGAACAACTGATCGTTCAAAAAGCAAGTAAGCGGCGAAACTTTTTGGTTCCGCCGCCTTTTCTTTTTTATGCTTCCTGTCTTTTATTTTTTTCTGCACTTCGCACATAATATCCGGACGTATGCTGTCTATACAGCATCAAAAGACCGCGAACACACAATTCCACTGCCATCGCAATCCACACGCCAGTCAGTCCCAGTACATGCACAAGGACGCTTGCCAGCCCAATACGCACGATCCAGATACTTCCCAGATTCATCAAGCTGGGAATCAGCGTATCTCCGGTGCCACGCAGTGCACCTGCTGCTACGATAGATGCTCCAAAGAGCGGCTCCACCAGCAACTCAATCCGCAGAATTCTTGCAGCTACCTCCCGTACTGCCGGGTCCGGCGTCAAAAGCCGGAACACAAACGGACAAATCCCCATCATGATCAGTCCCGTGCCTGCCATAAACAGCGCCCCCATTGCAATGCAAATATTTCCGTAACGCTTTGCTGTCTTTGCCTCTCCTGCACCGATGCTCCTGCCAACTAACGTCGTCGCCGCAGAACCGATTCCGTAACCGGGCATATAGCATAGGCTCTCCGCCGTCACCGCAAAGGAATTTGCCGCAATCGATACCGCGCCAAGGGGTGCAATGATCATCGTAGACACCACCATCGCGCTGTTCATCGCAATCTCCTGCACTGCCACCGGCAATCCAATGCGAAGCGCTTCTTTTAAGATTTCTTTTTCAAAAATCATCTTCTCGCCCCGGCGCAGGTGCAGTCTCGGACTGCGGATCACACAGCATCCTGCCATCGCAAGGGAGATTACTGCACATGCCAGTGTTGTACCCATGCCTGCTCCAAGCACACCCAGCCTTGGGATCAGCAAAGCATTGAAAAATACATCCAGCACACACATGACCGCATTCAAAATACTCGGTGTCACCATATCGCCGCTGCACTGCAAAAACGAAGAGCTCAGAGAGTTCAGCTGGGAAAATGGCAGCATGCAGGCAAACATCAGAAAATAACGTGTAGAATCTCTGCAAATATCCGGCTCTCCCCCAAGCAATCCCGGCAGCGGTCCGGACAATAAAATGCCCAACAGACAAAGTAATCCGGAAAAAAGAAGTCCTGTCAGCAATCCATGCCGCACAACATTTCGCGCTTTTGCATCCCGGTTTCCGCCGATGTGATGCGCCACCTGCACAGAAAATCCGGCAGACACCGCATACACACTGCCGTTTAACAGCCAGGTACTGGAGGATACCAGCCCAATCGATGCTGATGCATTCGCTCCTAACGCTCCCACCATCGCTGAATCAATATACTGCATGGCGATCGTGGTAATCTGTGTCAGGATCGCCGGCAGGCTTAATCTCCAAACCTGTCTCGCCTCCTGTTTTATCGTATTCCAATTTCGTATCTTCATGTTCCCCTCGTAACGTTTTCTTTCTTTTCTATTTTACTTGAAATATTTTACACTTTCAATAGATTTTATGAAATATTCGTGCTATAATGAGAATCGTTCTCAATAATCTTCATTTTCAAAGGAGGCTTTTATGAGTCACGTTACAATTTCGGATGCTATTTTGTATATTGGCGCTGACGACACTACACTGGATCTGTTCGAGAGCCAGTATGCCGTGCCGAACGGTGTCTCTTATAATTCTTATGTGATTCTGGATGAAAAGACCGCGGTTTTGGATACTGTAGATGCCAGAAAGACCGATGAATGGTTTGCAAATCTGGACAGCGCTCTGGCTGACCGGACACCGGATTACCTGATTATCTCTCACCTGGAACCGGATCACGCTGCAAACATCGCCCGTTTCGCAGAGAAATATCCAACTGCCAAGCTTGTTCTGACTGCAAAGGCAAAAGCAATGCTGCCGCAGTTTTTCGACATTGCCGATCTGAACGATCGCTGCATGACGGTTGCAGAGGGCGATACCTTAAATCTCGGCACACATGAGCTGCAGTTCATCCTCGCTCCGATGGTACACTGGCCGGAAGTTATGGTGGAATATGAGAAGACCGAAAAAGTCCTGTTCTCCGCTGATGCCTTCGGTAAATTCGGTGCTCTCTCTTCGGATGAAGAATGGCTGCCGGAAGCTCGCCGCTACTTCTTAAACATCGTCGGAAAGTATGGTGCTCCGGTACAGACCTTATTAAAAAAGGCCGCCACTCTGGACATTCAGACCATCTGCCCGCTGCACGGACCGATCCTGAAAGAAAACCTTGGCTATTACATTGAAAAATATCTGACCTGGAGCAGCTACGCTCCGGAAGAAGACGGCGTTGTCGTTGCCTGTGCTTCCATTCATGGAAATACCAAAGCTGCCGCTGAAAAAATGGCTGAGATTCTTCGGGAAAAGGGTGCAACCGTCAAGTTCATTGATCTGCCAAGAGACGATATGGCAGAAGCCATCGCCTGTGCGTTCCGTTACAGCAAGCTTGTTCTGGCTGCTGCTTCTTACGACGGAGGCGTTTTCCCGCCGATGGAAGATTTCCTGAACCGCCTGTCTCACAAGGCATTCCAGAAGCGCACCATCGGTCTCATCGAGAATGGTTCCTGGGCACCGATCGCTGCCAAGAGCATGCAGAGTATTCTTGCGACAATGAAAAATCTGACGATCTGCGAGCCGACTGTCACGATCAAGTCCACGATGAAGCCCGCTGATGTGACTGCTATGGAAGCTCTTGCAGATGCACTTCTCGCACAGTAATTTATAATTTAAAATAGAAGCTTGTGAAGCAAAAATAGAATCCTGCGGAGCAGGATTCTCGCCTGCGGCGGGTCGCGAAGCGACAAATTTCTGTTCCGCCGCAGTGCGATCCACGCGCAGTGCTTTTTTGCATTATAGGAAATGCGACGCAATTTCCTATAATGCAAAAAGAAGGACTCCCCAGTACCGGGAGTCCTCCTCGTTTTTCTTCTATCTTTTGCTCGTCTCGCTCTTTTTCCTTTGCTTTTTTACAGCGTTCCCATCACCAGTCCAGAGCCAAATAATGCCAACATCATAATCACAGCCACAAAAGCGGCAATGCTTAATTTTATGAAAAAGCTTTCCTGTATTTCCTGATGAATCCGTTCGGGCTGCTTCCATCTCGCCGCATTGCTGTCTGAACTTTTCTGATAGAATCCTTCTCTGACTTCCATACAAAGCCTCCCTCCTGGTTTTTTTCTATCTTTCCTGTCTCTATGCCAATCATATTGAAAATCATCGAAAAAAACAACCCTTTTGGCACGAACGGTCAAAAATGTGCACAAGCGGTCAACTTTGTATAATTTTTCCATCTTTAAAAGATCTTCAGTACTTCACTTCCTGCTTTTGCAAACGCAATATACTCCGAAATTTCCGCCGGCATCTCATACCACGCGCCGCCGGCATACGTTTCGTGGTCGCGGCAGAATACCCACTCGCCCTCCGGCAGATATACCTGCTTGCTGTGCTGACCAGCTCTCGTGATCGGTGCCACCAGCAGATCATTTCCGAACAGATACTGTCCGCCCGTCTCATAGCAAATCGGGTCCTCCGGATAATCAAAAAACATCGGACGCATCACCGGAATACCGGTCTTTGATGCCTGTTCCATCTGCTCTTTCAAATAGGGCTTCATCCGCTCTCTCAGCAAAATCAGAGCTTTCAGAATCTCAAAATTCTCTTCTCCAAAGCTCCAGATCTCATTATCTCCGCCGGTCGGCTCAATAATCTCTCTTGTCAGATCCTTTCCATCGCGGCTTCCATGCAGGCGCATCACCGGGCAGAATACTCCGTACTGGAACCATCTTGCAATCAACTCACGGAAATACTCCATTTTGATATTTCCGCCATAGAATCCGCCAATATCTGTTGTCCACCACGGAATTCCGCACATTGCCATATTCAGACCGGACTTCACCTGCGCTTCCAGACTCTCAAACGTAGACGGAATATCTCCACTCCAGACAAGTGCACCAAACTTCTGCGCCCCAAGGTACGCACAGCGGGACAATGTAACAATGTCCTTTTTTCCCATCGCTTTCATTCCATCGTACACAAGCTGCTCATAATAATACGGATACAGCAGCCCCACTTCATCTCCACGACCGATGGACAAAATCATATTGTCAAAATGCTGCGGGTGCACTTCCGGCTCCGCCTCATCAAACCACAGCGCATCCACGCCATTGTCGATGTAATTTTCTTTCAGGCGATCCCACACATATGCTCGCGTCTGGGGATTCGTTGGATCGATTTCCGCCTGCGGTCCATAAAATTCAAACACGCGATTGGATCCGCTGGCAGGACGAATCAGCATATTCTGTTCCAGCATCGTCTCATAATTTTCACTGTGCTCATTGATCGTCGGCCACATGGACACCATAAGCTTCACGCCCATGCTGTGCAGCTCATCCGCCATCGCCTTCGGATCCGGCCAATACTTCGGATCAAACCGGTACTCGCCCTGCTCCGTCCAGTGGAAATAATCCACAACGATCACCGACAACGGAATACCCAGCTCTTTATACCGTCTCGCAACAGACAACAGCTCCTCCTGCGTCTCATATCGCAGCTTACACTGCCAAAATCCCAGTGCCCAGTCCGGCATCTCCGGCGCGTATCCCGTCAGCTCCGCCAGAGTGTGTGTCGCCTCCGCCGGACTTCCGCCAATCACAAGATAGTCGATCTGTCTCGTGGCATCACTGCTCCATCTCGTGCGGTTATTCGCCAGCTCGCAGCTGCCGGTAGACGGCTGGTTCCATAAAAATCCATATCCCAGCGATGAATACACATAGGGTATACTGCATTTTGCATTGATATGACGCAGATCTACTGTGCAGCCTTTCAGATCAAAGCAGTCTGTCGCCTCATGTCCCAGGCCGTAAAAATGCTCGTCCTTATTCGGCTCAAACGTAATCCGCGCACTCCAGATTCCGCTCGCCTTGTTTCGGTAATTCCGCACACACTGTCCAAATGCCAGCTCCGGCTTCTCCTCCAAAATCTGCTTGCCGCGAAACGTATAAAATGTCCTGCCATCCTCCAGAAGCTTCACCTGCATCTCGCCATTCTGCAAATACGCACAGCCTTCCTCCGTCCACGCTTTCACACCTGACATCTGCTTCGGCTCGATCGTCCAGTTCTGCTCAATCACCGGACCGTTCGGAGACGCCTGAAAACGGATCGTATTCTTCTCACAGGCAGAAATCCGTCCCCACTCGCCTTTTCGAACAAAGTAAATCGCATTGTCCTTAATTTCAAACTTCATAAAACCCTCCAATTTCTCTGCCGCAACTTCTTCCAGCTACATTGCGACAGTCTCTTTTTCGGAATTGCCATACCTTTATGACTCATTCCGTCTTCTTTTCGTTCTTGCTTGTAGTGTATCATCGTCCAGTTTTGTAAGCAAGTGTATTTTCATCTCCCTTTCGAAATCTTCCAAAACCGCTTTACAAATTCCATTCTGTTTTGTATAATCAATCCTCGGGAATGAAGTTCTCCCACGGGATTTTTTGTAATCACCGAAACCGCTGATAAGCTGATGGCTTCTGCATTTTTGCAGGGTCGCCAGCTTTTTTTGCTTTACAGGAAATTGCGTCGCATTTCCTGTAAAGCAAAAAAGCGCTCCGCGTGGATCGCACTGCATGCTTTTCTTTTCTGCAAAAAATCCAGCAAGCACCATTTATATTTTAAGGAGCTGATTTTCCGCCAGCTCCGGAATTGGAGGTTTTATGGTAACATCTCTTGCACTTATTTTCCTTGTCGGACTGTCCCTTGCAGCCATCTGTCAAAGACTTCGACTCCCACGAATTATCGGAATGCTGTTCACCGGCATCCTGCTCGGTCCGTATGTCCTGGATGCTCTTGATCCATCAATCCTGTCGATTTCCTCAGAACTGCGGCAAATGGCGCTGATCATCATTCTTCTGAAAGCCGGATTGTCTCTAAATCTCGCTGATCTGAAGAAAGTCGGGTGTCCTGCGATTCTCATGGCATGTGTTCCTGCCACATTCGAGCTGCTTGGCTATGTCCTCGTTGCTCCTATGCTGCTGGGCATCAACCGCATCGAAGCCGCTGTTATGGGCGCAGTTCTCAGCGCAGTCTCCCCTGCCATCGTTGTACCGCGGATGGTACATCTGATGGACACCCACTATGGTACGAAAAAAAGCATTCCGCAAATGATTCTCGCCGGTGCTTCCTGTGATGACATCTATGTGGTTGTCCTATTTTCCACCTTCGTAAGCATGGCACAGGGCAGCAGCGCAAACCTGCGGGACTTTGCCAATATTCCGATCTCCATCGTGCTCGGAATTGTCCTTGGTGCTATCTTCGGATTTCTGCTCAGCAGCTTTTTCGAATATGAACACACCCATCATCAAACGATTCGAAACAGTATGAAAGTCATCCTTGTTCTGGGATTTTCTTTCCTGCTGATATCCATCGAAACATGGGCAAAACCCTATGTTTCGATTTCCGGATTGCTGGCAGTTGTCAGCATGGCATGTGTTATCAAATTCCGCTGCCCCAGCTTCGTTTCCAAACGTCTGTCCGAGAAATTCGGAAAGCTGTGGCTCGCTGCCGAAGTTCTGCTTTTCGTCCTCGTCGGCGCTGCTGTCGATGTTCGCTACACCTTCCAGGCTGGACTCCCTGCGCTGCTCATGATTCTAGTTGCACTGCTCTTCCGCTCCATCGGCGTCCTGCTCTGCATGATCAAGACACCACTCAACCGCAAAGAGCGTCTCTTCTGTGTCTTCGCTTACCTGCCAAAGGCGACTGTTCAGGCGGCAATCGGATCGGTACCTTTTGCGCTGGGACTGAGCTGTGGACAAATCGTACTGTCCGTCGCAGTGCTGGCAATTTTGATTACCGCGCCGTTGGGGGCATTTGCGATTGATTTGTCCTATGGGAAGTTGTTGGAGAAAGAATAGGAAGTCGTTTTCCCAAACAAAAGGCTTTCTGTGGTAAACAATTTCGTTTTCCCATAGAAAGCCTTTTGTTTCATCTGTTCAATTTCTTTTAAGATGGCATTTTATCTCTGCCATTTTCCATCCGGACCAACGTAATACTTGCCGATCCAGCAGTTCGTAGCCATCTTACCGTCCGATCCTACATAATAATCGCCGATCCACTTGCTCACTTCCATATAGCCATTCTTATCGAAGTGATACCAAGCTCCGCCGATCTGTTCCCAGTTGTTTCTGGTATAACTGCCATCTGCATGGCGATACCACCACTTGCTGCCTTCTTTGATCCACTGCGCCTGTGCCGGCTTCTTAGTCTTGTCCCAAACACCGTTTGCATCCACATAATACTTACCGCCGTCAACCCATTCGGACTTCGCCATCGTGCCATCGGCTTTTACATAGTAGTTCCCGATCCATTTGCTCGTCTGCATGTAACCACTGTTGTCGAAGTAATACCACGCGCCATTGATATATTCCCAGTTATTGCGGGTATAACTGCCGTCCGAATGACGATACCACCACTTACTACCATCTTTGATCCACTGAGCAGGCTGTTTCGTCTTGTCCCAAACACCGTTTGCATCGACATAATACTTATTGCCGTCAACCCATTCGGACTTTGCCATTGTACCATCGGCTTTTACATAGTAATTGCCAATCCACTTGCTTGTCTCCATGTAGCCGCTGTTATCGAAGTGATACCATTCTCCATTGATATATTCCCAATTGTTGCGTGTATAACTTCCATCTGAATGGCGATACCACCACTTGCTTCCATCCTTAATCCACTTTGCAGGCTGCTTTGTCTTGTCCCAAACGCCATTGGCATCCACATAATACTTACCGCCATCAACCCATTCGGACTTCGCCATGCTGCCATCTGACTTCACATAGTAAGAGCCAATCCATTTATTCGTATCAAGCCCACCATCTGCGTTAAAATGATACCACTCTCCATTCAATTCCAACCATGTATTCCGAGCAGCCACTCCATCTGTGTAATATCTCCATATGCCATCTGTGCCCATGCGCCATCCGGTAATATTCAGTTCCTTACTATAGATATCTTCCATATCACTCGAATAGGACGCAACTGCAAAGAGAAGTTTGTTTCCATCTATCCGGCAACCATTAAAGAATGCACCCTCTGTACCGATATCACTAATTGAAATAACTACATGATTCGTTCCGTCTGTCAAAGAATAAGCACAAATTGCTGATTCTGTATTGTAAAAGAGATTGGATCCATCCAGCGCTAATCCATAATAATCAAAATTCCAAGCATTCTCAAAGCTTACTAAGGTGCTGATACTACCGCTTGAAAGCGTATTTCTCATCAGCTGACCATAATAAATATAGTAAGCATTTCCATCCGCAAGCACAACAGGAGAATCCACATCTCTCCAATATGCATTTGCAAATTTTTCACTCTTACAGGTGATTCCATTTGTATCCCCGCCAGAATGTCCATTCTGTGAAATAGCCGAATCACTCAACAAGAAATACCGGTGTGAAGCAAGACCAAACCGATCTGTCACGGGATCGTCAAACGTACAATCCACATGATAATAACTTCCATCGACTCGAATGAGATTCCATGCATGTCCCATCTCTGTACTCGGCACAAAATGGCATTCGATTCCAAGCGCATTCATGATATACATATATGCAAAAGAGTAGGCCTGACATACACCTATGCCATTCATAAAAATAGCTTCTGCCTTATATGGAGAAAAATCACCATCTGCATGTTGTGTTTGATCATACTCTGAATGACTCACAATATAATCATGAATAATCAGTGCTTTCTCTTCTTCTGACATGGACGACTTCACAAGAGACTTATAAAAATTCAATTTTTCATCTACCGTTGAAAAATATGTCTTCGCCTCAGACGCAGACGGTGCATTTTCAATTCCTAATTCAACATACTTATTACCACCAACATAATAATAAGGATACACCATCATATCCTTTGTAAAATACGGAGAGTACGCATAAAAATAGGCAAAATCATACTGTCCGATCAGCAGGTTCATATCAGAAATATCAACACTTGTCTGCCCCTGGAGCAACGCATTCTTTACTCTGGACTCTAACTCCGCATATACTTCAAGCTCCGATTGGTAAGACTGTAAAGCAATCCCGCTTTCTGCATTTCTAATCGAACTGTCGTTCTCTATTGTTCTCGGTTCAATTGGTTTCAAGCTATCCTGTGCTTGTTCTTTCGTGGTTGCAGCTGTATCTACAGATGCGACGCCAACCTGCTCAATATCTGTGTCTGCTGCATATGCTTTATTTGCAAATGCCAATGTACTTGACATCACCATTGCAGCCAGACAAATACAGCTAATCAGTTTCAATAAACTTTTCTTCATATAGAAAGTCCCCCTTTTCTTTTTCATTATATCGGAACTCTTTTAGAAATTCTACTTTTTTCTACGTTTTGTGAAACAATTGTTTTCTACAACACAAAAAGAGCTGAAGGCAATCGCTTTCAGCTCTTAACTCTCATGTTCTCTCAAAACTGCACACGCAAGATCTACTTTCCATCTTCCATCTTTTCTTTCGGTCAAGCCCTCGACCGATTAGTAACAGTCAGCTCCATGCATTACTGCACTTCCACC
>CAKQHB010000024.1 GCA_934234215.1 uncultured Cuneatibacter sp.
ACCTGTGCAATACAGGATAGCATCCATGTGTCCAGCTTAGTTCGTAAATATGTGTCCAGGATTCTGGGTACATATCACTCCCACACAGGCACACAAAAATCAGACGCCTCCCAAAAAAAGACATCTGATTCTTTTATCGAAGCGTATTTGCTCCGACAGCAACCGGCTGTCATAACGAATTTCGTCTTAGACCCTATGGCTTTGTGTCCTTGCCTTTCGACAAGTTTACCCATGTATGTTTTTTATTTCTCTTCGTGATAGAATCGATCCTTCGCAGGATCCTGCGAACAATCCAGCAAATATATTAGCTACTTCCCACACATTTGTCAATATATTTTTACTATTGCTGGAAATAAAAATAGAATCCTGCGGAGCAGGATTCTCCGCCTGCGGCGGGTCGCGAAGCGACAAATTTCTTTTCCGCCGCAGTGCGATCCACGCGTAGCGCTTTTCTTATTTTTCAGCTTCGCTTAAATTTTCAAAATACAGATTCAGTCGATCGATTCCCTTGCTGTATGTCTGCCGAAATCTTTGCCAGCCTGCCAAACCGTAGCACACCTCCGCCAGCACGATTCCACCAAACACATCCATGATCACATGCTGCTTCGTTGTCAGTGTCGCAATGCAGATCAGCACTGCCCACACCAGAACGCCCGCTTTTGCTCCACGGGGCAGTCTCTGGTTCTTCCGGATGCCGATCCAGCACGACCAGCTCACAAGGCAATGGATCGACGGGAACAAATTGTCCGGCGTATCCAGCCAATATAAGATCCGCATGCACAGATCCCACAAACCATGTCCCGCGACTTCCGGGCGAGCATTCGTTGTCGGAAACGCCAGAAAGATACAAAAACAAATCGTCTTCGCGATAATATCCGCACCAAAAAATCGGTCCGTTTTTTCCGCATCATCGCTGTATCGCACCAGCACATAGTCGCAGCCCAGCCAATACACGATCCAGCTGAAATAAATCAGCACCGTCCACGGCACAAATGGAATCTGTGCATCCATTGGCAGCGACAGATCGTGATGTACCCAGCTACCCGCAATGACTTTTGCTCCAAAATACATGAGCTGATTCCACAAAAATGGAATAAGAATATTCAAAATTCCACGTACCGGCAGCTTCGTCCACCGGGAAATCCATCGCAGCAGCTCTGCTGCTTTTCTCACGATCATTCGCATTCTCTTTTCGGCTGGTACTGATTTCCGATCCAATCGCCCTGCTGTACCCGCACTTCCGGAAGCCGCTTTAATTTCTGAAGAAGCTCTTTCCGCAGTGTGATTTTATCTTTCTCGAATAGCAGAACGATTGTGGAACCCGCCAGCTCAAAATGCCCCTTTTCACTTCCCTTGCAGAAGCGGACATTTTCTTTTTCATTAAAGATGCCACCAACAATCAATGCGCCAACTTCCGTCTGCACCACCGGTCCAAAATGCTCCGTCGTCAACAGACTCCAGCATCTCGTATTCAGCGTATACACCGGATACGTCTCACAGGCAATGGGCTGAACGCTGTGCAATACACCGGGAATCAGATGATGCTTTCCCTGAAATCCATCATCAATGTAACTGTAATGATGATAGTCGGTCGCACACAGGCGGAAAATCAGGCAATCTCCATCGTGATAATTTTTTGCAAGCTCCGCGTCCTGCAACAGATCCGCCAGACGATAGTGAGAACCTTTGATAAAAAAGCTGCTGTCCTCCGCAATCGGAAATACACTCAGCAGAGCATCGCACGGACTAATCAGATGCTCCGGTGTCAGATCCATCGGCACCGGCTTACGAGTGCGCACAAAGAAATCGCGGTAAGAATGGAACGATGCCTTCTGCTTTGCCGTCAGCGGAATGTTATTTTTCTTTGCATACCAGCCAATAAACGGTCTGGACCAACGTGTCCATAAAAAATTCGCAATGCAGCGGTCAAGATGCGTTTTCTGAATGACTTTTAACAGCGAACGACCTGCTGCCGTGCCGTACAGAAAACGAACAGCTCCTGTATTTTCACTCACAGATTCAACCCTCCTGTCAAAATGTCAGAACCAGTCCCATCTCCGCTACACCGACCAACAGCATCACGATCTTACCAAATGTCGCCGGCTTCTTCAGACGGAACGGAGTCAGAAATGCAACTGCGATCACCAGCAGAAGCCACGGTCCGATCTTCTCCATCGGCAGTCCCAGACGACCGCCAAGACTCATCAACATCGGAATAATCAGTGCAGATGTTGTCACCGGCAGTCCCATGTAGATTTCTCTGCAGCCATCTTCCTGATCCTGACGCTCTTCCTCATCTACGTTAAACCATGCCAAACGGATCAATGCGCAGAGTGCATACAGACCTGCGATGTAAAAGCTGACTTTGCTTGTACTACAGTATGTATAAATAATCATTGCCGGAAGTACGCCAAAGCAAATCAGATCACTCAGAGAATCGATCTGAACGCCAAACCGCTTTTCCTGTTCGGTTCTCGTCTTCATCGTGGAAGCAACTTTTCCATCAAACATATCGCACAGACCAGCTAACATCAGACAGATCAGCGCTGCGCGGACATTTCCACTCAGGGTGAATGTGATTCCGGTAAATCCGAACAACATTCCGAGGTACGTCAAAATGACTGTGTAATTATAAACTCCTAACATGTGAAACTCCCCTTCTTTTCCTACTCACTCTTGTTTTTCGTTACCTGCGCCTCACAGACACAGGATTCCTATTGACACGATTTCTTATTATAAAGAAGCTTTCTGAATTTCTTCCAATATAATTTCTGAAGATTTCTGAATTTCACCCTCTGTTTCTGTTTTGGTTTCTTTGCTCCTGTAGTATAATGAAGCTACCAAAAGGATTGGGGACAATACATGGATACGAAAAAGATTTTATTTGCAGACGATGATCCGGAAATCCGGGAAGCGCTTCGCCTGCTGCTCAGTTGTGAGGGATATGAAACAATTGAAGCCTCCAGCGGAGACGAAGTGCTGCAGCTGTTAGATGATTCCGTCGATCTCGTGATTCTCGATGTGATGATGCCCGGCATGAATGGATACACCGTCTGCGCCGAAATTCGCAAGCGTTCCACCGTGCCGATCCTGTTTCTGACTGCAAAGACACAGGATTCCGACAAGACGCTTGGCTTTTCTGTCGGCGGCGATGACTACCTCATCAAGCCATTTTCCTATAATGAACTCATCAATCGCGTGCGGGCACTCATCCGTCGCTGTTATGTCTACAGCGCTTCTGCGGCAGAGCAATCCCATATCATCCGCTGCTGCGGTACGATTGAGATCGACACAAGCCAGTGTCAGGTGCGTGTCGATGGACAGGAGGTTTTCCTGACGGACACGGAATATCGCATTTTACTGTTGCTTGCTTCTCACCCGAAGCAGGTATTTTCCGTGCAGTCCATTTACGAGACGATTTGGAATGAACCGTACTTTTACACTTCCAACAATACCGTGATGGTGCATATCCGAAACCTGCGGCGCAAGCTCGGAGACGATCCGCAAAACAGTCACACGATCCAGACCGTCTGGGGAAAGGGGTATCGCATTGAGTAAATGGATTTCCCGCAACCTCAGTGCGCAGTTGTTTTGCTGTGTGCTGGTATCCCTGCTTATTGCCGGTCTGTCTTTTGCTGTGTCCTCCTACATCGGTGTGCAGATTCTCGATCACACCGTCTACGGAGACGCTTTTCTGGAGCAGATTGCAGACAAACAGTTTGATCACCTGCAGGAATTTGTATCGGAGGACGATGTAACACCAAATAATCTCTCTCCGCTCTACACCTGGTTTCGTCGCAGCGTTGGCCGAAAGCTATATCTGGTTCTGTATCAAAATGACCACATATTGTTCGACTCCGCCGCGCCGGTCTCCACGGATGGTCTTCCACTCCTGAATCCTGAACAATTCGATATTACACTGGAAGACCCGGATTACGGACATGATCTGGTCCTTTCTGATGGCTCGGTCGTACAGGCATATTTATACTACTATTCTGGCAATATGTATTATGCCTGGAGTACGCTGTTTTCCTTTGGAGTTGCATTTGCCGTCTTTTCCGTCTGCTTTATCTCCTTCGTCCATCGCAAGCTATCCTACATCAAGCAGCTCAAGCAGGAACTGGAGATTCTCGCCGGAGGACAACTGGACTTTCCGATCTCGATTCACGGACAGGACGAAATCGGCGAACTCGCCCTTGGCATCGACCAGATGCGTCGCTCTCTGATTGCTCATCAGGAATCGGAAGATCAGATCCGCCTCGCCAATTCGCAGCTCGTCACCGCGATGTCCCACGACCTGCGCACCCCTCTGACATCGCTTCTGGCATATTTGGAGTTGCTGGACCGTAAAAAATATTCCGATGAAGAACAGCTGCACCTGCTGATCCACAAAAGTCTGGAACAGACAATGCGCATTCGCTCGATGGCGGACAAGCTCTTTGAATACGTCCTTGTCTATGCCTCTGAGTGGGAACATCCGGAGCTGGAGCCGATGGATGCAGATGAAGTCTTCGGACAATTCTGGGGCGAATATGCTTTTTCTCTGGAAAGTAGACAATTCACCGTCAAAACAAACTTTGGACCTCTTGACGGCACTATTCAGGTAAATCCGGATCTGCTGCGCCGTGCCTTTGATAACCTGTATTCCAACCTGATGAAATACGCAGATCCCTCCGTTCCCATCGAAATCGATTTTCATCGAGAGGGAGAACAAGTCCATCTCATTCTGAAAAACGGAATCCCCTCACAGATGGATAAAAAAGAAAGCACCAATATCGGACTGAATACCTGTAAGAGAATCTTGAAATATCATAATGGAAGCTTTGAGACGGAAGTCACGGAGAAATGCTTTTGTGCGAGGGTGTGTTTGCCGATCCAGTAAGTACTGAAAAAGCTGAAAAAAAATCGGGTATGCTAGAAAAAACTGTCCTATTTTCTCAATCTTACCGGGTCAAAATTCGCTGAGGTTGCATTTTCGTGCAGATTCCAGTTTTACGAGGTTGCTTTTTCGTGATAGTGGCAGGTTAGAGCAGCTCCGCCATATACAGTGGCAAATGCACGATTCCATCTTTTTTCATAACATCTTTTGGATAAAGGATGTATGGTGTTCCGATTACGTTTGAAAAGTGTTTTCGGAATTTGTCCAAGGAGGTATGAGAACGGTAGTTTCCGGATTTGACTTCGACAGGAGAGATTTTCTTTCCATCCGTAATCAGGAAATCGATTTTCATATGATTTTCCCGATTCTGTGAATCTGACCGAGAGTAGAAATAGAGTCGTTCTCGATGGAGACGCAGCATCTGTGCAACGATATTTTCCATCAGCATCCCCTCGTTAATATTTAACTTATCAAATAAAATGGCGCGATACAATTCGTTATCCGTATATTTTTTATCCTGAAAAGTATGCGTCACTAGTAACCCCGTGTCCGCCATATAGCATTTTTGCGTCGTATGATCTGCGCTCAAATCCAAACCAACGTTGGGATTTGTTGCATTGAAGCACGCATTCACAATCATCGCCTCGTTCAGCCAGACAAACGAATCCTCGTAAGAACGAAAACGTGCCTGTTTTCCCAGCGAAGACAATTTGTATCTCTTTTCTTTTTTCGAAAGTTGTCCGGGAATATTGTCAAAAATTGCAAAGACTTTATCCTCGTATCCTTCCGCAAATTTGCTGACATCTTCCCGATATAGCCTCAAAATCCGCCGTTTTGCAATATCTGCCGCTTCAAAACTATGCTCATCCATATAAGCAAGAACTGCCTGCGGCATACCACCCACTAGCAAATATTGTCGGAAATCATTCATAATTTTGCGATGCAGCGCAGAACCAAGCGGAATCTTTTCTTCAAAACACTGTCGAATCAACGGATACGTTGCGGTGTCTCCCATTGCCCACAAAAATTCTTCAAAATCCAGCGGAAAAAGCTCCACATGATCTTCCTCCGATGGAATGATGATGTCCTGTACATTTTTCTTTAAACGAATCAACGAACCGGTTTCCAGATAATCATAACGACCATCTGCAACCAAATATTTAATGAGCTGTCTGGCCCGCGGATACTGCTGCACTTCATCAAAAATAATCAGGGAATCTCTTTGATAAAGCGTCGTCGAGTAAAATGCAGACAATTTCGAAAAGAATAGATTCAGATTGGAACTGTCATAGACAAATAAATCCAGAACATCCTTTGGCGCAATACCAAAATCAATCAGAATATAACTCTTATACTCTGCACGTGCAAACTGTTCCGCAATAAAGCTCTTTCCAACACGCCTTGCCCCATCAATCATAATGGCACTCGTTCCTTTACTGCGTTCCTTCCAAGCAACCAGTTCCTGATAAATCTTACGCTTTAACATTCCACTCACCTCATACAACAAGCTCAAAATCATCCTGTACAAGAGTAGTATACCATTCAGGATCACGAAAATGCAACCTCAAAACTTCAGATATTGCACGAAAATGCAACCTCGTAATCGTAAATTTTGTACGAAAGTGCAACCTCAAAAAGTCTAAATTTGCACGAAAATGCAACCTCCCGAAATTAAAATCCACCCAAAAGAGTTACCTCATGAAATAAACATCTACATACAGCACAGTAAAACCTCACCTTCACGAATTTTATGCAAAAAAGAATGAGGGACAGTTTTTTCGACTGTACCTCATTCTTTTTCATGTATAATTTGCTACGGAGTTGTTTTACTTTTCCCCAATCCTACTGCATGCCAGCACGATGCAATCAATTCCCAATGCAATCAGGTAGAAGCTGATGACGTACTGCACGGATACCCATGTGAGTACCGGATTGAGCAGCATCAGTACTCCGAGAACCAATCCTATGATATTCAGGATCATTGTCATGTAATAGTGAAAAGGCCGGGCTAATCTATGAATCCAATTCACGTTTGCCAGTCTCGAAATGCAGTGTGCGATAAACCACACCGGGAACAGCAGGGACATGACCCATTTTCCGGCATTCGGCGTAATGATAAGCATGACACCTGCCATGACACTGAGTGTTCCGGTAATAAGTGACAGCACCGGTCCAAATCCGATAAATCTCGCCACCTCAACATACAGTATGATATCTGAAATGCCGGTAATCACTGCCACGATTCCGTACAGAATAATAAATCCAGTCAATGCCTCATCCGGTCGTGTCAGGGTATAAATTCCGAGAACCAGCAGCAAAATTCCCTCAATCAGTTTCAGCCAGCCGTAATTTGAACGTCCTCTCATGCCTGATCACCTCCGCGATTCAGGATTTCCATAAATTCTTCTCCGGTAATCGTCTCTTTCTCGTAGAGGAACTGCGCCAACTCATCCAGCTTGCTGCGGTTCTCCTTCAAAATGCGAACTGCCTTTTCATGCTGGGTGCGAACCAATTCTACTACCTTCTCATCGATCCTGCGCTGGGTTTCAGCAGAGCATGCAAGGGATGCATCGCCGCCCAGATATTGATTGTTCACTGTCTCCAATGCAACCATGTCGAACTCATCACTCATACCGTAGCGGGTGATCATTGCCCGCGCCAGCTTCGTTGCCTGCTCAATATCATTGGAGGCACCGGTTGTGATCTCGCCAAAGATAACCTCCTCTGCAGCACGACCACCAGTAAATGTTGCAATCTTATTTTCGATTTCCTGTTTTGTCATCAAATATTTATCGCCAGTATCCACCTGCATCGTATATCCCAGCGCACCGGAAGTACGGGGAATGATCGTGATCTTCTGCACCGGTGCAGAATGCGTCTGCAATGCCGCTACCAGAGCATGACCGATCTCATGATAGGAGACAACCTTCTTTTCCTGGTCGGACAAAACTGCATTTTTCTTCTGATATCCGGCAATAACAACTTCGATACTTTCTTCCAGATCCGCTTCATTGACGATGGTTCTGCCATTGCGGACAGCTCGCAGCGCTGCTTCGTTGACGATATTCGCCAGCTCGGCACCGGAAGCACCGGCTGCCATTCTCGCGATCGTGTGGAAATCCACATCAGAATCGACTTTGATTTTCTTTGCATGAACTTCCAAAATTGCCTGACGTCCTGCCAGATCCGGCAGTTCTACCGGAACGCGGCGGTCAAAACGACCCGGACGGGTCAGCGCCGGATCCAGAGATTCCGGACGGTTCGTTGCTGCCAGAATGATAACACCCGTATTCCCTTCAAAACCATCCATTTCTGTCAGCAGCTGGTTCAATGTCTGCTCACGCTCATCGTTTCCGCCCATCGCACCACCGCTTCGTTTCTGACCAATGGCATCGATCTCATCAATAAAGACGATACAGGGGGCTTTTTCCTTTGCCTGTCTGAACAGGTCACGCACCTTTGATGCGCCCATACCGACGAACATTTCTACGAACTCTGATCCGGAAATCGAGAAAAACGGAACATTCGCTTCACCGGCTACAGCACGTGCCAGCATTGTTTTACCAGTTCCGGGAGGGCCGACAAGCAGCAGTCCCTTGGGCATCGAAGCACCGGCTTCGGTATATTTCTGCGGGTTGTGCAGATAATCAACGATTTCTGCCAGATTTTCTTTGGCTTCATCCTCACCTGCTACATCGCTGAAATGAATACCCTGTGTGGACTGCACATATACTTTGGCATTTGATTTTCCCATGCCAAATGCCATGGAATTCTTGCCGCCGCCCATCTGTTCCATGAGCTTCTTGTTCATATACTGACCAAGACCGATAAAAATCAGCAGTGGAAGAACAACCGTCACAATGAAATTCCAGACAGGTGATGTCGCCTTCTGAACTTCTTTTGTAAACGTCGCTCCACATTCGTACAGACGTTCCGTCAACGTCGGATCATCCATTGCACCGGTCTGATAAATATTCTCTCCCGACTTGTCTGTGAATGTGATCTCGGAATCCTCTACCTGTACTTTTCCGATATTCTTCTCTTCAATCATCGTCATGAAGGTGCCATAATCAACCTCCTTGACGGTGTCGCCGAGAAGCGGCAATACCAAAAAATTAAACAGGATCAGGATAACAAGCGTGATCGCATAATAATAAATCAATGGTCTCTTTGGTGATTTTACCTCTTTCATACGAAAACTCCTTCCTGCTGCTTTTCTTTTTCTCACAATTACCATTATATCGGCTTATACCACACATTTCTATGGATAATCTTCGGATTCTGTCTATACAAAAAAGCGAAAGTGTAAAGAAAGATGCTCTACACTCTCGCCACTTTGTGTTTATTTCGTTGCTTCTATGCTCCGGGGATGAATATCGCCACTCATCATCAGAATTATTTTATGTACGATTTCCTCCAGATGCTGCGTATCCTCATCCGTCCATTCCTGCAGCATGCCTATCACCGCACAGGTATGATAGCGCAAAAACAGCTTCTGATCCCTCACTGGATAATCCGCATACAACTTGTCCATTTCGACGACTTTCTCAAAAAAGCCATGGCAATATTGCGTCAACAGCGTCCGGATCTCCTCGCCGTAATTTGTCTGGATTCCCTTCTTAATATAAGGCGCCGCATGGATCGCCATGCGAAGAAGATAACACAACCCCTGTTCCGGTGTCTCCTGCTCCAGAGTCTGGTTCAAAAGCATCGCACCATCTGTCTCCAAAATCCAGCGCAGCAGCGCCGGGATATCTTCAAAATGATAATAAAAAGTTGGTCTTGTGATCTGACACTCCGCAACAATATCTGTCACGGTCAGCTTCCTGACATTCTTTTCAAAAACAAGACGCGCAGCCGCAGCCGCGATTCGTGCTTTCATATCTGCGGGCATACGTTCACTCCTCTTCTGTCACCGGAATCGTCATCTCATGCCAGGGTTCTCCGCCCCAGACGGATGCAGACATTCCCTTATCCTCATACCCCATTTTTTTGTACATCTCAACCTTATTATCCAGACAGGTCAGCACCAGCAGCTTCCTGCCTTTTGCTGCCTCACGCTCGCGATACTTTGTCATGATCGCCGTCGCAAGGCCCTGTCTGCGATACTCCGGACGCACATCCAAACCGAGCAGCATGACATTCTTGCCCTTCGGATCATGCAATGTAATATCCGTGAAAAACTCGTCCCGAAACACCTCTTCATCCGTTGCAATGCCATTCAAAAATCCGGCGATTCTTCCGGCTTCCGGATCGTACGCTACGAGGAAATTTTCCGGCGCATTTGCGACACGTAATTTCATATTTTTTTCCGTACATGCCTCATTGGGCGGAAAACAAATATTTTCGATCTCGGAAACTTCGTCTCCCTCTGTCGGTAATACATTTCGAAATTCAAATTTACTCATTTTTTCTACATTCTCCATTCTGTATGATTCTACTGTTGTGTAATTCCTCTCACTTGCACAGTTAAATTCTAAATTTGGAAAAGAACGCAATTATCCTGCGATACCAGGGCAATTTTCTTTTTTCTTCGAGTGAAATATCCTGTTGTACTTTTTCCTGCGGTACAGACAATTCCGGCTGCTGTATTTCCACCTGTTCTGTATTCTCCTGTACTTCTGCCTGCACCTTTTGTGCCTGACTTTCCTGCATCTCCCGCAGCGCCATTTCTTCCTCTTTTCGCACATGCCCCTGCCAGGTATATCCTGCAATGTAATCCAGCAATCGGATCAACGAATCACTGCTATACCTCTGTCTGTGATATCCTTCTGTGATATAGCGTTCTGTTGTGCTGATCCGGACATAATTATTGTGCCACAATGCAGGTTTTCGCTCTCCCAGTTCTTTAATGATCCATTTATCTTCTGCTCCCTCAACCCGCAGTTCATCCGGCTGACTGGCGTGAAATTTCAAACCATCTTCCATAACATATTTCCAGATCTTCTCTGTCTGAATCTGGCGCTTTCGAAATATCCCGTCACAAATTGGAATTTCTTTGGCTCGCGGCGCGCATGCAATACGAAATGCCAGCTTCCGCATACAGTCTTTACATACTATTTTTCCATTCGGGATTGTTTTAGAAGCTGCAAATTTTTCTGAAGGAATCTGCCGGATCTTCTCACACTCCTTGTCATGATAGTAATGCCCGTCCTCCGCAAAAAAGAACAGCATTCCCGGCGTATCCAGTATGCGCTGTTTTTTGCTGTTTCGATAACGCTCCTCGTCCGTCAGCGGCCGTTCTACATATCGAATACCCTGCGTTGTGATTTTCGGCACACTTCCAAAACGTTCCAGGGCATCCAAAACAACAAAGTCTTCCGGTTCTGTATCTCTGTAAGATGCATCCTTTTGCCGCACCAATACCAGTGCAGACAGCAGATTTTTTCGAAGTACCTTCCAGATACCGCCAAATACCGCTTCATTGAAATACAGGTTTCCTGTTTCCGTATCCAGTGTTGCCGTGATCGCGCGCACGTTTTTTTCGGACGCAGAATCGACCAGAAATACTTCACATCCGACCAGCCTATGCCGGATTTCTTCATATTCTGCAAGATCCTTCAGTTTTTTCGGATAAATATAAATTTTTTTGCCGATCAGATCCTCTGCCCAGACGTGATATTTCCAGGCACTACTTTGGACCAGCTGATCTGCCTCTGTACGGTATAGCTCCTTTGAGCTGTACATTTTCATCCGAACTCCCCCGTTCCTAATATGACATATCTTACGATTATCAGTATAACATGTTTCGACTTTTTCTGATACAGAAAGCTTCGGATAAGTATTCTATAAAATAAAAATAGAATCCTGCTCCGCAGGATTCTCCGCCTGCGGCGGGTCGCGAAGCGACAAACTGCTTGCTGAAGGTTTCCATTTATCCTTTTTTATTTTTTCAACTCTTTAACACACTTTTCAGCTTCTCGCACTCTCCCTCTGACACTCCGATTGCTTCTATATATCGCTCCACATTTCCATATTTCATGTTGAGATAAGCCATTGCTTTTTTCATCTGCTCCGGTGCGGAGGAGAAGCAGTATTCCGGAATTTTCTGATGGCACTGTTCCAGAACTTCTTTCATCCGTACAAATTTGGATGTCATGTAATGCTCCGTCACCTGATAATCTGCAAGGATCCGGTCTTCCGGAACGCCTGCCAGTTTTAACAGCAGCATCGACAGAATGCCGGTGCGGTCTTTTCCGGCGGTGCAGTGATACAGTGTCACCTGATTCGGATGCTGCAGGATCATCTGCAAGGCAGTGCAAAATTCCTGCTTGTTCCGTTCCAGAAACTCAATGTAGAGATCTCCCATATCCTGATACTGCGTCAGCGCTTCCAGATCTCCGTTTCCGATATGATCGTCAATAGGAAGATTGTAATAATCAATTCCATCTACGCGGCTCAATGCACTGGGATGCTTTTCGCAAGTATCCGCTGTCCGAAAGTCGATGCAGCAGCCAACGCCATATTTCCGCAGCATTTCCACGTCCGCCGGTGTCAATTCTTCCAGGCTATCGGAACGAACAAGGCGACGGTACGCGGTTTTTCCGCCATTTTCTGTCGGATACCCGCCCAGGTCTCTCGTATTATCACTTCCATGGAGCGGCAGCGGTTTTGAAGCCGCTGCCAGTGCTTCCTGTTCTGTCATCATTTTGCCTGCCACTCGCTTTCTTTCAGATTTGTACGGATATAAATGATCGCACCAGCCAGACACAATAAGAACATCAGAACAGAAAGTGCCGCAGCGTGCTCATAATCCATGTAAGTTGCTGCCTGATTGTACAGCAGGATTCCCAGCATTTTCGGATTGTTCGGACCGGTCAGATACGGAATGGAGAAAGAACCGATCTGTCCCATCAGGATAAAGGTTCCTGCGACAACCAAATCCTTGTAGGTCAAGGGCCAGATGATCCGCCAGAGGATCCGCCACCAGCCACAGCCTGCATCTCTCGCGCTTTCCAAATAGGAATCACTCACTGATGACAGAGCTGCCGACATCATCATCGCACAAAACGGAATGGAAAACCACAGATTGCTGAGCACGATTCCCTTCAGGTCATGCAGCACATTCGGCTGAAAGTTAATGCCGAACAGCAGGAAGAAACGATTCAGGAAGCCACCGTTCTTGATGATATTCATAACGGCATACACAGCGGCGATACCGGGAATAAAACGCGGCAGCAAATAAATTCTTCCGATCAGTCTGCTCACCGGACTGTTGGAAAAGCGCAGATACAACGCCAGCAAAAAGCTAAAGAAGAGGCTTAATCCCGTTGTCAGAAGGGATTCTACGATTGTGAATACAAAGCTCTGAAATGCGACATCACTTGTAAAAAAGTAAGTATAATTGTCGAAGGTCCATGCACCGTCCGCTGTATGAAAAGACTGGTTGATCGTGTTCAAAATCGGGAACAGAACAACCAGTACCATCACCAGCAGAGCGGGGGCTACCATCACATATGGCAGCCACTTATGTTCTTTCTGTCCGCTCATGATATTTCTTTCTCCATTATTTCCTGATTACTGTGCCAGAATGCCGATTTCGTCTGTCCAACGGCTGCGGATATCAACTGCCAGATCACCGATTGCCAGGTAACGCAGGCTATCCAGATTTACTTCTTCCAGCCAGTCTGCATGATCCAGACCCTCTAACTTTGTGGTGTCTACAACAGGAGATGCATACATCTGATTCCAGTCAGCAGCCTGTGCTTCGTAAGACAGGAAGTAGTCGATCACAGAAAGTGCTGCTTCCTTGTCCTGTGCAATCTGCGGGATACAGAAACCTGCCAGTGCGCCCATGAATGCCGGCTCAATCTGGGTCAGCTTGATGGATTCCGGAAGTGTTCCCATGTTCTTCTGATTCAGAACCATGTTTGCAAATGCCGGGCACATGTCGATCTCATTGGTTGCTAACAGATCCAGCGTTCCCTGATTCTTGATGGCATACTGTACTTTTCCGGCGGTCTGATACAGGTACGGATGCAGATCTTCCAGCAATTTAAATGCATTGTCCCATTCCTCGGTGTGATCCGTTTCCCAGGTTCTGTCGGCAGAAGTGGCAGCCTCATCCGGCAGCTGGTTATAAATCGTATTTGCTACGAAGGAATATCCGGAACCACCGGTGGAAGGATCACAATAACCGAATCTGCCGGGGTTGTCCTTGATCCACTGATACAGCTCTTCATCGGTCTTCGGCGGATTTTCTACGTTATCAGAATTATATGCCAGGAAAACGGCAGTTCCACGGTAAGGAATGAAGGTATCACCTACCACATTTTCCTTGTAGATCAGATTGTCATAGTTTGCAAGCTTGCTGGTGTCGATCGTCTCAAAGAAATCATCCGCTGTCTGCGCCAGAATCTGAGAAACACCGCTGTCGTCCAATGCAATCAGGTCGAAATCGGTATTGGTCTCACCAGCCTTGTAAGCAGCTGCCAGACGATCCGGCAAGCTCTGCTCATTCGTACCGGATACAACGAACTGAACTTCTACTTTTGCTTTTGTGTTATAATCCGGATCTGCATTGTACATATCTGCAATTACCTGCAGTGCATCGCGCACTTCCTGTCCGCCGCTTCCCCAAATCGTTACGGTAGGAACGTCTGTCTTTGCTGCTGCACTGCCTCCGGCAGATGCATCTGCTCCATTTGTTCCATTGCTTCCGCAGCCTGCCAATGTCCCAACCATCATTGCTGCACCAAGCATCACGGCTGTCAGTTTCTTTACAATCTTGTTCTTCATTTTCTCTCCTCATACTATCTTTGTATATTTTGTTGTGAATCGGAATTCCCGACTCTGCTGCTTATAATGATCGCTTTCCCCAAGCTCAGTTTGCCGAGCTCTGAAAAAGCTGTTGTTGTTTGCGGTTTGAATAAGTTACCTGCATACCAACGCGGAACTCACTTGTCTGTTCCTTCGGCAGAAAGACTTTGATGATCTGCTCTCCCGATACCCGCACAATGATCTGCATATAGTGCCCCAGCATCATAATGCTTTCGATCTGACCCATTCCCGCGATTGCTGCTCCGGAATGTACATTCAACTCAATATCCTCCGGGCGAACCAAGATGTCTTCTCCGTTTTTGCCTTTCAGCACATTCATTTCTCCGATAAATCCGGCTACAAATCGGTTTGCCGGATGGTCATAAATCTCTTCCGGAGTACCGATCTGCTCGATCTGCCCCTGATTCATGACTGCAATTCGATCCGAAATTGCCATTGCTTCTTCCTGATCGTGGGTGACAAAGATAATCGTCAGCCCTGCTTCTAACTGAATCCGCTTTAACTCTTCTCTCATAGAGGCACGGATCTTCGCATCCAATGCCGAAAACGGCTCATCCAGCAATAACAGAGAAGGCTTCAACACAAGCGCTCTCGCAATTGCGATTCTCTGCTGCTGACCGCCGGACAGCTGCGCCGGATACTTCTTTTCACAGCCTTCCATGCGAACCAATTTCAACATGTCGCTGATCATCTGATCTCGCTTGTCCTTCGGCACCTTGCGAATCTTCAGACCAAATGCCATATTCTCATAAATATTCATGTGCGGCCACAGATTGTAGCTCTGGAATACCATACCCGTTGCACGCTTTTCCGGCGGAATGCTCTGAATTTCTTCTCCATCCAGCACGATCGTACCGCTGTCGATTTTGTTGAATCCACCGATTGCACGCAGGATTGTCGTTTTTCCACAACCGGACGGACCAAGCAGCGTCAGAAGCTCTTTTTCACGCACTTCCAAATTGACATCGTGAATACCCTCCGTCTTGCTGAACATCTTTGTCAGCTTCTCAATTTTCAACTTTGTTTTTGCTTCCATGTATTTTTTATTCTCCATTACATTTTTAATCCCTTAGACAAGGTATCCGCACTCAGATATTTCCGGAAGACGATCAGCAAAATGATCGAAGGAATGAGCAGAATGATCGCAAATACCGATCCCGCTGTGTCTGTGTACGACATGATGATTCCATATAATTCACTGGGCATCGTATGGACCTTCGGAAGACCGATCAGCAAAGATCCCTGTGCTTCCTCCATCGAACCGAGGAATGTGTATAAAGATGCAACCACGATTCCCGGCCATGCCATCGGCATTGTGATTGAGAAAAAGGTTCGCACCGGGGAAGCTCCCACATCTCTCGCGCTCTCTTCCTGCTGAATGTGGACATTTCCGAAGGCTCCGCTTGGAATCCACACCATGAACATCATGGTATTGACGATGTGCACCAGAACAACACCAAAGAAGGTTCCCATCAGATTCAGTTTATAGAAAATCACTGCCATTGCCGTATAAATACCCATCTTCGGAAATGCATTTGTCAGCAAAAAGCTTAACCGAACTGCGGTTCTTCCCTTGAACGGATACCGTGCCAGTGCATAAGCCGCCGGCAGACAGATCAGAAGGGACAGCGCTGTAACCAAAATCGCCAGGAGCAACGATTGTCCAATGGACTGCACCAGATTCTTATTGGTCAGAATGTAATCCCACCATTTCAATGAAAAAGTCTGTGGAATCACATCTGGATAATTATATGTTCCGGCGAAGGAAAGCGTCAGCATGTTCAGCAATGGTCCATAAAACACCAGCAGAAAGACAGCAAGCAGAATAAATTCCCAGAATTTTGTTTTTCCAAGTCCGTAGTATAATTTCTTCATGCTCCCTCCAGATGACCATCTGCGTAAATTGGTGCTCCCACTGCCAACAGATGTGTAAAATCTACTTTTTTGTCATATAACTTTATGACTGCACTCTTCATGCCGTAATCCGTACAGATCGTGATCTCGCTTCTGCCGTCCATCGGTACTACGGTTTCTGCGCCGGTATCTTCTTTCAGCTGCAGCAGCATGCCGTCTGTTCCGGGCTGTGCCAGTGTGACATGGATCTCTCCATTTTGATATTCGCTGCAAAACAGCGGTCCTTTGGACACCATGGTCTTCTGCTGGCAAATGTGCTCCAGCACAACCTCCGCATCTGACTGACCAACGCCTCTCTCACTGTCTTTTACAATGGCGTATGTAGTAAAGACATCTTTATTTTCCGGAATCGTGTGCAAGTCAATGCCGGTTGTTGCTGCAATGCGAATGCCCTGCAGAACCAGCTCTTCCCACCAGTTCAGTGCAAATTCATTTCCGGAAAACAAGTCTCCGGCACTTGTGTTGAACACTTCGATGTAGTCCAGCACTTCCGGATAACGGAACTCCATCGCCAGACGACAGCCTTTCATGATCGGCTCCCCGATACAAAACGGATGTGCACATCCAACAGCTCTTGCGCCTGCTGCCTTTAGCTTCCGTACCAGCTCCTCCGGGTATTTCGGATCCATATCTGCAAAATCAATCATATGCCGCAGTCCCAACGCCAGAATATGTCCATAAAAAGTTGTGATCTCAACGCCCGGCAGAATATCCAATGCTCTGTTTCTCGCTTCCTGCATTGCCTTGTCCTGTCCGGAAACCGTATTGTGATCGGTCACAGCCAGCACCTCAAATGCCTGACTTTCCGCATAATGGACTAATTCTTTAATCGAAAGCTTTCCATCTGACTCTGTAGAATGGTTGTGCAGCTCTGCACGAATATAATTCACCTGACTCATTGTGCACTCCCTTCCACGATCAGCTCGTAATTGGTTCCATCGTTTACAATATTCAGACAATGCAGCGTGATTTCCAGCAGTCCGCCCTGAAAACGGGTCGGCAGAAATCCCTCACTTGCATCCTCTGCACCGATCCACACTTCCTTCACCAGCTCATTCCGATGTGCTGTTCCCAATACTGCATGATGATAGGCGAGACTCATGTTGATCTCGCCCTTCGGAAACTTTACAAACCGATCCAATACTTCCTCGGTGATCATCTCCTCCGGCATATTCGTTAAAAGTGCTTCCTTACATTCCTTGCGCAGCTGCTCCGGATCCCACTCCGGTTCTCTCTTATCAAAAGTCAACTGAACCCGAATGCTCCGCACATTCTCCGGAAGCTGCAGCATATAGCGGATGTGTCCCTGAAAACCACGGTTCAGGACACCTGTTGCCCGTTCTTCATAGTCGTTCATTCACATGTACCTGTCTTTCCTGTTTTTCAAATCTCTTCGTTTGCCTACAGTCCTGCATTATAAAGGACGAATTGTAAAACCGCAGTCCTGGTTGTGAAAAAGATGGGTTAAAGTTTCCTTGTGCAATCGCTGTGCAAATTTTACATTCTACAATGGAAGCCGTATCTTTAAGCAGTCAACCAAGAAGCAAGGGCTGCTTGCAAAAACACTTCAATGTAGAAATGTAAAATTCAAAAGTACAGAAAGTGTATTTTGATGTAAATTGCTGGCATAATATTTTCTGCCATGTTCCTGCTGTTGGGAAACTATTTGCCAAAGGTAAAGCAAAATAACATTTTGGGAATTAAAATTTTCTGGACATTAACGAATGAAGAGAATTGGAATAAAACGCATCGCTTTGCCGGAACGATCTGGATCTGGATTACTCTAAAATTGATGCGATGGAATACCGTGATGATCTCGATGTCGGTTCCAGAAGCCTGCAAAGCAGGATTCTATTTCTATTATGTAAACAAAAAGTTTGAAGAAACGACATAAAATGCCGTTTGAGACATTGAAGAAATCATATTTGGTTGTTTTTTGATGTTTTACAAAACATACTATGGTAATATACGGAATTTTGTTGAGATTTGACAGTTTTCATGATATACTAAATCCGTTGCCACTCCCCAGACAGGCACAGAAGGGAGGGGATACATATGGCAGAAGTAATTCTTACTTTTATTATCTCTGTTTTGGCAGGTGTGGTTTGCCACTACATCTGCAAATGGCTGGATAGAGATAAGAAGTGACGGCAACCAGCCTAAGGTCTAAGCCGCCTTGCAAAAATGGAATAAAAATCCCCAGCAGCGGCAACTGCTGGGGATTTTGCTTTGGATACCTTATGACAGATAATTCTTACTTTTTGCCTAGACATATAATAACATATGCAGCAGGCAATTTCAAGTATTCCCCAATTTATTTTTTACATCCAGAAAAAGAGGAACGCACACATTTTAGTGAAACAGATCTGAAGTCAATATCAATCATTTGATTCTGCAATATTATATATGTGTCGATATCTGCCAACAAATAGAGCATCAATTGCCCGATCTTATGCCGACTCATTTTGGTGCGGACAGTGTTGCCGATGGATTCAGTTCCAAAGTATTTGCTGTTTTCGGATCGCCTCTGATTTTATTGATGACGCAATTTATTTGTGTTTTCTTTACCTTGCGTGATCAAAACCAACGGAAGCAATCACAGAAAGCGCTCCGTATCGTCTTTTGGATCATTCCGGCTATCTCACTTGCTACGAGCGGAAGTATGTATCGCTTCGCCCTTGGCGGTGACTTCCAGCTGTCGATCGTTCTGGCACTTCCTCTTGCAGCTATGTTCCTGCTGTTGGGAAACTATTTGCCAAAGGTAAAGCAAAATAACATTTTAGGAATTAAAATTTCCTGGACATTAACTAATGAAGAGAATTGGAATAAAACGCACCGCTTCGCCGGAAAAGTCTGGGTGATCGGCGGCATTTTCATGCTCCTTTCCCTCTTTCTTCCCTCTCGGGTGATGATCTGGTTTGCTCTCTGTATCATTGTTGTCGTGATGGTTCTTCCTGTTGCTTATTCTTATCGCATTTACAGACAGCACCAAAAGGCCGGTATCGTATATGCCAGCTCACCAAAGTTGAAAACACAGCGAACCGTCAGTCTTGTCATCCTCTCACTCGTCTATGTTGTGCTGATTGTGACAATGTTTACCGGAAACATTGCCGCACGCTGCAATGACACCTCACTCCATATCAAGGCATCTTATTGGACCGATCTAGATCTCGATTATTCCAAAATCGACACGATCACATATCGTGATGATCTCGATGTTGGTTCCCGAAGCAATGGATTTGGCTCGCCGCGGCTTTCCGAAGGGATCTTTCAGAATACCGAATTTGGCTCCTACACCCTGTATGCCTACACCAATGCAAGCAAATACATCGTTCTGACCTCCGGTAACAACACACTTGTCATCGGACTGAAGGATGCAGCAGACACACAGGAGCTTTACAATACACTGCTTGAGAAAATCGCGCAGTAACATAAAATAGAATCCTGCAAAGCATTTGATACCTCTATCGCCTGCCTTTCTTACTCTAAGCAGTTAGAGTATGCCAACTGTTAAAAAAGGTCAAGATAAAAAATATCGAAAAAGGGATTTTTCCGGGTTGACAGCCGCCCCTCCCCATATTACAATGTAACCAGCAAAAAGGGAGTAGTTCTCATCTTCTTGGGATGAAGCCATTATCGTCATCACGCGGATCTGTGCATTCGCCGGTAATTGCTGTAAGCAACGAGACTTTTATCGCTCATTTTTTGATGCGGTAAGGGTCTCTTTTTTTATTCCTTTATCGCAGGAAAGGAATTCCCATGGAATATGTATTACTACTCATCGGATTTGTCCTGCTCATCAAGGGCGCAGACCTCTTTGTGGAAGGCAGCTCTTCCCTCGCACGGATTCTGAAGGTTCCCAGCGTCATCATCGGACTGACGATCGTGGCGATGGGTACCAGCGCTCCGGAGGCATCCGTCAGTATCAACGCCGCTCTCGTCGGAAGCAATGACATCGCCATCAGCAATATCCTCGGCTCGAATCTGTTCAATGGCATGGTCGTCGTTGGTGTCTGTGCCTTTCTTGCCTCATTTCGTACCGATCCCTCGATTCTCAAACGAGACATGCCTCTGAATATTCTCATTACCGCCGTGCTGTGCATCATGCTCTGGGATGGCACACTCAGCCGTCTGGAAGGAATTTTGTTACTCATCGGCATGGTCGCTTACCTTGCCATGATGATCGTTTCCGCTATCCGCAATCGGGAAACCGGCGAAACCGTCACTGCATTTTCTCTTCCGAAAAGTTTGATCTATCTTGTGATCGGACTCATTGCCGTCATCTTTGGCGGTGATCTCGTGGTAGATCAGGCATGCATCATCGCAGAAAACTTCGGTGTCAGCCAGAACTTTATTGGATTGACGATTGTCGCTATCGGCACCTCTCTGCCGGAGCTCGTTACTTCCATCACCGCTACCCGAAAAGGCGACAGTGGACTTGCCCTCGGCAATGCCATCGGCTCCAACATATTCAATATTTTGTTTATCCTCGGTATGTCCGCCGCCATCTCACCGCTCTCCGTTCTGTCGGAATCTCTGATCGACGGACTGCTGCTTCTCGCCAGCGGCATCCTGCTCTTCGTCTTTGCCCGAACGAAAAAGCGGATGAGTCGTCCGGAGGGAGCGATCTGTGTACTGCTTTATGTCGCATACACCGTATATTTGCTCCTGCGATGACAAATTTACGCACCTAAAAATCATCGCTTCGTTCATTGTGTTTTTTCTACCCATGTGATACAATCTTTACATTACGCTTTTACAAATGGGGTATCTATTATGAGTAAACACAATCAAAAACGAAGTATGTTTTCCGGAAAGCTCGGTTTCGTCCTTTCCGCTGCTGGAGCTTCCGTTGGACTCGGAAATATCTGGCGTTTTCCGTACCTTGCCGCAAAGTACGGCGGCGGTATTTTCCTGCTGGTGTATATCGTACTGGCGCTCACCTTCGGTTACACCATGATCGTTGCTGAGACATCTCTCGGACGCATGACCGGCAAAAGTCCTGTCAGCGCTTTCGCTTCCTTCGGAAAGTCCGGCTTTCTGAAATTCGGCGGATGGATCAACGCCATCATTCCGATTCTGATCGTGCCGTACTATTCCGTTATCGGCGGATGGGTGCTGAAATATCTGGCGGAATATGTGATGGGGCACGGCAGTGAGCTTGCGACAGACGGATACTTTTCTTCCTTCATCGCAAACGGTGCTACCACCGAGATTTGCTTCGTGATCTTTGCTTTCTGCACGCTGGCGATTATCTACGCCGGTGTTCGCAATGGCATCGAGCGCGTCTCCAAATTTATGATGCCGGTTCTCGTTGTGCTGTCCCTGATCATCACCGGTTACTCGGTGACCAGACCGGGCGCACTGGCGGGCGTGAAGTATTTTCTCGTTCCAAACATCGAGAACTTTTCCTGGATGACAGTCGTTTCCGCGATGGGACAGATGTTCTATTCTCTGTCTATCGCAATGGGCATTCTCGTCACCTTCGGCTCTTACATGAAAAAGGACATTTCTATCGAAGGTTCGACCCGCAATGTCGAGATTTTCGATACACTGATTGCTATGATGGCTGGTCTGATGATCATTCCCGCTGTGTTCGCCTTTTCCGGCGGTGATCCGGACACGCTGCAGGCCGGTCCTGCGCTGATGTTTATCACGATCCCGAAGGTATTTGCCAGCATGGGACTCGGTACTTTGATCGGCATTCTGTTCTTCGTGCTGGTGCTGTTCGCTGCTATGACCAGCTCCATCGCCCTGACCGAAAGCGCCGTCTCCACCTTCGAGGACGAGCTTGGCTGGGGACGCAAAAAGTCCACCGTCGTTATCGGCATCATCATGATCGCCCTGGGCACGCTGTCGTCCCTCGGCTATGGTCCGCTGGATTTTGTGAAGATCCTCGGCATGCAGTTTCTGGACTTCTTTGACTTCCTGACGAACTCCGTCATGATGCCCATTGCGGCTATCACCACCTGTCTGCTTGTCTCCAGAGTCATCGGTGTCAAAAAGATCGAAGAGGAGATGCTGCAGGGCGGCACCTTCCGCAGAAAGAATATTTTCAACTTTATGATCCGTTTCCTGTGCCCGTTCTTTGCAGGCATCATCCTGCTCAGTTCCGTCGCAAATGCATTCGGATGGATCTCGATGTAATCGGAATCTTGCTTACGCAAAAAGCTCTGACGATCACGTTTTTTTCGCGATTGTCAGAGCTTTTTCTCTGTAATTTTAATTCTCTTTTTCTGTGAATCGATGGCGCAGTCCCTGATAAGCGTCCGACAGTGCCTCACTCGCCATCTCGTCGTCCCAGTCCAGATACGAGGTTGCGATCATAGACGCAATGCCGTGAACATACACCCACATTTCCAAGTGAAACTGATATGCCGCTTGCTCCGAGATACCGAGATTTTTCTCGATCAATGCCAGCAGCGGACGAATTTCTTCTTTGTTTTCCTCAATCATCTCTCCGGAACGATCCCGCATAAACAGCAGCTTGAACAGCTCCCGCTCTTCCCTTGCAAAGCGAATGTACGCCATACCACTGGCTTTGTAGGGCGGGTATTTGCCATCCGCCATATCTGTTTTCAGATAATTCTGATATTTCTCATTCGCTGCCGCAAGCACTGCCTGCTGCACCTGTTCCATATTTTCAAAATGGCTGAAAATCGGTTTCGACGATGTGCCGAGCCGTTCTCCTAATCCCCGGGCAGTCACCGCTGAGATTCCACTTTCCCGCGTCAGCTGCACTGCCGCTTCTACAATTTCTTCTCTTTTGAATAAAAACTTTCGTGGCATTTCTTCCACTCCCTGCTCTGATTTTTTAACGAGACGCTTTGCGCGAATGATGCTTGTTTCGATTCAGCACCACATACAGTACGATCAGAATCACAATCGTTCCAACAAGGATTCCATACATTCCGCCCATCGGTACTTTGTGATCGAAAAAGTACAGGTTGCAATCTACACTGTCCCGCACAAGCTGTACTGCTTCCTCCGGAAATCCGGCCTTTCCAAGCTCTGCAAACGCTCCGCGCATGGCATGATTTCGCAGCAGGCTCGTGCCGTAGGTTCCCGGCAGGAACGAGATGACTTTTTGCAATCCTTCCGGAAAGCTGGAGATCGGCATATATGCACCGCAGATAAATCCATAGGCAGAGCTGATGATCGTGCCGACTGCACTTGCCTGCCCATTGGTGGACAAGGGAAAAACAATGCACGAGGACAGCGCCGTTCCAAACAATACCAGCAAAATCACATCCAGCAGCAGCGCGAACACATCCAAAACGCCCAGATACCAGCCCACGCACGCCAGATAGATCAGACACATGCCAGTCGCAGCAAAGCAGATCAGCAGCGTGCTCACCAGTGTAGACAGATAATAGCTCAATGCCAATGTCGCAGGTGACACCGGTGCGATCATCAGATCCCTTCTCGCACCGCTCACCTTGTCCTGCACCATGAGCAGATTTGAGCAAAACGAAACCGTCACACAGCTCACTGCCAGTAACGAAGAAACCAGCTGTCCGCCAACACAGCCCCACAACACTTTGTCTGATACGGAGATGCCAACCGCCTGCAGCGAACTTCGGAATGCATCTTCATACACGCCACTTAGGAATGTCCCGTACAGCACCAGCAGGATCATTGGTGTGATGAGCGATGTGAAAAACATTCCTTTATCTTTGAAATAGAGCCTGGTATTTCTTTTTACAAGTGCTCTCAATGCGGTCATTCTCTTGCACCTCCTGTCAGCTTTTTTCCAGTCACGGCGAGAAATACATCGTCCATCTTCCCCTTCGTGATCTCATAATCCTGAAACAGCTCCGGCTGCTGTAAAATCAATTTGGTCGCCGTTGCTGTATTCGGTACTGACACTCTCCACGCATCCCGAATCTGCTCACATGGTCTGCCCAGTGCACGAACTGCTGTCTCCTCCGCACCGTACAGCGTGATAAAATCACCGGTATAGGCATTTTTCAACTGCAAAGGCGTTCCCTCCGCCGCAATCTGTCCCTGATCTAAGATCACCACATAGTCCGCATCCGCCGCCTCTTCCATGTAATGTGTTGTCAGAAATACTGTCATTTGTTCCTTCTCACGCAGTTCCCCAATGACCTGCCACAGCACATTGCGTGTCTGCGGGTCTAATCCTGTCGTCGGTTCATCCAAAATCAAGATCCGGGGATGATGCAGCAGCGCACGGGCAATATCGATTCTCCGTCTCTGTCCACCAGACAGCTTCCCCACCGGACGTTTCAGCAGATCTTCAAACTCCAGCATCTTTGCCAGCTCCGCAAGACGCTCTCTGAATGCTCCGCCGCAAATACCATATAATGCCGCGCGGCTCTCCAGATTGTCCCGCACCGTCAGCTCTTTATCCAGCACAGAATTCTGAAATACCACGCCGAGACTGCGATGCACCTCATCCGGACTCGCCTCCGGATCTGCCCCACAGATTGACACACTGCCGCCGTCCTTCGCCAGCTGTCCACTCAGGATATTGATTGTTGTGGACTTTCCAGCGCCATTCACGCCGAGAAAAGCAAACAACTCGCCCTCCCGCACCTGAAAACTCAGATCCTGCACCGCATGCACCTCGCCAAAAAACTTCTGTAAGTGATGGATCTCAATAATCGGATTCATAACCGCTACCTCCCTCTATGTTTCGATTGTAACTTTCGTGTTAAAGAAACATATGTTGCACTACGCTTGTGATTTTATTGTAACACATTTCTTCTCGCTGTCAAGACTTCACCGTTGATGATCTACGCGAAACGCAATTTCTATAAAGCAAAAATAGAATCCTGCATTGCAGGATTCTCCGTCTGCGGCGGGTCGCGAAGCGACAAATTCCTTTCCGCCGCAGTGCGATCCACGCGGAGCGCTTTTTTTGCTTTACAGGAAATGCAGCGCAATTTCCTGTAAAGCAAAAAGAGAAGCGGTCAATTTCTCAACCACTTCCCCTGCTTGCATTTCTTTATCTCTGTGCGGCTTTCAATTCATCGAGACGGCGTTGGAACATCTCCCTCTCAGCCGTCCAGTCTTCGAAAATATTCAGGTCCACCTCACACTTCTGCCGCAGCCCAATCTCTCTGACTGCCGCGATTGCCGCTTCTCTCTGGGATACTCCACGCTTTTCCACGGTCTGACAACCAGCTCCTTCTATCGTATCATACGCAAGAAATGACTGATTAAAATCCATGACCGGATAGAGCGAAATATATTGATTCGACTCATTGTCAATCAAGAAACCCCAGTTTTCCGGATGACGATCCGTATTTCCGACCAGATAATCCAGAATATTCATCCCATAATACGTGATCGGATCCAGCTGCTGACACACCTTTAGCGTATCCAGATCATGATTTACTGCATAAATATCAAATGCCATCTTCGAGACTAGGGAATATTGTTTCGACGTAATGATGGTGCTTTCCGTCACTGCTTCTCCGTCATAATACCCTTTTTGATAAATTACCTGCGGAATCTCAAAGCACTGACAGATCTGACTGGCAAGCAGTTCTCTGCGAACCGCGTCCCTGTCTCCATCTTTCAACAATTGAAAACCATGGGATGTCCGAACCCATGCTTTCGGGAAGCATCCCTTGGTAGACAGATCCGGCGCCAATTCCTGATTCGTCACCGTCATCTGCCGCCCTTTCAACGACAATTCTACAATTGCTTCATTCAGAGGATTGTCATACAGATTCAGCTGCTCAAACGTAACCGTCTCCGACTCTTTTCTCACCCAGTACACATCTGTCAGCGAAACACAATGATACGACAGCGCAATATTGGCACGATCCCGGTCTGTAATCGCCTGCATCACGCCAATGCTGTTTAACAACTCTTTCGCATACTTTCGATCCAAAGACAGGACGCGCGATGCACACCAATGCTGAAAATTGACCACATTGTTCACCAAAATATCAATGTCGTCCTCATCCTCTTCCTCAAAATAAAGATCATACGGCAAAAACCGCTCGTCCAAAATTTTCACTTTTCCGTTTGTAGAAAATTTTGCGACAATACGCTCCATGTGCATGATTTCATATACAGTTGTGGACTTTTTTGCCATTGCCATGGGATTCCTCCTTTCCTACTTTTCAAGATGCTCAAAACTTAAATCCGTCCATTGATATCGGATTTTATAATTATTGAAACAACTATAATCCAGATGGTTCTCTCTTTGTAATCTTCCAATCACAATGTACGGCATTACGCCTTGCTCCATTGCAAACTTTTTAATTTCTTCTATCTGAAAATATTTCTTTTCCTGTAGAAATTTTTCATATTCTTTCGAATTTAATAGTTGATCCCTGGCAAACAAATCCGCTTTTTGCTCTTTTTGCGCGTCATTGCCATCATCCAAAAAGCGAAAATTGCGTCCAACATCTCCATTTACTAGATGCCCCAATTCGTGAAAGAGTGAAAACCAGAAAATATCCGCAAAAGCACCTCTCGTTGAAACAACCATTTGATACGTACCATCTGTTTTCATAGATATATACCCTTGCACCGGTGCCCCCCGAAAACTTGGAACGATTGAAAAATCAATTCCGTAATTTTCCATTAGTGTCACAAGCATCTCTTGCATTTTCTCTGATTCGCTTATCATGATTTTTTTCAATTCAGAAACGAATTTCTCGACTCTGCTATTCTCAAATCTTACTGTAATTTTCTTACTATTTCCAGTTAATTGACACAATCGAATCCATGCTCCCAAAACATGCTCATTTACTGTTGCTTTTCCAGACATTCGAAAAGCGCCTTCCGGAACAATATCTTTTAAATTATCCAGATTTCTGAAGTTTAACACTTCTCGCATTGATAATATTGATTCGTCCAATGACTCTTTTTGTGGAATCCTATTTACACTCCGCAAATATCTTACTACGTCTTTTAATGCTCTCCTCGCCTGACGTTCTTCCTCTGTAATGGTCTGCATTTTATTTAATTCCAATAATTCTGCTTCATAATTTGCCTGCAAATTCAACCAGAAAGACTTTGGAACTCCAAACGCATACTCTAACGCCAATGCGAAATTTGCCGAAATATCTTTCTTTCCAGCAATTACACTGCTAACATAAGCTCGTGATACCCCTGTCTGTGCTGCAAGTTCAGCCTGCGTCATCCCGCGCTCTTCTAATACATCCGCAATTGTCTCTCCCGGATGAATAATCAACTCACGGGATATACCAATTTTCTTTGTCGCCATGATAATCACTCACTCCTTCCACTTCTATTTCTGAGCAAATCATTACTGTATCCTGTGTTGCATTTGGTTCTAAAATCAATCTTACATGCGGTGCTATATGCAAAGAATAGCGAACATTTTTATATCCCACTAACTGCTCCGGCTTTCCTAATCTTAAAGAAAGAAAATCTCCAAAACATTCTGCTGCTTCCAATCGATCCATATGCTTCTTTATCGTACGCACCCACTCTGCCGGCAATTTTTTTTGCATTTTACGATAATCTGTAAAATATCTTTCTACCTTACCATTTGTGTAGGTTATCTTCAATCAGTGTACCGCCTTTTCCTATTAACCTTTTGGTTAATTCAATGTTAACATTTTTGACTATTTGTGTCAATCCCATAAACGAAAACATTCGAAACCCTACCACTTTTCAGCAGTAAAGTTTCGAATGTTTTTTCATACAACTATAATTTCACATTTGTATCCGTGCAATATTTTTACAGCAGTGCCTTCTTTGCATCCTCAGCGGTTGCGAACGGTCCGGGTACTGCATCCAGACTGCGGTGATTTCCAAAGTAGTCAGTATCGAAGGTGATCGGAGTTCCGTCCGGATTCTCATAGGGCTGCTCCGGCTCGAATGCCTTGCCCAGAACTTCGGTGTTGATCATTCTGCCAGTAAAGCCATTCAGCAGATCGTATACGTTGGTATCCAGATGATACTCGCCATCCTTCTCCACCAGCTCTACCTTTACACTGCCAGACTCCTCGGAAGCTACGAGGCAATTCGTCTCCTTCTTCCAAGCCTGTGCGCCGCCCAGATATACGTTGCCTTCTGCCCATACCGGCAGGTGGCTGAAGTGTACGGGATCTAACTTCTTCATATCCGGATGCTTGGTGAAGTCAAAGTTTGCGATCCACTCGTCGTAAGTCGGATACTCGTCGAATGTCCAGGTACCCACCTTTCTGTTCTCGGAATCAAATCCGTCATCCGAATCATGCATCGTGATAATGTCCTCGTTCGGCCACTTCTGAACAAAGATGTTGTTGCAGAAACGATCATCGCCGTGCAGGATTGTCATAAAGCCCATAACCTCGGTGCGATGAGGCATATGGTAAGGAGTATATCTCCAGGTCGTACCGCCGCCTACGCAGGTCAGTGCACCGCAGATCAGGTTGTGAACCATCGCAACACCCTGTGTTGCAAAACGAAGGCTGGCATCGGACAGGAGAATGTTATTGTCAATCAGCGTCGGTCCGTGGCTGACTTCTACGAACAGATCCATGGACATCATGCTGCCCTTGAGATTCTTTGCATACGGCGGGCGCTGGTTGTCATGCAGCAGGTTCTGCGTAATGCGTGTGCCCTGTGCTTCCCAGTCACACCAGATACCCATCGTACAATGATGGATGTGATTGCGGCGCATCGTAACATCAATGGCTGCATGCATCTTGATGCCGGCGATCTCAGCACCGCCCTGCTCCATCATGTTGTTGATATGATGGATGTGGTTGTCCTCGATAATGCTGAATACACCGCCCATACGGCCGATGATACCACCCTGCTCACAGTGGTGGATATTGTTGCGGCGGATGATGTGGCTGCCAACGTTCTCCTTCAGCCAGCCATGATACTGACCGCGGCAAACAGCGTCACGCTCCATCTGTGTCGGGCTCTTTACCTGCTTGTAAGTAAAGTAGTGGTTGTTATCCGGATCCAGATACTTACCAACGGAAATACCGGCACACTTACTGTTGGAAATGTCACAATCTTCGATGATCCATCCCTTTGACCAGTGCGGTCCAATCATACCATCCTGATAAGCTGCAGGAGGTGCCCATGTGGTAGCTGCCTTATTGATATTAAATCCGCTGACGGTGATGTAGCTTACACCCGTCTTGGAAGGCATGAAGCACTCTCTTCTGACGTTGATCTCAACATTCTCTTCGTTCGGGTTCTTGCCCTGGAAGTTACCGTAGATGATGGTCTCATCCTTCTCAGAATCCTGCTCGGTGTACCACTTATAAATAGAATCTTCCGGAACCCAGCTGCACTCGTATACTTCGCCCTTCAGACACTCATCCAGAGAAGTAGCCTCATACAGAGCCTTGTCATTCAGGTAAACACAGCCCGTATGCTTGTCTGCCTTTGCGAAATACCAGTCGCCATATACCGGTGTCGTGTAAGGGTTATAAGAACCAAATGCACTGTTGCGGATGCGGCAAACCCAAGTGTTACCCTCGTAAGGCTCCCAGGTCTTTACCTCCTCAGCACCGGTGATCACTGCTCCCAGCGGCTCTACGCTGCGATATGTGATCCGGGCATCCTCGGTACCTGCGTTCTGAGGATCTACATACTCTCTGTAGATACCGGGCAATACCAGCACCTCGTCACCAGGCTGTGCGATCTTAGCAGCTTCGCTGATGCGGCGGAAGGGGCGCTCCTGCGTACCAATTCCATCCCATGCAGCATTTGCATTTACATAAATCTTCATCTGAAACCTCCCCGTTTCATTTTGATTTTCAAGCGGAGCTTGTCCGCTTTTTAACAGTCATTACATTTACTACTATAGCGCAGAAATCCAATTCCGACAACCGGATTTTTTTGTATTTTAAAGACAAAATCACACGGTCTTTTCCCCGCCCATCAGCTTTCGAAAACGCAGCATAAATGCAATCGTAGTCACAGCCGCCGCTGTCAGATCACTGATCGGCTCCGCAAGAAATACCGCAAATACTTTATCCGCAAGAAAGTGCGGCAGAATAAAGATCAACGGGATCAACAGGATCAGTTTTCGCAGACACGCCAGCAGCAGACTGATCTTCGCTTCGCCCAATGCCATAAAGCTCTGCTGACAGCAAACCTGAAATCCAACTGCAATAATACCGGACATGTAGATTCGAAGTGCCCAGGAGGTGTATTTCGCCAATTCTGTACTGTCTGTGAAAATTCCTGCAAAGAACTGCGGTGCAAGCAGCATCACGATCCAGCTGATTGTCGTAAATATCACACAAACGATGAACTGTGTAAAAAATGTTTTTTTCACACGGTCATACTTTTTTGCACCGTAATTAAAGCTCATGATCGGCTGACCACCCTGACAGATTCCCTGAAGGGGCATCACGATCAGCTGGTTCGTACTCGTGATGATCGTCATAGCGCCGACCGCCAGATCGCCGCCGTACTTTGCCAGGCTCGTTGTAAAGCTGACAGACAATAAGCTTTCGGTAGATGTCATAACGAAGCTGGAAACTCCAAGCGCCAGGCACGGTCCGAGAATCTTCCAGTCCAGGCGCATTTTTTCTCTTCGCAGATGAAGCACTGTCTTTTTTCCTGTAAGGAATCGTAAAATCCAGACAGCACCTACCGCCTGACTCAATACTGTTGCAATCGCCGCGCCGCGCACTCCAAGATCAAACACAAAAATAAAAATCGGATCCAGGATAATATTGATCACCGCTCCGATGACCGTCGTCATCATACTGACCTTTGCAAATCCCTGTGTTGTGATAAACAGATTCATTCCAAGAACCAGCAGTACAAATACACTTCCCAGAATATAAATCCGCGCATACGGAACTGCATACGGCAGTGTCGCATCACTGCCACCAAACATCCGCAGCAGATCCGGCGCAAACACATAAAACAGGACTGTCAGTACCACTGCACAGATCATCAGAAATGAAAAGCAGTTGCCGAGAATTTTCTCTGCTGTTTCGTTATCTCTCTGTCCCATGCTGATTGCTGCCCGTGGTGCCCCACCTGATCCTGCCAGCATCGCAAATGCGTTAAGCAGCATCAAAATCGGAGTGAACAGTCCCACTCCCGTCAGCGCACTCGCTCCGATATCCGGAATATGACCAATGTAAATTCTGTCTACAATGTTGTACAGCAGATTTACAATCTGCGCCACAACAGCCGGAATCGCCAGCTGTGCCAGTAGCTTTGTGATACTGCCTTCTCCTAAATTTGTTGTCTTACCCACTATATAATTTCCCTCAATTCTACTTCTTGTCTATTTCTACTCTCTTCTTTTTTCCACTATCTTCTTTTTCTACTATCTACAGCCAGCTTCCTTTATCGCACAAGGCAGGGCTTCTTGTTGTCGAATTTCCATCCGGGAATCAGATACTGCATGCCGATGGCATCGTTTCTCGCACCCTTGCCTTCGCATTTTTCCTTGTATAACTGATATGCCTTTAATACCTGCTCTCGATCCACCTCGATGCCAAGTCCACATTCCTTCGGCAGATCAATACAGCCATCCACGATCTGCAGCGGATGCTTTGTCAGACGCTCTCTGCCCTCCTGCCAGATCCAATGCGTGTCGATGCCGTTCATCTGTCCCGGGATCGCTGCTGCGCACTGCACGACCATCGCCAGTGAAATGTCAAAATGATTGTTGGAATGACAGCCCCACATCATACCGAAATCGTTACACAGCTGTCCCACCCGAACAGAGCCATTCATTGTCCAGAAATGAGGATCTGCCAGCGGAATATCTACACTCCGCAACGACAGACAATGCCGCATCTGCCGCCAGTCTGTATTGATCATATTTGTCGCGGTCGGAATGCCGCTCGCCTGCCGGAACTCTGCCATGATTTCTCTTCCGGAAAAACCATTTTCCGCTCCGCACGGATCCTCACAATATGCCAGACACTCCTTCAGCTGCGGCGCGATCTCCAATGCTTCCTTCAGACTCCAGCAGCCGTTCGGATCCAGATCTACCCGGGCATTCGGAAATGCTGCCTTGATCGCCTGCACCGCCTTCAGTTCTTCCTTCGGAGCCAGCACGCCTCCCTTTAACTTAAAGTCCGAAAATCCGTACTTTTCCTGCGTTGCTTTCGCCATCGCAACGATTGCTTCCGGTGTCAGTGCCTCCTCATGCCGCAGACGATACCACTCGCATTCCGCATCCGGCTCTTCCTCGTATTCCAGATCTGTCTTTTTGCGATCTCCTACATAAAATAAGTAACTCAAAAAGCGCACACGCTCCCGCTGGATGCCATCTCCCAGCAGCGCAGCCGCCGGTACTTCCAGAAACTTGCCAAGCAGATCCAGTAAAGGTGCTTCAATCGCAGTCACCACATGCACACCGGTGCGCAGATCAAACGTCTGCAGACCGCGCACATCGTCCTGAATATTCGCTTCCAGCCATTCTCTCACCCGGTTCAGCGTCTGCTTATAATCCGCAATCCGCGTTCCGACCACCAGATGCTTCACCGACTCCAGCGCTTTTGTGATCTTCTCTCCTCCAGGAACTTCTCCGACACCCTCCACGCCATCGGAATCCGTTAAAATCACTACATTTCTCGTAAAATAAGGTGCATGCGCACCGGAAAGATTCAATTCCATGCAGTCATGACCCGCAACGGGGTAAACTTCCATCTTCGTAATAATCGGGGTTTTCATGAACTTCGCTCCTTTGTTTTCTGTGTTTTGCAGTAAATGCTATTATGTTTAGTATAGGACGAAATGTGGGCTGAGACAAGGTGTTATTGAAGGACTAAGAACAAAAGTTCCATGTTATACCACAGTTCATTTTACGCTCCGCATTTAATAATACTACTGTCGCAGAAAACAAAAATGTTCGGTCTTCACAGATTGTTTTATATTTTGCTTACTGTACTTCACTCATTGTACATACTTTAATTTTTATGCTATACTTCTTGCGTCACTTTTTAGAAATGAGGATTTTACATGCCAAAGAAAAAGCGCCGGAGCTGACGCTCAAAGAAATCGCTTTTTCCTGCGGCTTTACCAGCGAAAGTAACTTTTGCAGTACGTTTCGCAAGTGGGAACACATGACGCCGGGCGAATACCGCGGACAAAAAAACTTATAAAACTTACTCGATAGATTGGAGATTTTATGGACGCACTTCAAACGATTCTTACTTACACCGAACAAAATTTTTCGACATTTACACAAATGCCTTTCAACGAAGTGGACAGCTTAATTCTGTCCTGGGCTTCCTATCCGCATTTCGGCACTGCATTTCCGATTCTTTGCGGCTGGGAAGGTGTTCGACTGGGCGATTTGTTTCAGGCAGAACATTTTGAGACATTGTTTCACAGTGTGTGGAATCCGGAAAGCTGCCGCCGTCTGTTCACTGCAATGGCTGCCAGCCCCCGCTTTCGAAATTTGCGGGTCATGGGCTTTTGTGAGCAGGTGGATTCCACACAGGAAAAGCAGTTTTCTGCTGTGACCTTCCAGCTGGAAGATAGCTCCTGTTATCTGTCTTTTCGCGGAACCAATGCCACACTTGTCGGCTGGAAAGAAGATTTTAACATGGCATTTCAGTCTCCGATTCCGTCTCAGGTGGAAGCTGTGCGCTATTTAACAGATGTTGCCGCGCATTGCGACGGCAATCTGTATCTTGGCGGACACTCCAAAGGCGGAAATCTCGCCGTATATGCTGCCGCATTTTCTAATCCGGGGTTGCAAAATCGGATTCTTGCGGTCTTTTCTCATGACGGTCCCGGCTTTCTGCCGGATGTTCTGGAAAGTCCGCAATACACAGCAATTCACGAAAAGATCCACAAAACCGTTCCACAATCTTCGATTGTGGGAATGCTGTTAGAGCATCAGGAAGAATTTCAAATTGTAAAGAGCAACCGCATCAGCTTCTGGCAGCACGATCCCTTTTCATGGGAAGTGGATGGCGATCATTTTATCTGCATTGATGAACTGACCCCGGATGCCCGCTATCTCGATCACACACTCAGCAGCTTTGTACGAGCTCTATCACCGGAAGACCGGGAGCGTTTTATCGACACATTGTACAGTGTTGTGGACTGCAATAACATCGACACATTTGCACAATTATGGGCAGACCGCAAAACCAGTCTGCCCTCGATTGCACACGAAGCATCTCAACTTGATCCCGATACACGTAAGTTTTTACTGGATACGATTCGGGAACTTGCTACTCTCTGTGTAAAAAATATTCCGGAAATTTTCCGAAAATAATATAGGACTTATTTTACGAGCCTTCGGGGTGTCCGCTTCAGAAGAAAAGGTGGAACTCACTCCCCCTTTTCTTCTGCCTTTTATTCAGACTTCTTATCTGACTCTTTTTTTATCTCTTCTTTTTTGTTTCTTACCTTTATATCTTTTACCTCTTTTGTACCTTCTGTTTCATGATGATACGTTCCATCCTCATCCACATAGTTCAGCTTTATATATTCCTCGGTTTTCGGTGACAACTCTTTCTTTTCCAAGGCGGTGTTGATCACCGCTCTGATTGCTGCATAAATTACCGCAAATATCGGCACGCCGATGATCATGCCCGGAATACCAAAGATTCCACCGAATAGTGTGATGGAAAAGATGACCCAAAAGCTGGAGAGTCCTGTGGAGTTTCCCAAAATCTTCGGACCAAGGATATTACCATCGAACTGCTGCAAAATTACAATAAACAGGATAAAATACACACAATTTAACGGATGCAGCGGGTCTACGACAAATACCAAAACAGCACTTGGAATTGCACCGAGAAACGGTCCGAAAAACGGAATGATATTCGTGATTCCGATGATGACACTGACCAGCGCCGCATAGGGTGTCTTCAAAATCAGGGTACCAATGAAGCACAAAATACCAATAATCAGGGAATCCAGAATCTTTCCGCCTAAAAAACCGACAAAGGTCCGATGTGTGAAACGGAAATTACGGATCATGCGATTTGCAGTATCTCGTTCAAATGCCGCATAGATGATTTTCTTTGCCTGTCCTGCAAACCGCTCTTTTCCACTTAAAACATAAATCGAAATGATAAATCCGATGACAAACTTCCACAAAATATTCAAGGTTGTGATAATGCCTGTAGAAAAGCTCTTCAGCAATGTAAGCGCATGATCCAGCGCTGTACCATTCAGCCAATTTTCCAGCTCCTGCGAATATTGATTGAAAAGATTGCTTGCATATGTGCCAATAGCAGGATTTTTCTCCAGAAAGTTCTGTACCCATTCTTCCAGATTCAACAGGTAACGATCCGCATTCGTGATAATACTCTGAATGCTGGGCACGATCTGAGAAATCAACATATAAAAAACAAGATAAATGATTGCGATCACAAAAACACTCGTCAGAATAATGCTGATCCCGCGAATCATCTTTTTTCGCTTCGGAGAATCTGCTATTTTCAGCTTATCCGCTAACGGATACAATACTACTCGCTCAATAAAATTCAAAATTGGCGTCATCAGATAGGCAATACAAAGGCCAAACAAAATTGGCATGATAATTCCGAAGAACTCGTCCGCTGCCACTTTGAGCGCTGCTGTGTGGAAAATCAAGTAAAAAAAGCATACTCCTGCCGCAATCACTGCAAACGCAGTCAATCCCCATTTCCAATACTTGCTGTCTCTGTTTATCTTCATCTTTCTCCTTTTGTGTTTCTGTTTTCGTCTGTGGACTTCATCATCATCACATGATATCTTTTTTGCAAAATGCACTTTCAAGCACCTGCTCTGCCTGTTCTTTTACTTCAGGTTCGACACATACAAATACATTTGCTGTTCTTGCCATAGATCTCGCCTTCTCTTTTCTTCATTATATCTTGTCTGATTGCAGGCTGCAAGCCGTTCGCAATCTATTCTCATAATTTCATGCACGGGCAGACAACAGGTGGCAGATACGGTTCCTGTTTTTCATTTACTCGATACTATTACTTAACACTATTGACGCTTTCATATTCCTTTATCCAATCAATCAGATAAGACGAAATGGTAACTGTAATCAATGAAAATACAATACGTATTACCGGAATGTAGGTAAGTGATAAAAGCAGCACTGCAACATCCGTAAACAAATAGGAACGAGATAACTTCCAGTGCGAAATATGAGAAATTCTTAACGCCAGTGCATCATCTCCACCACTGGAGCCCCCCTGTCGAACAATTAAACCAACACCTGCACCAACAAAAATACCGCCTAATACAGCGGCAATCAAAGGATGTGCAGATAAATCAGGAAGCATTGGCGGAAACAACTCCCATATTTTATAAAAGCCAGAAACAAACACAGTTGAAATAATTGATATTTTTATAAAGTTTCCACCCAAAAATTTGAATGCAAGCAAATAACAAATTATATCCAGGATCGATGTAATGTAGGCTGGAGAAATTTTCAGCCAATGTTCAACAAGAAGCATCAACCCAATGACCCCACCTTCTGTTATGTTTGTTCGCTGATGAATGTTGTGAATACCAAAGGTACAAATCATTGCTCCGAGAAATATCAGCAGTATTTTCTTAAAAGTCAATCCATCCATAAGTTTTTTGCAAATGGATGTCATACAGTGTTTCAATTTGAGTATCCTCCTTGATATATTCCTATTCCCAAGTTATAATTATAAACTGTATAGTAACTATAAGGTCAAGGAGTTCTATGAAAAATTTGTTTTCCATTGGTGAAATAGCCAAGCTTCAAAATATATCTCGTCAAACTCTGCTTTTTTATGATAAAATCGGTCTTTTTTGTCCTGCTTATACAGATCCTGACAATGGCTATCGTTATTACAGTTCCAGTCAACTCGACTATTTAGATACGATTTGCATAATGAAAAAAATCGGCTTTTCTCTCGATGAAATTAAAGCACATCTGAAGAATTTTACGGTTGATAATTCCATCATTGCTCTTCGAAAACAACTTGCTATCATCAATCGTCAAATGAATGAACTGCAAATGATCAAAACTCGTGTCGAGCATCGTTGCTTACAGTTGGAACATTCCGCCTCCATTCGTGATTGCAGTGATGTTATTTCTGTGGAAGAAGTAAACCCTCAATACATTTTACTGCAAGAGGTTGCTAGACCTTATACTTTGGAAATGGTCAGTATCGCCACAAAGGAATGTGTGTGTTTACTTATCACACGGGAGATTATCCTTCCATTGGTAAAACCTATGAACGCATTTTGCAATACTGTCAAAAGAATCAGTTGAATAATCGAAAGACCTGTCGTGGATAATGGCTCCACAATATCTACCATACCTAACAGCTGCCCCATCAGGCGCCCATTCTTTCTTTATCTTGTAGTTTGCGAATATCCGTATGAATAGAAAAAGCCCTTTGAGAAAAGGATTTCTCCTCTCTCAAAGGGCAAATTGAAAAACTGGAATTGAGATTTCACCTATACTCCTTGTGAATCACGCGATAGCTTTATTGTTCGCAGACTAAACACATGTCGCATTGCCTGACGGTGATGAAGGATACCCTATATGCACTCAGATTAGACACCGTGATTTCTAAATTCTGCACAGTAAAAGAATCGCCCCTGGCGGGGACTCTATTCAGCTGCTCCATGACCCAGCCGCCGACAGAAACACTGTCCGATTCCATCTTGATGTCAAAGAATTCCATAAAATCCTCCAAGCTGACGGAGCAGTCCACGCGGTAGGTGTTCTCGTCCAGCTTTTCAAAATCTTCTTCCACCTCATCGTGTTCGTCCCAAATTTCACCAACCAGTTCTTCCAGAATGTCCTCCATCGTAACAATACCAAGCGTTCCGCCAAAATCATCTACAACGACGGCGACATGAGACTTCTGATGCTGAAGCATTTTCAAAATATCCCGGATTTTTGTGTGCTGATAGACGAACAACGGTTCCGTCATGATCTCCGTAATAGGCCGATCCGTCATTTTGCCATTGATATAGAAATCCTTCTGATGAAGAACGCCGGCAATCTGATCGATGGTATCCCGGTAGACCAGCAGGCGGGAACAGCGAGACTGTGTAAAGGCTCTGGCTATTTTCTCATGGCTCTCGGCGATGTCCACGGCCTCCAGATCAATTCGATGGGTCAGGATTTCTGCTGCCGTCAGGTCGCGGAATTCAAGAGCGTTGCGCAGCAACTCGCCCTCGTTTTTATCAATGCTGCCATCCTGCTCCACGTCCTCCATGAAAAGAAGCAGCTCCTCGTGGGACATTTTTGCGTCGTCATCTGTCTTGAAAAAGCGGGAAACCAGCTTTTTCCACTGGGAAAAGAGAAAATTCAGTGGCGTCAGCACCCAAATCCAAAGGCGGATAAACGGAGCGCTGAACAAAGCAAAGCGTTCAGGGGTATCCTTCGCAATACTCTTGGGGGTGATCTCACCGAAAATCAAAACAACGATTGTTACAACGACCGTGGAAACCGTCGCGCCAATATCACCGTAAAGCCCTACGAACAGAAGTGTGCCGATGGACGCCACCATGATATTCACGATATTGTTGCCGATCAGGATGGTGGAGATCAGTTTGTCGTAGTCTTCGGACAGCTTAAGCGCCAATGCTGCCCGCTTGTTTCCATTGTCTGCCAACACCTTCAGGCGGGTCTTATTCAGGGACGAGAACGCCGTTTCTGTGGCGCTGAAATAGGCGGACATGGCAATGCAGCCCAGCATTACAAAAATACTTCCAAAATAATTCATTTCAAACTCCTTTATGTTCTGTTCATGCGATCATTTCATACAAAAAAGACACACCTATACCCGATGCCGCAGCAAAAGGCGTAGATATGCCACATACGAACAGACCATATATGAGTGGTTACCGTTGTCGTCGCTACTATCGTTTTTCACGGATTTCATTCCTCCTTCTTTACTATATGCTTATATCATAGCACTTTTCCGGTGTAGATTCGGTAAAGAAACAGGTGCGGCACAATATCCCCCTATGAGAAATCTTGAAGCGTTTCCGCTTATACGATATAATAATGCTACGACATAGTTTTAGGGGAAACATGATGAAGAACCATCAACGACAAAAGGATATTCTATTTTCAATCCTTATTTTTTGCAGCTCCTTTGCTGTCAATTTGCTTATTCAGAAGCTCTTTACCACGCAGACACTGATACCTATGATTTTTGTGTTTGGTGTGTTTTTGATCTCGCTGAAAACCCACGGGTATTGCTATGGCATCACTTCGGCCATCGTCAGCGTGTTTGCGGTGAATTTCGCTTTCACCTATCCATACTATGCTTTTGACTTTTTCGTAGAAGAAAGCATCTTATCCGCCGTCATCATGCTGGTCGTCGCTGTTTCCACCAGTACGCTGAACATTCGTATCCGCGATCAGGAGAAGCTTCGCTCAGAAAACGAAAAAGAGAGAATGCGAGGCAATCTGCTGCGAGCGATCTCCCATGATCTGCGCACGCCTCTTACCTCCATATATGGGGCATCCTCCACGCTGATCTCCAAGTATGATGCACTGCCAAAAGAGCAGCAGCTCCAGCTGTTGGGGGAAATTCAAGAGGACAGCGAATGGCTCATCCGCATGGTCGAGAATCTCCTGTCTGTCACAAGGATAAACGGCACAAAGGTCGAGGTCGTGAAGACGCCCACCGTTCTGGATGAGCTGATTGACTCGGTTTTGATGAAGTTTTCCAAGAAGCATCCGAATCAGAAGGTTATCACGCAAATACCGGATGAGTTTGTGGACATCCCCATGGACTCGCTCCTCATTGAACAGGTGCTTCTGAATCTTCTGGAAAATGCCGTATTCCATGCAAAAGGCATGACGGAGCTGACACTTTCCGTTTCTCTCGCAGGAGACAAGGCAGTATTTGAGGTTGCTGACAACGGCTGTGGCATCCAGGAGGAAGCACTTCAAAAAATTTTTACCGGGAGCTATGAAGAGTCCGCCGCGCCGGTGGATGGGACACGCCGCAATATGGGAATCGGACTATCTGTGTGTGCCGCCATCGTCAAGGCACACGGCAGTGACATAACCGCAGAGAATAAACCTGGCGGCGGTGCGGTATTCCGCTTTGCTCTGGAAATGGGGGAGGATGACGATGGGCAATAACAAATTCAAAATCCTGATCGTAGAGGATGAGGCTAACATCCGAAGCTTTATCAAAGTCAATCTGGAAACCAGCGATTATCAGGTGCTCTGCGCAGAGACCTGTGCGCTCGGCATGATGATGTACGCTTCCCATCATCCGGATCTTATCATTCTGGATCTCGGCCTGCCGGACCGGGATGGCATGAGTCTGATTCAAGAAGTGCGAAAGACGGACACTGTACCTATCATTGTGCTCTCCGCTCGTTCCAATGAGAGAGACAAGGTGGAAGCGCTGGATCTAGGGGCGAATGATTATATCACCAAACCCTTTGGCACGGAGGAATTGCTGGCTCGTATCCGTGCTGTTCTCCGCAGTCATCGACACAGCAGAGAGGATGAAAGTACCCCTGGTGGGAAATTCCGGCTTCAGGACTTGCTGGTTGATTACGATACACGGCAGGTTTTTGTGGGTAAAAAAGAGATCGACCTGACCCAGACGGAATACAACATCATGGCCTTCCTCTCTGTTCATGCCGGAAAAGTGCTGACGTATGCTGCCATCATTCAGGCGGTCTGGGGGTATTCGGACTATGGCAGCGTCAAGAAGCTGCAAGTCAACATGAAGAACATCCGCAAGAAAATGGGCGTAACGCCCGGTGAAAAGCGCTACATCATCAACGAGCTTGGCGTCGGATACCGTATGCTGGCAGAGGATGAACTTGTTACGGATTCCTTTCTTTGACGAACACAGTTGTGACACACCTATACAGGCAACCTTCTGGCAAACGGAGCAGCACCAAAGGATATACAGGAACTGTTAGTAAAGTGTACCCTTTGTCAAGGACACTATGACTTTTCCTTTTCAGATTTCTATTTTATATTTGTTTGTTGTGTAGAG
>CAKQHB010000025.1 GCA_934234215.1 uncultured Cuneatibacter sp.
TTTCTTCTTCGCGCGAGTACGCATCCCTCGGAGCGCTTTTTGCTTTATAGGAAATGCGTCGCAATTTCCTATAAAGCAAAAAGGACTATGCATATTTCTATGCACAGCCCTTTCTGTCAGATCCGCTTTCGCGAATTATTTGTCCTCTTCTTTTACGTCCTTGATAGAGAAGCTCAGACGACCCATCTTGTCCTTGCCAAGGCAAACAACCTTTACAACATCGCCCAGGCTCAGCACATCCTCGACCTTGTCGATTCTCTGCTTTGCGATCTTGGAGATGTGTACCATGCCTTCCTTGCCCGGAGCGAACTCCAGGAATGCACCAAATTCCTTGATGCTGACAACTGTACCGGTCAGAACCATACCCTCGGTGAACTCGGTCACGATGGTCTGGATCATCTTAATTGCCTCATCGATCTTTTCCTGATCGGTGCCGCAAACTGCTACGTTGCCCTCTTCATCAATGTCAATCTTAACGCCAGTCAGCTCAATGATCTTATTGATGGTCTTACCCTGCTTGCCGACTACATCGCCGATCTTTGCAGGATCGATCTGGATCTGTACGATTTTCGGAGCGTACTTGCTGATCTCAGCTCTCGGAGCACTGATAACCGGATCCATAACATTGTCCAGAATGTACAGACGAGCCTCTCTCGTTCTGGCGATTGCCTCCTCGATGATCGGTCTGGTCAGTCCGTGGATCTTAATATCCATCTGGATTGCAGTGATACCGTCTCTGGTACCAGCTACCTTAAAGTCCATGTCACCGAAGAAGTCTTCCAGACCCTGAATATCGGTCAGTACGATGTAATCATCATCGCTGTCGCCGGTTACCAGACCACAGGAAATACCTGCAACGGGCTTTTTAATCGGAACACCTGCAGACATCAGAGACATGGAAGATGCACAGATCGATGCCTGAGAGGTGGAACCGTTGGATTCAAATGTCTCAGATACGGTACGGATTGCATAAGGGAACTCTTCCTCAGAAGGCAGTACCGGCACCAGCGCACGCTCTGCCAGCGCTCCGTGACCGATCTCACGACGTCCCGGTCCGCGGGAAGGCTTTGTTTCACCTACGGAATAAGACGGGAAGTTGTAGTGATGCATGTAACGCTTGGAAGTCTCATTGACATCCAGACCATCGATTCTCTGTGCCTCAGACAGAGGAGCCAGAGTTGTTACAGTACAGATCTGCGTCTGTCCACGGGTGAACATCGCAGAACCGTGGGTCCGTGCAAACAGATCGATCTCTGCTGCCAGAGGACGGATCTGGGTGATTGCACGACCATCGGGACGCTTGTGATCCTTCAGGATCATCTTACGAACCGTCTTCTTCTGGAACTTATAAACCGCATCGTCAATCAGAGGCAGCCACTCTTCATGCTCTTCTGCATAACGCTCTGCCAGAGAATCCTTGATCTTGCGGATGTTCTCTTCTCTTACCTGCTTTACATCGGTAAAGACAGCTTCTTCCATTGCTTCGGGAGTAACGAAATCTACCATATCCTGGTACATATCTTCCGGCGTATCTACATGCTCATACTCATGCTTTGCCTTGCCGCACTCTGCAACGATGGTGTCAATGAAAGCGATAATCTTCTGGTTTACTTCGTGAGCTGCGAAGATTGCTTCGATCATCTTTGCTTCCGGAACTTCCTTTGCGCCAGCCTCGATCATGATGACCTTTTCTCTGGTGGAAGCTACGGTCAGAGTCAGGTCAGAAACCTTTCTCTGCTCTGCATTCGGGTTGAATACAAATTCGCCGTCGATCAGACCAACCTGTGTGGTAGCGGTCGGACCGTCAAACGGAATATCGGAAATAGATACTGCGATTGCAGAACCCAGCATAGCGGTCAGCTCCGGGCTGCAGGCGGGGTCTACACACATAACCAGGTTGTTCAGGGTTACGTCGTTGCGGTAATCCTTCGGGAACAGCGGACGCATCGGACGGTCGATAACACGGGAAGTCAGGATTGCATTCTCAGATGCCTTACCCTCTCTCTTGTTGAATCCTCCCGGAATCTTACCAACTGCGTACATCTTCTCCTCGTACTCTACGGACAGAGGGAAGAAATCAATTCCGTCACGGGGCTTCTCAGAAGCCGTAGCAGTAGACAGAACAACCGTATCTCCATAATGCATCAGAACCGCACCATTTGCCTGAGCAGCTACGCGACCAACATCTACTGTCAGTGTTCTTCCTGCCAGCTCCATGGAATAACTTTTTTTCATAGTCTGTTTTCTCCTTTTATGTCAAACTAGAAGCCTGCTCCGCAGGATTCTCCGCCTGCGGCGGGTTGCAAAGCGACAACCTCATTTCCGCCGCAGTGCGATCCACGCGGAGCGCTTTTTGCATTATAGAAAATGTATTTTCCTATAATGCGAAAAAAGGGGATCGCTAAAAGAATAATCTTCGCGCGCTCCCCTGTTTTTTCAAAACTATTATTTTCTGATACCCAGGCTTTCAATCAGTGCACGGTAACGATTGATGTCCTTTCTCTTCAGGTAATCCAGCATACCTCTTCTCTGACCAACCATCATCAGCAGACCTCTTCTGGAATGGTGATCGTTCTTGTTGGTCTTCAGATGCTCAGTCAGCTCTGCGATACGATAGGTCAGCAGTGCTACCTGTACTTCAGGAGATCCGGTATCCTCCGGGTTCTTACCATACTTTGCAATGATTTCAGCTTTGATTTCCTTTGTGATCATGATTCAAATTCCTCCTAAAAATAATTTCAGATATGTTCTGAATACTTACCAGAAACCCGGTATTGGCTGGAGTACCAGATACTGAGTCCCGGCGTAAAGCTCATACTCGTCTACTATAGCATAAAAGTTTTTTGCTGTAAAGCACTTTTTAATCTTTTATGACATTTCGGAAAGCTGCCGGTGTTCGGTAGTCATACCGGGACAGGATAATGCCCCGCTCCGGTGTCGCTGCATGGATCATCATGCCGCTTCCGATATACAGACCGACGTGGGAAATGTTTCCATCCCCACGGGTGCGGAAGAAGACGAGATCTCCCGGACGAAGCTGTTCTTTCGAGATCTCATAGCCATCGTTGATCTGCGTGTAAGAATTTCTCGACAGGCGAATGCCAAAATGTTCAAACACCCGCAGCATAAAGCCGGAACAGTCTACGCCCACACCAAGCTCCGTGCCGCCCCAGACGTATTTTCCTCCCAGATACTGCAGTGCAAATTCTACGATAGCTCTGCGCTGCTCGCTGACCTGATCGGACATCTGGAAATTTACCGCCTCATCCAGATAGTATCCGCTCCAGGAATAATCCTGACTCACATAGCCAACCACTTCCGATCCGTCATCACCCATACCAAAGTCGATCTTGTACCAGCCGTCCAGCACTTCCGCCACATCATAACGCTCGCCCGCAACAATCTGCGTAAAGACTGCCGCTTCCAGACTCGGTGCTTCTCTTACATTCAGTCGTTCCGCTGAAACCGTCAGACGGAGCATCGCGTTCTCCACTGCCAGCTGCTTTGCTTCCTCTCCGGTCGCCAGAAACTCCTCTGACACATAACCGGTCACACCACCGGAGGATACCTTGTACCAGCCGGTTCCAGTGGATTCCAGCACCTCGGCACCGCCGTTTTTCAGGATAATGCCAACAATCTCACCGTCTGTGGACGGTGCATTTCGCAGATTCAGATAATTATTCACGCCTTTCACAACGCCCAAATTTTCGTAGGCATCCAGCACTGCTGTTCTCGGATCGACTTTTTCCGGCTCTTCCTCCGGAACATCATGCTCCGGCGCCTCCTCTGCGCTCTTCTGCTCGGATTGTTTCTGTTCCTCCATCTCCCGCAGCATTTTCACTGCCTCCACCGGAGATGCCGGTACGGTGATTTCCGAGAGTTCTTCGATCCGCACCGCCGCCGGAGCTGCAAATGTGACGATTCCCGAAGCCATCAGCGCTGCCGCCAAAAGTCCTGCTGTCATCTTGCTCAGCTTTTTCATATTTTCTCCTATTCAAAATAGCTCTGTCCGGTTCTGACATCCCGGCTCATCTGTTCCTTCAGCTCCTCAATGCCTGAAAAAACACGTTCCGGACGGCAGAACCGGTAAATTGCAACCGTTACTTCTTTTCCATATGCATCTCCGGTATAATCCCAGAGATACGTCTCAACCCACGGTCTGTCCTGCTTATGCACCGTCGGTTTTTTTCCTATGTTTGTGATTCCGTTATACCAGATGCCGTCCACCTGTGCCCGCACAATATAGACACCATAGGGCGGAAGCAACTTTTCTTCCTCCGGAATCTGATTCATCGTCGGGAATCCGAGATTTTTTGCAAGGCCAAGCCCATGCTGCACCGTTCCGTGGATCTCGTAAGGGTATCCCAGCAGTTCCCGCACTTTTTCCATGTGTCCCTGCTCCAGCTCTTCCCGAATGTATGTGCTGCTGATCTCTCTTCCCGTCTCGTCTTTTTCTTTTTCCAGAACATGTACCTGATAACCATACTGTTCTGCATACTGCTTTAGCATCCCGCAATCCCCTCTGCGGTTCTTTCCGAAACGATAGTCCTCTCCGACTACCACATCCTTTGCATGCAGCTTTCCAACTAACGTATCCCGGATAAAAGCTTCCGGCTCCGTCTCCATCATCTCTTCATCAAACGGGTACTCCACCATCCAGTCGATTCCCAGATTCTCCAGAAATGTCTCCCGCTCCTGTCCGGTCATCAGCTGGCGGACTTTTCGATGCTTAAGCATCGAGAGTGCATGAAAATCAAACGTAAAAACACCCGCAGAATCCCCCTGCTCTTTCAGGCGCAGAAGTGTCTGCATCAGCTTTTGATGTCCGCGGTGTATCCCGTCAAACTTGCCAAGCGTCACTGCATTTTTTCCAGGTTTTATTTCAAACTCTTTTCTGCCAGTCAGGTAAATCATAACATCCCCCGTTCGCTTTCCCGTTTTATTTTCTCAAAAACAGCTTTTCCGGCCAAAACATCTGCGCATCTTCTTTCCACTGATAGATGCCAATAAAAACATCCTCCAGACTGTGAATCCGAAACCGTCCTGTCATATGCGGATCCATGCCCTCCACATCCTGCAGACGCAGTGGATTTCCATTCATCAGGCGCTTGTCTCCCTGCGGTGCGATCCGATAAACCGGCAGTTCTTTGAAGCTGTCCTCCAATGGAATCAGAACTTCCTCCAGTCGATCTTCATCTGCCAGTTTTTGAATCTCCGACAGACGCAGCGCAGTCTCCAACGTAAATGCACCGGAACGAATGCGCAGCAGCTGCTCCATACACGCGCCGCAGCCAAGCTTTTCTCCGATATCTGCGCACAGAGTGCGGATATAAGTTCCCTTGGAACAGGTCACGCGAAAGCGCACACGAGGCAGATCCATCTCCAGAATCTCGATATCTGACAATGTGACCGACACCGGCTTGCGGACAACTTCCTTGCCCTCTCTGGCCAGCTCGTACAGCTTTTTGCCGTCGATCTTTTTTGCGGAATACATCGGCGGAATCTGGTCATATGTTCCGACAAAAGCCAAAATCGCCTGCCGTACCGCCTCCTCATCCGAAGTCACTTCCCGCTCTTCCAGCACAGTCCCCGTCGTATCCTGGGTATCTGTCGTTCTGCCAAGAAGCATGACTGTCTCGTATGCTTTTGTTTTCTCTGTCAGGTACTCGCACAGGCCAGTCGCCTTGCCGATGCACACCGGCAGCACCCCTTCCGCTGCCGGGTCCAAGGTACCTGTATGTCCGATTTTTCGTGTATGACAAATGCCGCGCAGCTTTGCAACCACATCAAAAGAAGTAAAGCCCTGCTCTTTGTATACATTTAAAATTCCATCCATCCAAAAAAACTCCCATTTTGTTTTACAACTGTTTTTCGATCTCCGCCAGAAGCAATTTCACCGCTTCCTCTGCGTCCATTTCCAGACTGCATCCGGCTGCTCTCGCATGTCCACCGCCGCCAAATGCGTCAGCAATGACATTTGCCGCCGCTGCCTCTCCGGTGCGGATGCTCGCCTTGAACACGCCCGGCGCCGTCTCATATAAAAAGACGGTGCAATCCACACCCTCGGTCAGATTCAGCTGATCTACGATGCCATCCAGATTTAACGGCGTTAAGCCATACTCCGCCTGCAGCTTCTGGTCAGCGATTCCAACGATCACACGGTCATCCGCATAGCGCCTTGCATCTTTTAAGACAGCGCCGAGACCGCGATTTTCCGCATAAGTCTTCTGATAAAACGTCTCGTTGATCAACTTTGTAAACGGAACACCCAGTGACATCAGATAACCCGCCGCTTCCATCGTCGCCTTTCCGGTGCAGGAGTGGCGGAACACACCGGTATCGTGAATCAGACCGGTGTACAGGCAAGTCGCAGTATCCAGCTCGATTGCCTCTTTTTCCATCATACCATATAAAACTTCTGCTGTCGAACTGGCATCCGGCAAAATATTCTGCCAATCCCCGAATCCGGTATTGCTGATGTGATGATCCAAACAGATCACCACATCACTGTGGGCAAGCAGCTCTGCTCCTGCGCCGATCCTGCCCGTATCCGAGCAGTCCAGCACAAAGAGCACATCCACATGTGCAGGAACCTTCGCTTCCAACGCTTCCGTCAGTCCCGGCAGCAGCCGAAACTTCGGAGAAATCGGGTCCAGATATGCTTGAACCTGCGCTTCCGGCAGGCGCTTCTTTAGATAATGCATCAGACCGAGACAGGAACCGGCACAGTCACCGTCCGGACGAACATGTCCGATGATTCCGATCACCGCATGCGCCCAGTCTCTCTCTTCTGCTGTGAACAGATCCTCAAATCTCTTCAGCTCCATCCTCTTCACCCTCTTCTTCCTGTGCGGAATCATGCTGTGTCACCTCATCAATCAGGTGAGACATACGAACACCGTACTCAATAGACTGATCCGCGATGAAGTGGATCTCCGGTGTGTTTCTCAGGTTGACAGATGCAGCCAACTGTCTGCGGATATAAGCAGAGGCGCTTTTTAAGCCTGCGATCGTATCTTCTACTGCTGCTTCATTGCCCAGGACACTGATGTACGCCTTGCAGGTCTTCAGGTCCGGTGCAACTTCTACTGCCACAACGCTTGTCCACGGAGATACGCGGGGATCCTTGATCCCGCTGCGGATGATGTTGCTCAATTCTTTCTGTACTTCCGCATTGATGCGGACATTCTTTACACTGTTTTTTCTCATTTTTTCCTCATTTCTAAACAAATCAAGGCAGGAAACACCCTGTAAGGCAAAAGGCGCCTTTCCCCCTTGGATCAGCGCCTTTTGTACACTCGGATATCACCTTATCGGGGGACCTCAACCATGGTATATGCTTCCACGACATCCTCTTCCTTGATATCATTAAACTTATCAAATACAAGACCACACTCGTAGCCTTCTTTTACTTCCTTTACGTCATCCTTGAAACGCTTCAGGGAAGCTAACAGTCCTTCGTAGATCTGCTCGCCCTCTCTTGTGATGCGGACAGAGCATCCACGCTGGAACATACCGTCGGTTACATAAGAACCTGCGATATTGCCGACACCGGATGCCTTGAAGATCTGGCGGACAACTGCGTGACCGATTACCTTCTCCTCGTATACCGGGTCTAACATACCCTTCATGGCAGCTTCCACATCCTCGATTGCCTGATAGATGACGCGATACAGACGAACATCTACGTTCTCTCTGTCTGCGATCACCTTTGCAGTCACATCCGGACGAACATTGAAGCCGATGATGATTGCGTTGGATGCAGATGCCAGAGAAACATCAGACTCGTTGATTGCACCAACACCGCCATGAATTACCTTAACGACAACTTCCTCATTGGACAGCTTGGTCAGAGACTGCTTTACTGCCTCTACAGAACCCTGTACATCTGCCTTTACGATCAGGTTCAGTTCCTTGACATTACCTGCCTGGATCTGAGAGAACAGACCATCTAAGGTCAGCTTGGACTTTGTCTCCTCCAGCATTCTCTCACGGCCTTCCTTGATGAAGGTCTCAGCGAAGCTGCGGGCTTCCTTATCGTTTGCAGTCTGAACAAAGATCTCACCTGCACCCGGAACGTCATTCAGACCAAGGATTTCAACCGGAGTGGAAGGAGTTGCTTCCTTGACACGACGGCCATTGTCGTCGATCATCGCACGGACCTTACCATGGCAGGAGCCTGCTGCGATGGTATCACCTACATGCAGAGTACCCTTCTGGATCAGAACAGTTGCAACCGGACCACGACCCTTATCCAGCTCAGCCTCGATAACGATGCCTCGTGCCAGACGGTTCGGATTTGCTTTCAGTTCCTTGACTTCTGCGGTCAGCAGAACCATCTCAAGCAATGTGTCGATACCTTCTTTTGTATGAGCGGATACCGGTACACAGATGGTGCTTCCGCCCCAGTCCTCCGGAATCAGTCCCTGTTCGGACAGCTCCTTCTTGACATTATCGATGTTTGCGCCGGGCTTATCGATCTTGTTGATGGCAACGATGATCTCAACACCAGCTGCCTTTGCATGGCTGATTGCCTCGATGGTCTGCGGCATTACACCGTCATCTGCTGCAACAACCAGAATTGCGATATCGGTAGACTGTGCGCCACGCATACGCATTGCGGTGAATGCCTCATGACCAGGAGTATCTAAGAATGTGATCTTCTGACCATTGCAGGTAACCACATAAGCACCAATGTGCTGGGTGATACCGCCTGCCTCACGATCCGTTACATGTGTCTGACGGATTGCATCCAGCAGGGAGGTCTTACCATGGTCAACGTGACCCATAACGCAGACAACCGGAGGTCTTGTTACTAAGGTATCTTCCGGATCTTCCGTATCCTTTAACAGCTCTGCGATCACATCTACCTTTACTTCGTGCTCACAGATGCAGTTGTACTCCATCGCAATTTCTTCTGCCTTGTCGAATGTCAGCTCGGAGTTGATGGTCATCATCTCGCCCTTCAAGAACATCTGCTTTACGATCGCAGCGGGCTGTACCTTCATCTTGTCAGCCAGCTCCTTCAGTGTCAGTACATCCGGCAGGATCAGAGTACGGATCTCGTCTTCTTCCTTCTTTACAGGTGCCGGAGCCTCAGGCTTCTTCGCAGGCTTAGTCTTACCCAGATTGCGGGTATTCTCCTGATGTCTGGAGCCGTTCTCAAACATCTGCTTATCTTTATCACGCTTCTTGTTTGCGATCTTGCTTCCACGGCTATCGGTATTCTTGGAATTGATAGGAGTCAGGCTCTCACCGCCGCGAGCTGCGCCATTGCCGCGATTCTGGAAACTGCCGTTTCCGTTGCCACGATTCTGACCGCCATTGCCACGGTTCTGGAAACCACCGTTTCCGTTGCCGCCATCTCTTCTCTGGAAGTTGCCATTGCCATTTCCGCCGTCTCTTCTCTGGAAATTGCCATTGCTGTTTCCACCGTCTCTTCTCTGGAAGCTGCCATTGCCATTTCCGCCATCTCTTCTCTGGAAATTGCCACTGCCGCGGTTCTGTCCGCCATTTCCGCCGTCTCTTCTCTGGAAGCTGCCATTGCCATTTCCGCCGTCTCTTCTCTGGAAATTGCCATTGCCGCGGTTCTGTCCGTTGTTATTATTTCTCTGCTGTTCCTTGCGGACTGCAGCACGCTGTTCTGCTGCCTTTGCAGCTTCTTCCTGGCGCTTTGCCTCTGCCTGGCGGAACTCCTCTGCTGCCTTTTCTGCTTCTGCACGCTTGATCTCAGCTTCTTTTTCGCGCTGCTCTCTTGCCAGTCTCGCTGCTGCGATCGCTTCTGCTGCAGTGATGACTCTTCTCTCCGGTGCCTTCGCCGGTTCAGCAGGCTTTGCTGCGGGTGCTGCCTTTGCAGGTTCTGCTGCCTTCGGAGCTTCCTTTACAGGTGCTGCCTTTGTCTCTTCCTTTGCAGGTCTTGCAGGAGCCTTTCCTGCAAAATTACCGCGGTTGTTGTTACCGCCGTTTCCATGCTTTCCGCTGTTTCCGTTCTTTCCACCAAAATTCTTTTCGGCGCTGTTCTGAGGACGAAATACAAATGCGGGTCTCTTCTTCTTTGCTTCTGCAGAGTCTGCATGATTTTCTGCAGCTGCCTCAGCCGCCTTCGGTGCCTCGGCTGACTTTGCCTCTGTATTCTTCGCAGGTGCTGCCTGCTTAAAGTTCTTTCTTACCATATCCAGTGCTTCTTCCGGCACTGCGGACATGTGATTGGAAACTTCAACATTTCCCTTTCGTAATACTTCCAGCACATCTTTGCTGCTTACGTTTAATTCTTTTGCGAGCTCATGTACTTTTATTTTTGCCATTCAACTGCCTCCGTCTGTTCCATTTCCTTTAATCGTTCTTTGATGGCCTTTGCAATTCCGACGTCCAGCACAGCCACTACCGAACGAAGTTCTTTACCAATCGAATGCCCCAGCTCTTCTTTGCTGCTATACTGATAAATCGGTGTCCTGTAATACGAACACATATTTACGAACTCTTTTCTCGAATTATCAGACGCATCTCCTGCCAGGATCACCAGCGCCGCTTTTCCGCTTTTAATCGCCTTTTCTACCGAAAAGCCGCCGTCCGCTACGCCTCTGGCTCTGGCAGCCAGACCAAGCATCGACAAAACCTTATCTTGATTCGCCAATCTGTTCCAGCCCCCTTTTCAGCGCTTCATATACTTCTGCCGGAACCGCCATCTGAAAAGCCCGTTCCAGACCTTTTTTCTTGCATGCCTTTTCCAGACACTCCATCGAATTGCACAGATAAGCGCCTCTTCCGTTTTTCTTTCCGGTCGCATCCACCAGAAGCTCGCCTTCTGTCGTCCGCAGAATCCGGATCAATTCTTTTTTCGGCTTCATTTCACCACAGCCGATGCACTGCCGCATTGGAATTTTCTTTCCTGTGTTCAAAAACATACACCTCGATTTATGTTTTGTGCGGAAGGATTATGCTTCTTCACCTGCAGTTTCTTCTACTGCTACTACGCTCTCTGCAGTTTCTGCTGTCTCTTCTGCAGATTTCTCTGCTGCTCCAGCTTCTTCTGTTTCTGCTTCTTCCTGTCCTTCGCCTTCTTCGTACTCGCCGTAGCCTTCGTACTCACCCTCAAACTCCATCTCGTCGAAGTAGCCCAGCTCTCTTGCCTGGCTCTCGCTCTTGATGTCGATCTTGTAACCGGTCAGTCTTGCTGCCAGTCTTGCGTTCTGGCCTTCCTTACCAATTGCCAGAGACAACTGATAATCCGGAACGATAACCTGTGCAGCCTTCTCATCCTCGTCTGCCCATACTGCGATTACCTTTGCAGGACTCAGTGCATTCTCAATCAGCAGAGCCGGGTTGTCATTCCAGCTGATGATATCGATCTTCTCACCCCGCAGCTCTTCTACAACTGCGTTGACACGGGCACCATTGACACCGACACAAGCGCCGACTGCATCTACGTTCGGATCATTTGCCCAAACAGCGATCTTTGTTCTGGAACCTGCCTCACGGCTGATTGCCTTGATTTCTACCGTACCGTCACGAACTTCGGCAACCTCTGCCTCAAACAGACGCTTTACCAGCTCCGGATGGGTTCTGGACACCTGGATGCGGGGACCCTTTGTGGTGTCCTTCACTTCCAGAACGTAAACCTTTACACGCTCTGTGGGATGGAATACTTCGCCCTTTACCTGCTCGTTCTCGCTCAGAGTTGCATCGATCTTACCCAGGTTGATGCTGATATTCTTGCCGAAATATCTCTGTACGATACCGGTCACAACATCATGCTCTTTCTCAAAATACTCGTTATACAGAGACTTGCGCTCTTCCTCACGGATCTTCTGCAGGATGACGTTCTTTGCGTTACCAGTTGCGATACGGCCAAACTCCTTGGACTCGATACGCACATGTACGGTATCTCCAAGCTGCGCCTTGCGGTCCAGTGCTCTCGCCTGCTCCAGAGAAATCTGCAGCAGCGGATCTTCTACGTTCTCTACCACTTCTTTTTCTGCATAAACTTCAAAATCGCAGGTGTCATGATCGATGTTTACATGCACATTATCTGCTTTTCCAAAGTGATTCTTACATGCCGTCAGCAGAGAATTCTCGATTGCCTCCAGCAGAACTTCTCTGCTGATTCCTTTTTCCTTCTCCAGTACGGTCAATGCTTCTAACAGCTCACGATTCATAGCCTTCTTATCCTCCTTGTCCTTTCAGACATTTTGTTTCTTAAAAATCAAATGCCAGACGGATCAGTGCAATCGCACTCCGCTCAAATGTTTTCTCGGTCTCTCCGTCCACCAGAATGGTAACAGTGTCTGCATCCCAGCTCTTTAACTCACCTTCCCACTCCTTGCTCTTGTCTACCGGACGGTACAGGCGAATCTCAACATCCTTGCCAACGCTGCGGATATAATCCCGTTCTTTCTTCAGCGGTCTGCCAAGTCCGGGGGAACTCACCTCCAGAATGTAGCTGTCTTCGATGAAATCCTGTTCATCCAGAAGATCTCCAAGTGCTCTGCTGACGATCTCGCAATCATCTACAGTAATGCCGCCTTCTTTGTCAACGTAAGCACGCAGATACCAGGAGCCTGCCTCCTTCACATATTCTACGTCCACCAGTTCAAAGCGGTGCGCGTCCAGAATCGGCTGCAGCAGTGCTTCTGTACGCTGCTCATACTCTTCTCGTCTTGTCATTCTTTCCTCCATCGCGGTTTTGGTATGTGTTCCGTTTCCAAAACGAAAGAGTGGACTTTCGTCCACTCTTCCACCAGTTACTTTATCATTCTACGTTAGTATAGCACGCATTTTTTCAAAGTGCAAGACTTTTCCGGCACATTTTTCCCGTTTTTCTTGCTTTTTCTCGCCTTTTTTCTTACTTTTACAGCAATTCCGGCTTTGCATCCCGTCGTTTCAGCCTCGTATTCGTGAAATTATACTTTTTGTTCTGAATCTTTACGGTACGTTCTTCCTTCGGATCCATCTGGAATGCCAGAGCGATTTTCTCGTCCTCATCTAACTTCATACTGCGGACACCTACGGATGTTTTCTTCATCTCTGAGATATCGCTGATCTGGAATCGCAGATACCGCTTCTGGTCGGTGACGAGCACGATCTGTTTCTTCTCAACTACCTGTACATCCATCAAAGCGTCTCCCTCGGACAGCTTTGTGGAATTGACAGTCTTTTTCGAAGTGATAAACTCCGATGCATCCACCACCTTGATCATGCCGCGCTCTGTGACAAACAGCAGTTTCTTGCCCAACAGCTCAATCCGTTCGCTGACGAACAGCAGCGTCTCTTTCGAGCTGTCGTAGTTACACAGATTGTCAAAGGGAACGCCCTTGTCCTTCGGTCGGCTCACCGGCATTCGGTTCAGACGAACCGCATGCAGCACGCCCTCCTTCGTAAATGCCAGAATCTGCGAGGTGTTCTTACAGAAGATACAGCATCTGCTGTCCTCCCGGATTGCCTCCTCGTTCTTGCGAAAGACTGATTCATCAAACAGGCGCACATAACCAAAACGGTTCATCGTAAATACTACCGGAATCTCCTCCGGCAGTGCTTCCTCGAAGACTGCCTCTTCCACATCCCCAATCTCAGTTCTGCGGGGAACACCGTACTCCTCGCGGATTTTGCGCAAATCTGTCTGAATTGTGTTCATCATCGCGCGCTTGCTTCCCAGGATTTTTTCATACAGAGCAATCTTCTTCTTCGTGTCCTCATATTCCTTCTGCAATGCCAAAATCTCCAGACCGATCAGCTTTGACAGGCGCAGTTCCAGAATTGCTGTCGCCTGACGCTCTGTAAAGTGCAGCGAAGCTGCCTGCTTCTTGGACTCCGGAAACCGGAAGCGAATGTTTTCTGTCGTTCCGTGGATCAGGCACTCGCGGGCTGTTTTCAGATCCTTGCTGCCGCGGATGATCTCGATAATCAGGTCAATGAGATCCACCGCCCGAATCAAGCCTTCCTGTACTTCTTTTTTGTCCTGCTCTTTTGCCAGCAGAGTCCGATACTTTCTCGTATTCAGCTCGATCTGGAACTGAATGTGATGCTCCAGGATCTGCTTCAATCCCAAAATTTCCGGTTTGCCATTCGCGATGACCAACATATTAACACCGAAGGTATCTTCTAACTTCGTTTTCTTATATAGGCCCTGCAGCGTCCGCTCCGGATCCGCACCTTTTTTCAGATCCAGCACGATCCGAATGCCCTCTTTGGAGGACTGATTGGAAATATCCACGATATCCGGCAGCTTCTTGCTGTCCGCCAGATCCGCCACATCGGACAAAAACTTTCCGATGTTCGCACCGATCATCGTATAGGGAATCTCTGTAATCACGATCTGGTCTTTGTCGGACTTTCTCTTAGCCGGAATGATCTCTGCCTTTCCTCTCAGTCGAATCTTTCCCTTGCCTGTCTCATAGATGGACAACAGCTCCTTCTGATTGATTACCGCACCGCCGGTGGGAAAATCCGGTCCGGACAAATACTGCATCAGCTCTGCCGTATCTGCCTCCGGGTGGTCGATCAGGTGATTCACACAGTCGATCACCTCCCGCAGGTTGTGGGGTGGAATCGCCGTCGTCATACCGACTGCAATACCATCTGCGCCATTCACCAGCACATTCGGTACACGCACCGGCAGCACCTCCGGCTCTTTCTCCGTCTCATCAAAGTTCGGAACAAAGTCTACAACATTTTTATCCAGGTCTGCCAGATAAACATCCTGAGTAAACTTCTTCAGGCGGGCTTCGGTGTATCGCATCGCTGCCGCGCCATCTCCCTCGATGGAACCGAAGTTTCCGTGACCATCTACCAGTGCCATACCCTTCTTGAAATCCTGTGACATGACAACCAGCGCTTCATAAATAGAAGAATCTCCGTGGGGATGATACTTACCCATCGCATCACCGACGATACGGGCGGATTTTCTGTGCGGCTTGTCCGCATTCAATCCCAGCTCATTCATCGCATACAGCACTCTTCGCTGAACCGGCTTCAGACCATCCCGCACATCGGGAACCGCACGCGCCGTGATGACAGACATCGCATAGTTGATGTATGACTGCTGCATCTCCGATGAAAATTCTGTACTAATAATCTTTTCTGCCACTTTTTTCTCTCCTTACACATCCAGTTCCGCTTCGTTTGCATGAGAATGGATAAACACACGTCTCGGATCAACATTGCTGCCCATCAGCGTCTCCGTCATCTCATTTGCCATATACATGTCCTCAATGCTGACCCGCTTCATCACACGATTCTCCGGATCCATCGTTGTCTCCCAAAGCTGGGTTGCATCCATCTCACCAAGACCTTTGTAGCGCTGCAGCGTAAAGTTCTTATGGGTCTTACGGTAGCGCTCCAGTGCCAGATCATCGTACAGATACTCGCCCTTTCCTCTGGAGGGCACTGCCTGATACAGCGGCGGCATCGCAATGTACACATGTCCCTCCGAGATCAGCTCCGGCATGAACCGATAGAAGAATGTCAGAAGCAGCGTGCTGATATGCGCACCATCCACATCGGCATCCGCCATAATGATGATCTTGTCATAGCGAAGCTTTGTAATATCAAAGTCATTTCCATAGCCCTCGGAAAAGCCGCAGCCAAACGCCTGAATCATCGTCTTGATCTCGGCGTTTGCCAGAACCTTATCCATGCTGGCTTTCTCAACATTCAAAATTTTGCCTCGGATCGGCAGGATCGCCTGATACTTTCGATCTCTCGCCGTCTTTGCGGAGCCGCCTGCGGAATCACCCTCGACGATGAAGATCTCGCACTTCGAAGCATCGCGGCTCTCGCAGTTCGCCAGCTTTCCATTTCCATCGAAGGAAAACTTGCTCTTCGTCAGCAGGTTCGACTTCGCTTTCTCCTCCGCGCGGCGGATCTTCGCCGACTTCTCTGCACAGGCAATAATATTTTTCAAGATCTCCAAATTCTTATCAAAGAACAGTTCTAACTGCTCACCAGTCACAGCCGCAACTGCCCTCGCTGCATCGGCGCTGCCAAGCTTCGTCTTTGTCTGTCCCTCAAATACCGGATCCCGGTGCTTGACCACCACGATTGCTGTCATACCACATCGGGTATCCGCGCCGGTGAAGTTGGAATCCTTTTCTTTTAAGATGCCCAGCTCCCTGGCATAGCTGTTGATAATGCCGGTAAAACGAGTCTTAAAGCCAGTCAGATGTGTACCGCCCTCGGATGTATAGATATTATTACAGTAACCGAGAATCTTCTCCTCGAAGGTGTCCACAAACTGAATCCCCAGCTCCACTTCAATGTCCTCGCTCTTTCCCCGGACATTGATCACATCGTGGATCGCGTTCTTTCCTTTGTTCAGCTCCCGGATATAAGCGGAGATACCGTCCGTCTCATGAAAGATTGTGTCCTCTCGCTCCTCGCCGTTTCGATGGTTATGAAACTCGATCGTCAGTCCCGGATTCAGGTAGGTCGTCTCATGCAGACGGCTGCGGATGGATGCTGCCGTAAACCAAGTCTTCTCGAAGATCTCTCCATCCGGCTTAAACCGGATTTCCGTACCAGTCTCATCGGTCTTCCCTACCTTCGGGAGCAGACCGTTTTTGAGCGTTACTGTAGGTTTGCCCTGTTCGTAGCGGTCATAGGCAATCTTCCCATCCTTGAATACCCGAACCTCCAGCCACTCCGACAGCGCATTTACAACCGAAGAACCAACGCCGTGCAGACCACCGCTGGTCTTATATGCGTTATTATCAAACTTACCGCCGGCATGCAGCGTCGTGAATACAACACGCTCCGCAGAAATCCCCAGCTTATGACGGTCAATCGGGATGCCTCGTCCGTTATCCCGGACAGTCACACTGCCATCCTCCTCCAACGTCACGGAAATATGGGTGCAGAATCCAGCCAGATGCTCATCCACCGCATTATCTACAATCTCATATACCAGATGATTCAATCCGGAAGTCGTAACGCCTCCGATATACATACCCGGTCTCTTTCGAACCGCTTCCAGTCCCTCCAGCACGGTAATGCTGGACGCATCATAGGTTGTTGCCATAAATCCATCTCCACTTTCTACTATATAAATAAATAGAATCTTTTCTTGTAAAAGAGAATCCTGCACTGCAAAATTCTCCGACAGCTTTTCATCATAGCTCAAAATGTGCTATCTGTCAAAGCTTTTCCAGTATAGCATCCGAACATATGTTTTGTCAACGACTCCTTTTCGCAGAACAGGCTGTAAAAAGCACGACTTTTCGTTCTTTTTCGCATATTTTAAATTTTTTCAAAAAAATTCAAAAAAAGTGCTTGCATTCTTCAAAAAGGTATGGTACTATATCTGAGGTCGCGAGAGAGAAAACAAATCGCGATAAGAAATATCGAGGCGTGGCTCAGTTTGGTAGAGCGCTGCGTTCGGGACGCAGAGGTCGCAGGTTCAAATCCTGTCGCCTCGATCATATTTTGGCTCGTTGGTCAAGCGGTTAAGACGCCGCCCTCTCACGGCGGAAACAGGGGTTCGATTCCCCTACGGGCTATCAAAAGGAATGCATCATGGATGCATTCCTTTTTTGTTATATCCAAATGCTATCTTAAAAAAGAATGTGCCTTGGCACATTCTCGCGCCGAGCGCGGTCGCTTGCGACATATTTCTTCTTCGCGCGAGCGCGCATCCACGCGGAGCGCTTTTTGCTTTATAGGAAACGCGACGCAATTTCCGATAAAGTAAAAATACGGAGCGCTCTCCACACGAGAACGCTCCGCTCCTTCTTTCTCAACCGATTCCGCCAAGCATTGCTCCTGCAATCAGCGCAAGCAACGCCAGTGCCACCAATACATATTTTCCAAGAGGATAAAACCATCCGCCAATTTTCTTGTCTCTGCCACGATTTACCGCTTCCAGCGCAAACTCCTTTCCGGCCACCCAGAAAAAGAAAACTGCTGCCAGCATTGCGCCCAGCGGACAAATATAAATCGACACCGCATCCATCCAACCGGAAACAATGCCCTGAATCAGAAGCGCCGCGCCACCGCCGATGGCTGCGATGATGGCAACCGCCGGGACTCTCCCCAGCCCCAAACGCTCCTGCAGCGTTGCAACCGGCGCTTCGAACAAATTCACAAGAGAACTCATTCCAGCAAACAACACGCACACATAGAAAATCATTCCCACGATCTTGCCGCCGGGCATTCCATTAAACACATTTAATAAGTAGATAAACATCAGTCCCGGTCCGCCGGAGGACAGCTCCGCGCCGTCCGCCGCCATACAGGGAATAATCACAAATGCTGCCAACAGCGCCGCCAACGTGTCAAATACCGCCACATTTCTCGCGGACTTCACCAGATCCTCCGAATCACTCAGATAAGAACCGTAAATCACCGTGCCATTTCCTGCGATGGAGAGAGAGAAAAATGCCTGTCCAAACGCATAGATCCACACGCGGATATCTGCCAGCCCCCTGGGATCAATCGCGAAAATATAGCGATAACCATCCTTCGCTCCCGGAAGTGTAAAAATATAAATTCCAAGTCCGAGAAATAAAACAAACAGCAGCGGCATCATAATCTTGTTCGTCCGCTCAATTCCGCCTGCCACGCCAAGTCCCATAATCACAGCTGTCGCAATCATCGCCACAGCCAGCCAGCCATTGTTGCCAAATGCACTCGCTGTCCCGTCAAACAGTCCGCCAATCGCGCCCATGTCCTGTCCCATTGCCGCCAGCTGTCCGGTCAATGCCCAAAACGTATACTTAAAAATCCAGCCGACAACAACCGTATAGCCAATCGCCAGCGCCAGTGAGCCAAGCACCGGAAGCAGCCCAATAAGTTCTCCCGGTTTCTTCCTGCCGCATCGTGTCTCCGTGCAGACTCCAAACGCTCGGATCGGTCCGCCCTTTGCCGCGCGTCCCAATGCCATCTCCTCGATCACACCGGTAGAACCAATCAGTACCACAAACAAAACATATGGCAAAATAAACGTCATACCACCCCATTTGGATACCATATACGGAAATCTCCAGATGTTGCCCATTCCCACGGCTGATCCGATACATGCCAGCACGAATCCTGTCCGGCTCCGGAATCCATCCCGCTCGTTTTGTGTCTTTTCTTTCATTCTTCTTTACTCCCCCTCAAATCAAAACATGAGTCTATTATACCTAAGTTCTTTCTTTTTGGAAACCAATTCTTTTTCAAATTTCCTGTTGACAAATTGTTTTTCTTGTTGTAAAATATATCTTGTTCGGCTCGTTGGTCAAGCGGTTAAGACGCCGCCCTCTCACGGCGGAAACAGGGGTTCGATTCCCCTACGGGCTATCACAAAACGGAGAAGCGAGACATCGTTTCTCCGTTTTTGTTTTATCAGAAAAGATCTGACAAAGCTGCATTCCGTTACTCACAAACAACCGCCACGGCTGCAAACTCTGTATCGTGGCAGAATGGAGAAATCATGAAACAGGAAAACTATGCAAAAGGAATGCTCATGATCATCTTGTCCGCATTTTTCTTTGCCTGCATGAACGTCTGTGTTCGTCTGGCAGGAAATCTGCCGTCCATTGAAAAGAGCTTTTTCCGCAATTTTGTCGCCGCGATTTTTGCCGCTGTCATTTTATTCAAAAATCACACCGTGCCCAAAGTCGAAAAGAAACACCGGAGAATTCTTTTCCTGCGCTGTGCTTTCGGAACGCTCGGCATCTTATGTAATTTCTACGCTATCGATCACCTGCTTGTGGCAGATGCCTCAATTCTGAACAAGCTGTCGCCGTTCTTTGCGATCATCTTTTCCTTCTTATTATTAAAAGAAAAGATCAGCCTGACGCAAGCCGGCTGCGTGGTCCTCGCATTTCTCGGCTGCCTGTTCGTTGTAAAGCCCGGTTTTCAGAATGCCTCTCTCGCACCTGCATTGATTGGTGTGTGCGGCGGTTTCGTCGCCGGTATTGCCTACACGATGGTGCGAATCCTCGGAACCCACGGTGTCAAGGGTCCTGTCATCGTCTTTTACTTTTCCCTGTTTTCTTGCCTCGCTGTTGTCCCGTGGCTGATCATTCATTTTGAGCCTATGAGTGCTAAGCAGCTCATAACCCTTCTGATGGCAGGCCTCTTTGCTGCAGGCGGACAGTTTTCCATCACAGCCGCATATACCTACGCCCCCGCCGGAAAGATCTCAATTTTCGACTACTCCCAGATCCTCTTCGCAACACTGCTTGGCTTCTTCCTGTTCAGAGAGATCCCGGATGTATATAGCTTTATCGGCTATGGACTGATCATCCTTGCTTCCTTCGGCACTTTCTTATACAATCGCAAGCAGACCGCCCACAAAGAAGCCTCTCGCAAATAATTTCATTTTTTTCGAATTTGCTCTTGACATTTCGAGAAATCATCGCTATAATATGTTCTTGTAGTTGAGATTCCTCGATAGCTCAATGGTAGAGCGCACGGCTGTTAACCGTGATGTTGTAGGTTCGAGCCCTACTCGGGGAGCTAAAAACCCTGTCATACATCGTATGACAGGGTTTTTCTTTACTTTATAGGAAATGCGACGCAATTTCCTATAAAGCAAAAAGCGCTCCGCACGCTTTCATTCTTTCCTCTTATATTTCTTTCAGCCACCGCTTCAGCGCATCCATCTGCTCTGTCGCAGCTGCGATTCCCAGATCATAGACTCCCTGCAGTTTTTCCGGATCTCGTTCTAATTTCTTTACCTCCACCGGAACTGCCGGGCGAATCACAAACACACGTCCCGTCTTTTCCAGCTCTCTGATCTCTTTCATGCACCGATTATACGCCTCATGACGATACAGCAGATCATCCCGAAATCCCGGATAATGTCGATATGCCATCCGTACCAGACGCTCCGGCAGCGGCTTTTTCTCATAATTACCATCCCGTGTCAACACCAGAATCAGGCGATCATAGCCCATTTCAAACATTTTCTGATAAGGGACGCTGTCCGACACGCCTCCATCAAGATAGCGGCCATTTCCGATCTGTACCGGCTTCGTCACAAACGGCATCGACGCGGATGCCCGCAGAATGTCCATCTGCTCCGCCACATCCTTCACCTGAAAATAATCCGGCTTTCCGGTATCCAGATTCGTGACCCCGGCGTAAAACGGAACACCCGATTCTCGAAATGTCTTCCAATCAAATACATCCAGCTGCTCCGGCACCCGCTCATAGGCATATTCTCGGTTGATAATGTCTCCTGTTCGCAGCAGTGGACGAACTCCCATATAATCCTTATCTTGGTTAAAACGCTTGTTGTAGCGCAGCACACGCCCTCTCTGCTTTGACAGATAGTTGACGCCGAACACCGCCCCGGCGGAGACTCCAAGGATGCCATCCACCTGTATCCCGTGATCCAGAAAGATATCCAGCACTCCCGCCGTAAACAGCCCGCGCATCGCACCGCCCTCCAACACCATTCCAGTCTTCATTTTTATCTCCATTCGCATTTTCAATTCTTATAATGCAAAAAACCGGAGAGTACGATGCTTTCGCATTATACTTCCCCGGTCACATTCTCTGCAAATTAAGCTGCAAGCTTAGACTTTGCAACTTCTGCCAGCTTGGTGAAACCAGCCGGATCGCTGATAGCCATGTCAGACAGAACCTTACGGTTCAGTTCAACACCTGCCAGCTTCAGACCATACATAAACTTGCTGTAAGACAGTCCGTTCATTCTAGCTGCTGCGTTGATACGAGCGATCCACAGCTGTCTGAACTGACGCTTCTTCTGCTTTCTGCCTGCATAAGCAGAGGTCAGAGCTCTCATTACAGACTGCTTTGCAATTCTGTACTGCTTGGAACGAGCGCCTCTGTAACCCTTCGCCAGCTTCAATACTCTATTATGCTTTTTCTTAGCGTTCATGCCGCCTTTAATTCTTGCCATTTCCGTCTTCCTCCTTCAAATGTCTCTTCTTACAGATAAGGTAAGAGTTTCTTCATGTTCTGAGTATTGGTGCTGTCAGTTACAGTAGACTTTCTCAGATTTCTCTTTCTCTTTGTGGTCTTCTTGGTCAGGATGTGGCTCTTGAAAGCCTTCATTCTCTTTAATTCACCAGTACCAGTCTTTTTAAAACGCTTCGCTGCTGCGCGCTTTGTCTTTACCTTCGGCATAACTAAATCCTCCTAGTCGTTAATGTTTATTTTAACCCGTCTTCTGCGATTATTACCGCTTCTCGGCTAAAATCATACTCAGGCTTCTTCCTTCCAGCTTTGCAGGCTTTTCTACAACTGCAATATCGGAAAGACCTTCTGCAAACTCATCTAAGATGTGCTTGCTTGCAGACATATGTGCCATCTCACGTCCACGGAAACGAAGAGAAATCTTTACGCGATTTCCTTTTTCCAGGAACTTTCTGGCATTGTTCTGCTTTGTATTCAGATCATTTGTGTCAATGTTCGGGGAAAGCCGAACTTCTTTGACCTCGATGGTCTTCTGCTTCTTCTTCGCTTCCTTTTCCCGGCGAGCCTGCTCGTAGCGGTACTTACCATAATCTACGATCTTGCAAACCGGAGGCTTTGCAGTCGGAGCAACCTTTACCAGATCCAGCTCTGCTTCCTGAGCCAGCTTATAAGCATCTCTCGCAGACATAATTCCCAACTGCTCTCCATGCTCTCCAATCAGGCGAACTTCTCTGTCACGAATCTGTTCATTAATCATTAACTCGCTAATTGTCGTGTACCCCCATTTTCATGCTGAGACGGCGAACCGTCTGATTTATAACTTTCTATGATCACGAAAAAAAGTGGCAGCATCTGCTTCCACTCTCTCATCAACGCATCTTCGAATTCCGGATTCTCTCCGAATTGAAACCGCCAATATCAACCCAGGTCACCGCATGTGCCAAGGTGAGAGTGAAACCTCTGCTTTCCTGTCTCGGTTTTGAAACCTTATATATACTATCATCTCATCTTCCTAATGTCAAGCGTTTTTTATCTTTTTTGCATATTTTTTTTACTCCCGCACATACTGAAGTCAGGTTCTTTTACAGACTTATTTCAAGGAGGTAATTATCCTATGGTAGCTTTGAAATGCGGAGCAGAATGCTGCAAGTACAACTTAGACAACTACTGCTGCAAGGGCTCGATCCTTGTGGAAGGCTCAGAGGCAGAGACAAAATCCGGCACTTATTGTGCCAGCTTCAGCGAGCGACACGGCGGCATGTCCAACTCCACCCTCTCCCCCGATCCCGCTGTTCAGGTAGACTGTGCAGCATGCAACTGCACGTATAATAAGGATCACGCCTGCACCGCTGATCACATCGGGATCGCCGGTGGAAAAGCCCACTGTTCCGAAGAGACCGAATGTGCTTCTTTCCAGTGCAAGTGTGGATGTCAGGCATAAACCTTTTCCGTCAGGAAGAGCCGAGTCGCATAACCGCGACCCGGCTCTCTTTTTCTGAGTCAAAACTATACTGCGCTCAAACCATGATTACTGATCTACGCTGTAGTTCGGAGCTTCCTTTGTGATGTGAATATCATGAGGATGGCTCTCCTTCAGGGATGCTGCAGAAATCTTAACGAATCTGCCTGTTTCCTTCAGAGTCTCAATATCCGGAGCGCCGCAGTAACCCATACCAGAACGAAGACCGCCGAGCAGCTGGAAGATCGTATCTTCTACACTGCCCTTGTAAGCAACTCGACCTTCAACGCCTTCCGGAACAAGCTTCTTCGCATCGGTCTGGAAGTAACGATCCTTGGAACCATTCTCCATCGCTGCGATAGAGCCCATACCACGGTATACCTTGTACTTTCTGCCCTGGAACAGCTCGTATTCTCCCGGGCTCTCCTCGCAGCCTGCAAAGATGCTGCCCATCATGCAGACATTCGCACCTGCTGCGATTGCCTTTGTCATATCACCGGAGAACTTAATACCGCCATCGGCGATGATCGGAATACCGTACTCTTTTGCCACTTCATAGCAATCCATAACAGCAGTGATCTGTGGAACACCGATACCTGCTACCACACGGGTGGTACAGATAGAACCAGGTCCAATACCAACCTTGATGGCATCTGCGCCAGCCTCGATCAGGTCTCTCGTAGCTTCGCCGGTTGCGACGTTACCTGCAATTACCTGCAGATCCGGATATGCTTCCTTGATCTGTCTCAATGTACGGAAAATATTTGCGGAATGACCGTGAGCGGAATCGATAACGATGACATCGACATGTGCATCTACCAGAGCCTTTACACGATCCATAACATTTGCAGTGATACCAACTGCAGCACCGCAAAGCAGACGTCCCTGATCATCCTTTGCGGACATCGGGTACTTGATCGCCTTCTCAATATCCTTGATCGTGATCAGTCCCTTCAGGTTGAAGTCATCGTCTACGATCGGCAGCTTCTCAACTCTTGCCTTTGCCAGGATCTTCTTTGCCTCTTCCAGGGTGATGCCTTCCTTTGCGGTCACAAGGCCTTCGGAAGTCATGCACTCTTTAATCTTCTTGGAGAAATCTTCCTCGAACTTCAGATCACGGTTTGTGATGATGCCGACCAGCTTTCTGCCCTCTGTGATCGGTACACCGGAAATGCGGAACTTTGCCATCAGATCGTTCGCATCCTTCAGCGTGTGCTCCGGAGAAAGATAAAACGGATCTGTGATAACGCCATTCTCGGAACGCTTTACCTTGTCTACTTCATCTGCCTGCGCTTCGATCGACATGTTCTTATGAATGATACCAATACCACCCTGACGTGCCATCGCGATTGCCATTCGATGCTCTGTAACAGTATCCATACCGGAACTCATCATCGGGATATTCAGGCGAATCTTCTTCGTCAGCCAGGTCTGGATGTTGACCATGTTCGGAGTAACCTCTGAATAAGCCGGGATCAACAGAACGTCATCAAATGTAATGCCTTCTTTTACGATTTTACCCATCATTCCACCTCTACTCAATTTTTGTATGGTTGCGATTTTAACACCAAAATCAATGCCTGTCAACACCTAAGACCGCTTACATCTGAACTTTTCGCGGATTTGTCTTTTTGATGCACTCGATGATTTTTGCATTTGGCTCAATAATATAGATGGAGCTCGTGCCGCCCTCAGAGTACAAAACACCAAATAATTTGCGGTCCTTCTCACCGGATGTGTATTTGTATTTCTTGATCTGCGGATTGCCCATCTGACCATCCAGAAAATGTCCGGACAGATCTGCAACTGTCGCTACGTTCGCCATATCCAGCGCTACAACGCGCTTTCTGCGGTTCTGAGAGATGATCTTGTCGATCGTCAGCTCGCCAGTCACATAGATAAATTCATACTCCAGCTTCGTGTTTACATACCAGTAGTACAGACCCACAAACGGAATCAGTCCAACGATGTATCCCACAACCGGAATAAGCATCGCACATACGATGAACAACACGATTCCCAGAATAATCCCCAACGGAAGCACGGCATAAACATAGCCGGGTGTTTTCCGCTTTACGAGCCACTCTGCGTACACTTCATTCATAAGTTCTACCTTCCTCTTTTTACTGAAAGGGGCACATTTTTTCCCTTCTGTTTCTATTATATCGAAAAATATAGTTTTGTCCATACTTAAAGGATTATCAATCCTGCAAATACGGACAATCTGTTTTCACAAGGCGCGCAAAAGAAAAGAGTAAAAAAAAGAGAGGCTCCACTACAAAATGGAACCTCTCGGTTTTCTATCGTTCGGAATGTCTGTTCCGATGATTACATCATTCCCATTCCGTTTGCAGCGCCCGCAGCTGCAGCCGGCTCATCCTTCTTGATCGTAGCAACTACGGATTCAGTGGTCAGCAGTGTGGATGCTACGCTGGTAGCGTTCTGCAGAGCGCTTCTGGTAACCTTTGCAGGGTCCAGAATACCTGCTTCTACCATGTTTACATACTTCTCATTCAGTGCATCAAAGCCCATACCCGGCTCGGACTCTCTGACATGGTTGATGATAACAGCGCCTTCCAGACCTGCGTTTGCAGAAATATGGAACAGAGGTGCTTCCAGTGCCTTCAGGATGATGTTCGCACCGGTCTTCTCATCACCTTCCAGAGTTGCAGCTAACTTTGCAACTTCCTTGGATGCATGGATGTATGCAGATCCGCCGCCTGCAATGATACCCTCTTCTACTGCAGCCTTTGTTGCAGCCAGAGCATCCTCCATACGCAGCTTTGCTTCCTTCATTTCAGGCTCGGTAGCAGCACCAACACGGATAACGGCAACGCCGCCTGCTAACTTCGCCAATCTCTCCTGCAGCTTCTCACGGTCAAAGTCAGAAGTAGTCTCCTCGATCTGATTCCGGATCTGTGCTACTCTTGCAGCGATTTCAGCCTTGTCGCCCTCACCGTCAACGATAACGGTTGCCTCCTTCTGAACCTTAACAGACTTTGCAGTACCCAGCATATCCAAAGTTGCGTCCTTCAGTTCCAGACCCAGCTCGGAAGAAATTACACTGCCACCGGTCAGGATTGCGATATCCTTCAGCATTTCCTTTCTTCTGTCGCCGTAGCCAGGAGCCTTAACAGCAACAACATTGAACGTGCCTCTCAGCTTGTTGACAATCAGAGTCGTCAGAGCTTCGCCCTCAACATCCTCAGCGATAATCAGCAGACTCTTACCGGACTGTACGATCTGCTCCAGAACCGGCAGGATCTCCTGAATGTTGGAAATCTTTTTATCGGTAATCAGGATATACGGATTATCCAGAACGGCTTCCATCTTATCCATATCAGTTGCCATGTATGCGGATACATAACCTCTGTCAAACTGCATACCTTCTACCAGATCCAGCTCAGTACGCATGGTCTTTGACTCTTCGATGGTGATAACACCGTCGTTGGAAACCTTCTCCATTGCATCCGCAACCATCTGTCCAACATCCGGATCACCAGCGGAAATTGCTGCAACCTTTGCGATCTGCTCTTTGCCGGTTACCTTGCTGCTCATAGCTGCGATTGCTTCTACAGCGGTATCGGTAGCCTTCTTCATGCCCTTTCTCAGGATGATCGGGTTTGCACCTGCTGCCAGGTTACGAACGCCTTCGTGAATCATTGCCTGAGCCAGAACGGTTGCAGTGGTAGTACCATCACCTGCAACATCATTTGTCTTTGTCGCAACTTCTTTTACAAGCTGAGCGCCCATATTCTCAAAGGGATCTTCCAGTTCGATCTCTTTTGCAATGGTAACACCATCATTTGTAATCAGCGGTGCGCCATATGCTTTATCCAGAACTACGTTTCTTCCTTTCGGTCCCAGTGTTACGCGAACCGTATTTGCTAACTGATTTACACCGGCTTCCAGTGCTTCTCTTGCTTCTGCTCCGTATTTAATCTGCTTTGCCATAACTGTTTACCTCCGGTTTTTAGTCTTCTACTACTGCCAGAATATCATTCTGACGAACTACAATATATTCATCCTCACCAAGCTTTACTTCGGTGCCTGCATACTTGGAGTAGATTACCTGCATACCAGGTGTTACATGCATGGTAACTTCCTTGCCATCTACTACCCCGCCAGGTCCTACTGCGATTACTTCTGCCTGCTGCGGCTTCTCTTTTGCTGTACCAGATAAAATAATACCAGATTTGGTCGTTTCTTCTGCAACGTTCTGCTTTAATACAACTCTGTCACCTAAAGGTACTAACTTCATGATGATTCCTCCTTGTTCTATTAGCACTCGTTTTCATTGAGTGCTAACTCATGTTCCATATAATATATCGAAACCCTTTTCATTGCAACCGTCTAATTCTATGCATTTTCTCTTAAAATCATACTATTTTCTTTTCTTTTCTAGTGTTCTCTTTTCTTTTTCTGATTCCGTTAAAAAAATATAAACTTTCCGCATCTGTGCACGAACTTCTTATGCAAGTCTTTTCTTTTTCCCGAAAACGTATTAAACTAGTAAAAAACCGGAAGGGAGAAGATTCATGAGTAAGAAATGGAATAAACTGTTCACTGCAGCGATGGTTGCAGGCGGCGCAGCCTTGGGTGTGCTGTATTACCAACGCCAACGTGAGCTGCAGGAATTAGAGGAACTGAATGATTTTGATGATTTCGAGGTACCTGCAGAGAAGGCGACACCAGAGCCGGAGGAAGCACCCGTCGCAGAAGAAACTGTCAATAAAACTGAGAACGAAGCTCCTGCTGAGAAGCCGGAAGAGACCTCTTCTGAAACAGAAATCGAAGACATTCCAGCCACCGAGCCGGAACCTTCCAATGAGGAGGACACCACCAAAGTCGAGAGTGCCCCTCACGACACCGAGAACGTACACTTTACAGAACTGGAATGATGCTTCCACATACAAAAAGCTGCCGAAAGATTTTGCTTCTTTCGGCAGCTTTTTTATTTTTCTGAACTTCTGTTATTCCGTCGGAGCATCTTCATCCGGCAGAATTCCGTTCGTCTTGATCATCGCACGAGGTACAGCATCCTTGGAATTTTTCCAGGGCTCATCCTTATAGCGATAATCGAACTTGTTGATGAACCACTCCAGATCATCAATCATCCGATGCATATTATCCAGATACAGACGACTCGTCTCCGCTGCAAACGCATTCAGCTCATCGCCCTTGAGTTCCTTCGGCGCACGCTCCATCAACAGACCATAGTGCTTTGTACAGAAGCCCTTGGACTTTGCATATTTTTCCCGAAATGCTTCATCCGTGTGATACAGATGAAATACTGTCGTCACATAGCGATCAAACACCTGATTGATCCGGTTGCAGATAAAGCAGTTTTCTTCCAGTGTATCAATATAGCGATTCAGCTCCGACTTTTCTGCTTTCTTAAAGAAGGAAGCCGCTTTCATCGGTGTTCCCGACAGCTTTTCCAGATCCTTCGTTGTCTTTACCAGATGTGTTTTCAGCACAAGCGCCATGCCCAGCATATTTTTCTGTGCATAAATATCTTCCATGTGCTTGCGGCAAAAACCGGCCTTATCGGTCTCCGCCCGCACATCGTCTTCCATATAGCTGGCACCCATCGTATATTCCACCGACTGTGTCTCTAACACCTGACGCATCGCACAGATCGGGCACTCGCAGTTCCGGTCAAACGCATCGTTGACCGGAATCGTATACAGCTTTTCTTTCATCGCTATCCTCCTGCGCAGATTACTTATTGATCTTGAAGCTGCTCTTCAGAGACACGATCCGGTTAAATACCGGTGCGCCTTCCTTGGAATCTCTCCAGTCTGCGCAGAAATAGCCATTGCGCATGAACTGGAAGCTGTCATATGCCTTTGCCTCCATCAGAGCAGGCTCTACATAGCACTCCGGCAGAACCGTCAGAGAGTGCGGATTCAGGTTCAGAGAACCATCCTCGTTCAGCTTGCCCTTCTCTTCATCTACGATATTCTCATACAGACGGCACTCTACCTTGCCCGCAGTTCCTTCGTATACCCAGTGGATCGTACCCTTTACTTTTCTTCCGGTAAATCCGCTGCCGCTCTTTGTCTCCGGATCATAGGTTGCGTGGATGACGGTGACATTGCCATTTTCATCCTTCTCACAGCCGGTGCAGGTCACAAAGTATGCACCCATCAGGCGAACTTCATTCCCCGGATACAGACGGAAATATTTCTTAACCGGCTCTTCCATAAAGTCTTCCCGCTCGATGTACAGTTCGCGGCCGAACGGAACCTTTCTGCTGCCCAGCTCTTCGTTCTCCAGATTGTTCGGAACATCCAGATACTCCACCTGTCCTTCCGGATAGTTGTCGATCACCAGCTTTACCGGATTCAGGATTGCCATCATACGAGCCTTCTTTAATTTCAGGTCCTCTCTGACACAATACTCTAACATCGCATAATCGACCGAAGAGTTTGCTTTGGAAATACCACACAGCTCCACGAAGCTGCGAATGGACTCCGGTGTGAATCCCCGGCGTCTCAGCGCACTGATAGAAACCAGTCTCGGATCATCCCATCCGTCTACGATACCGTCCTGTACCAGTTTCTTGATGTAACGCTTACCAGTGATAACATTTGTCAGATACAACTTTGCGAACTCGATCTGCTTCGGAGGCTGCGGGAATTCACACTCCCGTACTACCCAGTCATACAGCGGTCTGTGATCCTCAAACTCCAGCGTACAGATCGAATGTGTGATGTGCTCAATAGCATCCTCAATGGGATGTGCGAAATCATACATCGGGTAGATACACCACTTATCCCCTGTGTTATGATGAGTAACATGAGCAACACGGTAGATGATCGGGTCACGCATGTTGATATTCGCAGATGCCATGTCGATCTTTGCACGCAGAACCTTCTCACCATCTGCGTACATGCCGTTCTTCATATTCTCAAACAGTTCCAGATTCTCCTCTACGGAACGGTTGCGGTAAGGACTCTCCTTACCCGGCTCTGTCAGCGTACCGCGGTACTCACGGATCTCATCTGCGGTCAGATCGCACACATATGCCTTGCCCTTCTTGATGAGCTTCACAGCACACTCATACATTGTCTGAAAGTAATTTGATGCGAAGAACAGACGATCCTCAAAATCCGCCCCCAGCCACTTGATATCCTCGATGATGGAGTTTACAAACTCGGTGTCTTCTTTGGTCGGGTTTGTATCATCAAAACGCAGGTTGAACTTTCCATGATATTTCTGTGCAAGTCCATAGTTTAACAGAATCGACTTTGCATGTCCGATATGCAGGTATCCGTTAGGCTCCGGAGGGAAACGGGTCTGTACATGATCATAAACGCCTTCTGCCAGATCCTTCTCGATGATCTGCTCAATAAAATTTTTTGATTCCGGCTCTTTTGTCTCTTCCGGTGTAACATTTAATTTTTCGTTTTCCATACATCCTCTTTTCCAGCCCCGGCGAATCCGGGACCTTTACCATTCTGTCTATGAATTATACAAGATTCCACCTCGTCTTGCAATCGGTTTTTTCTTTGTATCTTTGCAAAGAAAAAAGCGAAGACCAAAAAGATCTTCGCTTTCCGAGCTGATGACGAGAATTGAACTCGTGACCCCTTCCTTACCAAGGAAGTGCTCTACCGCTGAGCCACATCAGCTTACTGTATGTTGTCCTGACAGGACTTTTATATAAGAAAGAGGAACTATCTCCTCTCAGAGCTGATGACGAGAATTGAACTCGTGACCCCTTCCTTACCAAGGAAGTGCTCTACCGCTGAGCCACATCAGCTTGGCGAACTCACATACCGCGCTCGCAACGAAAATTATATTACCAGACCAGTCGTCTTTTGTCAACAACTTTTTCAAAAAGTTTTTATGAAGTTTTCCGGGATTACTCCGTCTCTTTTAGACGCAGCTGCTCCAGCAATGCAGACTGCTCCGGCGACAGCTGATCCATCAGACTATTTCTGCGAATCTGGTTCACTTCCGTATAGTTTTTCCGGATGTGATGCTTCATCTCCCGGATCTCTTTCTGGAACTCTCTGGCAGACACTCGCGTTGCGCCCTCTCCGAGAATGATGATCTGCTCCAGACGATCGGACGTCACGACCCGGACGCTTCCCTGACGAACATAACTGCCTGTTACTTTTTCAATGTACTGATCCGCCGTCTCTGCCTCTTTTGTGAATACCACATCAATATTATGATAATGGTGCACCTCGCCGGGATTGCCCTTGACCTTATAACCATCAAACACAACAATAACATGCTCCTTGCGGAAGCCCTGATAATTAGACAGCGTATCCTGCAGCTTCATGCGGGCAGCATCAATACTCTGCTTTGACAGTTTATTCAGATTGTCCCACGCGAAAATCACGTTATATCCATCTACGAGCAAAAAGTTCTCCATGCCGCCCTCCTTTCTTACATTCCACCGCTTCTTAAATGAAATAAAATGAACTTACATCATGCGCTGACGCACAATCTCATATGCCAGAACGCCCGCTGCCACCGATGCATTCAGGGAATCGATATCCCCCTTCATCGGGATGGACGCGATCATGTCGCACTTTTCCCTCACAAGACGACTGACGCCCTCGCCTTCATTGCCGATCACAAGGCCAATCGGTCCTTTCATATTGACACGGTACATCACATCACCGCCCATATCTGCGCAGACGAACCAGATGCCTCTCTTTTTCAAATCCTCGATCGTGGCAGATAGATTCGTCACCTTTGCCACCGGCACATAATGAATCGCACCTGCGGATGTCTTTGCCACCGTTGCGGTCAGACCAACTGCACGGCGCTTCGGAATAATGATACCGTGGGCTCCTGCCTGGTTTGCCGTCCGAATGATCGCACCCAGATTGTGCGGATCTTCGATGCCGTCTAACAGGATCAGGAACGGATCTTCGCCCTTTTCTTCTGCCTTCTTCAGAATGTCCTCCACCTCTGCGTAAGCATAAGCTGCTGCATGTGCCACAACACCCTGATGATTTCCGGTCTCAGACAACTGCCCAAGGCGCTCTTTGGATACGAAAGATACGATTGTATCCTGCTTCTTTGCTTCCCGCAGGATCGACTTGATCGGGCCGTCCTGACAGCCATCTAACACGTACAGACGGTCTACCGTTCTGCCGGAGCGAAATGCTTCCAGTACTGCATTTCTGCCCTCCACGATAAACTGCATCTGGGTATCTTCTACCTGCTCTCTTTTTTCTTTTTTATTCACCTGTTCTCCATTCCATCCGTCAGACGCATGTTTCCGCCCGACAACTAGATTTGTGTGATATTTTTCTTCCGTGCGATCTCAAACGACCGCTTCAAAAGCTGCTGCAGCCGCTCTTCCTGATGATCGAGATATAAAAATCCCACCAACGCCTCAAAGCCGGTCGCCGTGCGGTATTCGATCACCGTCGCATTTTTTGCCTTTGTGGGAGATTTGGCATTGCGCCCTCTGCGGTAAACCGCCAGTTCCTCCTCCGTCAGCTCCGGCTCCAGCTCGTGCAGGATCGCACACTGCGTCGGAGCCTTCGCCAGAACACTGCCCATGCTGTTCAGATGATCTACGGAGCGATTGCCCTTTGTGACAAGCAGGCTGCGGATCCACAGCTCATAAACGCAGTCCCCCAGATATGCCAGCGTCAGCGGGGACAGATTTCGCGGATCCTGCTCTTTTAACTGCATGGACTCTGTAAATTCCTGATAATTCATAAATTACGCTCTCTTCCAGGTAACGCCCTGACGGGTATCTTCCAGAATAATGCCCTTCTCCAGAAGCTCTGCACGAATCTCATCTGCACGGGCAAAGTCGCGGTTCTTTCTCGCTGCGGTACGCTCTGCGATCAGCGCTTCCACGTCTGCGTCTAACAGCTCTTCTTTCTTCTCGGTGATGATGCCCAGAACATCTGCCATCGTCTTTAATTCGTCTGCAATTGCTTGTACTGCAACCTTTGCGGTATCCTCCTGCACGGAAGTATTTGCCAGTTTTACCAGCTCAAACATCGCTGCAATGGCATCTGCAGTATTGCAGTCATCATCCATCGCTGCCTCATACTTGTCCATCAGAGACTTTGCTTCTGTAAGCATCGCCTGCTCCTGCTCACTGACTTCCTTCTCGGAAGCTGTGCCAAGCAGATTGTTCAGACGTCCTGCTGCAGTGCAGATACGCTCCAGACCGTTCTTTGCAGCCTCCATCAGCTCTGCGCTGAAGTTCAGCGGACTTCTGTAATGAGCACTCAGCATGAAGAAACGCAGCACCTGCAGATCGTACTTTTCTGCAATGTCACGAACGGTAAAGAAGTTGCCCAAAGACTTGGACATCTTTGTGCCGTCGATATTCAAAAATGCATTGTGCATCCAGTAACGTGCAAACTGCTTGCCATTTGCAGCCTCACTCTGTGCGATCTCATTTTCATGGTGCGGGAATACCAGATCCTCGCCGCCGGCATGAATGTCGATCTCATCTCCCAGATAATGCTTGGACATAACAGAGCACTCAATATGCCAGCCGGGACGGCCTTCACACCACGGGGACGTCCACGCCGGTTCGCCCTCTTTCTTCGGCTTCCACAATACAAAATCCAGATCATCTTCCTTGCCATCCGTACCGCGCACCTGAATGTCGCGATGACCTGCCTGCAGATCATCCAGATTCTTATGGGACAGCTTGCCATAGCCCTCGAACTTTCTTGTGCGATAGTAAACGGTGCCGTCTGCCGCCGCATACGCATATCCCTTGTCAATCAGTGTCTGGATCATCGCCAGCATGCCGGGAATCTCTTCTGTCGCCAGCGGATGATGGGTCGCCGGGCGAACATTCATCGCTGCCATATCCTTCTTGCACTCCTCGATATAGCGCTTTGCCACTTCTGCTGCATCCACGCCCTCTTCCTGTGCCTTGCGGATGATCTTGTCATCGACGTCAGTAAAGTTGCTGACATAGTTCACTTCGTAGCCCTTATACTCCAGATAACGACGGAATGTATCAAATACGATCATCGGACGTGCGTTGCCGATGTGGATCAGATTGTATACGGTCGGTCCGCACACATACATCCGCACCTTACCCGGTTCGATCGGAACAAATGTCTCTTTTTTTCTTGTCAGTGTATTAAAAATACGGATTGAATCACCCATTTCTCTATCTCCCTTCTGTCTGTCAGAAATTTTATAGAACTCTGTACCTTTTGTCAAGCACAGCCTTTCATTCTGTATATAAAAGCGCGATTGCCTGAGAGGAGATTCCCTCTCCTGCGCCGGTAAATCCAAGGCCTTCCTCTGTCGTTGCCTTCACACCGATCTGCGAAAGATCGATCTGCAATGCATTTGCAATATTTTGCCGCATCTGCTCCCGGTACGGTGCCATCTTCGGTCTCTGTGCAATGATCGTCGCGTCAATATTTCCAATGTGGAATCCATGTTCCCGCAAAAGTGCACCCACCTGCTCCAGCAGCGTGATACTGGAAATGCCTGCATACGCCGGATCGGTGTCCGGAAAATGCTTTCCGATATCACCAAGCGCTGCCGCACCCAAAAGTGCGTCCATGATTGCATGCAGCAAGACATCCGCATCGGAATGTCCCAGCAGCCCCTTCTCATAAGGGATGTTCACGCCGCCCAGGATCAGCGCCCGATTCTCTACGAGGCGATGCACATCATATCCCATGCCAATTCTCATATTTTCCATGCCTTTCCCTCTTTTCTCAGTCTTTCTCCGTAATCAGCACCAAACCACCCTTGTGGCAGGTAAAGAGCACCTCCCGCTGGCATCCTGCTGACTCGCCGTCTGTATGTACCGGTTTTTTCTCCTGAATCGTGATCCGCACTTCCTTGCAGTCGTGCAGCGTCACTCCCGGATAAAATCCATGTTTTCGGAACAGGGAGCAAAACATCGCCAAAAAGAATCCAAACACGCCCATGTGGTTCATCACACACAGTGACAGCTTCCCATCCGACGGGTCCGCCTCCGGTGCAAAACAAAATCCACCGCCCTCATAGGGCTGGATATGTGCCGACACAAAACGCGCCCGCTTTAGCCTGATCCGCTTTCCATCATCCGTCACCAGTTCGCCATTCATCGGACCGGAACCAAACAGCTGCCAGATGCCGGTCACAAGATAGCTGAGTTTTTCCAGATGAACTTTCTGGAGGCTCTTTCGCACGCCGGAATACAGCAGCTTGTGACACACCGCCGCATCAAATCCGATACCGCCGCTCACAAGAAACCGTCTCTGTATACCGTCCCCACAGCTTGCTTCTCCGTAGTCCAGCTTTCGGAAATATTTCGGATGCAGCAGCAGATCTACCGCCTTCTCGATGTCTCTCGTGCAGTGCATCGCCCGCGCAAAATCATTTCCGGAGCCAGTGGGAATATATCCCAACAGCGGCTTCTGCTCCAGATGCAATCCGTTCAAAACTTCATTTAAAGTACCGTCGCCGCCCAGCACCGCCAGCACCTGTCGTTCCTCCGTCTTCTCACGGGTCAGCGCCTCTGCAATCTGCCCTGCATCCAGGTCCGGTTTTGTCAGATGCAGTCGGTAATCGATTTCTTCCTGCTGATTCTGCCGGCGCAGCTCCGCCTCCACCTGATTCCAGATCAAAGCGCCCTGCTTTCCTCTCGAAACCGGATTCACAATAAATTCTATCATATGCAACGTCCTCTCATGCCGGACTATTCCGCGCGCCCCGCATGCTTTCTTCGCTTTTGTGCAAACATCTTTTCATCTGCCGCATCCAGAATCTTCTTTGGATCTGACTCGCTTGCAAACGGCCAGATGCCATAAGAAAACGAGATCGGCAGTTTTTCTTTCGTCACATGCTTTTGCAAAAGAGCCTCTGTGATTCGCTCCATACGTCTCGCCATACGAAGCTCATCGCATTCCGTAAGCAGCACAAACTCATCGCCGCCGTAGCGGTACAGCTCCTCTTCTTCCTCCAGCTCACGCATCAGATGGCTGACAAAGGAGAACAGGTACACATCTCCCGTCAGATGCCCGTAAGCATCGTTGATCCGCTTCAGATGATCCAGATCCATAAATATTAACGTGCCAGTCTCGGTGCGCATCCGGTCGTATCCCTGCGTGTTCAGCGCTTCACGGTTCAGGCAGCCGGTCGCAGTATCCCGAATCGAGCGGGCGCTGACTTCCTCATACATATGCTCCAGATCACTCAGCCGCAGCTGCTCTTTTGTCATCTGGCGCATCATCTCCTGATTCTGATTATAGAACTTGCGCAGCGCCTCATTCTGCTCCTGCATGACCTGTAATTTATCCGCCGCATGATCCTTCTCATCCAGCTCATATGCCCTCATGAGATACTCATAAATCTGCAGCCGGTCGCCTACCAGAGAAAAATTGTGCAGCATCACCTGCATCAGCCAGATCAGCTCCTCGTACTTTTTCTCTTCCAGCATCTTGTCTAAGAACGGACGATGCTCCGGCAAAGACATCCCAACCTCAAACTGATCTCCAATCAGGTGGGAACGCATAAATGCCAGATATTCTTCCGTGTCAATCACGCCTTCAAAAATACGCTTTGCACTCAGTGCTGTAAAGGAGCATGCCCGGACATAGCTCCGAAACAGTTCGGAGTCTTCATCGCCCTGCTGCATCTCCAGCAAATGCGCATAGGCCGTCCGCGCTTCCGGAAGATTGTTCTCCTGCACACAGATATAAAACAGATTGTTGTAATAAACAATCCCGGCGATCTTGCGGCTCTCCTCCGACGACGACTCTCCGGACGGATTCTGCAGACTGATCTGATAGGTCAGCTCACAATAGCACTTCGCCCGCTCGCAAAATCCCATCTCATTCAGCGCAACCGACATAACATTATAAACTATGGATGCCTTGTCCAGACTCTCCTCTGCCACTGTTTGAAACTTCAAGCCATACTCTACTGTCTTCGGCAGAAAGCTATAACTCAGATACAACATCGACAAACTGCTGTACAGCGATCCAAGTCCCACCGGATCTTTTACTTCTAACAGGAGAAGATCGCAAGCTCCGATCATCCTTGCAATGTTCTCATAGATTCCGTAGCGGCACACAATCCTTGTCATAATATAAAGATCACTCACTGCCGTCTCCGAATCTGTTTTTGCCAGCTTTTCGATCTGCCGGATCAGTTCTTCGTTCTGCTCTGCGGGAAAATCTTCTGCACGAATCTCATTCTTGTCGTAACACTCCCGCATCTTCTGTAATGACAACATTCCTCTTCGTTCCTCTCGTTCTCCGGATGTTCTCCTTACTATTTTAGCCAATGCGGACGGTCTTGTAAAGCGGATATTCACATTCCGTGTCTTCTCATTGCTTTTAGGCAAACAAAAAACCTCAAAGTACTGAATCTTCAATACTTTAAGGTTTTCAATCAGTAGCGGAAGGGAGATTTGAACTCTCGACACCACGGGTATGAACCGTGTGCTCTAGCCAACTGAGCTATTCCGCC
>CAKQHB010000026.1 GCA_934234215.1 uncultured Cuneatibacter sp.
ACAATGCGCAAGTGCCGGATAGGAACGGCAAAATTTTTTACACTTCTATTGCTTCTTTATCACACATCAATAAATGCAGCAGGATTCTCTTCAATTCTTCGCGCTCCTTCAGATCCAATCCTGTACTCGGTTCATCTAACAGGATCAATTCGCTCCTACCCATCAGCATCTGCGCAATCGCCAATCTCTGCCGCATACCGCCAGACAGCTGCTTTACTCTTTTCTGCCGCGCAGATGTCAGATTCACCTGTTCCAGCACCCGATTGATCTCTGCTGGCAATTCTCTCTTCGGGATTCCACACAAATATCCATAAAACTCCAAGGCTTCTTCTGCCCGGTAGTCCGCCTGAAACGGCGGACGCTGAAACACCATCCGCAAAATTGACTGGAACTCTTTTACCTGATCCCGCACCGGTTTGTCGTCGTATAAAACTTCTCCTGCCTCCGGTGTCACCAACCCGCAGATAATATTCATATAAGTCGTCTTGCCTGCGCCATTCGGTCCGAGGATTACATGAATCCCCGGCTCATAAATTCCACTGGCATCTTCCAACACGACTTGCCTTCCGTATTTTTTTCTCAGACCTCTCGTCTCTAACTTCATAAAAATCTCCATTCCGGAGCGTTTTTACGCGACGGGGCGGCGGAAAATCGTGTATATGATTTTCTGTCTGCCGTAAAACCATGTTTGTGACGCTCCGGCACAAACTGGATGGGTGAAAAAAGAGCGCATCGGCGGCTTTTTTCACACTACGTCCTCCATTTCAGAGTTCCTCGTCTTCTTTACTTTCTTCCGGAATAGATTCCGAGAATCCGGCTCTTTCCACAAAGCGGAATCAAAATCCACATGATTCCCACTAAAATCACGCAGCCAACCACAAGCACCAACCACTTTGCCACCGGATACGTCCCCAATGGAAAGTATGGGATCCCTTCAAAAATTGCAGATGTCCAATTCAGACCGCCGATTGCCACAAACACTGCGATCAGCACACCGCCACCCAGAATCGAAATGACTGCATTTTTCGATACAAAAGAAATCCCCAAAAACAGCGCCTGCATCGCCATTGCAAGAATACATTTCAGACAAAGCACGAGCAGCAAATATCCGGCAACCGTTACCGCATATGGAAATGTTTCATGCCATTCCAAAATCTGCACCGGCTTTACGAGCCACGCACTTCGCAGCACCTGACTGCCCCATGGGATGAGAAATAGAATCATATAGCACCAGTACATCACAAATCCAATCACCATCTGGCTCACAAATAGCTTTCGGAAATATAGCTTTGCACCAAGCTGAGAAATCATCCCCTGTGCACCTATTCCACTATGAAGCACCGTCACAAAAACAGAAAATGAGGAAAGCAGCAAAATAACCAGATTTCCGAAATCCTCCTCCAGACGCATCAGACACATTCGGATTCCTTCCGGGTAAACATAGGTTGTATTGTCCTGACATGTTGCTTCTAATTTTTCATAAACCACTTGATAGTGTTGCAACATTTTTTCGAAAGAAGCTTTGCGGAATTTATCTCCACGATATCGTCGGGCATTTCTCGATAAAAATTCCAATTGATTTTCTGCAGTCTCTTTCCATATAAATTGTGTCTTCATTTCTTCACACAATTTATATACTAACATCTCATCATCCAGCCACGTATCTGTCCATTTTCCTTTTGCATCATACTGTGCTATTCGCCACTCGACCATGTCCAGTGTAACCTTTGGACTTTCTACACCTTCCAGACCTTCTGTTCCTTCTAGCTTTTGCCGAATCAGATCATTTTCTATTTTTCCGGGATAACCTACCCAGTTGTCGATATCTTGCCATTCTTTAAAGAATTGTTCTTTTAGTCCCTCTAAGTCCTCAAAAGATTCCACCTGTTCTTTTTGAAAAAAATTTGAAACAGCCGTCTCTTTTCCACTATACACTTGTTGTTGCGAACGTTGCCAAACCATTAGAAAAAAGCACAGGATCAATAGCAACAAATACTTTGATTTCTTTCCGCTTTTTATCAGAAATCCTGTCATTCTCTGCTCCTTCCTGACTGATACGGATTACGCAACTCCCGCCATATCCACAAAATTACTGCCATACAAGTTACCACCATTATGATCGTAGCACCTGCCACCATTGAAGGTACTTGAATTTCGGAAACCCATTCTGAATTTGCTATCCACTTTGCAATATCTCCCTGATAGCCAAACTGAAACCAAGATTCCTTCTCCCTTCCTTCAAATGCTTTTCTTATAAAATACAATGCCAGCAGTACTCCAACACTTCCAAGAAATGCCGTTCGCACTGTTCTCGATTTTTTAGAAAACCAATACCCAATCAGATAAAATAGAACATTATTGCAAATCTGTACACCTAAAAACAAAAGACAGCCCCCCATAATACTGAGCGAATTTACCTGTAAACTAAAATATCTCCAACCTCCCACGGTTTCACGATAACTGCGCAATGGAACCCACCAATACTGTGATTTCCCCAATAAGCCTGATAACGCCATTGCTGCAAGCCACGCCAATATTACAAACCCGATATTTATTCCCAATAAAAGAAGATGGCTCTTCATTCGATATGCTTGTCCCTGACGCGATGACTGCATGTATTGGTTTGTACCATTTTCGTACTTTTCTCCCCAAAAACATACAGACAATAAAATTCCTGCTAACAAGACTACATTATATGGCTCCAACAAGAAAAATCGTGTCAAATATTCATCATTAATTGGTGCAGTTTTTTTCTGTGCTGCGTATGCTTCTTTATTCTCAGCAAAATCGCCCGGCACATTAGAATCGAAATCAATCGCGTCTTCTCCATTTGCCAGTAAAACTACATTATCTGCTTGAAACTTATTTATAATACTTAATTGGTAAGCGTTTTCCAATTCAAGCGGAAGTCTGTCTTTCCATCTTAAATATACATCTAAAACTTCCTGCGAAGGCGCATTCTTCTGTGTAGCAAGAATCCGATCCAAACGCTCTCGTGTTTCTTTGCTCCATAAAGATTGCGTATAAGATACATTATTGTTCATCTGAACCCATCCGTAGCCAAAACCTACAATTAACATAACTGAAATTATCAGCAATAGCCACCATTTCTTTTGAAAGAAACTCCTGCAAACCACAATCACACCCCCTATATTATTCTTTTACAAATCATAAATGTCCTCTTTTTCAATTTATAAAAGCAGAGATTTCCTTATATCATTTCATACCCCCAACAAGAAAATCTCTGCTCCGACATCCAATCTCACATAATCATCTAATTTATTTAATTAAAACTTGCACTCACCAATCTATTACTTACACTTCCATAACCATTAGATGTATATGAATAGTCACCTCTACCTGTCACTGCATTGTTTTCACCTGTTACTGTCACTGCACATGAAAGTCCTGTTGTTTTCGCAGGTCCCTTTGTTTTGGTGCTTGATTTTCCAATAATAGTAGCTCTTGCAGTTAATGTTCCGGTAACATTTGCCTCTACCCTAGCTGTAACACTATCCGCTGTTGCCCCATCTATTGTAAATACATAATAAACTAGACTCGCTTTTCCCTTCGCTCCTGCTACAGTCTCCCTATAGGTTGCACCTGCTCGCTCAACGCCTCTATTATTTTGTGCATATGCACTCGCTGGCACTATACAAAGTGCTAACATGCAAGAAATCATTCCCGCTAATAATCTTCTCTTCATCTTTTTCTCCTTAAAACGTGGGCAGTTTTGTAACAGCAGCCTTTCCTGCACCATCAATCTCAATTAACAACGGCTCTCCATTAGCATCCTTCACAAAAGCACTGTTTCTACTAAAAACACTCAACTCACTGCGGATCTTATCCTTTATTACCAAGGTATTTTCCCCAGTCTCAAAATCATATTGGTATAGATTACATGCTTCCCAATTATTCATATCCGTCCAATACACATAAAACAACCGATTTCCTACCAACTGGATATCCACCGCATAGGCATTTTCAGCATCTAAGGGCTTTAATTCTTTACTACTGATAGAATATTCATACAGATTCCATTTTCCCTGTTCTGCAACAACCAATCTATCTTCTTCTGCGGTTACCATGATTGGACTAATTCCTAGCTCAATAACTGTCGCATCTTCATTTTTCTCTTTGACATAGAGCAATGTTTCATTTTCATCGCTAGGGTCAACCGCAATATAATAGATTCTATCTCCATCTTTATAAAATGCTATTACTTTATCAGCAACCACTTCTACGGTATTTGATAAAACGTCTATCTTCAACAATTCATTTTCCACAGAGTCTTTTAGTCCATATATAATACTCGTTTCATCTTCTCGATACCAATTAACAAATTGTTCGCAAGTGTCATCCATATTCATATACACGGAACTCTTTTTAGTATCAAACTGCAGTTTTTTTAACACCGGAGACCTATGTTGTTGATAAATAACACCATCGTCATCTGCTGTCAATCCTTTAACACTTTCTATACTTTCTCCTTCTGTCATCTTAACCGCTTTTTTATCCAATAAATCGTATTCATAAATATCAGTTCCAACCGCATAATACAGGAACCCATTATTGTAACACGACTGCCCATATGCACAAGTTCCATTGGCTGTTGTATTTTTCCAGTCTGCATACTCATCTAATGTCACGGGTGAAGCTGATTTACATGCTGTCAACGATAATACTAACCAAGCCAAAATAATCACAGCTATTCGCTTCAAACCATCCACCTTCTTCCTATTTTTTTAATTTTGTAATGTTAGTCTTTCAATCCTCGTGATCTTCTTTCCAATACTTACACGCTTGATACAGATCAATCAAAAATAAAATTGCACTGATTCCAACCAGCAGAGCAGTAGCACAGAACCCCCACAAACGATTCGAGTAAATACACAGTGGAAGCAACAAACTCGCACAAATCGATGTGATTGAAAAAAAGGAAAATGTTTTTTTCAGACTGCTGGCATTCCAAAACTTTTCATTTTCTAGCTCCAGCAGTTTAAATTCCTTCAAAATTATTCCCAAAACAAAGATCCATGCAAGTGCCTTTGCTACCCGTAGCCCCTCATAAAGCCTGTAAATGAATTCTGGATTTTGATAATCTGAACCCCCTGCTATCCCAATTAGAATCTGTATGACAGCCATCACCTCCATCCCATGAATTACGCGCAAAAATTCATTTCTTTTTGAATCTCTGCTAAAAATATTCTCAACACCATCAGATATCAGAATCCATCCAATGATATCTGAAACAAGATCTATTCGAAAACCACCTGCTCCTACATTTAGATCTATTAAAATCAGCAACGTCCCCCAAAATAGACCCATTCTTTTTCCCCCAATGAAGTAATTGTTCTTCCATTCTTATATTCAAAATAACACATTATTCCAACCTTCTCCACTCTCTTTTTTCACAATTTTCTATTTTTTTCTTATTCATTCTGCCAATTGTTTTTCAGCTTCTTTTTTGATATGCTAAAAAGGCAGGGGATTTTCAGCTGTCTCTTTTCCGAAAATCCTCTGCTCTTCTTTTTCCCTAATCCTTTTTAAATTCCTTCAAACGTGCAGCTCCAGGTCATTACCCTGTCGCTCCGAATCAGGTATTCTTTATGTGTTTTCGCACCCCAGCTATCGTCTCCGCCGACTCCCATCTGCGCTTTCGCCACTCGGATGACGGTGTAGTGTACCGGCGGCAGTTCATAGGCGTGGGCTGCATTTTCCAGCTCATGCGGTGTCCACGGCAATGCGGACACGTTGATGTCATCGCCGGTGATGCGCAGTCCGCGGCCTCTGCGGTCTGTGATCTCTGCGAAACGAACGCCCTCGTGGTTGCCGCATTCCTGCGGAACGAGGTATTTTGCCAGATTATCGGACACTTCATTCTCATAGATGCCCAGGCGTGCGCCGTGCTTGCGGTCCGCATACGTCTCCTGCGGTCCGAGTCCGTACCAGCGCAGGTGTCCGTATTCCTTCGGAATCTTGAACATCATGCCGCACTCCGGCATTTCGGACAGGTGATCCCCCGGCAGATATTTCATCGTCATTGTAACCTTTCCATCTCCGGTCACAACGTAAGTGACATCGCAGTACGAGCGCGGCTCTGTTGCCAGATCATAGTGGAATGTTGTCACCAGCTTGTCTCCGGTAAATTCAATGTCCGGCTCCCGGTTGAACACCGCATACATTCCGGCCGTTTTCCACTGACTGTAGCGATGCGGCATCTGATTTCCCCAATCGTTATCCACAGGCGCTCTCCAGAAGTTCGGGCGCGGAATCATCGCGATGAGGTTCTGATTGTCATAGCGATACGCCGTCAGACCTTTCTTTTTTGAGAAGTTCACTTCAAAATGTTCGCCCCGCACGCCAAAATCAACGGGTGCCAGCGCAAATTTCATCGGACGGATGCCGCCCTGTCTGCTGGATGCCCGCGTCTCCGCAGCTCTGGTAAATGCCACATCCTCGCGATACAGCTCCACATCCTTCTGGCTTTCCAGACTCCACTTGCCGAACACTTCCTGTCCAAATGCCACTTCATGACCCCGCTTTGCCCACGCGCAGTCTTCTTTCAGACGGAAGCTCAGCTCCACGGCATACTCTCCATCCTCTTTTTGCAGCAGACGGCTGCACTCCTCCGGCAAGTCGTATGTTTTTTCCGACTCCGGTTCTACCTCCGTCAAAAATGGGATCTCATAAATTAAAATACCATTCTTTTTCACCGACAGAACGCTGTCATATGCAGACGTTCCTGTAAACAACGCTTCGTTTCGAACACTTACACTGGTCTGTGTAAATTTACACAAAATGTCCTGATAATTATACTTTACTTCCTGAATCTTCGGAGATTCACTGCGATCGCCGTGTACGATACCATCTCCGCTGAACTCATAATCCGTCGGTGTCTCGCCCCAGTCTCCGCCGTATGCCTGATACGTCTCACCATAGCGATTTTCCTTTTCCAGAGACTGATCGACATAATCCCAGATGAATCCGCCCTGATACAGTCGGTTCTTTCTCGTCAAATCCGTGTATTTATGCATCGCACCGCAGGAATTGCCCATTGCATGCGTATATTCACAGCAGATCATCGGCTTTTCCGGATGCTCCCGCAGCCATGCCTGGATTTCCTCCACCGGCGGATACATCCGGCTCTCCATATCGCTCGTGTCCGGATAACGTCTGTCGTGGCAGATTCCTTCATAATGTACAAGTCTTGTATGATCTACCTTACGGAAATAGTTCGCCATCTCCCAGATGACACGACCACCGAACGACTCATTTCCCAGAGACCAGATCAGGATACTGGGATGATTTTTATTCCGCTCAAAGTTCGCCTCACAGCGATCCAGCAGCATCGGCAGCCATTCCTCATGATCGCAGGGCAGCGCTGCATCGTAGTCCGGATTCTCCCGATCCAGATAGCTCCAGGTGCCGTGCGTCTCCATATTCGTTTCTGCGATCAGATACAGCCCCAGCTCATCGCACAATTCGTACAACATCCAGTCGTTCGGATAGTGGGACGTCCGGATCGCATTGATATTCGACCGCTTCATCTGCATCAGATCCTGACGCACTTCCTCATAAGTGACGGTTCGTCCGGTGCGGCACATAAATTCATGACGGTTGACACCTCGGAAAATAATCCGCTTGCCATTCAGACACATCACACCGTCCTGAATCTCGAACTTACGGAATCCCGTCCGTTCCGGAATCCATTCTGTCACCTCGCCACTCGGATCCACTACTGCAAATGTCAGCTCATACAGATTCGGATGTTCGGCGCTCCACAATGCAATGTCCCGCACATAGAAGTTCCAGTCATTCCACAATCCCAGCTCTTCCGTCGCTTCAAATACAACCTTGCCCTCTCGGGTGCAGCAAATCCGTACCTGCGTCCCGTCCAGCTCACCTTCGGCTTTCGCCCGAATGCGAAGTGTGCCGTTGGCATAAGACTCTTCCGGCATCGCATCGATCCGGATATCCCGCAAATGCGTCTTCGGCTTTGTGTATAAGTATACGCTGCGATATAATCCGGAGAATCGGAAAAAGTCCTGATCTTCACACCAGCTGCCGGAAGTATACTGATAAGTTTGGATTGCCAGCTTATTTTCCCCCGGTATAAGCGCCTCGGTAATATCAAAATCCGCCGGTGAGAACGAGTCGCCACTATATCCGATGGTCACTCCATTGACCCAGACAGTGGCTGCGCTTTCTGCGCCCTGCAGAGATACATATACCCGCTGTCCCATCCAATTTGCCGGAACGGTAAAATATTTCACATAGCTTGCAACCGGATTGGAGATTGTCGGAATCTCTTCATGTCCCAGCGTCTCATGTCCTTCCCACGGATACTCCGTGTTCGCATAATGCGGGTGATGATACCCCTCTAACTGAATATGAGACGGCACCCGGATATCTCTCCAGCCGGCACAGGTATACTCCGGCTTTTGAAAGCCCGGCACCCGGCACTCATAATTTTCTGCATAATGAAACTTCCAGAGTCCATCCAGGGACATCCGGAAGCTGCTTCGTCTGCACTTCATTTCCTGCTCCGTCCGATACCACACTGCATCACTGCGGTGTGCCTCCCGATTTTGCTGGAAATAGCGCGGGCTCTGTAATTTTTCATAAGAAAATCTCATCGTAAACCTCCCAATCTTTTATAGTTCTGCGCTCGCCTGCAGCCAGATCGTTCCCTTAAAACGATATCCCGGCTCCGGCACCCCCAACAGATCACTTTTCTGGATCGTCACCCAGATCGGCACCTGATTTGTCTCCAACAAAAGACCATAACCTTCTTCGCCGGTGTCCGGATTTCTCCAATTTTCTACTTCCTGAATCTCGCCCATCAGAGCGTACTGATCACATTCCATGCCATCCGGCATAAAAAACGTATCCACGACCGAATAAAGGTCTTCCTTTGCAATTCGTCTGTTGACGCTGTGACACAGATTCATTTCGTCTACGGTCAAAATTTCCATTGCTTCTGTGTTGCCGCCCTTTGCCTGCTCGATCATCCGGCAGCGTTTGACCGCTTCTTTTCGCGCGTTCTCCCGATCCTGTTCCGAATGCTTTACCGGCAGCAGGATTTTTCCCTGATTTGCCAATGCACTCAGGCACAAGCCCTGTACTTTCTTTCCGGCGATCCGCGGGTCATTCAGTGTCATGATATTATTCACAAAGAAAATCAGCGACACCCCGATCCGGTAATCCTCACACATTCCGGTGTAAGTATCAACAGAGGCCTGCTTTTTGATTTCGCAGGCCTCCATTGTTGACAACACATCACTTCTGTAATATGGGAAATACCCGTCTGCGCGGAACATATCATCTTCTACAGTACCGTACAGCACGACTCCCATTCGGTCTGAAAACTGTCTCGTGAGCACTGCCAGATTGCCATCCTCGCCATCCTGAATAATCCGGGTTGCGTCCGGATTTCGGGTGATCTGGTCGAGATAGGCATGCACCTTAGCCCGCGTATCCAATGATTTCAGTCCTACTGATCTCAGATAATTATGCATTTATTTTCTTATTCCTCAAACTTAACAGCCTCAAAAATTATTTATGAAGCTTATCCTCGCCACCCATATACGGACGCAGAACTTCCGGAATGGTAACAGATCCGTCTGCCTGCAGATGATTCTCCAGGAATGCAATCAGCATTCTGGGCGGAGCTACTACGGTATTGTTCAGAGTGTGTGCAAAATACTTGCCATCCTTGCCATTGACACGGATACGCAGACGTCTTGCCTGAGCATCACCCAGATTCGAACAGCTGCCAACTTCAAAATACTTCTTCTGTCTCGGAGACCAGGCCTCTACGTCGATGGACTTCACCTTCAGGTCTGCCAGATCGCCGGAGCAGCACTCCAGAGTACGAACCGGAATCTCCATCGAACGGAACAGATCTACGGTGTTCTGCCACAGCTTGTCGAACCACATCTTGCTGTCTTCCGGCTTACAGATAACGATCATTTCCTGCTTTTCGAACTGATGGATACGGTAAACGCCCTTCTCCTCAATGCCGTGTGCACCCTTTTCCTTACGGAAACAAGGAGAATAACTCGTCAGAGTGTAAGGAAGCTGCTCCTCCGGAATGATCTGGTCGATAAACTTACCGATCATGGAGTGCTCACTGGTACCGATCAGGTACAGATCCTCACCCTCGATCTTGTACATCATAGCGTCCATCTCAGCAAAGCTCATAACGCCTGTTACAACGTCGCTGCGGATCATGAAAGGCGGAATGCAGTAAGTGAATCCGCGGTTGATCATGAAATCTCTTGCGTATGCGGTCATTGCAGAATGCAGTCTTGCAATGTCACCCATCAGATAATAGAAACCGTTTCCGGCAACTCTTCTTGCACTGTCCAGATCAATGCCGTTGAACCACTCCATGATTTCGGTGTGGTACGGAATCTCATAATCCGGAACAACCGGCTCACCAAACTTCTCAATCTCAACATTCTGAGAATCGTCCTTACCAATCGGAACAGACGGATCAATGATGTTCGGAATTGTCATCATGATCTTCTTGATGCGAGCCTCAACATCCTTCTCCTGAGCATCCAGCTCATTCATGCGGTCTGCAGCATCTGTAACCTGCTTTTTAACAGCCTCAGCCTCTTCCTTCTTGCCCTGAGCCATCAGCGCACCAATCTGCTTGGACAGCTTGTTGCGGTTTGCACGAAGACCTTCTACTTCCTGCTTGATCTCACGATTCTTTGCATCCAGCTCGATGACTTCGTCTACTAACGGAAGCTTCTCGTCCTGAAATTTATTCTGAATGTTCTTTTTTACGATTTCCGGATTTTCTCTCACAAATTTAATATCCAGCATGTTATCCCCATTTCTGCGTGGTTCTCTGTAATTTTGAAAAGCCGGCATCCTCCACGCCGATGCACAGCTCAACTTTTGACTCTATCAGTCATGCCTATGCACGATTATATGGCAATCCTCTTTGAAAATCAAGGTTTTTCGCAGTTCAGCGCCTCTTCTAACGCCTTTCTTTCCTCACTGCTCAGTGCCACCAGCGCTTCGCCGTGCAGCACCTCTTTCAGATAGACATAGCAGCCTTCGTTTCCGTGCATACAATTTAAAATATAACCATTTTTCTTCGCATCAAGCATCGCCATCGAAAAACTCAGCTTGCCTGCCAGTCCCTTGAATGCATCGTACCGCACAATGCCGATCTTGCTGTAGCAGTCGTACACATCCTTCTCGACACGCCGCATTGCCTTCTCAACTTTTTGATTCGACACTTTCACCGCGTCCACGTCTTTTACAACATTCTTCAAGATTTCTTCCAGACTCTGTCCCTCTCTGCCGGTCAGAAACTGGACATACCGCTTCTTTAATTTGCTGTACTTGACCATGTTCACGACCACCAGAATAAACAAAAGTAATACCAGTGCCGCCAGACCAATTACAACATAGGAAATATCAATTCCCAGATTTTCAAACAGCATCTCTCTTCCATTCTCCTTTTTCTTATTTTCCTTTTTTGTGTTTTCACACACTACCCGTGCACTCTTTTCCCCATCATCTGTTGTTATTTTTTTGTACAGACTACAGTGATAGGTATAGTATATTAATTAATATATTCGTGTGCTCACCAGCATTTCTCAAATCAGATTCCCAGCAGCTCCGAGATACGCTCCAGATCCTCGGTTGAGTAATACTCGATTTCGATCTTACCAGCCTTCTCATTCTTTCTCTTGATCTGTACTTTTGTGCCAACGCGATTTTTCATCTTCGTCTCCAAATCCTGATAAATCGCCTGATTTGAAAGCTCCACCGGCTCTTTTTCCCTCTTCGGCTGGTTCATCTTCTTTACCAGCTTCTCTGTATCACGAACACTCAGTCCCTGCTCCAAAATCTGCTCCGCGGCAACCACCTGATTATCCAGATCAATCAATCCCAGCAGCACCTTCGCATGTCCGGTGGACAGAGTTCCCTCTTCTACCATCTTCTGTACAGACGGTTCTAATTTCAGCAGACGCAGTGCATTTGTGATGACCGTTCTGCTCTTAGAAACCTTCTCTGCAACTTCTGCCTGCTTCAATCCGTACTCTTCCATCAGATCCCGATATGCCATCGCTTCTTCCATCGGATTCAAGTCTTTTCTCTGTAAGTTCTCGATCAATGCGATCTCGGAAGCCTGTCTGTCCTCATACTCTCGGATCAGCACCGGCACTTCTTTCAGTCCAGCAATCTTTGCAGCTCTCCAACGTCTCTCCCCGGCTACGATCTCATAATGGTCTTTTACCTTACGCACGATCAACGGCTGAATCACACCATACTGCCTGATCGACTCCGCAAGCTCTTTCAAAGACTCCTCTTCGAACTGCTTTCTCGGCTGGCTGCGATTCGGCTCCACCAGACTCAGACGTACCATTGCATCGATTTTCACTTCCTCCTGTGCCGTCTGTGCATCCTGCGTTTCAGCTCCATCCACTTTTTTCTCCACAGATGTGCCTGTTTTTGCTGTTTTTTCGTTATTTTTTGCAGCCGCTGTAGTCGTTTTTCGAACCGTTCTTCCTGCATTTCCTACATCGACTGTTTTTTCAGACGATTCTGCAGCTTCATTTTTTATACCTTTTGATGCCGTATTTTCACTTGATTTTTCGTTTATTTCCGCAGATTTTCTTGATTTATGAGAAATTGCATTCATCTCTTCTGCATCAAACGGAATCAGGGAATCCAAACCTTTTCCCAGTCCGCCTCTCTTTACCTTTGCCATATTTCTTTCGAGACTTCCTTTCTATATTACTTACTCATTCGCGATTGCGTACTTCCTCTGCCAGCATTCGATAGCTTTCCGCACCCGCTGATCTCGGATCGTACAGATTGATCGGCATACCGTGGCTCGGCGCCTCTGCCAGACGTACATTTCTCGGAATAATCGTATTGTACACATTTTCTTTCAGATTTGCCCGCACATTCTCGACAACCTGCAAAGACAGATTTCTTCTCGCGTCGAACATTGTGAAGACAACGCCTTCCATCTCCAGCTCTGGATTCAACCGTTTCTTCACCAGGGTGATGGTATGCATCAACTGGCTCAATCCCTCCAATGCATAATATTCACACTGGATCGGCACCAATACAGAATCTGCAGTCGTCATAGAGTTGATCGTCAAAATACTCAGAGACGGCGGACAGTCAATAATAATAAAATCATACTGATCCCGCAGCGGATGAATCTGTTTTCTCAAAATATATTCCTTGTGGTCCACGCCAATCAGCTCGATCTCCGCACCGGACAGATTCACATTCGACGGAATCAGGCTCAAATTCTCCATTACATTCTTGATAATACATTCCTGGACATCAGATTCACCAATTAAAAGCTCGTAAATCGTATCATCCAGATCATTTTTATCCACGCCAAAGCCGCTCGTTGTATTTCCCTGCGGGTCCATGTCGATTACCAGCACCTTTTCCCCCTGCTCTGCAAGGCAGGCAGACAGATTGATTGCCGTAGTCGTTTTACCAACGCCGCCTTTTTGGTTCGCAACCGCAATAATACGTCCCATATGTACATCCTTTCCTTTCGTTTTCGCGTAAAATTCATACTCTCCTGTGAACTCAATTACCTATAGTATATCATTATTCAGATGCAAATACTATCTTTTTTCCAGAGAATCACGCATTCCAAGTGCACTTTTTCATGTAAAAATAGAATCCTGCTCCGCAGGATTCTCCGCCTGCGGCGGGTCGCGAAGCGACAAATTCTGTTCCGCCGCAGTGCGATCCACGCGGAGCGCTTTTGTTACTTTATAGGAAATGCGACGCAATTTCCTATAAAGTAACAATGTTCCACGTGGAACATTTATAAGTTTTCAGATTTAGCTTGTATCCTTGCCTAAAATCGAATATACTAAATATAACAAGTTTCACTATTCACTTGAATTTCATCATGGAGGATTAACATCTATGGGAAAGAAAAACAAACATACTTTATTGAAGGCTGCTCTTTTAGCAGCCAGCTCTGTTGCCGCTATGGGTTACTATAATGTGAAATCTGCAAAGAAAGCAGCTACCATGAATGCTTTGCAGCGAGATACCAGCAGCTACTATTTTAATTGGAATTCCGGTAAGATTTTTTATACTGTTCAGGGATGCGGTGCTCCGATTGTACTGATTCACGACTACCTCTCACCCGCCGGGTCTTGGGAGTGGAATGCACTCGCAGAAGAGCTCTCCTTTACAAACAAAGTCTATACTCTCGATCTTCCCGGCTGCGGAAATTCCGATAAAACATATCAGACCTTTGCAGACTATCTATATGTACAGGCGATTTCTTCTTTTTTGAAAGAAATTGTGCGAGAAAAAGCAGTTCTCGTTGCATCCGGAACCTCGATTCAGACTGTTCTCATGCTGCAGATGATGGATACATCCATGATTTCTTCCATCTATGCAATCAATCCCCCCGTTCCAACTGCCCGTGATACAAATGACCTGGCAAAGAACCTGTTGGGACAGTTGATTACAAACAGCGAAGTAGTCGGAAGCTTTGCTTATAATCTGCTTCTCAGTGAACAAAATCTGGATCACTATTTTACGGAACAGGGCTACTTCACCGATAAATCCTTGCAGGCTGCGTATGTAAAAGCTTGTTGGCAGGGTGCGCACAATCACTACCTGCACAACAAATACATTCTCACCAGCTACTACCGTGGATACATGAACTCTAACCTAACAAAAGCAGTTCAGGAACTGTCTGTTCCCATGACCATCCTCGCCGGTTCCGAAACACCGGAAATCGAAACAGCCGTAGCCACCTATGAGGCATGGAACTCCGAAATTCTCATCTATACCGTAGATGGTGGTAAGAAAATGATGCAGTTGGAGCGCCCGGAGGAAATTGCGGGAATTATTGCCGGCAATTAAGAGTACAAATGTTCCACGTGGAACATTTATAGTTCTGCTTCGCGAACCTTCTATTGTCGTGAATAAAGAAAGAGTAGTCTTTTATAACTGAAAAACTTACTGCTCCAAGGAATCTGTCCTCTGTGCTTGGAACGGATAACTCGTCGCTTTGCGACTCAGACAGATCCGTTCCTGCGCACGACAGCTTCCTCTCCGCAACGTAATTTTTTCAATGTTATATGCAGACTACTCTTTCTCTCTTCTACTGCCACATTATCTTTCATTATCACTATCGTGTATAATTCTTGTAAGCATTACATTCATTTGTATCTTACATCTTAGTCTTTCATCATCACAGTAATCTAAAATCCTATATGCATCCTACACCTTTATATCAATAACTGCGCGAATTTTTATTTAAATGTTCCACGTGGAACATTTAACATTTCCACACACCTCTCTTCGCAGCCCATTCCAGCACCTCTACCGGACATCCGCTGCGGAGCCGTTTCAATAAAAACTCAGCAAGAAATAACTTAGAAAAAGGAAAAAAGCTATCCGCATATAACCATTGTCTCACTTTCGTCAACGTAAGACATGCTGCTTGCGCGTAATGCGCGATCTGTTTGAGCTGCAAAGCAGCGAGTTATCGCGCATAGCGCAATTAAGCAGTATGTCTGAAGTAGAAAGTTAGACAGGTTATAAAGGATAGCTCTTTCCTTTTTATATATTATTTTTTGAGTTTAGTGAAGCGGCTCCCGCGACGGCGTTCCTGCCTTTCTCGGATACTTCCCCTTCAGCTTCCCTTCTTTTCGAATCCACACCAGCGACCGGTCCAGGTCTGTGTCTACAATCTGGAATTTATCGACTTTTTCTATTTTTCCGCTGAGGATCTGGATTCCATGCTCCGCATCTTTCTGTTCCTCTTCTACAGAGCCGGATTTGTAGGAAACGAATACGCCGCCAACTTTTACAAAGGGCAAGCAGTATTCCGACAATGTTGTGAGATTTGCAACTGCACGGGATACGCAATAGTCATACTGTTCCCGATACACAGCCTGATGTCCCAGATCTTCTGCTCTTCCGTGCAGGGTCTCGATTTTCTCCAGACCAAGTGCGGCGATAACTTCATCCAGGAAGTTCAGGCGCTTTTTCAGAGAATCCATCAGCGTAATCTGCAATTCCGGATAGAGGATTTTCAACGGAATGCCGGGGAATCCGGCTCCGGTGCCAACGTCGATCAGCTTCTTTCCTCCCGTCTGCTCCGGAACGAATGCCAGACTGTCCATAAAATGCTTTTCAACCACGTCCGCGAACTCCGTGATACCAGTCAGGTTCATAACCTTATTCTTCTCCACCAGCATTTCATAGAATTGCAGGAATTGCTCCAGCTGCTTCTCATTTACTTTTACAGGAAGGGGAAGCTTATTCAGCTTCTCCTCCAGATATTCTTTATGATTCATGGTGTGCCCTTTCTACTCCACGCTTTTTCTGTTCCAGATAAACTAACAATACGGAGATATCCGCCGGCGTCACACCGGAAATTCGGGAGGCCTGTCCGATACTGGATGGCTGGAATTCCAACAGCTTCTGAATGGCTTCTTTCCGCAGACCAGTGATTTCTGCATAATTCAGGTTCAGATCCAGCTTCTTTCCTTCCATTTTCTTGAACTTCTCGACCTGCTGCATCTGGCGCGTGATATATCCGCCGTATTTCAGATGAATATTTACCTGATTCGTCACATCCTCCGGTAATTCCGGTCGATTCGGGTCAATTTCTGCGATGCTATCATAAGAAAGCTCCGGACGACGCACCAGATCTGCCAGTGTGATACCGCTTTTCAACTCTGTGCTATCATAACGCCGCAGCAGTTCCTGTACCTTCTCACTTGTTCCAACGTGTTCTTTCTCCAGACGCTCGATTTCTTTGTCAATTTCCTGCTTCTTCCACAGTACATACTGATACTGTTCTTCACTCACCAGTCCGGCGCGATAACCAATCTCCCGCAGACGCAGATCCGCATTGTCCTGACGCAGCAGCAGGCGGTACTCTGCACGAGACGTCATCATACGATACGGCTCTCGATTCTCACGGGTTACCAGATCGTCAATCAGCACACCAATATATCCCTGCGAACGGTCGATTACAACCTCTTCTCTTCCCAGCACATGCAGTGCACAGTTCAAGCCTGCGATCAGACCCTGCGCGGCTGCCTCTTCATAGCCGGAGCTTCCGTTGAACTGACCGCCACTGTACAGACCGTCAATTTTCTTGAATTCCAGTGTCGGCTTTAACTGACGCGGGTTGATGCAGTCGTACTCGATTGCATAAGCATTGCGGACGATTTTCGCATGCTCCAGTCCCGGTACGCTGTGGTACATCTCGTACTGCACATCTTCCGGCAGCGAACTGGACATTCCGCCCAGGTACATTTCGTTTGTATACAAGCCCTCCGGCTCAATGAACACCTGATGTCGGCTTTTATCTGCAAATCGAACGACTTTATCCTCGATAGACGGGCAATATCTCGGACCAGTGCCCTCGATCACGCCAGAATACAGCGGAGAACGATCCAGATTTGCGCGAATAATATCGTGTGTCCGCTCATTTGTGTAAGTCAGCCAGCAAGATACCTGTTCCTTCTGGATCGAATCCGGATCTGTAGAGAAAGAAAACGGCACAATGCGTTCGTCCCCCTTCTGCTCTTCCATCTTCGAAAAGTCAATCGAACGGCGATCCACACGCGCAGGGGTACCGGTCTTGAAACGGAACATCTCAATTCCCGCTGCTTTTAAAGAATCCGTCAGATATTTTGCAGACTGCAAGCCATTCGGTCCAGTCTCATTGCTGACATCTCCGTAGATACAGCGCGCCCGCAGGTATGTGCCGGTGCAAAGCACGACGCCTTTGCAGTGATATACTGCACCGGAATACGTTTTTACGCCCTTGATCTGCTTCTGCTCTCCATCGCCTTCCCAGATCAGCTCCCTCACTTCCGCCTGACGCAGAGTCAAATGCTCCGTATTTTCCAGGGTACGACGCATTTCTCTTGTATAATCCTGCTTATCTGCCTGCGCACGCAGGGAATGAACAGCAGGTCCCTTGGATTTATTCAGCATCTTCGACTGAATAAAGGTTTTATCAATATTTTTTCCCATTTCTCCGCCCAGCGCGTCAATCTCCCGGACAAGATGTCCCTTCGAACTGCCGCCAATGTTCGGATTACACGGCATCAGTGCCACACTGTCCATGCTGATTGTAAACAGGATCGTTTCCAATCCCAATCTCGCACATGCGAGTGCAGCTTCGCACCCTGCATGTCCCGCTCCGACAACCGCAATATCATAATTTTCCTCTAAAACTGGCATTTATCCTAAATCTCCCTTCTTCCGGAGTACCGCATTTCCATGCTTCATTCTCACCACAGGTTTGTGCTGCTCTATCACAAACCTGATGGGTTAAAACACATCGTGTTTTAACGCTATTTGCCCATACAGAACTTACTGAAAATTCGATTCACCAGATCCTCTTCTACTGCTTCTCCCACAACCATACCAAGGGACGTGTATGCATTCATCAGGTCAATGGTAAAGAAGTCCTCGGACATCCCACTCTCGATGCTTTCTTGTACCATTTTCAGGCTATTTTCCGCATTTCGGAATTCAGCTTTTTGACGCTCATTCGTCAAAAAGACCTGATCGTTCCACGAAATTTCTCCTGTCTCAAATAATTCAGTCAAAAGCTGCTCCAATTCTACACGGCCGGTGCCATTCGCAGCGGAGATTTCCACAAATGGTCCTGCGATGCCACGCGCTTCCAGATCTTCTTTTTTCAGCACCGGCGTCAGATCGGACTTGTTCAGCAGATAAATCACTTTTTTGCCCTGTACGATCGGCAGGATTTCTTCGTCATTCTCATCTAAAGGCACACTTGTATCGCACACATACAGAATCAGATCTGCCTCCTTTGCCAGTGTGCGGGCTTTTTCCACACCGATCCGCTCCACTTTATCCTCCGTGTTTCGGATCCCGGCAGTATCCATCATCTGAAAGCTGAAATCTCCTATACGGATCTGTTCCTCAATGGCATCTCTTGTTGTGCCCGCGATGTCCGTCACAATGGCGCGCTCGCTGCCTGCCAGCAGATTCAGGATTGAGGACTTGCCTGCATTGGGCTTGCCCAGCAAAACAGTGCGAATGCCCTCTGTCAGGATACGTCCATTTTCGGACGAGTCGATCAATCTCTGGAGCTCTTCGATCATCGGCTGGAGCTTCTGCTCCAGCACTTCACCGTATCCATCTACCGACAGGTGCTCCGGATCATCCAGCGCCGCCTCGATAAAGGCGATGCTGTCCAGAATCTCATTCCGGAAGCGATGCACCGTCTCCGCCACCGTTCCCTGCAGCTGGCTGACGGAGGATTTTAATGCAAATTGATTCTTTGCGGAAATCAAATCCGTCACTGCCTCTGCCTGACTCAGATCAATTCGTCCGTTCAGAAATGCCCGCTTCGTGAACTCTCCCGGCTCCGCCGGACGCGCGCCGTGTCTGCATACCGTCTCCAAAATCTTTCTTGTGACGAGAATTCCGCCATGACAGTCGATCTCCACCGTATCCTCTGCGGTGTAGCTGCGCGGTGCTTTCATAAGCAACAGCAGCACTTCATCGATCCGCTCTCCCCTCTCTTCGATATATCCATAATGAATGGTATGGCTTTCCGCCTTATGAAAATCCTTCTTTTTGCCGGATGGCGTCACAAAAACTGCCTCAGCAGTCTCCAATGCCTGCGGTCCACTAATGCGGATCACACTGATTCCAGCCGGGCTTGTCGCTGTCGCAATCGCTGCGATCGTATCTTCCATTCGTCTCCTCCAAAATACAGGCAATTACTGCCCCTTAAAATACTTTTTGACATCCAGCAGAACCCTCTGGATCATTCTCAAAGAACTCTACTCGAAATCAAAATCGCCGCAGTGCGCTTTACACGATACACCTTTTCGCTGTAAAGCGAAAAGGTGCGGATATTCTACATACCCGCACCTGTCGTCGATTTCTTATGCTTCTTCACTCTGTCTGTTGTAGTAGCTCTTTCTGTTATTGTCATAATAGCGCTTCTCTTTGCGAAGCATGACTACTACATGACGGTAAGGATCTTCACCCTCACTCTTCGTATATACATACTTGTCGCTTTGCAGTGCAGAATGAATAATTCTTCTTTCGTAGGGATTCATCGGCTCCAGGGAAACCGGCTTTTTTGTTCTCTTCACTTTGTAAGCGATGTTCTTTGCCAGAATTTCCAGAGTCTCTTTTCTTCTTTCCCGGTAGTTCTCTGTGTCCAGCTTTACGCGCACATACTCTTCGCAGTGCTTGTTCATAACCAGACTGGTCAGATACTGTAAAGAATCCAGCGTCTGTCCTCTCTTACCGATCAGAATACCCATATTCTCGCCGCTGATGTTTACATCCACGCACTCATCAACTTCGTTATAGGAAGCTTCGATCTGCGCTTCAATTCCCATCTCCTGAAAAACACTTTCCAGAAATTCTACGCCATAGTCGATGTAATTCATCTTCTTCTTTGCGAGAATCACAGCGGGACGAGCACCGATTCCGAGAAATCCGTTTGAACCCTCTTCTTTGACTTCATACTCTAATTCATCACTGGGAATGCCAAGCGTTACCAGTGCCTGCGTAACAGCCGCATCGACTGTCTTGGCAGATACTTCGATATAATCAGCCATTTTCTACTCCCTTCTCAAAAGGATATCCGGTACTTTTCATCGTGAGATTATTTCTGATGATTCTTTCCCTTGTTCTTTTCTACACGTTCATTATACTTCTGAACCATAGCGGCTTTCGCAGCAATACTGTTGGGATTTGCTTCCCCGGCTGCGTAGTATTCCGTATTTTTGTGGACTTTCTCCGCCTTGCTTTCAAGCACAGCCTTTGCCTGTGCTTCTCTGGCCTCTCTCTCTTCCTTCGTCTCCTGAAGTTCATGGAGCTTGATCTCAGATACCTTAGAAGGCTTTACGGGCGGCAGACCCTGCTTTGCACGCTTCTTATTCAGTTTTGCTACGTTCTTCTCAACCAGCTGATCCAGATCTACCTTCTTCATGTAGTCGTTTACGAACAGCTGAATGATAACACGAACGCCGCTGGAAGCTACCCAGTACAGACCTACACCGGCAGGAAGCATAAAGCAGAATACAACAGACATCAGAGGCATGATGTTGTTCATCATGTTCATCGTCTGTGCAGTAGAGTTTTCAGAAGAAGAGGTCTGCATAGATGCAGAGGTCAGCTTCACACTCAGCCACTGCAGAACACCTGCCAGGATCGGAATCAGGATGATCGGGAATGCGAATCCCGGATTCTGTGCCAGATTGATTCCTAAAAAGCTGTTAAAACTGTCGATGGAAGCACGGCTCTGATTGATCGTATCTGCAATATTCGGGAACAGATCCGTGAACTTGGTCCAGGTATCTGCGTTGAAATTATACATCAGATCGATCATGGCATTGGAATTGCCGGCTGTAAGAGCCGTCTTATCCACGTAACGGGCATTTTTTGCCAGCTCAGCCAGCTTTTCTGCCGAGTCCGTTGCAAAGTTCGGGTAAGCAGTTGTCAGAGCGTTTACGATGGTCTCGTATACGGCCTTCAACTTCATAACGTATGCAGGCAACTTATAAATTACCTGATACAGGGCGAACAGGATAGGCAGCTGAATAAAGGATGTCAGACATCCACCGGTGGGACTGGAGCCATACTTTGCATAAATGGCCTTCGTCTCATCGTTCATCTTCAGGGCTGCTTCCTGATCGGTTCTTCCTTTGTACTTATTCTGTACTGCCTGAACCTCCGGCATGATAACGGAGTTCAGTTTTGACGCATGCTGCTGCTTGATCGTGAGTGGCAGCAACAGCAGATTGACCAGAATCGTAAAGAGGATGATACTGATTCCAATGTTCGGAATGCCGATTGCATACAGAACATTGAAGATGGCATCCATGATGTAACCAAGCAGTGTTGCGATGGGTCCGATCAGGAATGTCGTACTCTTTGTAAGCAGTAAATAATACAAGAATTCTTCCTCCTAATTCAAGGTACGGGGTCATAACCGCCAAACGAAAACGGATTGCATCTGAGGATGCGCCAGATCGCAAGGAGCGATCCTTTCCAGATTCCGTGCTTTTGCAGCGCCTCAATAGCATACTGCGAGCAGGTCGGTGTAAATTTACAGTGTGTTCGCTTCAGGGGCGATAAAAATTTCTGGTAAAATCGAATACATGCAATCATACCTTTGCGAATCATCACTTCAGTTCTCCACACATTATTCCATGCAGCTTTGCAAGATGCAGGAACGCACTTTCCATTTCTCCGTAACCCTGTCCTTTTGCTGCCGGTCGGGCAACAACAACGATATCATAACCTGTCTCAAAGTTCTCTCTGTTAAGTCGATACGCCTCCCGGATCAGCCGGGTCAGACGATGTCTTACGATACTGTTTCCTACTTTTTTGCTGACAGAGATTCCGATCCGCAACGAATCCGAATCATTCTTCAGCTTGTACATCACCAGCAGGCGGTTTCCTTTGGAATCCCTGCGGCGATATACTTTCTGAAAATCACTGTTCTTTTTTAAAGAATCAATATTTTTCATTCATCCACCTTTTCCTCTCATGAATCTGCGTTCTTACGAAATGCTCTTCTTCATGAAGAAAAGGTCACAGAAACTGCGACCTTATGCGGATAATACTTTTCTTCCCTTTGCTCTTCTGGCCTTTAAAACCTTTCTGCCATTAGCAGTGCTCATTCTCTTTCTGAAGCCATGAACCTTAGATCTGGATCTCTTCTTCGGCTGGAATGTCATCTTCATGTGTCATACACCTCCCTTTCCTTTGATAGGTGACTTTTAGACAGGCTGGTATCAGAGGATACCGATTTTCATTATATTGAAAGAAGTTTCGTTCGTCAAGTGCTTTTTTCTATAACGCAGAAAAAGTTTATCCACAAAGTGATTGTGGATAATGTCGATAACTTTTTGAATCCACATTTCTGTGGATAACTGGTGGATAAACCGTGGATGAACTATGGAAAACTCGCAATTTTCGATTTTCCTCCTTATTTTTCGTACTTTTTCGCATGGGGATAAGTGGATAACGCTGGGGAAAGTTTTTTCCACAATTGCGTTTTCCACGGATGTTATGGTAACGATATATTTTCTCGGTTTTTTTCGATTCACAACATATCTACTACGAATCCACGGGTTATCCACTACTTGTCCACTATCCACCTTCCCGAAAAAAAATCTCTTTCCATTGAAAAAACTTCTATTTTATACTATAATTAGAGTTAGATTTTTTCGCCCTTTTTTCAGGGGAATTCTGCGTTCGGCGCGCTTTTGGGGCTTATGGGCGGGTCAAACGACTTTACAATACTTAGAAAAGCTGAGGTATCTTATGTTTTCCTTATTAAATGACAAATGGTCCGATATCAAAGAATACATAAAAGAAGAATACGAAATCAGCAATGTCTCTTATGATACCTGGATTGCACCGCTCCGTCTTTCTTCGGTTGATGGCGACACCGTTTTCATCGAGCTTCCGGAGGATGAGGTTGGTGGAAACTTTATCAGTTATATTGATAAGAAATATAACCTCTATTTTAAGGTCGCGATTGAGGAAAAGACCGGTTTTCATTGCGAAGTTCGTTTTATCACTTCCGCGGATAAGCAAAAAGCGGAAACGGAGGAAAATGAAGAATACGATGATGATTTCCCCAGCCAGGCGAGCATTGCAGCGAATCTGAACCCGCGCTACACATTCAGCACTTTCGTTGTGGGCGCTAACAACAAATTCGCACACGCAGCCTCTCTTGCGGTTGCCGAATCTCCCGCCGAGCGTTATAATCCGCTGTTTATTTACGGAGGCGTGGGACTGGGTAAGACCCATCTGATGCATTCCATCGCCCACTTTATTTTAAAGAATAATCCGGCAGCGAAGGTCTTATATACCACCAGTGAGAACTTCACGAACGAACTTATCGACGCGATTCGAACCAAAAATAATTATACGATTACGCAATTCCGCGAGAAATACCGCAAAATCGATGTTTTGCTCATCGACGATATCCAGTTTATTATCAATAAGGAAAGTACGCAGGAAGAATTTTTCCATACGTTCAACTACCTTCATGAAAATAACAAACAGATCGTGATCTCCTCGGATAAACCGCCGAAGGCATTCACAACGCTGGAGGAGCGTCTCCGCTCCCGTTTCGAGATGGGCCTGCCGGTAGACATCTCCTCCCCTGATTACGAAACCCGTATGGCGATTCTTCGTAAAAAAGAGGAATTAGAGGGCTATAATATTGACAACGAGATCCTGAAGTATATCGCAACAAACATTAAGTCCAACATCCGTGAACTGGAAGGCGCTCTGACAAAGATCATCGCATTTTCGAAGCTATATAACACCCAACTCACGATGGAGGCAGCCGAGGAAGCATTAAAAGATCTGATTTCACCGAATGCGCAGAAAGAAGTCACCCCGGCTCTGATTATCGAGGTCGTTGCGGAGCATTTCGGATTTACAACAGAGGATCTGATCTCCACCAAGCGAAACCGCGAGGTCGTTTACCCGAGACAGATTGCGATGTATCTGTGCCGCACGATGACACCGACACCGCTGCAGGCGATCGGCACGGCACTGGGAAAGAAGGATCATACGACGATCATGCATGGTATCCAGATCATCGAGAAGGATTTGAAGACCGACGAGACCCTGGCAAGCACCATCGAGATCCTCAAAAAGAAGATCAATCCGGGCTGATTGCGGATAACCTTCTTTTCAACCACTGTAAGTTATGTTATATTTAAATAGGAAGAAACTCATTCTGGATAAATTGTGGATAACTTTAAAAACCGTAGGATTATATGGTGGATAAACCTTCAAACTATCCACAGTGTGGAAAACCCGGACTTCGGCTGCAAATTGCCATTGTTGATAACTACCCTGTTTTCCCCACCCATAAATCTCGTTTTCAACACGTTTATCCATAATCATTTTTCCTTATATTTCGGGGCTTTGAGATGGTTTTACACAAATTCACAACCCCTATTATTACTACTATTACTTTTACTATAAATATAATACACACCGCGAAAGGAGTTCCCAACCCACTATGAAAATCCACTGTGACAAAAATAAGCTCGCCAAAAGTATTAGCATTTCACTAAAAGCTGTCTCCGCTAAGACAACCATGCCGATTTTGGAATGCATCCTGATCGAAGCCGATGAAAGAGGCATTGTTTTAACAACAAATGATATGGAGCTTGGCATTGAAACAAAAGTCGAAGGCACAATTGAACAAAAAGGTAAGATTGCGTTGGATGCTAAGATCTTTTCTGAGATTATTAGAAGATTACCTGATAATATCGTTACCATTGAAACCGATGAACAGTATCATGCAACCATCACCTGTGAAAAAGCAAAGTTTAACATTCCCGGCAAAGAAGGAGATGATTTCGCTTATCTTCCTTCTATCGAGAAAAAACAGTATGTCAGCCTGAGCCAGTTTACATTAAAAGAAATTATCAGACAGACGATTTTCTCGATTTCCGATACCGGCAATAACCGCATGATGTCCGGCGAACTGATGGAAGTTCAGGAAAATACCTTAAAGCTGGTATCTCTGGATGGTCATCGTGTTTCGATCCGAAAGGTCACATTAAAAGATAGTTATGATCCTGTGAAAGTAGTCATTCCCGGCAAAACTCTGAATGAAATCAGCAAGATTTTGACCGGCGATGCCGACAGCGAAATGCTGATCTTCTTCTCACAGAATCACATTATGTTTGAATTTGATGATACCATCGTCGTTTCCAGACTGATTGAGGGCGAATATTTCCATATTGACCAGATGCTGTCCGGCGATTATGAAACAGAGATCACAATCAATAAGCGTGAGTTATTAAACTGTATCGACCGCTCCACTCTTCTTGTAAAAGAAAGTGACAAAAAGCCGGTCATCATCGGAGTTCAGGAAGATCATATGGAATTAAAGCTTGTTTCTTCGATGGGCTCCATGCGTGAAGATATTCAGATCGAGAAACATGGTAAAGATATTTTGATTGCATTCAACCCGAAGTTCCTGATGGATGTACTTCGTGTCATTGACGATGAGGAAATCCATATTTACATGGTAAATCCGAAAGCGCCGTGCTTTATCCGCGATCAGGAGGAGTCTTATATCTATCTGATTCTGCCGGTTAATTTCAACGCTGCGTAAATACTGGTGTATAATTATGCAATGTAGCGCATAAGTTAAAATTCAACTTGTATAAAGGAGGACATATGCAGTTTCGATTAAAGGATGATTTTATCAAGCTGGGACAGGTTCTGAAGGCAGTGCATCTGTGTGACAGCGGTCTGGATGCAAAGATTGTCATTCAGAACGGTCTCGTAAAGGTAAACGGTGAGGTGGATACCCGCCGCGGCAGAAAGATTGTTCCCGGTGATGTGGTCGAATATGACGGCAACACCGTAGAGATTACAAAATAACGGTTGGTGTATTATGTGGGTGAAGTCCATAGAAGTAAGCAATTTCCGAAATTACGGACATCTGGAGCTGGATTTTGATCAAGGCATCAATATTTTCTATGGCATGAATGCCCAGGGAAAAACAAATCTCCTCGAAGCAGTGTATCTGTGCAGCACAACGAAGTCGCACCGGGTCACGAGGGATCGGGAGATGATCCGCTTCGGGGAAGATGAGTCGCATATCAAGATGTATGTCATGCGAAATGAAGTGCCGTATCGGATCGACATGCATCTGAAAAAACAGAAGAGTAAGGGCATCGCAATCAACGGGATTCCGATCCGCAAGGCGAGCGAGCTGTTTGGGATCGTGAACGTGGTGTTCTTTTCACCGGAAGATCTGAACATTATCAAAAACGGACCTTCTGAGCGAAGAAAATTCCTTGATTTGGAAATCTGTCAGTTGGATAAACTATATGTACATGATCTGATCCAGTACAACAAGGCGATCCTGCAGCGCAACAATCTGCTGAAGGAATTGCCGTTCCACAGGGAATATCAGGATGTGCTGCCGATCCTGGAAGAACAGATCGTGCAGTATGGAACGCCTCTCATCCGCATCCGAAGAGATTTTTTGCAGGAACTGAGCGGGATCGTTCAGGAAATCCATGCAAAGCTCACAGACGGCAGGGAGCAGCTGGAGCTGATCTACGAGCCCCATGTGACGGAGGCGGAGTTTGCAGAAAAGCTGCAGGCGGCTCGCTCGCGGGATGAAAAATTAAAATCTACAACGGTGGGTCCGCACCGGGATGACATCTGTTTCGAGGCAAATGGCATGGACATCCGAAAGTATGGCTCTCAGGGGCAGCAGCGGACAGCAGCTCTTTCTCTGAAACTGGCGGAGATTGAGTTGGTACGAAAGAGAATTGGCCAGTCGCCGGTACTGTTGCTGGATGATGTGCTGTCGGAGCTGGATTCTTCGAGACAGAATCAGCTGCTTGACAGCCTGCAGGATGTACAGACGATGATTACCTGCACCGGTCTCGATGATTTTGTGCGGCACCGGTTTCACATAGACAGTGTATTTGAAGTACAGGATGGCTGTATCGAAAAGAAAAGAGGGATTCAATGAGCGAAGAATATGGAGCAAGTCAAATTCAGATTCTGGAGGGGTTAGAGGCTGTCAGAAAGCGCCCCGGAATGTATATCGGCAGCACATCGATCAGAGGCCTTCATCACCTGGTCTATGAGATTGTAGACAATTCTGTAGATGAGGCGTTGGCTGGGGTCTGTGACACGATCACGGTTACGATCAACGAAGACAATTCCATCACCGTAGAAGATAATGGTCGTGGTATTCCGATAGGCATTCATCCGAAGGCAGGCATTCCTGCGGTTGAGGTTGTTTTTACAATCCTGCATGCAGGCGGAAAGTTCGGTGGTGGAGGATACAAGGTATCCGGCGGTCTGCACGGCGTAGGTGCGTCGGTTGTAAACGCATTGTCAGAATGGCTGGAGGTTAAGATCACAACAGAAGGCAAGATCTATCAGCAGAGGTATGAGCGGGGACATGTGCAGTACCCGTTGAAGGTGGTTGGCGAATGCGATCCTTCTCTGCATGGAACGACGGTTACGTTCCTGCCGGATAAGGAAATTTTCGAAGAGACTGTCTACGACTATTCGATTTTGGAAGATCGTCTGAGAGAGATGGCATTTCTGACCAAGAATCTGCGGATCGTGCTGCGGGACGTACGAGAAGGCAAGGAGCAGGAGAAGACCTTCCACTACGAAGGTGGTATTAAGGAGTTCGTTGGCTATCTGAACGGCAGCTCTGTGCCGCTGTACCCGGAGGTTATTTACTGCGAAGGTACGAAGGATGGCGTATATGTCGAGGTTGCGCTGCAGCACAACGACTCGTTTAACGAGAGCGTGTACTCCTTTGTAAATAACATCAACACCCCGGAGGGCGGCATGCATCTTGCCGGTTTCCGAAATGCAGTGACAAAGACATTTAATGAATATGCGAGAAATGCAAAGATCTTAAAGGACAGCGATCCGAACCTGACTGGTGATGATATCCGAGAAGGTCTGACTGCCATTGTCAGCGTCAAGATCGAGGATCCTCAGTTTGAGGGTCAGACAAAGCAGAAGCTGGGCAACAGCGAGGCGAGAGGCGCGGTAGATGCGGTTGTGAGCGAGCAGCTGACTTATTTCCTGGAGCAGACCCCTGCAACCGCAAAGATCATCTGTGAGAAGGCAGTGCTGGCACAGCGTGCCCGTGCGGCTGCGAGAAAGGCGAGAGATCTGACCCGCCGTAAGACGGCTCTGGATGGTATGGCGCTGCCGGGCAAGCTGGCAGACTGTTCTGATAAGAACCCGGAAAATTGCGAAATCTACATCGTAGAGGGTGACTCCGCAGGCGGTTCCGCAAAGACGGCACGTTCCAGAACGACGCAGGCGATCCTGCCGCTGCGTGGTAAGATCCTGAATGTCGAGAAGGCGAGACTGGATCGTATTTATTCCAATGCGGAGATCCGTGCGATGATCACTGCATTTGGTACGGGCATTCACGAAGATTTTGATATCTCAAAGCTGCGGTATCACAAGATCATCATTATGACCGATGCCGATGTGGATGGCGCGCACATCAGTACGCTGCTGCTGACGTTTATTTACCGGTTTATGCCGGAGCTGATCCGTCAGGGTTATGTGTATCTGGCGCAGCCGCCGCTCTATAAGGTGGAGCGTAACCGCAAGGTGTGGTATGCCTACAGCGATGAGGAGCTGAATCAGATCCTTTCTGAGATCGGCCGTGACAATAACAACAAGATCCAGCGTTACAAAGGACTTGGCGAGATGGATGCAGAACAGCTCTGGGAGACAACAATGGATCCGGAGAGACGTGTGCTGCTCCGCGTGACGATGGAGGAGGACAATGCATCTTCCATCGATATGACATTTACGACGCTGATGGGCGATCAGGTAGAGCCCCGCAGAGCGTTTATTGAAGCGAATGCCAAGTATGTAAAGAATCTGGATATTTGATGAAATGGAGAAAATATGGACGAGACAATCTTTGACAAGGTCCAGGAGATAGACCTGAAAAAGACAATGGAAACTTCCTATATCGACTATGCCATGAGCGTTATCGCATCCCGCGCACTGCCGGATGTCAGAGACGGTCTGAAGCCGGTACAGAGAAGAATTTTATATTCCATGACGGAGCTGAACAATGGACCGGATAAGCCTCACCGAAAATGTGCGCGTATCGTCGGTGATACGATGGGTAAATATCATCCCCACGGCGACAGCTCCATTTACGAAGCATTGGTAAAGCTGGCACAGGATTTTGCGACCCGCTATCCGCTGGTAGACGGACACGGAAACTTCGGTTCCGTCGATGGCGATGGCGCGGCTGCAATGCGTTACACCGAGGCGCGTCTGTCCTGGATCAGTAAGGAGATGCTGGCGGACATCAACAAGGATACCGTAGACTTTGCTCCGAACTTTGATGACACGGAGAAAGAGCCGACGGTTCTGCCCTCCCGTTACCCGAACCTGTTAGTCAATGGTACGAGCGGTATCGCAGTTGGTATGGCGACGAATATTCCGCCTCACAATCTGCATGAAGTTATTTCCGGCGTTGTGAAGATGATCGACAACCGCATCGAGGAAGACCGTGACACCGAGATCGAAGAGCTGTTAGAGATCATCAAGGGACCGGATTTTCCCACGGGAGCAGAGATCATCGGCAAGAGAGGGATTGAGGAAGCATACCGTACCGGCCGCGGCAAGATCCGTGTGCGTGCCGTATCGACGATTGAACCGATGGACAACGGCAAGAGCCGTATCATTGTCACAGAGCTTCCGTACATGGTAAACAAAGCTGCTTTGATCACCAAGATCGCAGACCTTGTAAAAGAAAAGAAAGTAGACGGTATCACAGATCTGCGCGATGAGTCCGACCGCAGCGGTATGCGTATCTGCATCGAGCTGCGCCGGGATGTAAATCCGAACATCGTACTGAATCTGTTGATGAAACATACCCAGCTGCAGGATACCTTTGGTGTTATCATGCTGGCGCTGGTAGACCAGCAGCCTCGTATTTTGAACCTGCACGATATGCTGTATTACTACCTGAAGCATCAGGAGGATGTAGTAGTACGTCGTACCCGGTACGATCTGAACAAGGCGGAGGAGCGTGCTCATATCTTAGAGGGCCTGCTCATTGCACTGGATCACATTGATGAGGTCATTCAGATCATCCGCAATTCCGAAAATGTTCAGACTGCAAAGGCAAAGCTGTCCGAGAAGTTTGGTCTGAGCGATGCACAGGCACAGGCAATCGTGGATATGCGTCTGCGTGCGCTGACCGGTCTGGAACGGGAAAAGCTGGAGGCAGAGTACCGCGAGCTGGAAGCACGTATCGCAGAATTAAAGGCAATCCTGGCAGATGAAAAGAAGCTGCTTGGTGTGATCCGTACCGAGATTCTGGCAATTGATGCAAAGTATGGCGATGAGAGAAGAACTTCCATCGGCTACGATGAGGATGAGCTGAATGCAGAGGATCTGATCGCAGACGAGCCTACCGTTGTTGCCATGACAAAACTGGGCTATATTAAGCGCATGAGTGTAGACAACTTCAAGAGTCAGCACCGCGGCGGCAAGGGCATTCGCGGTATGCAGACGATTGACGATGATTATATCGAAGATCTGTTCATGTCCAGAACCCATAACTATATTATGTTCTTTACGAACAAGGGACGTGTTTACCGTCTGAAGTGTTATGAGATTCCGGAGTCTTCCCGTACCTCCCGCGGTGTGGCGCTGGTAAATCTGCTGCATCTGCTGCCGGGCGAGAAGATCACCGCATCCATCGTGCGCAGAGACAGCGAGGATGACAAGTATCTGTTCATGGCGACAAAGAATGGCCTTGTCAAAAAGACACCAATTCAGGAATATGCAAATATCCGAAAGACCGGTCTGATCGCCATCACACTGCGTGAGGATGATGAACTGATCGAGGTGAAGGCAACAGACGGCGAGCAGGATATTTTCCTGATGAGCAGTCAGGGCAAGTGTATCCGCTTCCATGAGGCAGATGTCCGTGTGACCGGCAGAAGCTCGATGGGTGTCGGCGGTATGGTGCTGGCGGAGGGTGACGAAGTCATCGGTATGCAGACGAGCAGTCAGGGCGAATACTTGTTGATGATTACAGAAAAAGGCATGGGCAAGAGAACCCTGGTCAGCGAGTTCAAGAACCAGAAGCGTTACGGTATGGGTGTGAAGTGCTACAACCTGACTGCTAAGACCGGTAAGCTGCTGGCAGCAAAGATCATTTCCGATGGTCAGGAAATCATGCTGATTACAACAGAGGGTATCATCATGCGAATGAATGCGGACGATATTTCACTGATCGGTCGTGACACCTCCGGTGTTAAGGTCATCAACCTCGAAGAAAATACCTATGTTGCGAGTCTGGCAAAGGTTCGGGATATGGAAGGCAGCGAAGAGGATTCGGAAGAATCAGAAGATGCTGAGAATGTTGAGGAGACCGAAGAGACAACGGAAGAATAAAATAAAACAGACCTTGAAAAAGAACGTAAAAATGCGGCTTTCACAGGAATTTGTGAGAGCCGCATTTTGCTTGTGACAGTAAAATAATCTGCTTTTAATCTGGCTTTGTTCCACACAAAGTCTATGATTACTCGTCTGATAAATGCATGTAGTCGTCCGCCTGATCCCAGGTGACGAGGTATCCGGCACCTTTGGCGCAGAACACAGAGTCCGCAGAGTTTTCGGTATCGGCACCACTGCGGTAGCCAATCTTTTCAATGACTTCCTCGGTATTGTGGCACGGATAGTAGCCGGAGAACAGCAAAGCTGCGGAGCCCTTTCCGCCGGTCATGGACAGGATGTCGGAGCTGTATTCCATGAGAGTCGCGACAGGTCCGGAGCCGGTGAGGTGCGCCAGATCACCATCCTGTGTTGGAGCATCGAACTGACAGTGGCGAATCGTGAGATCCGAGAGAATCAGTCCGATGGATTCTGCGGGAGCGTCAATCTCGAACTGGTAGTACGGCTCCAGCAAGACGGCGTGTCCGGCAGCGCGGGCTTTCTCGCAGCCCTGTCGGATCGCACGGTAAGTGGATTCCCGAAAGTCGCCGCCCTCGGTGTGTTTTTGATGAAAACGTCCGTTGATGAGCGTCAGTTTCAGATCGGTCAGCGGAGAACCGGTGAGAACGCCCAAGTGAGTTTTCTCAAACACATGGGTCTCCACGAGATTTTGAAAACGCAGGGGGAGCGTGTCCACATGACAGGCACTGGAAAATTGGATGCCGCTTCCGACAGGCAGCGGTTCCATGCGCAGATGGACTTCCGCGTAGTGCCGCAGCGGTTCATAATGTCCACAGCCGATGATAGTGTCATCCAGCGTTTCCTGATAGGACACATCCGGCGGCGCGAAGGAAACAGCGATGCCAAAGCGGTCCGCCAATAACTGTTTCAGAATCTCCAGCTGGATTTTTCCCATGATGTGCAGGGAGATGGAGCCGTGGAATGGAGAGTATTCGACGGACAGCAGCGGGTCTTCCTCCTCCAGCAACCGCAGGGTACGCAAAAGCTCGGTGGGATTGGTGTCGTCCTCAGACAAAACCTTTGCCTGCAATGCGGCGTGAAAATAGCCGTTTTGCGGCTGTTTTTCAAGAGAGAGGGGCTGCGCCTGCGAGAGTTTCATGCCACAGCGCACCGAGGATAGTCCGGTGACAGCAAACAGATCTCCGGCTTCAGCAACGGCAGCAGTCTGATAGCGGTCACCATTATAAAAACGAAGCTCCTGCGCTTTTTCAGTCTGGACGGTGCCATCTGCCTCCTGAAACGAAAACTCGGCGCGGGGCGCAAGGCGTCCACGGGTCGCTTTCACCCAGGCAATCTTGTGGCGATTTTCATCATGGCGAATCTTATAGACCGTACCACAGAAGGGTTCGTCTACCGTCTGTTCATAGTTCGTTTCCGTGAGACGGGGAAACCAGCTTAAAAATTCAGAGACACCCTCGCCTTTTAAGGCAGCTCCCTGAAAGACCGGAAACAGGGAGCGGTTTCGAATCAGTGCGCGCAAGTGGTTCCAAACCTCGTCTTCTGTATAATTTCCTTCAAAAAATGTTTCCAGAAAGCTCTCATCGTGCTCGGCGGTCAGCTCTGCCAGTGTGTCGATCGGGCAAGTGTCGTATTCCGGGAGCAGCGCAAAGCGGTCGCCAAACAGCTTTTTTAGCTGTTCCATGCAGGCGTCAGCATCCGCACCGGGCTGATCGCACTTGTTCAGAAAAACAAAGGCAGGGATATCGTAGCGTTCCAGCATGCGAAACAGCGCCTTTGTGTGCGGGCGAACGCCCTCGGAGGCATCAAGCAGCAGAATTGCGTAGTCCATCGAGGCGACGGCACGCTCCGTCTCAGCGGAAAAGTCCAGGTGTCCGGGCGTGTCGATGAGATAGTAGGTGCGGTCTCCAATGGAAAAAGAGGCTTCCCCACTGAAAATTGTGATGCCCCGCTGTTTTTCAATCTGGTCGTTATCTAAAAGAGTGGATTGCGTATCCACTCTGCCGGCGTGTCGAATGCTGCCGGTCTGGTATAAAATCTGTTCGGATAAAGTCGTTTTTCCGGCGTCTACATGCGCCAGAATTCCAAATGATATTTTCATAAAGTTCCTCTTTCCGGGGCGAAGTGCTCCGCGTGAATCACAGTTTCTATGATACTCGAAAAAAATGCGGGAGTAAAGCAGACATTCACATGGAGGAAAGAACACAAAAATAAAACTAGAATATTTACAGAAAATGCAGAAAAAACAGGGATTTCAGCAGGTGGAAGCATTGCGTTTGAAATATCGGAATGTTATACTTAACATTGAGTAATTGGGCGAATTTTACGATTCAGGGAGATCTGTACGCATGGAGTTTTTAACAGATGCGCTCACCCGACTGAGTGGCTATTTTTATTTTATTCTGATCGGGGCAATCGTTTTGATTGGGATCTTACCTGCCAGAAAGAAGAAAGAAAAAAAACAAACCGCAGTTTCCGGAGCCGTTTGAGGTTCGCGTGATCCAGAATTTGATCGACAAGCTGTCTGTGATAGATCGCGTCGGCAGCAAGATGTATTGGAAGCTTCATTATAAATGTGTTATAAACTAATCAGGAGGTACAGATTCGCATGAAAACAATCGAATGCACAAAGATTACGGAGACGGTGCGGGAGATGTGCATTGAAGCAACACATTTTCTGACATCGGATATGGAAGCAGCTTTAAATCAGGCAACGGAGCAGGAAGAGTCTCCGCTGGGAAAGCAGATCCTTTCGCAGTTGCAGGAAAATCTGAAAATCGCAGGAGAAGATATGATCCCGATTTGTCAAGATACTGGTATGGCAGTTCTGTTCGTAAAGATGGGACAGGAGGTTCATATTACAGGAGGTTCTCTGGCAGATGCAATTCAGGAAGGTGTGCGCAGAGGATATGTGGAAGGGTATCTGCGCAAATCCGTTGTGGAACCTGTGTTGCGTCAAAATACAAAGGACAATACTCCGGCAGTTATCCATTATGAAATTGTACCGGGAGAAGAGCTGGAGCTGACATTATCTCCGAAGGGATTTGGCAGTGAGAACATGAGCCGGATTTTCATGCTGAAACCGGCGGATGGTATTGAGGGCATCAAAAATGCAATTCTGACCGCTGTGGAGGATGCTGGTCCCAATGCCTGTCCTCCTATGGTAGTGGGCGTCGGAATCGGCGGTACATTTGAAAAGTGCGCGGAGATGGCAAAACATGCTCTGACTCGAAATGTGACGGAACGCTCTGAAATCCCTTATGTCAAAGAGTTGGAAGAAGAGATGCTTGCAAAAATCAATCAGACCGGCATCGGTCCCGGCGGATTGGGTGGAACACAGACCGCGCTGGCTGTGAATATTGAGACATACCCGACTCATATTGCGGGAATGCCTGTCGCAATCAACATCTGCTGTCATGTCAACAGACATGCACATCGAGTACTGTAAAGGAGGGGACATTATGGATCGATATCTGACAACACCACTGACAAAAGAAGACGCAGACAGTTTGCAGGCAGGAGATATGGTATTCCTGACCGGTACGATTTATACTGCGAGAGATATGGCGCATAAGAGAATGCAGGAGACGCTGCAGAAGGGAGAAACACTTCCAATCGAATTGCAGGATGCGATCATCTATTATATGGGACCGTCTCCGGCAAGAGAAGGACGCCCCATCGGATCAGCCGGTCCGACAACGGCAAGCCGTATGGATAAGTATGCTCCGGAGCTGTTGGATCTGGGACTGCGTGGCATGATCGGCAAAGGCAGACGCAGTGTAGCTGTACAGGAAGCGATCGTCCGCGACCATGCTGTATACTTTGCAGCAATCGGAGGTGCAGGTGCTCTTTTGAGTAAGTGTATCCTGTCCTCGGAAGTTGTAGCATATGAGGAGTTTGGAACGGAGGCAATTCGAAAGCTGGAAGTAAAGGATTTCCCCTGTATTGTTGTAATCGATACAAAGGGAACAAACCTGTATGAGACCGCTGCAGAAAAATATAAAAAGATTTGAAAAAACACCTTGACTTTCTAATTGTAATCCTATATAATTATGAGGCACTTGAGCTTTCAGGTGCTTCATAATTAAATATCAAATATATTATTTTCAGGAACATGGAGAAGTACTCAAGTGGCTGAAGAGGCGCCCCTGCTAAGGGTGTAGACCGTTTGCGCGGTGCGAGGGTTCAAATCCCTCCTTCTCCGTTTGTTTTTTTGCCTTCCGGCAGAAAAACAACACAAAAAACTTTTTGAAAAAACTTTTAAAAAGTTGTTGACAAAGAGTTGAACGTGTGATAATATAATTGAGCTGCTTCTGAGAGAGACAAAAACTTAATCAGACGGTAAAGAAATGAACGATCTTTGATAATTGAATAGTATATTCCAATCCCTGAAAATTCCAAAGAATTTTCAAGAGAACGAAACCAAGCGAAG
>CAKQHB010000027.1 GCA_934234215.1 uncultured Cuneatibacter sp.
CGGAATTTGTCGCTTCGCGACCCGCCGCAGGCGGAGAATCCTGCGGAGCAGGATTCTATTTGGTATTACAGGAAATCGCGTTGCATTTCTAAAAAATATATAAAGTCGTTGACAAATCAACAAACACCGTGTAAGATATGCGTCAGTTGATTTATCAACAAAGAGAAAAAACAAACAAATAGAGTAATACGAAAAATTGGAGGAAATCGAGATGGTATTTGAGACAATGGCAAAATTATTAGCAGAGAGACTGGAGTGCAGTGCATCGGAGATCAAGATGGAGAGCAGTTTTAAGGAACTGGGAATTGATTCTCTGGATACGGTAGATCTGTTGATGGGATTAGAAGATGAGCTGAATATCAGCGTAGAGCTGGATGAGAAGGTGGAAACCGTTGGAGATCTGGTGCGCTTCATTGAGAAGAAGCAGGCGGAGGAAGCATAAGAGATGATTCGGACACCGATTTGTGACATGCTGGGGATCCGGTATCCAGTCTTTCAGGGCGGTATGGCATGGATTTCCGATGGAAAATTAGCAGCGGCAGTCTCCAATGGAGGTGGACTCGGAATCATCGCAGCGGGCAATGCTCCGGCAAAGATTGTGAGGGAAGAGATCCACATTGCAAAGTCTCTGACAGACAAGCCCTTTGGTGTGAATATCATGCTCATGAGTCCGTATGCGGATGAGGTCGCGGCGCTTGTGTGTGAGGAGCGAGTTGCAGTTGTGACCACGGGAGCAGGTAATCCGTCCAAATACATGGAAAATTTCCGAAAGGCGGGGATTCATGTGATTCCGGTGGTGGCATCTGTCGCGATGGCGAAGCTGATGACGAGACTTGGCGCCAGTGCTTTGATCGCAGAGGGCGGCGAGAGCGGCGGTCATGTGGGCGAGCTGACGACGATGGTGCTTGTGCCGATGATCTGCGATGCTACAGATCTGCCAGTTCTGGCAGCAGGCGGTATTGTGGATGGCAGAGGTGTGGCAGCAGCGTTTTTGCTGGGAGCCTGCGGCGTACAGATGGGAACACGGTTTCTCAGTGCTGTGGAATGTGGTGTTCACCCAGCATATAAAGAGAAAATCCTGAAAGCAAAGGATCTGTGCACGACGGTAACCGGAAAGCGGCTGGGTCATCCGGTGCGGAGCTTGCGGACGATCTATACAAGAGAATATACAAAGGCAGAGTACAGCGATATTTCCGATGAAGCATTGGAGCAGCTGGGAGTTGGTGCTCTTCGCAGAGCGGCAAAAGAGGGAGATAACGAATACGGCTGTTTTCTGGCAGGACAGGTGGCTGCCCGGGTGAAGAAGGAACAGCCCGCGGCAGAGATTGTGCGGGAAGTGATGGAAGAGGCAGAACCAGTCCTCAGAGGAGCGATGAAATGGGTAAAATAGCATTTGTATTTTCCGGACAGGGCGCGCAGTATCCGGGAATGGGAGAGGAGCTTGCAAAGGTCAGTCCGGCAGCAAAAGCGGTGTTTGACATTGCGGAGAGCATCCGTCCCGGTACAAAGGAACAGTGCTTTCACGGCGATGCAGAGATCCTTTCCGAAACAAATAACACGCAGCCCTGCATGTTTGCCATGGAGCTTGCCTGTGCGAAAGCACTGGAAGAGCAGGGAATCCGTGCAGATGTTGCAGCGGGATTTTCGCTAGGAGAGCTTACAGCGTTGTGTGAAGCTGAGGTTGCAGAGCCGGGGGAAATGTTCCGGCTGATCTGCAGACGGGGCGAATTGATGCAGCAGGCAGCGAAAGAGCATCCGGCATCTATGGCGGCAGTTGTAAAACTGTCTGCGGAAACGGTGGTGGAGCTGTGTCAGGACATTCCGGATCTGTACCCGGTGAATTTTAATTGTCCGGGACAGGTATCCGTCTCCGGAGAGCCGGAACGAATTGCGCAGTTAAAAGAGCGTGTGCGGGAAGCGGGAGGCAGATTGATCCCGTTAAAAGTAAAAGGCGGTTTTCACTCGCCCTTTCTGGCGAATGCGGGCGCTGCCTTTGAAAAAGAATTAAGACAGGCGAAGCTGAACCAGACAGCGATTCCGGTATATGCCAATGTGGACGGAGCAGTATATGGGGAAAATATTGCGGACAAGCTGAGTCAGCAGATGACATCTCCGGTGCAGTGGGAGCAGACGATTCGAAATATGATTGCAGATGGCGTGAATGTCTTTGTGGAATTAGGACCGGGGGAGACTCTGTGTGGAATGATCCAGAGAATCGATCCGAATGTGACGGTGTGTCATGTTTCGGATGAAAAAACTCTGGCAGAAACGATTGTCTGCTGTCAAAAAGCAAAGCCGTGAGAGGCAGACTGTGGGCCATTTATCGGAATTGAGGAGAAAAGAAATGAATTTGGCAGGAAAGACAGCAATTGTGACAGGGGCATCGAGAGGAATCGGAGCAGCGATCGCTCTGAAACTTGCAGAGGAAGGCGCAAACATTGCCATCGTGTATGCAGGCAGACATGAGGCTGCAAAAATTTGTGCCAGACAGTGTCAGGAAAAAGGAGTGCGGGCGGAAGCTTATTGCTGCGATGTAGCGGACTTCGATGGATCCAGACAGACTGTGGAACAGATCCGAAAGGATTTTGGGAGTGTGGAGATTCTGATTAACAATGCCGGAGTGACGCAGGATGGACTACTATTTTCTATGAAGGAAGAAGCATGGGATGCCGTGCTGAATACGAATTTAAAAGGGGCATTTCACATGATCCGTCATTGCAGTGGGCTGTTTTTAAGACAGCGTGCAGGCAGAATCGTAAATGTTGCATCTGTTGTCGGAATCACAGGAAATGCGGGACAGAGCAATTATGCAGCATCAAAAGCAGGTCTGATTGGTCTGACAAAATCTACAGCGAAAGAATTGGGGACAAGGGGAATCCTTTGTAATGCAGTTGCTCCCGGATGGATCGAGACGGAGATGACGGATTCTATTTCGGAGAAAAAAGAAGCCTGGCTGGGACAAATCCCGCTGGGCAGAGGCGGAACACCGGAAGAGGTTGCGGAAGCAGTCACGTTTCTCGTAAAAGCGGATTATATCACCGGTGAAGTTCTGCGGGTAGACGGCGGAATGGCTATGTGAGCGCAGAACAGATAGGAGAGAAGAAAACAATATGAATCAACAAAATCGAAGAGTCGTTGTGACGGGGCTGGGTGCCGTGACACCGGTGGGAAACACGGTAGAGGAGACCTGGAACAGTCTTGTGAATGGAATTCACGGCATTGGTCCCATTACACAGTTTGATACAACCGAGATGAAAGCAAAACTGGGAGCGGAAGTGAAAAATTTTGATCCCAGAGATTATATGGAAAAGGCAGAGATTTTGCGCACCGATCGCTATGTACAGTTTGCACTGGCGAGTGCAGTGCAGGCGGTGGAGGAGAGCGGCATTGTGGGAACCGTGGAGCCGGAACGATTTGGCGTTTATTTTGGCTCCGGTATCGGTGGAATTAACAGCTTTACGACAGAGCATAAGAAATTGTTAGATCGTGGACCGTCGCGTGTGTCCCCTTATTTTATTCCGATGCTGATTGCCAATATGGGTGCGGGGATGATCGCCATTCGCTTTCAGTGCAAAGGAGCGGCGCTTCCGGCAGTGACGGCATGTGCATCCGGTTCCAATGCCATCGGAGAGGCCGTGCGCGCGATTCGACACGGGTATGCGGATGCCATGATCACAGGAGGTGCGGAGGCATCCATCAATCCCTGCGGTGTTGCCGGATTTATTAACATGAAGGCTCTCTCAACGGCGGAAAACCCGGAGGAGGCATCTCTGCCCTTTGATAAGCGGAGAAAAGGGTTTGTGATCGGAGAGGGCGGTGCAGCCCTTGTGCTGGAGGAATATGAGCATGCGAAAAAGCGCGGCGCACATATTTACGGCGAGGTATGCGGATACGGTTCCACTTGTGACGCCTATCATATGACCTCCCCGGCACCGGATGCAGAAGGCGGTGCTCGTGCCATGAAACAGGCATTGGAAGAGGCGAATTACACGGGTTCGGAACGAGTCTATATCAATGCCCATGGAACCGGAACGCCGATGAATGACAGCGGCGAGACATTAGCGATCAAGAAGGCATTGGGAGAAGAACAGGCGTACAAAGCTTTTGTCAGCTCCACAAAATCCATGACCGGGCATATGTTAGGCGCAGCGGGTGCGCTGGAAGCAATCGTGTGTCTGAAAGTGATGGAGACAGGTATTTTGCCGCCAACGATTCATTTGCAGGAACCGGATCCGGCTTGTGATCTGAATTATATTCCGGAGAAAGCAATTCGTCAGAATGTAGATCTTTGTATTTCCAATTCGCTGGGATTTGGCGGTCACAATGCCAGTCTGGCATTTCGAAAGGTGGTTCCGGAATGAACAGGACAGAGATGAAAGCATATGCGGCGCTGATGCAGGAGATGGATCTGACCGGACTGGAGATCGATGAGCAGCGGGGGGTCTATCGTCTGGAGCGGGGCAGCAACAGCCGAAAGACGAATGCGGGGAATCAATGGAGCGATATCCCGGAAGGAAAGCTGGAGCGGGAGCCGGAGAAAGTGACAGGAGCAGAGCAGTTACATCCGGAAGGAGAAGCGACGCTGTCTCCGATGGTGGGTGTATTTTATGCGGCGCCGACAGAGAATGCAGATCCGTTCGTAAAAGTAGGAGATCATGTCCGAAAGGGCGACACGCTATGCATCATTGAAGCGATGAAACTGATGAATGAGGTTTCTGCGGAGACCGATGGTGAGATCGTAGAAGTTTGTGTGGAGAACGGTCAGTTTGTGGAATATGGAATGCCGCTCTTCCGAATCCGGGAGGGAAAGAACGCATGAATCGAGAAGAATTGAAGCAGATCTTGCCCCATCGGGAGCCAATGTTACTTTTAGATACTGTAGAAAAACAGGTGGAAAACGGAGAGGAGATCGCGATCGGAGCCTATCAGGTGCGCGGCGAGGAATGGTTTTTGCAGGGACATTTTCCGGAAAATCCAATCGTGCCCGGCGTGATCCAGTGTGAAATTCTGGCGCAGTCAGTGTGTGTGCTGCTGACAGGAGCTTTGAAGCCCGGCTGTGTGCCGATGTATACCGGCATGAAACAGGTGAAGTTTCGCAATCCGGTACGACCGGGAGATTTGTTTCAAACCAGATGTAAGATCACAAGAAGTCATCCGCCGTTTTATTTTGCAGAAGGAAAAGGATATGTGGGAGAGACACTTTGTATCGAAGCAGAATTTTCTTTTGCAGTTGTGGAGCAGTGAGACAGATGTTTACAAAGATTTTGATTGCAAACCGCGGGGAAATCGCGGTGCGCATTATCCGGGCATGTAAAGAGATGGGCATCGCCACCGTGGCAGTATATTCTCAGGCAGATGCAGACACTCTGGCAGTGGCATTGGCAGATGAAAGCATTTGTATTGGTGCGGCAGTGCCGGAGGACAGTTATCTGAATGAGCAGCGAATCCTCAGTGCGGCGCTGGCAGTAAATGCAACTGCGATTCATCCGGGATATGGGTTTTTATCTGAACGGGAATCGTTTGCGGAATTGTGTGAGCAAAATGGAATCGTTTTTATCGGACCATCCGGTGCTGTGATGCGGGCGCTCAGCGACAAGGCGAAGAGCAAAGAGCAGATGGCGGCAGCAGGACTTCCGGTCATTCCGGGAAGTATGGCAGTGATGAATGCAGAGCAGGCGGTTGCTTATGCTGCGGAGATTGGATATCCGGTGATGCTGAAAGCCCGTTCCGGCGGAGGCGGACGGGGTATCCGAGTCATCGCCTCAGAAGAACAGATGCGGCAGATATATGAGACGGCAGCCGCGGAAAGTCTGGCTGCATTTGGCGATGCCGCGCTATATGTGGAGAAATATGTGTATCCGGCACGCCATATTGAAGTGCAGATCCTTGCGGATGAGGAGGGCGGTGTGCTCTGCCTTGGTGAACGGGATTGCTCGGTACAGAGGAGACATCAGAAATTAATAGAAGAATCGCCGTCTCCGGGAGTTACAGACGAACAGAGACAATATCTGATGCAGATCTGCAGAAAAGCAGTACAGACGCTGGGATATGTGGGGGTTGGAACGCTGGAATTTTTGCTGGATGCCGAGGGACATTTCTGGTTCATGGAGATGAATCTGCGTCTGCAGGTGGAGCATGGCGTGACAGAAATGCTGACCCGAACAGATCTGGTAAAATGGCAGATCCGCACGGCGGCAGGTGTCTGTGTCCCGAAAAAAGAGATCTTTCTGGAGGGGGCGTGTATCGAGTGTCGGATCAACGCCAGATCCACCGGAAGGATTGACACCTTGCATGTACCGGGAGGACCGTTTGTGCGGTTCGATACATGGATGGTACAGGGAATGGAAGTGTCTCCTTATTACGATTCACTGCTTGGAAAACTCATCGTCTATGCAGGCACACGGGAGGAGGCACTGCGAAAGATGCGGGCAGCTCTGTGCGAGCTTGTGATAGAAGGAGTGGAAACAAATCTTGCAGAGCAGTTGGAACTGATTGATACCGCCGAATTTTCGGACGGCAGCTATGATCTGAGATTGTTGGAAGCATAACAGGAGGAAGGACAAATGCCATTGCTGCATTTTATACATCATCCGAAAAATGAATTAGAGCGGGCAGGGAGAAGTGCGGCATCTGCCACAGAGCCGGAGCGCAGCTGCCCAAATTGTCACAGGACATATCCGGTGCGCCTTATCCGGGAAGCGGTATATACGTGTCCGGATTGCGGATATCATTATCGGATCGGTGCAAGGCGACGGATCCAGACGCTTGTGGATGCAGGCAGTTTTTCGGAACTGTGGGAGGATCTGGAGACGACCGATCCGCTGCAGTTCCCGGAATATGAAGCAAAACTGGAAAAAGCGAGAAATTCCAGTCGGGAAAAGGAAGGCGTTCTGTGCGGAACCGCGAGCATTGGCGGCGGTAAGTGTGCGCTGTTTGTCATGGAACCGCAATTTATGATGGGCAGCATGGGATGCGTTGTGGGAGAAAAAATAACACGGCTGTTTGAGTATGCACTGGAACAGCGTTTGCCGGTGATTGGTTTTACGGTATCCGGCGGTGCCAGAATGCAGGAGGGATTGTTGTCTCTGATGCAAATGGCAAAGACAAGCGGCGCGGTTGCCAGACATTCCGGTGCGGGACTTTTGTACATAACGGTTTTGACGAGTCCCACCACCGGCGGTGTGACGGCAAGCTTTGCGATGGAGGGAGATCTCATTGCGGCAGAGCCGGGTGCCACTATTGGATTTGCAGGAGCGAGGGTCGTGGAACAGACAACGAGGAAAGCCCTTCCGAAAGGATTTCAGACGGCGGAATCGTTGCTGGAACATGGGTCTGTGGATCTGATCCTGCCACGCACGCATCAAAAAGAGCAATTAGCAAAATTGCTGCAGCTTCATACAGGAGGAAGACAATGAGTACAGCATATGAACGGGTTCGGATCGCGAGAAGCAACGATCGCCCCACCGGGCAGGATTTTCTTCAGGCATTGTGTCCGAATTTTGTGGAACTGCACGGAGACCGATTGTTTGGAGATGATGCGGCGATCATCGGTGGAATCGGAACCGTATGCGGACAGGCAGCAACCATCATCGCCATTGAAAAAGGACATACCGGGAAAGAACGGACACTGCGCTCGTTTGGATCACCGCATCCGGAAGGATACCGCAAAGCGATGCGCCTCATGCGTCAGGCAGAAAAATTTGGACGCCCGGTTTTGTGCCTCGTGGATACTGCCGGGGCATACTGTGGTGTCGATGCGGAGGAGCGCGGTCAGGGAGCTGCAATTGCAGAAAATCTCATGGGAATGATGCAGCTTTCTGTGCCGATTCTCACAATTTTAATTGGAGAGGGCGGCAGCGGCGGTGCGTTGGCGCTGGCAGTGGCAGATCAGGTCTGGATGCTGGAGAATGCGGTATACTCTGTGATTTCTGCAGAAGGCTGTGCCAGTATTTTATGGAAAGATGCGAAAAAGGCGGCGGAAGCAGCGGAGTCTTTGCAGTTGACTTCTGAAGCAGCAAAGCGGTTTGGCATTGTGGAAGAAGTGATTTCCGAACAGGGGCTTGGAACCCCGGATTTTTATGAAACGCTGCAAAAAAGGATTGCAGCAGCATGGGAAGAACTGAAAAAAGATCCGCAGCTTTTGGAACATCGCTATGAGCGGTTTCGCAAGTATGGAAGATAGGAGCAGACATGAACTTACAGGAACAATTTTACCGGGAAACCTTTGACGAAGCGGGCAGGGTGACGGACATCAGGATCACTTATCCGGAAAATTTTAATTTCGGATATGATGTTGTGGATGTGATCGCAGAGCAGGAGCCGGACAAGCGTGCGCTGGTATGGTGCAATACAGAGCAGGAGGAGCATGTCTTTACCTTTTCAGATATTTGCACAAAGAGCAATCAGGCGGCAAATGTTCTGAAAAATGCAGGAATCAGCCGTGGCGATCGGGTGATGCTGGCGCTCAAAAGACATTATGAATACTGGTTTCTGGCAATTGCACTGCATAAAATCGGAGCGGTTATGATTCCGGTGACACATATGCTGACTGCCCATGATTTTGCTTACCGGATGCGGAGTGCGAGAGTAAAAGCGGTGATCTGTACACCGAATAATGGTGTTCCGGAAGCGGTGCTGGGGGCAATGAAAGAGCTCTCTCTGACACCAGAGGATTGCAGGCTGTGGTCTGTACAGAAAACGATTGCGGGCTTTGCAAATTTTACAGAAGAACTGCAGCAGGCATCAGCAGAATGGATGCGACAGGAGACGAAAGCAACAGATCCGATGGTACTGTATTTTACATCCGGAACATCCGGAGATCCGAAAGGGGTAATCCACGATTTTACCTATCCGCTGGCACATTATGTGACGGCAAAATACTGGCAGAAAACAAAAGAAAATGGACTGCATTTTACGGTATCGGAGACCGGCTGGGCAAAAGCATCCTGGGGAAAGCTGTATGGACAATGGCTGACCGGATGTGCAGTGATGGTATATGATTTTGATAATTTCGAGCCGAAACAGATGGTGGAGATCATCAATCGCTATCATGTCACTTCATTTTGCGCACCGCCAACGATCTATCGTTATCTGACAAGAAAAAAGAATCTGGAGATTCCTTGCGTGGAGAGCGCTGTGACGGCAGGTGAATTTTTAAGTCCGGAAGTATTTGCGGAGTTTGATGCACACACCGGACTGACGCTGCGGGAGGGATATGGACAGACTGAGACGACACTGCTTCTGGCGAATTTCGAGGATGTCACAGCGGTAGACAGCTCACTGGGAACCCCATCTCCGCTGTATCAGGTCGAATTGCGGAGCAGAGATGGCAGTCCCACACCGACAGGAGAAATTGGGGAGATTGTGGTCGTTCCGAAAGATGGAAAACGCCCGGTAGGAATTTTCTGCGGTTATTTGGATGATCCGGATCGATATGAAGAAATGTGGCGCGGCGGTGTCTACCACACCGGGGATGCGGCATGGCAGGATGAAAGCGGACATTTCTGGTTTCACGGTCGATTTGATGATATCATCAAAAGCAGCGGTTTTCGAATCGGACCGTATGAGGTGGAAAATGTGCTGAATACACATCCGGCAGTGCTGGAAAGCAGCGTGATCGGTGTGCCGGACAGGCTGAGAGGGCAGGCAATCAAAGCAATCATTGTGCTGGCGCCGGGGTATGCTCCGACAAAAGAAACGGATCATGAAATCCGGGAATACTGCAACAGCCGACTGGCAGAATATAAATGGATTCGTCAGATCGAATTTGTTCCGGAAATGCCAAAGACCATCAGCGGCAAGATTCGCAAAGCAGAACAACGTCGCGTCGCAGGCGGATGTTAAAAATAGAATCCTGCTCCGCAGGATTCTCGCCTGCGGCGGGTCGCGAAGTGACAAATTCCGACAGATAAAACTGCCGGAATTTTTTTCGGTCAGGCATTGCGCAAAGATAGAAAATTCGTTACACTAAAGAGAAGAAAAAGATGGGAGACAGGTTGCATGAAAGACGGATTTGAAGGTTTTACCTCGATGGTGATTCGGGCATATAAACATATTTCACAGATCAAAAAGAAGAAAAGTTCCGAAATCGGCGTAAGAGGGATTCATGTCATGTGCCTGTATTACCTGGGACAGCACAGCGAGGGTCTGTCGGTCATGGAATTGTCTGCACTTTGCTGCGAGGATAAGGCTGCAATCTCCCGTGCATTAAATGGGTTGTTTGAGCGGGGATATGTGGCATATTGTGATGTGACGACGAAGCGGAGGCGTTCTGCGCGAATCACGATTACAGAAGAAGGACACACCGCAGTAAAGACGATGGACGATATCATCGGAAGCGTAGTGGAAAATGTGAGAGAAGGACTGACACAGGAAGACCTTGTGACGTTCTATAAAGTATTTCGTGTCATCAATCGGAGGCTGGAGCTGTATTGCGAAGAGTTGGATCGGAGGGAAAAATGCTGAAAAAGTTTTGCCTGAAAAATTATAAAAACTTCAAAGAAGAGATTTGCGTTGATTTTGAAAAAACAGCAGGTTATCAGTTTGGGACAGATTGCCTTTCTAATGGACTAATTAGCAAGATGCTCATTTACGGAAAAAATGCGACTGGAAAAACGAATCTTGGAAAAGCACTGCTGGACATTGCGTTTACGATGTTTGGAACAGCAGCAGATTTCAGAACAGAGGGAGTTTTTCTGAATGCAGATTCGACAGAACAGACGGCTTCTTTTCAGTATACATTTCAATTTGGAACAACGGAAGTAGGGTATCGGTATACACGATTTTCTGAGTTGAGACTGTGCGAAGAAGAATTGAGAGTTGACGAACAAACAATTTTTCATTGTGATTTTGCGTCAAAAAAATATGAGTTTTCCAATTTGCAGTTGGTTGGAGCAGAGACAGCGAATACAGAAAGATATGTACAATCTCTGGAAAATGCGGGACCGTTCAGCGAACCGGAATTGCCATTTCTGCGCTGGATACTTAGTAACGTAGCATTGAAAAAAGATTCCGTCTTGCTTCAGCTGTCGGATTATGTCAGAAGAATGACACGAATCTCAGCAGGAAATAGTATCGCGTATCCCACGAGACGAAATAGCTTTTATGATACATTGGAAGATCCGGAAAAGTTAAATGATTTTGAATCTTTTTTGAATGCAATGGGAATCTCGTGCAATCTTATTCTGAAAAGATTGCCGGACGGGCAGAAAGAACTTTATTTTGCTCATGAAAAACTGGTTCCGTTTTATGCAAATGCATCCAGTGGAACACTGGCACTGGCGGACTTGTATCAGAGGCTTATTTCCAAGGTGGGAGATGCTTCGTTTGTATACTTGGATGAATTTGATGCATTTTATCATTATGAAATGTCGGAAAATGTCATTCGCTTTTTCAAACAGCGCTATCCGGAATGCCAGATTGTTATGACATCGCATAATACGAATTTGATGACAAACCGGATCATGAGACCGGACTGCCTGTTTATATTGTCGCAGAGGGGAACATTGACAGCGCTTTGCAGTGCGACGGAAAGAGAATTGAGAGAAGGACACAATCTGGAGAAAATGTATATCAGTGGGGAGTTTGAAAAGTATGAATAAATATGCGGTCGAAGCAAGACATCGACGGCGAAGTTTGCTCATTGTAGAGGGAAAACATGAAAAAGAGAGTTTGTTTGGACTACTGTTTGAATGTTTTCCGGAGCTGGACATTCGCAAAGAAGATGTATGGATATACGGAACCAATATTTATCGATTGTACGATGATATCGTAAAAGAATACGGGGAGGAGTGGACAAGAGACGGGAGCGATGTCGACTTACCTTTTGTAATCAGCAAAAAAGAGCAGTTAGAGACGGTACATTATAAAGATGATTTTACGAATATTATGCTTGTGTTTGACTATGAGCGTCATGATCCACAATATTCAGAGTCAAAAATCACAGAGATGCAGGAGTATTTCTGCGATATGGCGGATATCGGAAAATTATATTTGAACTACCCAATGATTGAGGCGTATCAGCATTTGAAGGAAATTCCGGATGCGGAGTATGCAGAGCGAAAGGTTCCGGTGTCTTTGCAGCCAGGTACAAAGTATAAGAATCTTGTGAAAAAAGAAAGTGCGGTTGAAAAGTCAGTTGAATTTCCGAATCGAATTGAGGACTTGCTGTCAGAAGGAAAATATAAAATTTCGGATTTAGCACTGCGAGCAAGATGTCGGAAAGCGATATTGGACATAAGCAGTCTTGAGCAGGAAAAAGAACTGGAAACTGCATTACTGGGGATAGAAGACGAAAAAACCAGAACAACATTAAAATATCAGCTGAAAAATTGGATTGAAAAAATGAACTATACACAGTTTCAGGAATCTTACTGGAGCTATATGAGAAAGATTTTTCAGCAAATCATCCGACATAATCTGTGTAAGGCAAACAGGATTGAAAACGGTGAGTATTTTCTGCAAGAAGAACAGATGAAAACGTATTTTCATCAAATGGATTTGACGAAAATATTGCGGATTCAAAATGAAACAAGCAGGGACGAAAAGACGGGATTTATTTGGGTCTTGAGCACCTGCATGTTTGTTATTCCGGATTATAATTTTAAGTTGGTGTAGGTGGATTCGTAGATTTTCAGAAATAAAGAAGTTGCAAATTCTATAGTCATTCTGTATAATTGAAAATAGAACAGAACACCGATATTTGTAACATGCTATAAGATAGCGGATTCAAAACATTCGCTTGGATAGTGAATGGTTTAGGGCGAATGGAAGAATGCTTGCTTCCGTTCGCCTTTTTGTTTTCTTCAGGAGGGGTGAAGATGAAAAAAAGAGTATTGGGTGCGGTTGTACTATTGACATTATGTTTGGCGGCTTGCGGAAAGGGAGAAGACACTACGAAAGAGGTGGCGCAGACGCCAGGGTTCGCCAAGGCTCCCGGAGCTATTGGTCCGGAGAGTGCGGATGGCGGAGTATATGTATTTTCAAATATATACAGCATTTCGGGAAAATTCCTTCATTATTGGAATTTTGAGGATGATATCTGCGTTCCCTTGTGCAATAAAGCGAATTGTATGCATATGGATGAAACTTGTAATGCATGGTTCAAAGATCCGAACATAGGAACTTTACAGAGATATGGAGAGAAAATTTATATTTGGTGTGATTCTCAAAAATTAGCTTTATATTCTGAAAATCTGGATGGAACAGGACGGGAAAAGGTTTGTAGCTTTTCCTCAGACGACAAAATTCCACAGAGTGTTTCTTCTTCGGTTTTTGCCGGAGACTATTGTTATCTGAATATGTCCTTTGGACAGGATCGCGCGGGAAGTGATGTGAGTGGTCTTTATCAGATGGATTCCAAAACCGGAGAGGCAAAGCTGATTCGGATGAACAATGAAGAACCGGGGTGGAAGGAATATCGGATGGAAAATGGTTCTATATTACCAAGGAAAAAGAAGACGGTGGAATAATTTGTACGGTATGCGATCTGGATGGAACGGTAATTGATCAGATAGAAGATGGCTTTGAAGCAGATCCGGCTAACCTCACATATCATTCAATGGCGATGGATCAGATTGTGTTTGTGAGGGATACGTTTGAAGATGATAATACAACTTTAACCAGCTATCATATTGTCAATAAGTCTGACATTGGAAAAGATCCAATTCCATACCACGAAATTACAATGGAAAACTAAGAGTTGAAAATAGGGAGGGGATTCTATGAAGAAACAAATCATGACTGTCGTTGTGCTGTTTGCATTGTTGTGTTTAGCAGCATGCAATCAGACAGAAAGAAAAAACGACGATACAAAACAGGTGTCAGGTTTCACAGAGAGTGTTGGTGGAATAGCACCGGAAAGCGCAGATGAAGGGGTATATCTATTTACAACAGGTGTTTTCAGTGGCGGACTTGATGGCTCTATTTTAGAATATTGGAATCTGGAGAGTGATGTAAGTGTACCACTGTGCAGCAAGGCAAATTGTATGCACAATGATGAAAGTTGTGATGCATGGTTTAAGCAGCCTTATGTGGCATCCTTGCAGAAATATGGCGATAAACTGTATCTTTGGTGCGGTTATGGAGCTGGCGCATCCTTGTATTCCGTAAATCTGGATGGAAGCGGACGAGAGAAGGTCTGTGGATTTTCCGGAGATCGTGTTGCGGGAAATGTGATGTCTTCCGTTGTAGCGGGGGATAACTGTTATGTACATATGGCTTACGCACAGGATCGAAATGGCAGCGATGTGGATGGTGTTTATCGGGTGTCTTTGAAAGACGGAACAGCAGAATTGATTCGAATGAATAACGAAGATACAGACTGGAAAGAGCATCGTTTATACAATGTCGTATATGATCAGGGAACGGTTTATTATGAAATCGTGGAATACCGAACAGGAGAAGCGCGAAGCCGCATTTATGCTTATGACGAAGAGAGCAAGGAGGATTCGTTGCTTCTGGAAGCAGATGAAACGGTCAGCGCAATCGTTGCGAACAACAAATTATATTACACAAGATATTTGGATGAAAATGCAGAAGATAAATTGTTTGTATTAGATTTGGATACGGGAGAGGAAGAAACTATCACGGTTCCGCATGCCGGTTACATGACCTACGATGGAACGTGGTTGTATTTGTTGGATGCGAGACAAGAGAATGACGTAGAGTATATCATTTGCGATACAGATGGAAATGTAATTGATCGGATTCGAGATGGATTTGAAAAAGAATATAAATGGGTTTCGTGTGCAACATTACGGGATCAGATCGTATTTATGGGCGAGGATATGACAGAGGATGCGACTACAATAGAATATCATATCGTCAATAAGTTTGATATCGGAAATGGCGAGATCCATTACTACGAAAAAACCTTTACAGATTAAAACAAAATAAGAGCGGAATCGAGATGCCCGCTTTCCGGGAGGGCAGATATGGAATTAAAAAGAGTTATTCGAGAGTGGAAATTATGGTTGGCTTTAGCGCTATTGTTGCTCGGAAATATTTTCTGCTTTTATCAGGAACAGAAGACAACCTATGGTTCTGTCGCAGCGTATGCGGATGGCAGCACCGAGGAACTGCTGGAAGAGTACAGAGTTCTGTTGGCACAATACGAGACGATGGAGCCAGCAGAAGCACTGGCAGACTGCGAAGCAAAGATTGCAGAGTATGAGACAACGGGAAATTACGATGTCGAATATTACGCACGCAAAGAGTATGTGCAGCCGTATTTGAAATATTTTGCAGAATATCCGGCATATCTGGAGAAGGTGCAGGAAAATGCGAAGACATTAGGTGTGCTGTCGCTGTTTTCCAAACAGGGATCGTTCTCCCAGCGCAATCTGGTAAAGACGGCGAAAGATTTTCTGCCGCTGGAGGACGTTTCACTGCAGATGGATCAGTACCTCGGTGTGGAAGCATTGATACGATATCCGGGTGCGGAATATCTGATTATGATCTGGATTTTGCTGCTGATTAAAGTGTTGACGGCAGACATCGGAAATGGTTTGCAGGAAGTTGTTTTTACGACGCCGAACGGAAGATGGCGGCTGGCAATCAAGCGCTTGCTCATTTTTTGTGCTGCAGTTTTATTTGCAGCTGTGTTGTTTTATGGTGAGACAGTGCTGTTAGCTGAAAACTTCTTTGGAACATTTCCGGGAGATGCTGCAGCACAGTCCGTACAGAGTCTGGGGCAGCTGGCAGAAAAGGGCACCGTTCGGGAATTTTTGCTGCAATTTCTGGGCATCAAACTGGGTGGTATGGTGCTGATTGGCTTGGTTCTGTGGATGGTGCTGCTGTCTGCAAATTCGTTTCTGGAAGGTCTACTGATCATCGGTTTGGTATTTGCCGGAGAGTATGTGTGCTATGCGCTGCTGCCGATCCAGAGTGTCTTTAACATTCTGAAATATATCAACCTGTTTACGTATCTGAATGCTTCTGGACTGTACATGCCGTATTTGAATGTAAATCTGTTTGGTTATCCGGTGCATAATCGCACATTAGCGGTGGCGGCTTTGCCGGTTTTGATTATAGTGGGAAGCGCGGTACAGCTTTGTCGCATGTCGTTGAAAGCGCATTGGAAGAGAGGATGGTTGGCAGGATGGATCGACCGGCTTCGTGCAAAGACAGACCGGATGCTGTCCGGTGCAGTTGTCAGTGTCAGTGAGTGGTACAAGGCGTTTGTCATCAAGAAAGGCTTCCTGATTCTGATTTTGTTATGCATCGTTGTCTTTTCGATATGGCCGGTGTTTGGAAAAGTTCCAACCTACACAAAATCAACATTTGAGCTGATGGTGGAAGAATGGGAAGGACCGGTTGGAGCAGAATCCGATGCAAAGATCGCTGCGGAAGTGGCAGACATTGATCAGGCGTATGCGGAATACGCGGAAAAAGAGGAGGCTTATCGGAACGGAAATCTGTCCGACTATGAATATGACATTGAAACGGCACTGATGAATGGGGTAAACAATCGCTATACCGCAGTTCAGGATGTGCTGGGTCGAGTGGAGCAATTAAAGCAGCTGCAGTCGCGGGGCATTACCGGCTGGCTATTGAACTATCACTATGTCATGGCGCTGTTTTTGGATGAGAACTCGCAGAAATGGGTTGGACTGCTTGGAATTGTATTTGTCGTTCTGTTTTGCGGCGGCATTTACGCAGAAGAGTGGGATACAGGAACGATTGAATTGCTGCGCGGCACGAAAAAAGGTCGCTTGGAACTGACACTTCGAAAGGAACGGCTGGCAACACTGCTTGTATTTGTGACGTTTCTCCTTATCTATGGAACAGAGTTTTACAGTGTGATGCGTACATATGGTGTGACGGGATTAAATGCACCGATGCAGTCCGTAATCTGGTTTTACAACTCAGACTGGCATCTGAGTATGTGGCAGTACCTGGTGCTGATTGGTGCGCTGCGTTTTCTCCTTTTGTGGACGGCAGCACAGGTGACGCTTTTGATCTCAGTCTTGATTCGAAGAAGCATTTTGAGTACCGCAGTCAGTGTCCTTTTTGTAGCGGGAACATCTGCTATCTGGTGCGCCGGAGTGGATATTTTCGACCGGGTGAGTCTGGCGAGATATGCGATTGTTGTGTGGAGACTGCAGGAAGGCGGCTTTTGCGGAATTGCACCTTTCCTTCCGTATCTGGTGATCTTTTTAATCGGAGTTGGATGTGCAGTTTTGGCGGGAACCGTCTGGATCAGAAACAGAAAGTGATGGGATGCATATGGAACTGAGAATCGAACATTTGACGAAAAGCTATGGTGAAAAAGTGGCATTGAATGATTTCACAGTGACGTTATCCGAAGGTCTGTATGGGCTTTTAGGGCCGAACGGAGCCGGAAAGAGTACACTGATGAAGCTGCTGACGGACAGCATCACCCGGACAAAGGGAGACATCTGGTTTGACGGAGAAGATGTCCTAAAAATGGGAAGAAAGTACCGCAATGAGATTGGATATATGCCACAGCAACAGGGACTTTACGAGTCGTTTTCCGGAAGAGCCTTTCTGAAATATATGGCAGATCTGAAAGATATTCCGAAGAAGCAGGCGGCCAAACAGATCGAAGAATTGCTGCAGATCGTCAATTTACAGCAGGACGCACACCGGAAGTGCGGAAAATATTCCGGCGGTATGAAACAGCGTCTGCTGCTGGCACAGGCACTTCTCGGTGATCCGAAGATTCTGCTGTTGGATGAGCCGACCGCTGGATTAGATCCGGAAGAACGGATTCGGTTGCGCAATTACATTCATGAACTTGGAAAGAATCGAATTGTGCTGCTCTCCACGCATATTGTTGCAGATGTAGAGACGATTGCGGATCAGGTGATTTTGATGAAAGAGGGCAGCATTAAAAAGATGGGAACCCCGGCAGCACTAATGGAAGAGGTCACACCCTATATTGCAGAACCAGTGACCGGAAGAATCAGCCTGGAAGATGTATATCTGTATCATATTAAAGGCAGCAATCCGGAAAGCTAAATGAGAATAATTTCCTCCTGTTTTGGAAAGACTGAACTGTATCGTATTTTCAAGTCAGGAGGAATTTTTATGCAAAAAGAGTTTGTGATTCAGAACATTCACGCCAGAGAAGTATTGGATTCCCGCGCGAATCCCACGGTGGAAGTTGAGGTAACGGTGTCTGGCTGTGGAGAGTCATCTGTGACCGGCTGTGCAATCGTGCCGTCCGGTGCATCCACCGGAATGTATGAGGCGGCGGAGCTGCGGGATGGCGATGCGCGGTTTGGCGGAAAGGGTGTCCAGACAGCGGTGCGCCATGTGAATGAGGATCTGGCGAGTGTGCTGATCGGAAAGAGTGTGCGGAATCAGGCAGAGATCGATCGGCTGCTGATTCAGGCGGACGGTACAGAGCGAAAAGAAAAAATGGGGGCAAATGCAATTCTTGGTGTGTCGCTGGCAGCAGCAAAAGCGGCGGCAAAGGCATTGCATCTGCCCCTGTATCAGTATGTGGGGGGAATCAATGCGGTGCGGATGCCGGTACCAATGATGAATATTCTGAACGGTGGTGCGCACGCGGCAAATTCCATCGATTTTCAGGAGTTTATGATTGTGCCAGTGGGAGCAGCCTCCTTTCGGGAAGCACTTCGGATGGGAGCAGAAGTGTATCATGCGTTGGCGAAAGTCTTGAAAGAACACGGAAAAGCAACGGCAGTTGGTGATGAGGGCGGCTTTGCGCCGGATTTTGATAGTGTGGAAGAAGTGTTTGATACGATGGTGGAGGCAGTGAAACGAGCTGGATATGAGTGCGGCAAGGATATCGGTTTTGCTTTGGATATAGCTTCCAGCGAGTGGAAGGCACCAGACGGAAGAACCGGAGTTTATCATTTGCCGAAGTCCGGACGGGAGTATGCTTCCGATGAGTTGATTGATATGTATGAGAATTTGGCAAAGAAATATCCCATCCTCTCCATCGAAGATCCCTTAGACGAAGAAGACTGGGACGGCTGGCGAAAGATTACAGAACAGCTCGGACATCAGATTCAGCTTGTGGGCGACGATCTGTTTGTGACGAACAGTTCCCGTTTATTAAAAGGAATCGAGCGTGGATGCGGAAACTCGATTTTGATTAAGGTAAATCAGATCGGAACGCTGACAGAGACATTGGATGCGATTCGTGTGGCGCACAGAGCAGGGTACACGGCGATTTTATCCCATCGCTCCGGGGAAACGGAAGATACAACGATTGCGGATCTGGCAGTTGCGCTGAATGTGGGGCAGATTAAGACGGGAGCGCCGTCCCGCGGCGAGCGTACAGCGAAGTACAATCAACTGCTTCGGATCGAGGAGAAACTGGGGGCGGCTGCAGAGTACCCCGGCAAAACTGCATTCCGAAAGCAAGCATTTCAAAAACAATAAGAAAGTCGTTTTCTCTCTGAGGTAGGTGTGGTATACTGGAAACAGAATATATGTTCGGAGAGGGCTTTGCAAGATGGAACAGCGGATTTATGTGGCGATTGATCTGAAATCTTTTTATGCGTCGGTGGAGTGTCAGGACAGGGGTTTGGACCCTCTGCGGACGCATCTCGTTGTGGCAGACCGCGGACGCACGGAGAAGACGATCTGTCTGGCGGTGTCTCCATCTTTGAAAGCGTATGGCATTCCCGGCAGAGCGCGGTTGTTTGAAGTGGAACAACGGGTGCGGCAGGTGAATGCAGAGCGGCAGAGTGCGAACAGCGGCAGACCGCTGGTGAATGGTTCGGCGGATGCAGGCGAGCTGGCGGCACATCGGGACTGGCGCTTGGAGTTTGTGACAGCGCCGCCCCGGATGGCACATTATATGGAAGTGAGTACGCAGATTTATCAGATCTATCTGCGGTATGTCGCGCCGGAAGATATCCATGTGTATTCCATTGACGAGGTGATGATGGATGTGACAGATTATCTGGCGGCGGATGGCGTATCGCGGACAGATTCCGCAGCGCAGATGCAGGCGGCGCGGACGTTGACTGCCCGCATGATCCGGGATGTTTTGGCAGAGACAGGTCTGACAGCGGCGGCAGGCATTGGGACGAATCTCTATCTTTGCAAAGTGGCGATGGACATTGTGGCGAAGCATGTCGAGCCGGATGCAGATGGCGTGCGCATTGCGGAGCTGGACGAGCGGTCGTACCGAGAGTTGCTGTGGGGGCATAAGCCACTGACGGATTTCTGGCGCGTGGGCGCAGGCTATGCGAAGAAGCTGCAGGCACATGGATTGGAGACGATGGGCGATATCGCCCGTTGTTCCCTCGGCGATCCCGGAGATTATTATAATGAGGATTTGTTGTATCGGCTGTTTGGCATCAATGCGGAGCTTTTGATCGACCATGCATGGGGCGTGGAGCCTTGTCGGATGGCGGATATTAAGGCATATCGTCCGGAGGGGAGCAGCATCGGCAGCGGTCAGGTGTTGTCCTGTGCCTATGATTTTGCCCATGCGCGGCTTGTGCTGCATGAGATGATCGACCAGCTGTCGCTGACATTGTTGGAGAAGCGTTTTGTGACGGATCAGATCGTTTTGACCGTGGGATATGACATTGACAATCTCAAGGATGAAAAGCGCCGAAACCGTTATCACGGCGAATTAAAAGCGGATCGATACGGCAGGATTTTGCCGAAGAGCGGGCACGGTTCGGAGAATCTTCCAGAGCCGACATCCTCGGTGCATGTGATGACCGAGGCGGCGCTGCGGCTGTTTGACCGGATTACAGATCCGACGCTGCTGGTGCGCAGGTTATATCTGACGGCAAATCATGTGCAGTCGGAGGACGATGTGAAACAAAAGCAGCAGGCGGATGGCGGCAGTTGGGAGCAGATGGATCTGTTTTCGGATTTTCTGGAAGATCAGACACAGAAGCAGGAGCAAAAGAAGCAGGAACAGGCATTTTTGGATCGGGAGCGCAAGGTGCAGGAAGCGATGCTGTCGATTCGAAAAAAGTTTGGCAAGAATGCGATGCTAAAGGGCATGAATCTGCAGGAGGGTGCGACGGCGAGAGAGCGCAATGCCCAGATCGGCGGACACCGTGCAGGAGATGCGGACGAGATTTCCGGAAAGGAGAAGCAGACGTGAGACAGACACAGAGACGAAAACAGGGCATGGAGATCAGCCATGCCTATGATGATATCTTAGATTTAGAACGACCGGTTTCGAAAAATCACCGGCCGATGTCCTTACAAGATCGCGCGGCGCAGTTTTCGCCGTTTGCGGCGCTGACGGGATATGAAGATGCGATCACAGAGACGGCACGCTTGACAGAGACGCGGATCGAGCTGACGGAAGCGCAGAAAGAGCAGTTGGATTATACGCTGCAGCAGATTCGACAGCGGCTCTCCGAACGGCCGGAAGTGACGGTCACGTGGTTTATTCCGGATGAACAGAAAGAAGGAGGCCGATACGAAACTCGCACCGGCCATTTGAAAAAGTTAGATGATTATAAACAAGAACTTGTGTTTGCGGAAGGATTCCGCGTGCCTGTCGCAGATCTGACCGAGCTTTCGGATCAGAATCCGTGCTCCATGAGAAATGCGGAGCAGTAAGCATAAAATTCCTGACTCCAGAAGCTTCCCTCGTGGGGAGCGCCTTCGACTGCGATGGCTGTGACATCACACTGCGCCTCTTCAAGACGGGCAATCATCTTTTTGCTCTGGGCGTAGGGCACCAGTTCGTCAGCCGTGCCGTGTCCGATGAGGAACGGCGGATAAGTCACACCATCTTTTACCTGATAATACGGACTCATGGCTTTTGCCAGTTCTAGATGAGTCTCCAGAGAGCCGCCGAACATTTCTTCACAGAATGTCTCGGCGGTTTCGTCAAAGTTCAGGGTTGCAATCAGCTCCGGCAGATCCGTCGGGCCAAAGCAGTCAATGACAGCCTGTACCGCATCGGATGCATCCGGATATTCGTCTGTCCGGTAAGCGGGATCATCGCCGGTCAGTCCCATGAGCAGCACAGTGTTGCCGCCGGAGGAAGTTCCCCAGGCACACACATGATCAGGATCAATGTGATAAGCGGCAGCGTTTGTGCGCAGAAAGCGAAGCGCGCTCTTGCAGTCCTGCAAAAAGGCAGGTGCCGCAAATCCATCGCGACGGCTGCGATGCCGCACGGAGGCGATGACATAACCCTGCTGCGCGAACATGGAAAGCTGCGGGATCTGAGCGCCGATGAACGGAGAGTTGTCCGTCCAGCCGCTGCCCTGCACAAACAGGATCAGCGGAAAACGGCGGTCAGCATCGGTTTCCGGACAGTTGGGAATCATAAGATCCATCGTCAGTGTCTGTCCGGCTGCGTGAGAATACACAAGACCGGGATAGTAGGTTGCAAGACCTTCCAGTTCGGGATTCGCATCTAACGTAATCATTTCTTGGATTCCTCCTGAATATTTTTCTGGGCGGTGGCGAGCATCAGCTTGATGCGGTTCAGCTGATTGACCTCGCTGGCACCGGGATCATAGTCTACTGCGATGATATTCGAGTTCGGATAAGCATGGCGCAGCTCCTTGATGACACCCTTTCCGACGATGTGGTTCGGCAGACAGCCGAAAGGCTGGGTGCAGACGATATTCGGAACATCACTGTGGATCAGCTCTAACATCTCACCGGTCAGGAACCATCCCTCACCGGTCTGATTGCCGAGGGAGCTGAAAGGAGCTGCCATCTCCGCCAGATGTTTGATGTGGCTGGGAGCGGAGAAGCGCTTGCTGGCATTCAGCGCATCGCACATGGGCTTTCTCATATGCTCCAGGAACTTGATGCCCATATCACAGAAAGCGGCAGTGGATTTCTTCGCACCGAGATTTTCTGCTTTGAACTTCGAGTTGTAGAAGCAGTACAGGAAGAAGTCCAGCAGATCCGGCATAACAGCTTCTGCACCTTCTGCCTCCAGCAGTTCTACAAGATGGTTGTTTGCAGCCGGCAGGAACTTGACAAGAATCTCACCAACGATGCCGACACGGGGCTTTTTCACGCCCTCTTTCAGCGGGATCGTATCAAAATCTTTGACGATGTTACGGAGATCTTCGTTGAAAGCACGGCTTCCGATGCCGCTTTGCAAAGTCTTGATACACTTTTCTTCCCATTTTTTATGTAATGCATCCACGGAACCGGGCACTGCCTCGTAAGGACGGGTACGATACACAACTCGCATAAACAGGTCGCCATAGATCAGTGCGTGCATGGCACGAATGATCATGGGCAGCGTGTACTTCATACCTTCGTTTTTCTCCAGCCCCTGTACACTGATGGAAACAACCGGAATCTGTTCCATTCCGGCTTTTTTCAGCGCGCGGCGGATAAATCCGATATAGTTCGTTGCACGGCAGCCACCGCCGGTCTGGGTGATGGCAACGGCAGTCTTGTTCAGATCATAGCGGCCGGAGAGCAATGCTTCCATGATCTGACCAACGACGATCAGAGACGGATAGCAAGCGTCATTGTTGACATATTTCAGTCCGGTGTCCACAACGGATTTTACTTCGGGCAGCATGACGATGTTGAAACCATCCACGCGCAGAGCAGGCTCCAGCAGACGGAAGTGGATCGGGGACATCTGAGGACAAAGCAGTGTATAGTTTTCCTTCATCTCCTTTGTAAACGGAACACGCTCAAAGGAGGACGGTACGATGGTGCGCTTCACATGTGCCTTTTCTCTTACTTTCAGAGCGGACAGCAGAGAACGGATTCGGATTCTGGCAGCGCCCAGGTTGTTGACTTCATCAATCTTTAAGACAGTGTAAATCTTGCCGGACTGCGTCAGAATGTCAGAGACAGCGTCTGTTGTAACGGCATCCAGACCACATCCGAAGGAGTTGAGCTGGATGAGATCCAGATCGTCTCTCGTCTTGACAAAATTTGCAGCGCGGTACAGACGGGAGTGGTACATCCACTGATCCATAACGATGAGCGGACGCTCCATATGTCCAAGGTGGGATACCGAGTCTTCTGTCAGAACGGCGATGCCGTAGGAGGCAATCAGTTCCGGAATACCGTGGTTGATCTCCGGGTCTACATGGTAGGGGCGACCCGCCAGCACGATACCGCGATGTCCGGTCTCTTCCATATAGCGCAGGGTTTCCTCTCCCTTACGGCACATATCCTCTCTGGAGGCAATCAGCTCGGTCCAGGCAGCATGTGCGGCAGCGGAAACTTCCGAAGCAGACAGGCCATATTCTTCCTTGAAGATCGTGCAGAGACGCTTTGTAGCGATCTTTTCATCGGTCAGTGCGAGGAACGGATTCAGGAAGCGGATGTGCTCTGTCTTTAATTCCTCCACGTTGTTTTTGATATTTTCCGCGTAGGACGTTACGATCGGGCAGTTGTAGTGATTCTGTGCGTCCGGTGTCTCATTGCGCTCATAAGGAATACAGGGGTAGAAGATCGTCTTTACGCCCTGAGAGATGAGCCAGGAGATGTGACCATGCGCCAGCTTTGCCGGATAACATTCTGATTCACTGGGGATGGACTCGATACCCATTTCGTAAATCTTTCGGGACGAAGCCGGGGACAGTTTCACGGAAAAGCCCAGTTTCCTGAAGAAGGTTGCCCAGAACGGGAAGTTCTCGTACATATTCAGAACGCGGGGAATACCGATGACACCGCGCTTTGCCTCGGATTCCGGCAACGGCTCGTAATCAAACATGCGGTGATATTTATAATCAAACAGGTTCGGAACCTTTTCTTTGGATGCTTTTGCCTTGCCGAGACCACGCTCACAGCGGTTGCCGGTGATGTGATTGCGGCCATCGCTGAAATGGTTGATGGTCAGGATACAGTGGTTGTTACAGCCCTGACAGCGAGTCATGGACGTGGTGTATTTCAGTGCGAGGATCTCATCCAGAGACAGCATCGTGGTCTGTTTGCCCTCATAGCGCTCTCTTGCCACCAGAGCGGCACCAAACGCACCCATGATACCGGCAATGTCGGGACGAACTGCCTGACATCCGGAAATACGCTCAAAGCTGCGTAAAACGGCATCGTTGTAGAACGTACCGCCCTGTACGACAACGTGCTGACCGAGATCGCTGGGATCGGTGATCTTGATGACTTTATACAGAGCATTCTTGATAACGGAATAAGCAAGACCGGCGGAAATATCCGCAACGGAAGCGCCCTCCTTCTGTGCCTGCTTGACATTCGAGTTCATAAATACCGTACAGCGGGTGCCGAGGTCGGTGGGATGCTTTGCAAACAGCGCTGCTTTTGCAAAGTCCTGCACGGAGTAGTCCAGAGATTTTGCAAATGTCTCAATAAAGGAGCCACATCCGGAGGAACATGCCTCGTTCAGCTGTACGCTGTCTACGGTGTGATCCTTGATACGGATACACTTCATGTCCTGTCCGCCAATGTCGAGAATGCAGTCCACATCTGGCTGGAAGAATGCTGCCGCGTAGTAGTGGGCAACGGTTTCAACCTCACCCTCATCCAGCTGCAATGCGGATTTCATCAGCGCTTCGCCGTAACCGGTGGAGCAGGAATAGACAATGTGTGCATCCTCCGGCAGACGCTGCTTGATCTCTTCCATTGCGCGAATGACGGTGGCGAGAGGACTGCCGTTATTATTGCTGTAGAAAGAATACAGCAGTGTGCCGTCCTCACCAGCCAGTGCAACCTTTGTCGTCGTGGAACCGGCATCGATGCCGAGATAGCAGTTGCCCTTATACTCAGACAAATATGCCTTGCGGACACTGTGCTGCTCGTGGCGGGCACGAAACTGATCGTAATCCTCCTGACTGGTAAACAGCGGAGCGAGACGCTTTACCTCCACGTTCATCTGAATCTTGCCGGACAGCAGCTCAATCAGGCTGTCGATGGACACACAGACATCTTCGTGATGATTCATGGCAGCGCCGATGGCAGCGAACAGATGGGAGTGATCCGGTGCGATGATCGCATCTCCGGTCAGCTTCAAAGTGCGGATAAAGGCAGCGCGCAGCTCGGATAAAAAGTGCAGCGGACCACCTAAAAATGCGACATTTCCCCGGATCGGCTTGCCACAGGCAAGTCCGGAAATCGTCTGGTTGACAACCGCCTGAAAGATGGAAGCGGCAAGGTCTTCCTTGGTAGCTCCCTCGTTGATCAGGGGCTGGATATCCGTCTTGGCAAATACACCGCAGCGGGCTGCGATGGGGTAGATCGCCTTATAATTCTTTGCATATTCGTTCAGGCCGGCGGCATCTGTCTGCAGCAGAGAGGCCATCTGGTCGATGAAAGAACCGGTACCACCGGCGCAGATACCATTCATACGCTGGTCGATACCGTCTGTGAAATAGATGATCTTTGCATCCTCACCGCCCAGCTCGATAGCAACGTCGGTGCGGGGAGCATAATCCTGCAGAGAAGTTGCCACTGCGACAACCTCCTGTACAAACGGAACATTCATATGTCCGGCAAGAGTCAGTCCGCCGGAACCGGTGATCATCGGAGAGAGATTCAGAGTGCCAAGCTGCTCGCGGGCTTCCACAAGCAGATCCCGCAGCGTTTCCTGAATGTTCGCAAAATGTCTCCGATAATCGGAAAATAAAAGCTGGTTCTGCTCATCCAAGATCGCAATCTTGACAGTGGTAGAACCAATATCAATTCCAAGAAAACAGGTTTGTGTCATATTTCGTACCTCTTACATGTCATAATAAATAAGAAAAAAGTGCTAACTCGTTTGAAAAAGAAAGGGCTGGCACGATTCGACAGAATGTGCAGCCGAAGGTATTATATAATCAAACATCGAAAAATGCAACGAAATTAAAAGATAGAAACTGTTAAAAAAATCTAAAATCCGGGAAACGGTTTGACAAACAGCAGACCGGTCTTTATACTGAGTAAGAAAGAATTCCGTAAAGAAAGGCAGGATTTTTATGAACTGGTTTCAAAAGCTGGAACGCAAGTTTGGTCGTTATGCGATCCATAACTTGATGTATTATATCATTATCCTATACGGAGCAGGCATCCTGATTTCCGTCCTGTCGCCGCAGATGTACTATTCGTATCTGTCGTTAGACATGTCGAAGATTTTTCAGGGACAGATCTGGAGACTGGTGACATTTCTGATGCAGCCGCCGGATAATAATCTGCTGTTGTCGCTGATTATGTTATACTGCTATTACATGATGGGACGGACACTGGAGCAGACATGGGGCGCATTCCGATTTAATCTGTATTATCTGATCGGTGTGCTGGGCTCGATCCTGACGGCGCTCGTGATTTATCTGATCTCCGGTTATTCTTATGCACTGGGAACCGGATATATCAATCTGTCTCTGTTTTTCGGAATTGCGATGACTTATCCGGATATGCAGTTTTTGTTTCTGTTTATTATCCCGATCAAGGCAAGGTGGCTGGCGATTTTTGAAGCAGCCATGTACGGCTACCTGTTCATTATGGGCGGCTGGGTCACAAAGATCGAGATTGTATTGTCGCTGTTAAATGTGCTGCTGTTCTTCTTCCTGACAAGAAATTATTCCCGTGTGAATCCGAAGCAGGTCTACAGACGGCATGAGTTTCAGAAGGCAGCGAAGAAGGCCGGAGCAGGTACAGGTCCTTCCGGACATCACAAATGTGCTGTCTGCGGACGCACCGATTTGACGAATCCGGAGCTTTCGTTCCGCTATTGTTCCAAATGCGAAGGCACTTATGAGTATTGCCAGGAGCATTTATATACCCATCAACATGTGAAGATACATCAGTGAGCTAGTAGAGGAGGAGAAGATGGAAAAGAAACCATTCGTAACACTGGAACAGTTAAAAGAGATTACAAAGACTTACCCGACCCCGTTTCACCTGTACGATGAGAAGGGCATTCGGGAAAATGCAGCTCGTGTAAAAGAGGCATTTTCCTGGAATAAGGGCTACAAAGAATATTTCGCAGTGAAGGCGACACCGAACCCGTTCATCTTGAAGATTTTGCAGGAGATGGGCTGCGGCTGTGACTGTTCATCTCTGACCGAGCTGATGATGTCCCACGCACTGGGCTTTGAGGGACATGACATCATGTTCTCCTCCAATGCGACACCGGCAGAAGAGTTTGAGTATGCCAGCAAGATCGGCGCAATCATCAATCTGGATGATTTCACCCATATCGAGTTTCTGGAAAAGTGTGCCGGCATTCCGGAGACAATCTGCTGCCGTTACAATCCCGGCGGACTGTTCAAGATCAGCAATAGTATCATGGACAATCCCGGTGATGCAAAGTACGGTTTCACAACAGAGCAGCTGTTTGAGGGCTTCCGCATTCTGAAGGAAAAGGGGGTTAAGAACTTCGGTTTACATGCATTCTTAGCTTCCAACACCGTAACAAACGAGTATTATCCGGCTCTGGCAAAGGTGCTGTTTGACGTAGCAGTTCGCCTGAAAGAAGAAGTAGGCGTCCACATTTCCTTCATCAATCTGTCCGGCGGCATCGGCATTCCGTATCGCCCGGATCAGGAGCCGAACGATATTAAAGTCATCGGCGAAGGCGTTCGCAAAGTTTACGAAGAGATCCTCGTTCCGGCTGGTATGGGCGATGTAGCGCTGTACACAGAACTTGGCCGTTTTATGTTAGGACCGTATGGCTGTCTGGTGACAACGGCCATCCACGAAAAGCACATCTACAAAGAATACATTGGCTGTGATGCCTGCGCCGCAAACCTGATGCGTCCGGCTATGTATGGTGCTTACCATCATATCACGGTCATGGGCAAGGAGAACGAGCCTTGTGACCACAAGTACGATATCACCGGTTCTCTGTGCGAGAACAACGATAAGTTTGCCATCGACCGGATGCTTCCGAAGATCGACATGGGAGATCTGCTGGTGATCCACGATACCGGTGCGCATGGATTTTCCATGGGTTATAATTACAATGGACGGCTGCGTTCTGCGGAGCTGCTGTTAAAAGAAGACGGCAGTGTGCAGATGATCCGCAGAGCAGAGACCCCGAAGGATTACTTTGCAACCTTCGATTTCTGTGATATTCTGGATCCGAAAAAGATGTAAGCCTATAGGGAATGGAGAGTAAGAAAAATGCCTCGTTTTTATGAACCGGAGCAGCTTGTACATCTGCAGAAATTGGAAATGGAGATCCTGAGAGATTTTCAGCGCATCTGTGATGAGAACAATCTGACGTATTTTGGATTTGCCGGAACCGGCATCGGCGCACTGCGCCACAAGGGATATATTCCGTGGGATGATGATATTGATATTTCTCTGCCCCGCAAAGATTATGAGATTTTCATGCATCTTGTTCAGGAGCAGATGGGAGATAAATATTATGTCCTGAACACAGACAATGATCCGAATTACCCGTTGGCAACGACGAGACTGGTGCTGCGGGGAACGACCTTCCAGGAGTTTTCCATGAAGGATGTGGACTGCAACTGGGGAATCTTTCTGGATCTGTATGCACTGGACAATGCGGCAGATAACTGGCTGGCATATCAACTTCAGATGTGGAGCGCCTGGTTCTGGGGCAAGCTTCTCATCCTGCGCAGCATTCCGAGACCATATCTGTATGTGCATGGTATCACGGCGAAGATCGTGACTGCAGCCTGTGTAGCAACCCATCATGCCATGAAGGCGCTTGGAATTTCCAAAGAGTTTCTGTACAAGAAGCGGGAGAAGGCGAATCGTCGCTATGAGAACAAGCAGACAAAGCGCATTGCATATTTCTGCGATCCGCTGCCTTATACAAACACGTTCTCCAAGGAGGACATCTATCCGCTGCGCAATCTCCCGTTCGAGGATGGAACACTGCCGTTCCCGAATCATCTGGAGAAGCTTCTGACGAAGATGTACGGCGATTATATGACACCGCCGCCAGTGGAAAGAAGAAAGACTCATTTCCCGTATAAGCTGGATTTTGGTCCTTATGCACCGGAAGCAGAAAAGACTTCCGAGGCCAAAGAAAACGAATAATTCTTCCGGCAAAGTCCGGAATGCTACAACGAGTAGAAAAAGCCGTCCAATCTGGATGGCTTTTCCTATTTGGACTGAAGTTTTTACCGGAATTTAGTTGCAGGAAGCAAAATAGCTGTGTTATGATACAACTACTGTTTTGACTCGTTCCGTATTTTTACTTGACTTTTCCCACGTTCCGTATTATGATGTAGAAAAACAAACATATGTTCGCTGCCTGCAGAGAGCAGGAGCGACAGAATAGAGGGTTTCATGAAAGAAGAAGAGAAGAAGAGAGCGCTTGACGCGGCGCTGGCGCAGATCGAGAAGAGCTATGGTAAGGGTTCCATCATGAAGCTGGGTGATTCCGGCAAGGATATGAGCATCGAGACCGTTCCCACCGGATGTTTCAGTCTGGATGTGGCACTGGGACTTGGCGGTGTTCCCCGCGGACGTATCATTGAGGTATACGGCCCGGAGTCCAGTGGTAAGACAACCGTAGCGCTGCACATGGTAGCAGAGGTGCAGAAACGCGGCGGTATCGCAGGCTTCATTGATGCAGAGCATGCATTAGATCCGGTCTATGCGAAGAACATTGGTGTAGACATTGATAACTTATATATATCCCAGCCGGATAACGGAGAACAGGCGCTGGAGATCACAGAGACGATGGTCCGTTCCGGTGCAGTAGACATTATCATCATCGACTCGGTTGCAGCACTTGTTCCGAAGGCGGAGATCGAAGGTGATATGGGTGATTCTCATGTAGGTCTTCAGGCGCGTTTGATGTCTCAGGCATTGCGTAAGCTGACCGCAGTTATCAGTAAGTCGAACTGTATCGTCATCTTCATCAACCAGCTCCGTGAGAAAGTCGGCGTGATGTTCGGTAATCCGGAGACAACAACCGGTGGTCGTGCCCTGAAGTTCTATTCCTCGATCCGACTGGATGTGCGTCGTGTCGAGGCGCTGAAGCAGGCTGGTGAGGTGGTAGGTAACCACACCCGCATTAAGGTCGTAAAGAACAAGATTGCTCCGCCTTTCAAAGAAGCAGAGTTTGATATCATGTTCGGTAAGGGTATTTCCAAAGCCGGCGACATTCTGGATCTGGCAGTCAAAGAGGGATTTATCATCAAGAGTGGTGCCTGGTTCGCTTATAAAGAAGGTAAGATCGGTCAGGGTCGCGAGAATGCCAAGGCATATCTGGAGCAGCATCCGGATGTGATGCAGGAGCTGGAGCTGATGCTCCGTGAAAAGTACGGTCTTCCGGCAGATGTAGTAGCAGCACCGGTACAGACGGCACCTGCAGAGTCTGCACTGACCGAGGAAGAGACTGACGAAAATTGATGGTGAGACAGATACTTTCAATCATACCAGTCGATAAGAAACGATGTCAGGTGACGATATCCACAGGGGAGAGCTTTCCGCTGTATCGGGGCGAAATTCGCGGCTTTCAGTTTGAGGAGGGCGGTGAGATCCCGGATGCAGTGTGGGCAGAGCTGGATGCAGCGCTCCGCAAGCGAGTGCGTCTGCGCTGCATGCATCTGCTCCAGAAGGCAGATAAGACCGAAGGACAGCTCCGCCAGAAGTTAAAGGAGGGTGGTTACCCTCCTTTCCTTGTGGACGATGCGCTGGACTATGTGAAAAGTTATCACTATGTGGATGACGAGCGCTATGCGCGTTATTATGTGCAGCAGCAGTCCGCTGGAAAGAGCCGTCTGCGCCTGAAACAGGACTTGCAGACAAAGGGCGTTCCGGAGGAGATCATTCGTCTCGTGTTGGAGGAAGAAGAGGTGGATGAGGAGGCTTCGCTCCGAAAACTTGCACAGAAAAAAGCGGCCTCGGTGCGCCCACAGACACCGGCGGACTGGCAGAAGATCAGCCGGTATCTGGCGGGGAAAGGCTACGGTTTTTCCATGATCCGTCATGTGATCGGGCAGTTGCAGGACGAGGTAGAGGATGAGTTCTGGCCGGAACAATGATCTTCGAAAGAGACGCCGGAAAAAGTTCCTTGTTCACTTGACATAATGTAGAAAATCGTTTAAAATTGAACTGTTGTAGATTTTGTACAATGAAAACTTAATAAGGAGGTGCTCCTGTGGTTGATGTTGTGATAGCTGTTGTGATTACAGCAGTTGTAGTAGCACTCATCACATGGTTTGTTGCTAACGCATACCGCACGAAGGTATACGAAGGCAAGATCGGAACAGCGGAAGAGCGTTCCAAGACCATTCTGGATGAAGCGCTGAAGACAGCCGAGACAAAGAAGCGTGAGATGCTCCTCGAAGCAAAAGAAGAGTCCATCCGGACGAAGAATGAGCTGGAGAAGGAAGTACGGGAACGCAGAGCAGAGCTGTCGCGTCAGGAACGCCGTGTTACAGGCAAGGAAGAAAGCCTTGACCGTAAGATGGAAACCCTGGAAAAGCGTGAAGCAAGCTACAATGCAAAAGAAGAAAGCTTGAGCAAACGGGCCAGCGAAGTAGAAGAACTCTACGCAAAAGGCACGCAGGAATTAGAGCGAATCTCTGGTTTGACCTCCGAACAGGCAAAAGAGTATCTGTTAAAAACTGTTGAAGAAGATGTAAAGCATGACACTGCAAAAATGGTAAAGGAGATGGAAGCCCGCGCGAAAGAAGAAGCGAACAAGAAGGCGAAGGAATATATCGTCACCGCGATTCAGAAGTGTGCAGCAGACCATGTGGCAGAAACGACGATTTCTGTTGTCCAGTTGCCAAATGACGAGATGAAGGGACGTATCATCGGTCGTGAGGGACGTAATATCCGTACCCTTGAGACGATGACAGGTGTAGACCTGATCATTGATGATACGCCGGAGGCAGTAATTCTGTCCGGATTTGATCCGATCCGTCGTGAGGTTGCCAGAATTGCACTGGAGAAGCTGATTGTGGACGGGCGTATTCATCCGGCCAGAATCGAAGAGATGGTAGAAAAGGCACAGAGAGAAGTGGAGAACACCATCCGCGAGGAAGGTGAAGCAGCGCTTCTGGAAGTTGGTATTCATGGCATTCATCCGGAGCTGGTAAAGCTTCTCGGAAGAATGAAGTATCGTACCAGCTACGGTCAGAACGCACTGAAGCATTCAATCGAAGTTGCACATCTGTCCGGACTGCTTGCCGCTGAGATCGGCGTAGATGTCCGCACAGCAAAGCGTGCAGGTCTTTTACACGATATCGGTAAATCAGTGGATCACGATATGGAAGGATCTCATGTTCAGATCGGTGCAGATCTCTGCAGAAAGTATAAGGAATCCTCCACCGTGATCAATGCGGTTGAAGCCCATCATGGAGACGTAGAGCCGCAGTCTTTGATCGCCTGCATCGTACAGGCGGCAGACACCATTTCTGCAGCAAGACCGGGTGCAAGAAGAGAAACTTTAGAGACTTATACCAACAGATTAAAACAGTTAGAAGACATTACCAATTCTTACAAGGGTGTCGAGAAATCTTTTGCTATTCAGGCAGGTAGAGAGATTCGTGTCATGGTAGTACCGGAACAGGTTTCCGATGCTGACATGGTATTGATGGCCAGAGATATTTCCAAGCAGATTGAAAATGAGATGGAATATCCGGGGCAGATCAAGGTCAATGTTATTCGTGAGTCCCGCGTTACGGACTACGCGAAATAACGATTCCAAACTGCAAACGAAAAGTATTGCAAAATTGCCTTCGGGGCGATTTTGCGATACTTTTTTTAATCTATAGGAAATTTCTCAAATCGTCAGAAATGGTGTATAATGAATAAGAAATAAAAAATGACATAACAAA
>CAKQHB010000028.1 GCA_934234215.1 uncultured Cuneatibacter sp.
TGCCAGATAAGGATAAAGCGTGCATACCGATTATTGCAATGACAGCAAATGCATTTGAAGAAGATAAGAGAGATGCTTTTGCAGCTGGAATGAATGGTCATATCGCGAAGCCGATCCAGGTTGATAAGCTGCTGTCGATATTAGGGGAAAGCATAAGGCAACAAGAAAAATAACACATGAAAAAGTGTAGGATACATCCAAAACACGATTAGGATGAGATCAATTTGAGACAAACTTGAAACTACGCAAACGATAGATAGAAGACGATTTCGTTCTATCAGAAAGGATACCCTATGGAAAAACAGTTTACTTACCGGAAATCCTCTATCACCGCCCGCACTGCCCTCGGCATTGTCCGCGGCTATGAATCTGACCACATCTCGATTTTCAAAGGCATCCCCTATGCGAAGGCGGAACGTTTTCACGCGCCGGAGCCGGTGGATGCATGGGAAGGGGAGCTGGACGCAACGAGCTTTGGTTATGCGTGTCCGCTGCTGGAGATGCCGAAGCCGACGGGAGAGATTTTCGTGCCGCATCGCTATTGGATCATGGATGAGGATTGTCTGAATCTGAATGTGTGGACTCCGGCATGTGATGAGAAGAAACGTCCGGTTCTTGTGTGGCTGCACGGCGGTGGATTTGAAGCAGGTTCCGCCATTGAGCACATTGCCTATGAGGGCGAGAATATGAGCCGCAGAGGGGATGTGGTTGTTGTTTCCATCAATCACCGCTTGAATGTACTCGGCTATTTTGATCTGTCGGCGTTTGGTGAGGAGTATGCCAATTCCGGAAATGCGGGCATGGACGATATCATTGCGGCATTGAAGTGGGTGCAGGAGAATATCGCAGTTTTCGGCGGTGATCCGACGAATGTGACATTGTTTGGACAGTCTGGCGGCGGAGCGAAGATCACGACATTGCTGCAGATGCCTGCTGCGGATGGCTTGTTTGCAAAGGGAATCAACATGAGCGGTGTGATCCGTAATCTGATGCCGAAGAGAGGACAGAGCGGAAAAGAGCTGGCGGAAGCAGTCATGAAAGAACTTGGTGTTGGCACGGTGAAGGAGTTGGAGACTGTGCCGTATGCAGCGCTGGCAACAGCCTATTTGAAAGTGCGTCCGGCATTTCGGGCGCAGGGAAAGTACAGTGGTGGGCTTCCGATTCCCAACGAGTTTTATGTGGGAGATCCCAGTGATGTGGGATTTCGAAAAGAGAGCGACGGCGTTGCGATGCTGGTGGGCAGTGTGTTCGGGGAATTTTCTACGTTTGTTCCGATGCCATTTGACCGAAATACCATGTCAAAAAAAGAAGGCGAACAAGCTGTTGTGACGACGATGGGAGAGCAGGCGGCTGCAGAATTGCTGCCATTGTTTGAACAGGCGTATCCGTCTCATAATCCGGTGGATCTGACGGTTCTGGACTGCATTGTGCGGGAACCGGTACTGGAATACGTGCGGGAGCGCAGCAAGATAAATGCACATACATACTCGTATTTGTTTGATCTGGAGCTGCCGTTGGATGGCGGATGGCTGCCGTGGCATTGTGCGGATATTCCATATGTGTTTGCGAATACGGCATTTACCCCGTATACGCAGGAGGCGGGTGTCACGGAGCGGATCGAATCGGAGGTCTTTGATAGCGTGATAGCATTTGCCGGAAGCGGCAATCCTAATCACGCAGGCATTCCTCAGTGGGAGGCTTGTACGCCGGAGAAGCTGTACACGCTCATTACATCGAAGCAGACACAGGTGGCATGCAATTATGACGATGACTTGATGCGTGCGATGTTGAAATATCGTCCTGGCAGACTGCAGGAGCAGAAGAAAGACGCAAAGATTCAGCATTAAGATTTCAAAAATATAGACAGATAAGAAGAAATGTCTGGTTTTCAGGCATTTCTTTTTGTTTGTCCGAATTTCAGACACCGCGCGAAAAGTGACCGTAGGAATTCCGGGAAAGATGGTGTATTCTCTGAGCATAGGAACGAGAGAGAAGAAAACAGAGTGGTTCCAGAAAGGAAAGTGACGATCATGAAGCAGTTGAAGATGGTACAGCGAACGTACAGTTTGCTGGCGGCATGCCTGATATTGGTTGGATTGATCTTGTTGATCTGGCCGGGCATTACGATTAATGTTGTATGCAAAGTCGTCGGAATTTTGCTTTTGCTTTGCGGCATTGTAAAGCTGATTGGATATTTTACAAAGGATCTGTATCAGCTGGCATTTCAGTTTGATTTTGCACTTGGCATTGTGAGTATCGTGCTTGGTGTGACGATGCTGACGAGAAGCAGCCGGATGATCGAGATTGGAGCGGTGTGCATCGGAATTTTTCTATTGGTAGATGCGGCGCTGCGAATCCAGACCGCGATGGATTCCAAACGATTCGGAATTGACCGATGGTGGATGATCCTTTTGATCGCAATTGTGGTTGGTGTGATTGGGATTTTGTTGTTGGCAGTTCCATTCCAGACGACAGAGCTGATCACGAGACTGATCGGATTGAATGTTGCTTTTGATGGAATTTTAAATTTGTGGATTGTGCGGAATACAGTTCGTGCAATTCGGGAAAAAGTAGAAGAGGAAGAAGCTTTGACAGATTCCTCTTATGTAGAAGAAAAATAAGACAGCCGAAGAGGCAGAAAGGTGATCATGATGAGTAAGAAGAATTGGAAACTGGGTGCGGTATCTGCATTGGCAGTTGGTGCTGGCGCATATGCCATGAGTCAGGCAAAGAAGAGAAATGAGCAGAACACTGAAAAGAAGGCGCAGAAGGAAGCTCGTGCCGAAGAATTGAAGAATTACCGCAACACTGAGCGCGGCAAGAATGAGAAGAACAGCAAGGGTATTTATTATACCAATGGTAACTATGAAGCATTTGCAAGACCGGAAAAGCCGGAAGGTGTCGATGAGAAGTCCGCTTATCTGGTAGGTAGCGGTCTGGCATCTCTGGCAGCAGCTTGTTTCCTTGTTCGTGATGGACAGATGCCCGGCAAGAACATCCACATTCTCGAAGCTATGGATGTAGCCGGCGGTGCTTGTGACGGTATCAACGATCCGACAAGAGGTTATGTCATGAGAGGTGGTCGTGAGATGGAGAACCACTTCGAGTGTTTGTGGGATCTGTTCCACAGTATTCCGTCTCTGGAGACGCCCGGGGCATCCGTATTGGATGAATATTATTGGCTGAACAAGCATGATCCGAACTACTCTCTGTGCCGTGCAACGGTAAATCGTGGCGAAGACGCTCATACCGATGGTAAGTTCAATCTGAGTCAGAAGGGCTGCATGGAGATCATGAAGCTGTTCATGACAAAGGATGAAGATCTGTACGATAAGACCATTGAAGATGTATTTGACGACGAAGTATTTCATTCCGACTTCTGGTTATACTGGCGCACAATGTTCGCATTTGAGAACTGGCACAGCGCATTGGAGATGAAGCTGTACTTCCAGCGTTTCATTCACCATATCGGTGGTCTGCCGGATTTCAGTGCTCTGAAATTCACAAAGTACAATCAGTACGAATCTCTGATCCTGCCGATGAAGAAGTATTTGGAAGATGCAGGCGTTACGTTCCAGTTTGGCTGTGAAGTTACGAATGTTGAGTTTGAGATCCACGGAGATCGCAAGGTTGCAAGAAGACTGGAATACCGTGAGAACGGCGAGGAGAAGTCTTTGGCATTGACGGAAAATGATCTGGTATTTGTCACAAACGGAAGCTGCACCGAGAGCACGATTTATGGTTCTCAGACGCAGGCACCGGTTGGTGATGCAGAAGTTCGTACCAGCGGCGCATGGAGTCTGTGGAAGAACATCGCAAAGCAGGATCCGGCATTTGGTCATCCGGAAAAGTTCTGTTCCGATACGGAGAAGACGAACTGGGAGTCTGCAACAGTTACAACCTCCGATGAGACGATCATCAATGCAATCAAGAAGATTTGTAAGCGTGATCCGAGAACCGGTCGTGTTGTAACCGGTGGTATCGTAAGCTGCAAGGATTCCAGCTGGCTGTTAAGCTGGACGATCAACCGTCAGGGACAGTTCAAGGAGCAGGATAAGGATGAGGTTTGCGTATGGGTTTACAGCCTGTTCACCGATGTTCCCGGCGACTTCGTAAAGAAGCCGATGAAGGAGTGCACTGGTGAGGAGATCACCGAAGAGTGGCTGTATCATCTGGGTATTCCCACCGATCAGATCGAAGATCTGGCAAAGAACCATGTAAATTGTGTTCCGACCATGATGCCTTATATCACTGCATTCTTCATGCCGAGAAGAAAAGGCGATCGCCCGGATGTTATCCCGGATGGCTGTGTAAACTTCGCATTCCTGGGTCAGTTCGCTGAGACACCCAGAGATACCATCTTTACAACAGAGTATTCCGTTCGTACCGCAATGGAAGCTGTTTACGGACTGCTTGGCGTAGACCGTGGTGTTCCGGAAGTGTGGGGCAGTGTTTATGATATCCGTGATCTGTTAGACAGCTCTGTAAAGCTGATGGATGGCAAGTCTCCTCTGGAGATCGAGCTGCCCGGTCCGCTGAATGCGCTGAAAAAGCCGGTGATCCATTTCATAAAGGGCACCGTGATCGAAGATCTGCTGAAAGAGCATGGTGTTTTGTTAGATTCGATGCTGTAAAGAAAAATGCAGAATCCTGCCGGATGGAGAACAAAGGTTTTGCTTGAAATCAATTTGCCGGATATGCTATAATGATGCAGTTTGACGAAATCGCTGCCTTCCACGGACAGACGGAAGGCAGCGATTCCGTCTGCTTTTGAGGAAGATTTATTTTACAAGAGAGCAATAGTACGAAATAGCACGACAAAAGAAAGAGGCAGGAGAAGTATGAACAGAAAGAATCTCGACACAGTTTTGAATCGTTATGCAGAAAAGTTCGAGGAATTGAACAGACCAGATGGACGCGATGAAGGCGCAAAGTGGCGTGCAGTCACCTGTTTTCATGAGCATTGGAACGTAGACCGCGCAGATTTTCGCAGCATGTTTGAAGCATCGATGCAGGAGGCAGGCAGCCTTTTGGACGGCACGATGCAGCAGGCAATCGCAGGAGTCCGTCAATTGCTGGCGAGAGAGACCGAGGTTGAGATGGTGAGGGAATGTTTTCGTTTCCTGCTGTCTGACGACTATGGCAATCTGTCCAGAAGACAGGAGCGCATCAACTTTTTTGTGGAGCAGATGAACGAGCGTACAAACCGTTTTGTCCGGGAGACGATCCGCTATCCCCAGACGATGAATTATGCACTGTGTTATCTGAGCCTATGGCGGCCGGAGGAGAATTACATGTTCCAGGCAGGTCCGGCACAGAGCTGGGCAAACTGCGTAGAATACGGTGATGATTTTGGCACCGGCAAGAAGTTCTCTCTGGAAAAGTATTATAAAATGTGCGATGAACTGCGGGAAGAGCTGTTAGATCGGGAAGACATTCTGAACATGCATGGAAAGCGCATGGCGCGGGAAGCAAAAGGCTTTGACGATCAGCTGCATCTGATGGTATTTGAGGTACAGTCCTGCGCAGAGAGCTGTCAGTTCTATGCAGGCATGGGACTTGGCCGTGTGTCCAAGAAAGAGCGGATTCAGCGCGCAGAAAATTATGCAGCAGTTGCAGAGACCGAGAATCTGATTCGGGAAAAACAGCGGGAACTGAAGGAACTGGAGAGCAAAGACATTCCGTTGCCGGATATTACCGGACAGGTGGTACATCATAAGACATATGGCGCCGGTACGGTCAAAGTCTGTCAGAATGATATGCTGACCGTTACATTTGGCGATACCGATAAGAAATTTAAGTATTCCCTGGCGTTCACAAAGGGTCATCTGATCCTTCTGAATGGCGATGCGCTGCCGGATGGTGTGGCACAGATGAAGCAGATGTTAGATCAGAAAGCAAAGTTAGAAAAAGAAATCAAGCAGCTGAAGGCTTCGATTAAAATGTAAGCAGGAGCAAAGTGGATTAGGAGTATCTTGTGATCGAGCCGACAGGCGTGGGTGGAGCAGGCATCTCCGGAGGAAAAGCAGTGGTTGGAACAGCAGCTGCGGCAGCACAATGCATCTGCACACGTTCAGATGGAGCATTACAGTGGGATGCCTCAGGGGGAGTGGATTCGATTGCTGGAGACGGACGCATCGGGCAATCGACTGGAAGTGCAGACCGCAGAGGAAAAGGATCTTCCCGATACATTTTCAATGAAGGATGCCTCTATGCGGAATCCGGAGAGCCTGATTTTAATGCTGGAAGAATTGATCCGCGGAAATTTTGGCGGAATTGTCCGGGCAAAGGGCGTTGTTCCCATCGAAGGACAGCTGTACCGGTTTGATGTGGCGGACAGTCGCTATGCAATCACCGGAGCAGAGCCGGGGCAGAAATGTCAGGTCGTTTTTATCGGTAAAGACCTGAAACGGCAGCAGCTCAGACGGTATTTTTTCGAAAAAATAAAAATGAGAAAAAGATAGCGCTTTCCGCCTTGACTTTTCACGGAAAATCCCGCATAATGGCGGAAAAGGGAGTAGCTGGCATCGAAAGATGTGTACTTATCCGTCAGTACGATCAACGCCTGAGAGACAAGCGTTTGATCCGGAAAGTAACGAAATGGCGAGACTTTTGTTGCACAAAAATTTGCAGCAGGAGTCTCTTTTTTTATGGCGACAAAGCCTGAAAAAACTGCAGCAGCACAGAGAAAAGTCCGCAATCCGGTCTGCATCCGGAGTATGCGGGGATGGAGGTTTTTATGCAGATCGTATTATCTGTTTTGATGTTGGTAGTTGGTTTCGTCCTGCTGGTCAAGGGTGCGGACTGGTTTGTGGATGGTGCGGCAGCGCTGGCTGGAAAGCTGGGTATCCCGCAGCTTGTCATTGGTCTGACGATCGTGGCGATGGGTACGAGTCTTCCGGAAGCGGCAGTCAGTATCACATCGGCATTACAGGGCAGCACCGGCATCACAGTGGGAAATGTAGTCGGCAGTAATATTATGAATATCCTCGTGATTCTCGGTATCAGCGCTGTCATCACAAATGTTCGCATTCAGAAGTCTACCTTAAAATATGAGCTGCCGTTTATGCTGCTCATCACAGTGGTATTTCTGGCAATGGGAATGCTTGGCGGAGAGTTTACCCGTCTGGACGGTGTGATCCTGTTGGGCTTTATGATCGTGTACCTGATCTATCTGCTGAATCTGGCGAAGAAGGGTACGGAGGAAGAGGAAGAATTCAAGGACATGCCTATCTGGAAGTGCATCGTTGGCATCGTACTCGGTGCAGTGATGATTGTGGGTGGCAGTAATCTGGTCGTAGATGGCGCTTCTGATATCGCATCCGCAATGGGCATCAGCGACCGTATCATCGGTCTGACGATCGTTGCGTTTGGTACATCTCTGCCGGAGTTGGTAACATCTGTTTCCGCAGCAAAGAAGGGCAATGCCGGAATTGCCATCGGCAATATCGTTGGAAGTAATATTTTCAATATCCTGTTTGTGCTCGGTGTGACGGCACTTATCTGCCCGGTACCGTTTGCATCTCAGTTCCTGATCGACTCTCTCGTTGCCATCGGTGCGGGACTGCTGCTGTGGTTCGGTACGATGAAGCACAAAGAGTTGAGACGCCCGGTGGGTATTGTGATGCTTGTTTGTTATGCAGCTTATTTTGTATATTTGTGCATGAAATAATACAGAAAAGAAGGTGTAAAGATCATGAAGATCAGGGCAGAGCGAGGATGTGACCGTCTGTTCCTGCCGGTTTACGAGGGAACAGAGACGCAGAAGTTAAATATTTTCTCACAGGGTGTACGAAAATATGAGTTTGATGTCGTTCCGGAGGGAAAACTGCTGTATGAGACGACACTGCCGCTTGCAGAGGGTGAGGAGTTAGAGCTGAACGGAACATTTCCGGACAATTTCTGGGAGCAGGTGCATATCGGATGCGCGGCGGAGGAGTCGCAGCCGGAGACGGGCAGCAGACCGGCGGTGCATTTCACGGCGCGCGTGGGCTGGATCAATGATCCGAATGGTCTTGTGTATCAGGACAGTACCTATCACCTGTATTATCAGTACAATCCCTTCGGTGTTCAGTGGGGAAATATGTGCTGGGGACATGCGACAAGCCGGGATTTACTGCATTGGAGCGAGGAAGCAGTCGCCATGTATCCCGATGAGAACGGCACGATGTATTCCGGAAGCGGAATCCGCAACGACCGCGGGATGCTGGGATTTCCCACAGATGCGCTGCTGTTTTTCTACACCGCTGCGGGCGGCAGAAATGCCTGGAGTGGTGATCGGTTATTTACACAGCGAATGGCATACAGTCTCGATGGTGGCCATACGCTGCAAAAGACCGACCGCGGCATGGTGTCAACGATAGGAGATGACAGCCGCGATCCGAAAGTATTCTGGCATGAAGAGAGCCAGTCTTATGTGATGGTACTGTGGTTAGTCGGCAATGAGTTTGGCATTCTGCGCTCCACAGATCTGGAGAGCTGGAAACTGTCTGACCGTGTGACATTGCCGGAAGCATGGGAGTGCCCGGATCTGGTGTGTCTCACTGAAGAAAACGGCGGGAAGCACTGGGCATTTTCCTCTGCGGATGGATATTATTTCTGGGGCAAGTTTGACGGATATCATTTTACTCCGGAAGAGGGTGACACATTTGTACAGCATATGTTGTATGCAAATCGCGTTGCCTATGCAGCGCAGACATACAGCGGTGTGCCGGGACGGACAGTATTTGTACCGTGGCTGCGTCTTCCAAATGCGGGCAGAAACTACACCGGCGGAATGGGCATTCCGAGAGAATTAAGTGCGCATCGCGGCGCAGACGGCAGTCTTCGCATTGCAGCCCGTCCGGTGGTGGAATGGACTGCAAACAAAGTGGATGCACGCATGGAATCGGAGCAGGTATTGTGGAAAAACGCTGCAGTGCAGGCGATGGAGCTGGATGTGCATTATGAGGCAGACGATGTGATGGCATGGCGGATTAATGGCACAGAGATCACACTGGATGCTTCAAATGAAATACTGACTGTTGGCAGCGAAAGCATTGCTTTGACGAGCAAGAGCGATACGTTGGAGCTGCTGATCGATGGAGGTATTCTGGAAGTGACTGGAGAAGATGGATGCCTCGTGGCAATGTTTGAGTTGGCGGAAAATACGACCTGCATCGAGCGGTTATCCGGAGACATCACAAAGATGCATTTGTATACAACATAAAATGAAAAAGAAAAATTATCTGCCGGGGTTGCTCCTTCGCATGGAGCGGATTCGGCAAAATAAAACACAAAAAGAAGTTTGTTTCGGGCTGTGCGTAGTGTCTTATCTGAGTAAGATTGAAAATGGCACTGCGGAAGCAGATCCGGAATTACAGCAGCAGCTATTTGCGAGGCTTGGAATCTGCAGTGCGACAGATGTCACCTTGTTAGAACAGGGACGAAAACAGATTGAGCAGTGCTACCACGATGTACTGTATGCGGCGCCGGAGTGGGAGGCGGATTACGCAAAGCTCCGGGCATTGGGAGATGGCTTGGCATACAGTGAGAGTGCGCTGGACTGGTATCTTTTATATGGAATTCATGAGAAACGAGTGGATAATCTGGAAAAAATAGAGCAGGTAATCCATTTGCTCCGGGAGTTGGAGGAGGGGATGGACACCCGTCAGCTTGGATTTTTGCGGTATCTGGAGAATGATGCAGAGGGGCAGTGCCGATACCTGGACTGCTCCTTTTCAAAATGCTGTCTGGCGGAACAGTTGCTTGGGCGGGGTGAACTGGCGCAGATTCACCAGATGGAGTCGGTTGTGACGGCACAGGCATTGCAGGAGGGGAACCTGTATTATCTGGCGTATTTTTTGCTCCTTCGCGGCACCGCATATGCTGTGCTGAATCAGGAAGAGCTCATGATGAATTATTATGAGCGGGTAGAGCAGATGTTAAAATATACCGCGTGGAAAGATACGCTGTGTGTGGTGTACTATAACATCGGAGCCACGTATCTGAATCTGAAAAAGTATGATCTGTCGCTGGAATATCTGCATCGGCTGGAGCAGGCGAAGGAATATCAGGAAAAGAACGAGGCGTACTTCAGCTATAAGCACAAGGAGGCGCTTGCCTGCATCCGTTCTGGCAGAAAAGAAGAAGGAAAAAAGCATCTGGATGAGCTGTCTGCATGTCTTTCGGAGCAGGAAAACCCGCCGCTCGTGAATGTGCTGCGGTTGGAAGAGGCAATGTGGGAGACGAAGAAAGACTATCTGAAAAATCCGGCGTATCTGGAATTGATGGAGCAGCTTTTGTCTGTGCTGAAAGAAGAAACGCCGTTTGGATACTGGTATTTCTACCGGGAGCAGGTCGTGTCAGCGTGTGAGAAGCAACGCCTGTATTGCAAAGCACTGAATTATGAACGAAAATTTTCTCATGAAGCAGAGGAAAAAGGCAACTGAAGCAAAAAAACAGAATGTAATTTTCCCAAACGAAATCGCTTTTCGGGAACGCAGGGAGAAGGTATACTGTCTGTATCGCGAGAATACAGCAGGTGTGCACCGGAAAAGTGAGGAAAATCATGAAAAAGAGAAAGACAAATACCGTGTGGAGCGGAGATTTCACGAAGATTACAGCGGCAACAGTGTTGTCACTGATTGGCGGCGAAGTGATGAACCTGCCGGTCAGTCTGCTGGTATACGATCAGACGAAATCTCCGCTCCTTTCTGCATTGATCTATGTGAGTGGCATTTTGCCGGATGTACTGCTGCCGGTGCTATTGGCACCACTTGTAGACAGAGGAAAAAAGAAACCGTGGATCGTGGGAATGGATGGTCTGATGGCAATCGTATATATTGCGATGGGCGTGTGGGTGCAGCACAATTCATTTGCGTATATCGGATATGTTTTGTTTGCCCTTGTGATTGCCAGTATTTCCTCTCTGTACCGCCTGGCGTATAATGCCTGGTATCCGAATCTGATTCCGGAGGGAATGGAACAAAAGGGCTACGCTGTCAGCGGTAGTCTCTATCCGACGATTACGATCATCATGTCGCCAGTGGCAACATTTCTATATGCACACTTGCCGATGCATGTGCTGTTTTACGCGGTGGCGGTGCAGACGATTCTCTCAATTATGATAGAGCGAACGATTGAGAAAGATGCGGCGCACGCGACAGAAGAAAGCTACAGTCTGCGGCAATATGGACAGGATCTGTTGGAAGGGTTTCATTATCTGAAAAAAGAAAAGGGCGTTCGCAATATTTACAGTTACATGGCGATCACAAACGGTGCATCTGAGGGCGGCGGCACGATCGTGCAGGCATGGTATCAGTCCGTGCCGTGGCTGTCCGTGACGATGCTTGGCTTTCTGAAGAGTGCGGAAATGATCGGGCGTGTGCTGGGCGGTGCATTTTGTTATCGCAAAGAAATTCCACGGGAAAAGCGCTTTGGCTTTACAAAATTCGTGTATTCGATCTATGACATTTTGGATATGGTGCTGCTGTTCCTTCCATATCCACTTATGCTTGGCAGTCGATTTTTGTGCGGTGCATTGGGGACGACCAGCGCTACGATCCGCAGCGCGGCGGTACAAGGTTACCTTCCATCCCATATGCGAGCCAGAGTCAATGCCTTTTTTGATATGGTTGTAGCAGTGGGTGGCGTATTCTTTCAGTTGCTGGCAGGAACACTGGCATTGGTGCTGCCTTACCGGGCAGTGACGGCACTTCTGGGCGGTATCGCGTTCCTTTGCATGCTGGTTCTGATCGTACTTCCCGGACGGGAAAACAGACCGGTATATGAAGCGTGAAAATGTCCGGCAAAACGGAGTAAACAGACGTTCCCAAGAACTTCATTTCGTGATACAATGAGAGCAGACTGCAACGTAGGCTGCTCTCATGAGCACGTAGCGAAGCGGAGTAAAGGAGTAAACGAATATGGCGAAAGAATTAGTAGCGCGTAATGAAGTTCCGGAGGAACTGACCTGGGATCTGTCCAGTATTTATGCAACAGAGGAAGATATGTATGCAGATCTGTACGAGATGGAGGCAGAGGCCAAGCGTATTGTAGAGCAGTATCAGGGCAAGCTGACGACACCAGAGGCGATCAATGGTTGTCTGGAAGCATACCACAAGGTTGTTGAGAAGATGACTCTGACCGGCAATTACGCAGATCTGGCAGTTTCCGTTGATTATTACGATGGTCACAATCAGGAGCGCAATGCAAAGGTAAACCGCGTGATCTCCGAGGTTTTCAGTGAACTGAGCTTTATTCAGAGTGAGATCGTTGTACAGAGCGAAGAAGTGCTGAATGCAGCCGTAGAACAGGCAACTGCGTGCAAGGGTTATCTGAAGGAAATTCTGAGAAACAAGCCGCATCAGCTGCATCCGGAAGCAGAGCGTGTGCTGGCTGCTTATGGTCCGACAATGAATGTTCCTTACGAAGTTTATAACAATGCAAAGCTGGCAGATATGAAGTTTCCGTCTTTCACAGTAAACGGCGAGACCTATCCGCTGGGATATTCTTTATATGAGGATGATTATTCTTATGATCCTCGTACCGATGTGAGAAGAGCTGCATTTGATGCATTCTCTGCAAAGCTGCGGGAATATGAAAATGTCACTGCAACTGCTTACAACGCACAGGTTCAGAAAGAAAAGATCACCGCGACTCTGCGTGGATTTGATTCTGTTTTTGACTATCTGCTGTTTGATCAGAAGGTAGAAAGAGAGCTGTACGACAGACAGATCGACCTGATTACCGAGAAGCTGGCTCCTCATATGAGAAAGTATGCTCGCCTGATCAAAGAGTCCTATGGTCTGGACAAGATGACATTTGCAGATCTGAAGCTGCCGCTGGATGGCGATTACACTCCGTCCGTTACCATCGAAGACTCCAGAGATTATATCGAAAAGGGTCTTGCCATCATGGGCGATGAGTATGTGGAGATGATCAGGACTGCATATAAGGATCGCTGGGTAGACTTTGCACAGAACAAGGGCAAGTCCACCGGTGGTTTCTGCGCAAGCCCTTACGGCAAGAATTCCTTCATTCTGCTGACCTGGAATGAAAGAATGAGTGACGTTCTGACACTGGCGCACGAGCTGGGACATGCAGGACATTTCAAGATGTGCAACAGTGCACAGTCCATTTTTGATACCGATGTTTCCCGCTACTTTGTAGAGGCACCGTCCACAATGAACGAGCTGCTCATGGCACATTATCTGTTAAAGACCAGCGATGACAAGCGGTTCCGCCGCTGGGTATTGGCTTGCATGGTAGGCAATACCTACTATCACAACTTTGTAACGCATCTGCTGGAGGCTGCTTACCAGAGAGAAGTTTACAAGATCGTAGATGCAGGCGGCAACGTACAGGCTGAAACTCTGAGCAAGATCAAGAGAGATGTTCTGGAGAAGTTCTGGGGGGATGAAGTGGAGATCAACGAGGGCGCAGAACTGACCTGGATGCGTCAGCCTCATTACTACATGGGTCTGTATTCCTACACCTACAGCGCTGGTCTGACCGTTGGTACACAGGTATGCAAGCGCATTGAGAAAGAAGGACAGCCTGCAGTAGATGACTGGAAGAAGGTTCTGGCTGCTGGCAGCACAAAGACACCGGTAGAGCTGGCAAAGATGGCTGGCGTGGATATCACCACCGATGCACCGCTGTTAGATACGATTGAGACAATCGGCAGCATGATTGATGAAATTGCGGAATTGACAAAAGAGCTGAACAAATAAAAGAGGCAAATCATGGAATTACGGGAAAGACTGAATGAGATTTTAAGATTGAATCTTTCTCCGAAGTTCACGGCGGTTTCGTATGCCATTCAGGTAGATGGAGAGCTGTGGGCTGCGGATGCACTTGGAACAGATGGTACGGCAGAAAAGCATCCGGCAACAACGGAGCACACATTTAATGTGTGCTCCATTTCCAAAATGTTCTGTACTACAGCCGTTATGAAGCTGGTGGAGCAGGGCAAGCTGGATCTGGATACCCCGGTGGTAAATTATCTCCCGAAGCTGTGGATGCCGGATGAGCGGTACAAAAAGATCACGCTGAGACATTGCCTGAGCCATTCCAGCGGACTGCCGGGCACGCAGTGGAAACATTTTTCGGCGACCCATGTTGGAACACCGGAAAATACAGAATATTATGACGAAGTCTATGCCTATCTGGCAAAGAGCCATCTGAAAGCAGAGCCAGGTACTTACTCGGTTTACTGCAATGATGGATTTACACTGGCGGAGATGGTAGTGGCAGAAGTATCGGGCATTCCCTTCGGTCAGTTCTGCAGGGAATTTATCACAGAACCCATTGGCGCGCACTCTACCCGAACATCTATCACGGCAAATCCGGACTACCCGTTGATCCGGGAACAGAAGAAAGTGCCGGAATATTTTTACCTGCAGGGCTGTGGCGGTTTTACGACAAACATGATCGACCTGTGCAAGTTTGGTCAGCTGTTTTTGGAGGAAAACGAGATCATCAGTGAGGCGAGCAAGGCGGAGATGCGGAAGAGACAGGGCGTGACATTCCTGCCGGAAGACACCGCAAGTATCTGCTTTGGACTGGGCTGGGATCAGGTTGCAGTACAGGAGCCGGAGTTTGATCTGGGGGATCATGTTCAAATGAAGGGCGGCAACAGCTTCCAGTTTACGAGCAAGCTGTATATCATTCCGAAGTACCATGCAGTGCTGGCAATCAGCGAGACGCACGATTGTCAGATTGATGTTGGCATGACGATTTTACATATGTTTGCAACGGCAATGCTGGAGAAAAAGGGTATCTCGGTTTATCGTAAATATGAGCCGATTCCGGCAGAGCTTGTGGAAAAGTTCGCTGGAACGTATGTGCAGCCGAGTCAGATTTTGAATACCCATTTCTTTGGCACAAATTTGACACTGACCAGCGATCAGACAGACGGCAGCACATCCACAGCTGCATACAAGGATCTGAAATACGATGGCGAGCGCTTTGTGGGAGCAGACGGTGAGACTTATTTCTTCACAGAGCATGCAGGAGAGACGTATTTCTTTGCGACGAATCACGGGCGGACGATTCCGACAGCGATGCGTGCAAAGGCACATCCGGAACTTTCCGCTGCATGGAAAGCGAGAGTTGGCAAGCAGTATGTGGCAATCAATCTGTCTGAGCAGGATATGGTCAGCCATGAGATGATGAATGGTTTTACCGGAAGAGAACTTCCGGGTATTTCCGGCATCTTTGTGGCATCGTTCAGCGCAATGGCAGATTCTGATGTGTACGGCGGTTTTGAGAGCTGTTGTATTCCGATGGATGACAATGTGGGACGGGGATTTTTACAGACACCGTCCAACGGCAGCCGCGATCTGACGGATCCGTTCTTCTCCGTAGAAGATGGTGTGGAATATTGTGAAGTGGCTTCTTATCGATATCGGGATGCTGCGACGATACCGACCTATGCAGGGGAGACCTTCGCATCGGAGCTGTACGGTGGTGCGGACAACAGCGTATACCGTTTCGAAGAGAAGCTTTCCGAGCTTCCGGAAGTGCCGGAGAGACATCGTCTGCTCGTGCTGGATGAAAAGCTGATGTTAGTGTACGACAGTCAGGTGGGCGGAGAGTATAAACCGATAGAAAAGGGATTTATCAGTTTTGTGTAAATCAGGAAAAAAGAAAGAAATCACAGAGCTTGCCCGTCTGGAAGAACTGATCGAGCAGGATGTGTTCGAACTTTTGACGCCGGCTGGTGAGGATTGCAGACTTGTGTATCTGATGAATGATGCGGTGGAGAGCTTTCTCGTCTTTCAGGACAGCACACTTACTGGCACTTATGAGCCGGACAATGAGGAAGAGCGAATGTACCAGCTGGCGGAGGATGACACACACTGGGTACTGATCGTGCATCAGGGCGAGGGCAATGTCTTCACGATCCGATTTTCAGATCTCGTACTTTCTACACAGTTGTTTGAATATGGTACGATCGGACACTTCTGGCGGGATGGTTATGAATATTTGCGGGAGCTGGAGTATCATCTGGCAATCCTGCGGGATAAATGGCTGTACCTTGGGGATGCAGTATGTACCGAGAAGGAGCAGCGTCTGGCAAAAATGGCGGACTTCGCCCCTTTGTGGGAGTATCCGGCAGTTCCGGATGCATACCGACTGGAGCGGGAGCATCCGTGGTGTGCCGAGGCAAATGAGCAGTTTGCAGCATTGGCACAGTTGGTGGGCGATGAAAAGCTGCACCGGATCGCAGTGCGCTACGCGGCACATCCCACGAAATACCGGAAAAAGAAAATTGCCCGTCTGCTGCGAAAAAAGGTGCATGGAGCAGTGGTGGATGCCCTGATCCGTCAGGTGGCGGAGGCATCGGCATACTGGCCGCGCAGAGTCTTTCCGCCGGAGCAGGAAGCGGCACATCGGGCGCTTGCGGCGAAGGCAGATGCGGAACAGGCGCGGCTTGCATCGGCAGGGATCCGGTCGGAGCGCTACAGGCAGGAGCCATTTTTGCAGGCACAGGATTCCGTGACTTACGAAGAGCATGTGATGGTCTGGTCGGAATGCGGCCGGGAGCGAGTGGTGGAGATTCATACCTATCCGCCGCGAAAAGAGGAAAAATAGAAAACGCAAAAGGAACAAAAGAGTATGGGAATTGTTGTAATTGGAGCAATCTTTGTGGATGTCAAAGGATTTCCGCATGATCTGTATATTCCAGACGGTAGAAATGCAGGATGGGTGGAATATGTACACGGCGGCGTGAGTCGTAATGTGGCGGAGGACATTGCAAATGTGGAGCTTCGCCCAACATTCGTCAGCATTGTGGATGACACCGCACTGGGCAAGGATGTTGTGCGCAAGCTGCAGCGTCACAAAGTAAATACGGACTATGTGCTGACCGTTCCTGGTGGAATGGGAACATGGTTGGTGGTTTTTGATAATTGCGGAGATGTGGCAGGCTCGATTTCTCAGAGACCGAATTTGTATCCGCTGCTGAATCTGTTAGAGGAGCGGGGCGACGAGCTGATCGCAAATGCAGACTCCATCGTTTTGGAAGCGGATATGGATAAGGAGATCGTCAAAAAAGTCTTCCAGTTGGCAGAGAAGTATCAAAAAAAGATCTTTGCAGTCGTGTCCAATATGAGTATTGCGGCAGAGCGGAGAGATTTCCTGCAGCGGTTTGACTGTTTCGTATGCAATCAGTTGGAGGCAGGTATTTTCTTCGCAGATGATTACAGTGACAAGACACCGGAACAGATGTGTGATATTCTGTCCGAGCGCGTTGTGCGTGGTCAGATTCCGGCGATGGTTGTCACAATGGGGGCACAGGGCTCCGTTTACGCAGATCGTAATGGCGAAAAAGGCATATGTCCGGCAAAGAAAGTACAGGTCAAAGACACGACCGGAGCAGGCGATGCATTCTGCGCAGGTCTTGCAATCGGTCTGACCTATGGCAAGACGTTGAGAGAGTCCGCGGAGATCGGCACCTTACTGTCGGCATCTGTTATTACTTCTTCAGAAAATGTGTGTCCGAGATTCCTGCCTCGTGAGCTGGGACTGGATATGGACGTACCGGAAAGCGAGTCTGAAAATGATTGATAAAATGCAAACCCGGTGGGGACAGATCGCAATGATCATCGCAGGATGTTTTTTGTATGCGTTTGGAATGAATGCTTTTATTGTGCCGTTCGGTCTGTATACCGGTGGCGGTGTCGGTATTTCCCAGATCATTACATACTTTTTGGAAAAGTTTCTTCCGTCGGGAAGACTGAATTTGTATGGTATTGTCAATCTGTTCGTAAACATTCCGCTGCTATTTCTGGCGTGGAAGAGCATGGGCAGGACATTTTTCTTCAAGACCCTGTTTGGCGCTGGGATGATCAGTGTATTCATGAGCGTGCTGCCGGTTATCCAGCCTCCGCTTTTGGAAGATTGTCTGGCATCGTCCATCGTGGGTGGTGCCATGTCCGGCATCGGTGTCGGCCTTGTGCTGACAGCAGGCGGCTGCGGCGGTGGCGTGGATATCGTAGCAGTTTGGGCGGCAAAGCGGTTTAAAAATGCATCCGTCGGCAAAATCTCACTGGCAGTCAATGTGGTGATTTACGCTTTTTTGCTGCTGATGTTTGATTCCCAGATCGTGATTTATTCCCTGATCCAGATGGTATTTTTCACGATTCTCATGGATAAAGTGCATTATCAGAATATCAACGTCCGCCTCATGATTTTTACAAAGCGGGACGGGATCGATCAGCGGATTCTGGAGCAGACCGGTCGCGGTGTGACGGAGTGGACCGGCGTGGGCGCTTACACAAAAGAAGACACCCACATTATGATCTCCTGTATCAATAAGTACGAAATGAACGAATTCATGGAAATCATCCACGGAATTGACCCCAGCGCATTCGTTATCGTGGATGAGGGCGTGTATGTAACCGGAAACTTCGAAAAAAGGATATGAGTACCGCCGCGCTGCGGCGGTACTCATGAGCATGTAGCGAAGCGGAATGCGAATGTCCGCAGATACACCGCCGCAACGTGGCGGTACTCATGAGCATGTAGCGAAGCGGAATGCGAATAACCCGGAAGGGAGAATGGAGGTTAAGTATGAAGGTTGTTTTGTTAAACGGAAGTCCTCGCGCAAACGGCAATACAAACCGTGCGTTGGAGGAGATTGTCTGTCAGCTGGAAAAAGAGGGCGTGGAAGGTGAGATTCTTCAGCTTGGCGCTGGCCCGCTGCGGGATTGTATCGGCTGTAACGCCTGTGGAAAGCTGGGACATTGTGTCTTTGACGATGATGTGATCAATGAGATCGCAGAGAAGATGAAGGCAGCAGACGGTATCATCGTCGGCACACCAGTTTATTATGCACATCCCAGTGGACGGATTTTGTCTGCACTGGATCGCATTTTTTATTCCAACAGCAAGAGTCTGGCACACAAGCCCGGCGCTGCGGTAGCAATCGCAAGAAGAGCCGGAACGACTGCTTCTGTTGATGTGCTGAATAAATATTTTACGATCGCGCAGATGCCATTGGTATCTTCGACCTACTGGAACGTGGCATTCGGTCAGGCGCCCGGTGAGGTGGAGATGGACACCGAAGGACAGAAGACAATGCGCAATCTGGCAACGAATATGGCATGGATGTTAAAATGCATCGAGGCCGGCAAGCAGGCAGGAATCGACATTCCCACCGCAGAGACCGGATCTTCGATGAATTTTATCCGATAAGAATGGAGACTTACTATTATGAAAAAATTAGGCTTTGGCGGAATGCGTTTTCCGCTGTTGAATCCCGATGACAAGACTTCCATCGACCAGGAGCAGGTCAATGCAATGGCGGATGCTTTTCTGGCTGCAGGATTTACTTATTTTGATACTGCATATCTGTATCACGATGAGGCATCAGAACCGGCATTTAAGAAGGCGCTGACGGATCGTCACAAGAGAGAAGAGTTCATTCTGGCAGATAAGATGCCGACGGTCATCGTTCGCAAGCCGGAAGATTATGCAATTTATTTTCAGAATCAGCTGGATCGTACCGGAGCAGGCTATTTTGATTATTACCTGATGCACAATATGGGCAAGGACCGTTACGATGTGAATGTCAAGTTCGGCGGCTTTGATTTCATTCGGGAGCAGATCGCAGCGGGCAAGATCCGTCATTTCGGATTCTCCTTCCACGATGATCCGGAAACCTTGGATCGTATCCTGACAGAACAGCCGGAAGTCGAGTTCGTACAGCTGCAGATCAACTATCTGGATTGGGATAACGAAGTCATTCAGTCGAGAAAGTGCTATGAGACTTGCGTGAAGCATGGTAAGAAAATTGTTGTCATGGAACCGGTAAAGGGCGGCACGCTGGCTAATCTGCCGAAGGAAGCGGAAGAGCTGCTGCGGGCATACAATCCGGATGCGTCTCCCGCCTCTTATGCACTGCGTTTTGCGGCTGGTCTGGAAAATGTTATGATGGTACTGTCCGGCATGAGCAACATGGAGCAGATGCAGGAAAATCTGAAAACGATGGATGCTCCGGAGCCGTTGAATGAGGAAGAGAAGAAGCTGCTGCAGCAGGTGGTGGAGATCATCAACCGCAGTATTGAGATTCCCTGCACCTCCTGCGGATATTGTATGGAAGTCTGTCCGAAGAACATTCCGATCCCGAATTTGTTTGGACTGTACAACAACTACAAGATCAACAACAACTTCTCCAATATGTATCATGAGCGGATCATCATGGGCAGAGGCAAGTCCTCTGACTGCATTGGCTGTCGTCAGTGCGTGCGCAACTGCCCGCAGCACATTCAGATTCCGGAGCATCTGAAAAAAATTGCAGCATTCGAAAAGTAATGCTTGACATTTGGACAGGCATCGTGTATCCTGCTAAAGATGTATTTGAACAGAGGAGAAAATCAGAATGCAGAAAATGTTTCTTATTTGCTACAATCTGAATAAGCGTCCGAGAAGAAAAAGATAATAACGGGACAGTCACCCCCTTTTTAGAAGCGGTGGCTGTCCTTTTTACTTTATAGGAAATTGTGTCGCATTTCCTATAAAGCAAAAAAGATGCGTATCCAAAGCGCTTCGGAATGGAGAGAAAAATGAGCAATATTTTAGAGGGTGTAAAGCTGGTGCCTAGCTTTACCGATGAGGGAGTCAGTTGTTATCGACTGGAAAATGAAAACTATGTAAACCGCTACTATGTTGTTTCCGACGCAGGAACGAGAAAGCTTTTGTTCAAGCCGGAGGTAGTTGGCTACGAAGTATACCAGTGCCTGTTAGATTCTACAACGCGCATGATGCGCCATTTTCATAACAAGGGAATGATCTCTTCCGCTAATATTCTGTCAATCCTGCGCGGTGCGCTGAACTATCCGTTGGAGGAGAGCTGCTACCGGGAGAATATTCCGGTGCATGATATCAGCTTCCTGTCCAGCGAGCGCGTTTTTCAGGAAAAAGAGATTGCCGGTCTGGAAATCAAGTACAGCAAGCTGGCGATGGTTCCGGACAGCACTCTGATGATCGGGGATATCATTGCCACCGGTGATACACTGGTGCATTGCCTGAAATATGTGATTGATTTTTATCGTGCGCACAATGCAAAGCTGCGCAATATCCTGTTTTTCACGATCGGCGGCACAAAGGGCATCGAGATCATGGAAGAACTGACAGCGCAGATCCGGGAATACTGGCCGGAGTTTGAGGGCTTCATCACCGTTTATTACGAGGGCGTGTTCAGTACTTATCAGGATCATGGCGTTTCCGGAATCAACGTGATCGATGTGGACTTTTATTGGAAGAATGGTGTGCTGGCACCGGAATACCGCCACGAGGCACTGAAAGATCAGAACATTCTGTTTGAAAAGTGTGTGATTTATGATGGTGGCGCAAGACGTTACGAGATTGCGGATCATGTGGAGGAAGTGCTGGAGTTCTGGGAAGGTCTGCTTACCCGTGCTGATGAGATCCGGTTCCAGGATCTGCTGGAAGAAAAGCTGGGTCACGCATTGCCTATTAGCAAGGAAGACTGGACAAAGTGCAATTATTATGAAGGACTGAATGCGGAGACAATCGACCAGCTGTATGAGGAAGAGATGCAGTATGTAGAGCGTCTGAAGGATAATGGCGCAACCGTTCGCGAAATCGCAGAGCAGCGAATCGCAGAGATCAGCAGCGCACTGAAACCGTATATTTTATAAAAAATCTGCGCCGAAGAGCGTTGATTGATACAGGCAAAGAAGAGGAGTAAAGAAAGAAGAGGGAGAATTTCATGAGTAAAAACAACACAGCAGCAGAAACTCACGACATCGACTACGCCGAGTGCGCAGTCCCGCAGAGCAGTCGGCGCAGCATGGTCACAATGTTTATGATCATGCTTGGATTTACCTTCTTTTCCGCAAGTATGTGGGTCGGAAAAGAACTGGCAGACGGTCTGGATTTCTACGGATTTCTCGGCGCAATGGTAGTTGGCGGCGTTATCTTGGGTGCTTATACCGGACTTCTCGGTTACGTTGGTGCAAAGACCGGACTTTCCTTGGATCTTCTGTCCCGCAGAGCATTCGGTGAAAAAGGTTCCTGGCTGCCGTCCGCAATGATCAGCTTTACACAGATCGGATGGTTCGGCGTAGGTATCGCCATGTTTGCAATCCCGGTTGCAAATCAGTTGCTGGGCGGAAGCATTCTCGCAGAGTATATCCTCGTTGTGGTAGCTGGTATTTGTATGACAGCATCTGCTTATTTCGGAATCAAATCCCTAACCATTGTCAGCTACATCGCAGTTCCGTTGGTTGCAATCCTTGGAACTGTTGCAATGTGTATGGCAATCGCACAGGGTGAAGGTACGATCATTGATCAGTTTGCAAAATCCACTACAGATTTGACCATCTTTGGCGGTGCCGGTCTGGTAATGGGATCTTTCGTATCCGGCGGTACGGCAACTCCGAACTTTACCCGTTTCGCAAAGTCCGGAAAATCCGGCGCGATCATCACCATCATTGCATTCTTTATCGGAAACTCTCTGATGTTCTGTTTCGGCGCGATCTCCTCGATCTTCGTCGGCGGAAATGATATTTTCGACGTTATGATTCGTCTGAACCTGTTCTATTTTGCAGTGCTGGTTCTGGGTCTGAATATCTGGACCACCAACGACAACGCGCTGTATTCCTCCGGACTTGGTCTGGCAAACATCTTCGGCACAAAGAAAAAGCCGATGGTACTTATCGCCGGTGCAATCGGAACCGTTGCAGCCGTTTGGTTGTATAACAACTTCTGTGGCTGGCTGAACGTGCTGAACTGCACGCTGCCGCCGGTTGGTATCATCCTCGTTCTGAGCTACTTTATGAATCGGGAAGACTACACCGAGAACTGGAAGCCTGTTACCGTCAACTGGTTTGCAGTTGCAGGCGTTGTCCTCGGCGCAATCGTGGCAAACGTCGTAAACTGGGGCATCGCATCCCTGAACGGCATGGCAGTAGCGGCAGTCGTTTATGTAGTGGGAAATCTGGTGCAGAAGAGAAAGTAAGGTTGCGGTTGTAATTGCAATCAAAATTTCATAAAAAGGTAGAAAAGTGGAGACGCTTCGCGTGTGCATTTCCTTCCCGGAACAGCACTGCTTCTGATTCGCCTTCTGCAGCAACTCGCCAACTAACGTTGGCTCAGGCAGGCTGCAGAAAGGCGGAAGCAGTACCGTCCGGGTGCGGAAATCAGCACAATGCGAAGCGTCTCTTACTTTTCTGCCTTTTTCATAAAATGCTTGCAACCACGAGGAGAAGAGCATATTCGCAGCCCCTCATATTTTGGCAAATGAATGGGGAAAATGAGGCGTAATTCGTGTGAAGAAACGGCGGATTTATGCATTCAGATTCTTTTGAGGTTTGGAATATGTCGCTCGTTCCTGCAATCCCTGGACATAACATTGTACGTATTTCCGTCGCGAAGGCAGGCGGATTTCCCTGTGAGCGAACCGTTCAAGCGAAGCGCGTTTTCGCGAACAGGGGAAGAAAATCCGTCTGACGGAGCAGGAAATGTACACGTTATGTTCAGGGATTGCAGGATGGAGCGATTTTTCTTTACAAACTCATAACCCCTCCTTCACATTTTACATACATTTAACATTCCTCTGACCGTATTTTGATATTTCCCTGTTACACTGTTTTTGAAGTAGGGATTTGTATGCCGTTTTACAAAAGGAGGGGCATTTTAATTATGAAAGAAACAATGCAGATCTTGTTTGGTCTGGTCGGTGGTTTGTCGCTGTTTTTATATGGCATGAACAGCATGAGCGATGCGCTTCAGAAGGCTGCCGGAGAGAAGATGAAGAAAATCCTGAGTATTCTGACGAAGAATCCGATCATGGGTGCGCTGGCAGGAGCGCTTGTTACCGCGGTATTGCAGAGCAGTTCCGCAACGACGGTCATGGTTATCGGTTTTGTAAGTGCAGGATTGATGAATCTGCCGCAGGCGATTTCCGTTATCTTTGGTGCGAATATCGGTACGACGATGACGGCACAGCTGATGGCATTTAAGATCAGCGATTACATTTACCCGATTATTTTCGTCGGATTTATGCTGAATTTTGTCTGTAAGAAAGAACGTCTGAAAAATATCGGTATGGTAATGTTCTCCTTTGGTCTTTTGTTTGAAGGTATCGAGATCATGGGAACAGTTATGAAGCCTTTGGCAAGCAGTCAGTTTTTTGTGGATCTGATGGGAAAGGTAACGAATATCCCGGTTTTAGGCGTGCTGCTTGGTGCAGGTATGACTCTGATTGTACAGAGTAGTTCCGCGACGATTGCTGTTTTGCAGAACTTTGCATCTCAGGCAGGTCCGGATGGTGTGACAAGCGTTATTGGTCTGGCAGGCGCAATCCCGATTTTACTTGGTGATAACATCGGTACAACGATCACCGCTTTACTTGCATCCATCGGACAGTCCAAGAATGCAAAGAGAACTGCCATTGCCCACAGTGTATTTAACATTACCGGTAGTATCGTCTTTTTGTTCCTGATTCCGGTATTGACGAAGTTTATTCAGTTTATTTCCCCGAAGGGACCGGAGTTGGAGGTCATCTCCAGGCAGATTGCAAATGCACATACGACATTTAATGTTGTCTGCACACTGATCTGGCTGCCGCTGATTCCTGTGATGGTAAAGATCGTAACCTTCCTTGTTCGAGGAACCGATCGCAGCGAGGGCGGTGCAACGCCGAATTATCTGGATGACAAGGTGATCGCACAACCGGTAGCAGCTCTGTATCTGGCCTCCAATGAAGTTCGTCATGTAGCAGATATGGCAAAGACAATGCTGCAGCAGATCAAGGAAGAGGTCGTAACTTCTGAATCAGGTAGAAGAAACGCTTTTTTGACAACGAGTACCAATGTTAAGACACTCTGTGACCGCATTGAGGCATATCTGACAAAGATGTTTTCCAGCGGTACGCTGACAGAGAAACAGTCCGAGCAGACGGCGAGTCTGTTGTTTGTCACGAACCATTTGGAGCGTATTTCCGATCGTTGTCGGGAAGTGGATGAGATCCATGAGCGGATCGGAACGAACGGCAAGGCATTGTCGGAGACTGCACAGAATGATCTGGCAAAATGTTTTGATATCAATTTGCGTTTATTTGACGGTGCGATGGATGCCGTTATGAATGGCAATATGGAGGTTGCACAGCAGATTACAAAAGAGAAGAACAAGATGCGGAAATCACAGAAACGTCTGAACAAGGACCATCTGCTCCGTGTGGAACAGCAGCTGTGTGATCCGGCACTGACGAATGATTTTTCAACACTGCTGTACAGTCTGGATCGTCTGGCGGACAGTTGTGTCGGCATTGCAGAGGAAGCAATGGAGGGCGATATTTTGCTGGATCTGGAGGAAGAGGAAGAGAAGGCGGTTGTAACTGCGTAAGTGGAGCAACTGCTTTTATAAGGAACGATTTATAAAATCTTAAGATTTTTGAAAAATGGAGCGGAAGGCATTGCTTTCCGCTCCATCGTTTTGTATGATGGGACAGTACGAAAACGGAGGAAATTTATGATTGCATTATTTTTGGCACCGATTTATTTACTGGTGGTTTTCTATCTTGCCATCCGCACGATTGCATGGCTTAGCTCCTGGTATGCAGGATTTCGGACCTGGAAGGGCAGAGTCCCGGTCTTTGTGATATATGGTTTGCTGTCGATGACGATTCCGGTGGCATTTTTGTTGCCAAACGACACAAAGATCCGCTGGATCGGACAGATGATCGCAAATTACTGGCTGGGCGTGCTCATGTACCTTGTGACGGTGATCGTTGTGGCGGATGTGGTGCGTCTGATCCTGCATCGGATTCGTCATATGAAGAAGGGACAGCATTTTCCCCGACCGGTATTTGCCGGAATTGGTCTGCTGTGCGCGATTATTATTTCGATTGTGAGTGTATACGGCATTGTGCATGCGAGAAAAATTTATACGACGACCTATAACATTACGATGGATCAGAAGAGCAGCAACATCGAGGGGCTGAATGTGGTACTCGTCTCAGACATTCATCTGGGATACAACATTGGCGCGAAGCATCTGCAGCGCATGGTAGATAAGATCAACGCGGAGCAGCCGGATGTGGTTGTGATTGCGGGAGATTTCTTCGACAATGACTATGACGCAGTGCGGGAGCCGGAGAAGGATATTGAGATTTTGTCCGGTATTCAGAGCAAATATGGCGTGTACGCCTGCTTTGGAAATCATGACATCAAAGAGAAGATTCTGGCTGGATTTACGTTCGGCTGGAATGATCCGGAAAAGGCAAGCGATCCCCGCATGGATGAGTTTGTGGAAAAGGCAGGCATTACGCTTCTGCAGGATGAGTATGTGAAGATTGCGGACAGTTTTTATCTGTATGGTCGTCCGGATTCGGAAAAGCCCGGAAGAGGCATCACAGAGCGCAAGACGCCGGAGGAGCTGATGGCGGAGATGACGGAGGATTTGCCGGTCATTGTGATCGACCACGAGCCGAGAGAATTACAGGAGCTGGCGGATGCCGGTGTGGATCTGGATCTGTGTGGGCATACCCACGATGGACAGATGTACCCGGGGAAGATTCTGACGGATATTTACTGGGAAAATCCCTGTGGCTATCTGCAAAAAGGACAGATGCAGAACATTGTGACGAGTGGAGTTGGTGTATTTGGACCGAATATGCGTGTCGGAACCAATGCAGAGATCTGCTCGATCCATATTACATTTGAACCACAGCGATAAAAATTGTGGAAAAGGGGTCAGGGTGAAAAAAAGAAAAGAGCTGGTGCAAGGTGCATTGAAAACAGTGCGCCGGCACTATTGGATGTTGGTGCTGGTCTGTCTGATCGGTACGGTATTGGGAATTGAAAATGAAGAAAACCTGGATATTGCCGGACTGCGGTTTGGCGTGGAACAGGAAGAAAACCTCCAGATTACCGGACTGTTTGTGGAATTGCCGGAGGAGCTGGATCGCTTCAATAATCCGCTGCTGCGGGCAATCAATGACCTGTGGAATGGCAATGTGGAACGTCCCAGTCAGGATATACTGGATCAGAAACGGGAGGAGCTGGCGAACCGCAAATATTTTGGCGGAAGCGCAGGCGTTTTTACGGCAGCAGTGCGTGTCATGACATCAGGAGAGCTGCTGTTTCTGATTTATCAGGAGGTAAATGGAATCATCGGTTCTCCAAACGTGACGACGATTTTGCTGATTATTCTGGCAGCGGCATTGTATATTTTTATATGGCTCTTTATCAAAGAAGTTTACGTCGTCATCAACCGACGGATCGTGTTGGAAGCGCGAACGTATGACAAAGTGCCGGTAGCGCGGTTTTTGTTTCCGCTTCGTGTCAAAAAATGGTGTCAGACGGCATGGACGTTGTTTGTAAAAGAGGGATATTATCTGCTGTGGTGCTTGACGATTGTGGGTGGTGTCATCAAATATTTTTCTTATATTTTAGTGCCCTATGTGATTGCGGAAAATCCGTCTTTGAAAGCAAATGAGGCGATCACACTGTCTCGAAACCTCATGAAAGGAAAGAAATGGCGTCTGTTTACGTTGATGCTGACATTTCTTGGCTGGGATCTTCTGCGGGCGGCAACGTTGGGTCTTGCGGGCATTTTCTTTGTGGGACCGTATAAAGCTGCATTTCTGGCAGAATTTTATGCAGATGTGAGAGAAGACGCGATCCGCCGCGGTGTACCGGGTTCTGAGAGACTGAAAGACGAATTTTTGTACCGTCACGCAAATGAAGCATTGATTGATTACGCGTATCGGGATGTACTTCCGATTATCAACCAGCCCCGTGCAAAAGTAGAATCGCTGAAGGGTGTGCGCGGTTTTCTGGCAGATAAGTTTGGAATTCTGCTTTTTAACACAATAGAAGAGGAAGAGTACGAGCGCAGGCGAAGCGAGCAGCTGCGCGTAGAAAAATGGAAGGAAGAAGCCAGAGGCGAGGCCTATCCAACGCGCATGTCCGGTCTGAGTCCGGAGCAGAGAAGAAAGAGCATTGGTGAGATCATGTTCTACATGCGCAATTACAGCGTTCCGTCTCTGATTATGATTTTCTTCGCGTTTGCGTTTATCGGATGGGTGTGGGAGGTCTGCCTGCATCTGGTGATGGACGGCGAATTCGTCAATCGCGGCGTGCTGGCAGGACCGTGGCTGCCAATCTATGGCTGTGGCGCTCTTCTGGCGCTGACATTGTTAAAAACCTTGCGGGAAAAGCCGTGGCTGGAGTTTCTTGCATCCATTTTCATGAGTGGCATTGTGGAATACGGCACTTCCCTGTATCTGGAATGGACCCACGACGGACAGCGCTGGTGGGATTATACGGGATATTTTCTGAATATGAATGGACGTATTTGCGCGGAAGGCTTGCTGGTGTTTGGGCTGGGCTGTATGGGCATTGTTTATTTCATCGGACCAGTGCTGGATAGTATTTTCCGACGGGTAAAGCTGAAAATCCTGACGCCGATCTGTGTGGTGCTGATCGTACTGTTCAGTGTGGATATGATCCACTCCCACGATCATCCAAACACCGGGAAGGGAATCACCGATTATGCGGTAACAGGTGAGGAAGCACCGGGAGGAATATCCCAGGGAATGCCGTAAAAAGCGTGGTTTGTTCTTTATCCGAAACAAAGTGAAAAAGTCGTTGAACAAGTGGAAAACGCATGATATCATATCGAATTGTGTGATAATCAGGGGAGGAAGAGTCGATACTATGTATACAACCGATATGACTGCTGTATCTCAGGCAGCGGTAAACAAAGCTGAGATCTGTAACAAGAAAACAGGCGTTTTCATGATGCGCAGCGTGATGGCTGGTTTTTTCATTGTGGTAGCAACCCTGCTGTCTAATGTGGCTGCAGCAATCCTGTATCCGGTGAGCCCGGAGGCAGCAAAAATCATGGGAGCCTTCTTGTTCTCACTGGCAATCGTTTTGATCGTGTTCATCGGTGGAGAGCTGTTCACCGGTAATAACATGACGATGGCGCTGGGCGTTTACAACAAGGCGTGCAGCTGGAAAGTAATGGTTAAGGTTTGGGCGCTGAGCTACATCGGCAACTTCATCGGCTGTCTGCTGCTGTCCTTCCTGTTTGTGATCAGTGGCGCAGACCGCGAGATTTTGATTAACTATTACCAGACCTTTGTTTACACAAAGCTGTCCATCAGTCCGTTCCAGTTGCTGCTGCGCGGTGTTCTGTGTAACTTTATGGTTTGTCTGGCGGTTTGGGCAAATACTCGTATGAAGAGTGAATCCGGAAAGCTGATCGTAATGTTTTGCATCATTATGACATTCGTAGAGAGTGGTTTTGAGCACTGTATCGCCAATATGGCAACCTTCTCCATCGGTTCCATGATCCTCGGCGGACTGGACTGGATGTTAGTTGCAAAGAGCATGTTCTTCGTTACAATTGGAAATATTTTAGGCGGCGCAGTTCTGCTGGCATTGCCATTAAAGCTGATGAGTGCAGAAAAATAAAAAAATATTCGTATGAAATGAAGAAAACGCTGTGCGGACAGGAAAAATTCTTGTGTGTGCAGCGTTTTTTACATCCAAAACATGCAGCTGCATAATCCAAGGAATGCAGGGAAATGCTCTTGGTGATGACAGGGGGTCGAAAGTATGGTATACTGACAATTAAAGAGACAATTTGCGGATGGAATTCGCAGAATAAGCATGGAGAAGAAAATGGAAGAGTCAAAATTATTTTGCAGCGGCGGCGGCTGCACCGCAAAGCTGGGAGCAGGTGTGCTGGAACGCGTGCTGTCCCGTCTTCCGAAGGGCGAGAAGGATGAGCATCTTCTCGTGGGATATGACAGCAGCGATGATGCAGCGGTGTATCAGGTGAGCGAGGATTTGGCGATTGTGCAGACACTGGATTTCTTTCCGCCGATGGTGGAAGATCCGTACACATTTGGAAAAATCGCAGCAACAAATGCAGTCAGCGATATTTATGCAATGGGCGGCGAAGTGCGTACCGCGCTGAATATCGTCTGCTTTCCGGAAAATATGGATCTGAACATTCTGGGAGAGATCATGCGGGGTGGCGCAGATGTCGTGCAGGCGGCAGGTGGCAGTCTTGTGGGAGGTCATTCCATTGCGGACAGCGGTGTGAAGTATGGCTTGTCTGTCATGGGGACCGTTGCTCCGAAAAAGATGTGGGCGAACAATACTGGCCACATCGGGGATGTGCTGATTTTGACAAAAACGCTGGGCGTCGGCATTATCTGCACGGCGAATCGTGTGCAGGAGGCGTCTCCACAGGCGATGCGAAAAGCGATTGCTTCCATGACAACACTGAACAAAAAAGCGTCTGAGCTGTGCCATGAGGAGGAAATCCATGCCTGTACAGATGTAACGGGGTTTGGATTTCTCGGACATTTGCACGAGATGATGAATGGGGAGAAGTCCTGTATCATCGAGGCGGATCAGATTCCGGTATTTCCGGAAGCGCTGGAGTATGCAGAAGAATTTCTGACGACTGCAGGCGGTCAGCGCAACCGCAATCATGTGGGGAAAAATGTCCGGTTTGAGAACGTATCCTTCGGGATGGAGGAAGTGCTGTTTGATCCCCAGACCGCAGGTGGATTGCTGATTGCAGTGGCTCCGGAGGCGGGGGCACGCCTTGTACAGAAGATGCAGGAAGCTGGACTTCCGGCATCCATCGTCGGTAAGATCGTACCGAAGGGCGAGACGGAGATCACCGTTTGCGGTAAACTTTCTGTACCGGCAGAGAAAAACGAGAGCGAGACAAAGGAGAACGAACAATGATTCAGATAGATGCAATGGGCGATACCTGCCCAATCCCGGTGGTAAAAACAAAGAAAGCGATTGAATCCATGGAAGGTCCCGGTGTTGTGGAAACGCTGGTGGACAATGAGATTGCGGTTCAGAATCTGACCAAGATGGCAAATCAGAAAGGATATGCCGTCAAGTCGGAAAAGCTGGATGAGGCAGCTTATAAAGTAACGATGGTGATTGGCAAGAAGTCCGAGTCTGAGACAGAAGCACCGGCAGAGCAGCCGGAAACAGAAGAGCCGGAAGTTTGTACACCGGATAAGCGGAAAGATCAGGTTGTTGTGATTTCCTCCGCCACAATGGGAACTGGAAAGGATGAGCTGGGTGCGGTCCTGATGAAGGGATTCCTCTATGCACTGAGCCAGCAGGATACGCTGCCCGGCACGATTCTTTTCTACAATGGCGGTGTTAAGCTGGCGTGTGAGGGAAGCACTTCTCTTGAAGACCTGAAATCTATGGAAGCACAGGGCGTGGAGATCCTTGCCTGCGGTACCTGCCTGAACTTCTACGAGCTGACCGATCATCTGGAGGTGGGAAACGTCACAAATATGTATGAGATCGTGGAGCGGATGACGCAGGCGCGTCAGGTCATCAAACCGTGATCTATCTGGACAATGCAGCGACCTCGCTCTGGAAACCGGAGCAGGTCGCTTTTCAGATCATGCAGGCATTACAGACATTGGGCAATCCGGGAAGAGGAGCCCATGAGCCGACTCTGGCGGCAGCGCGGATGGTTTATGATACACGAGTGCGGCTGGCGGAGCTGTTTGGCATTTCAAATCCGGAGCAGATTGCATTTACACAGAATGCAACGATGGCGCTGAATATTGCAATTTCAGGATTGTTTGAGCCGGGAGATCATGTGATCAGCACAGTTCTGGAACATAATTCTGTCCTGCGCCCGCTGTACCGTCTCGAAGAACAGGGCATTGCCGTGAGCTGGATCGGCACGACGGGACAGGCAGGAAGGGAAACGAAGCGAGAATACGGAACCTTGGATTATGAGGCGTTGGAGCAGGCAGTAACACCACATACAAAGGCAGTTATTGTGACGCACGCTTCAAATGTGACGGGCAATATCACCGACCTTGCAAGAATTTCCGCGATCGCGAAAGCACACAAATTGTTCCTGATCGTAGATGCCTCGCAGACTGCTGGCGCACTTCCGATCCATGTGGAGCAAATGGGTATAGATGTACTGTGCTTCACCGGTCATAAGAGTCTGCTGGGACCGCAGGGAACGGGGGGGATTTACATTCGCAAAGGGCTGCAGATGCGCCCATTTCTCGTAGGCGGCAGCGGTGTTCACAGCTATGACAGACATCATCCGCTGCAGATGCCCACTGCGCTGGAAGCCGGCACATTAAATGTGCACGGAATCGCCGGGCTGAATGGTGCGCTGCAATACCTGCAGCAGGTCGGTGTGGAGCAGATTCGTGACATTGAGCAGGCGAGGGTTCGACAGTTTGTGGAAGGTGCTTCTGTCATTCGGGGTATCACTCTATATGGAGATCCGGATTTGTCTAGATGCTGCGGTATCGTATCCCTGAACATCGGAGACGAGGATTCCGGCTGGGTGTGCGATGCGCTGTGGGAGGAAGGCGAGATCGCGGTCCGCGGCGGCGCACACTGCGCACCGAGAATGCACGAAGCCCTTGGCACAAAAGAGCAGGGCTGTGTGCGATTTTCTGTCAGCGGACAGACCACAAAAGAGGAAATTGACGAGACATTGCGCGTGTTGGAGCGCATTGCAAAGGAGTGCCGATGAGAGCAAAAAAAGAATGTCTGATCCTGACATTTCCAACGACTGTGGCGGCGATGCAGTGGGAAAAATATTGCATTGTCCATGGGATTTCAGGACGAATCATTCCGGTGCCGCGGGAGATTACGGCAGGCTGTGGACTGGCGTGGAAGACAGAGCCGGAGGAGGAAGGAAAACTGCGGAAAGTAGCAGAAGAGCAGGAAATGAAAGTCGAAGAAATGCGGGTGCTGTGGGTGTAAAAGCGTTGAGCTTAAATGGAGGTGGAATGTGAAAAAGAGCGATGTCGCTCCGGTGTGGAGAGAATGACATCGCTTTTTTGCTTTACAGGAAATTGCGCTGCATTTCCTATGACGCAAAAAAGCGCTCCGCGTGGATCGCACTGCGGCGGAACAGAATTTGTTGCTTCGCAACCCGCCGCAGGCGGAGAATCCTGCGAAGCAGGATTCTATTTTTGATCTATAGGAAATTTCTCAAATCGTCAGAAATGGTGTATAATGAATAAGAAATAAAAAATGACATAACAAA
>CAKQHB010000029.1 GCA_934234215.1 uncultured Cuneatibacter sp.
AAAATGTACACATCCCGGAAAATACCACTCATACGGAATTTGTCCTGGTCTTCCAGATAAGAACCATCACACCACTTCATTACTAAAACTGCCACGGTATTCGTTCCATCCTGAAGTACATCGGTAATATCAAACTCACTGGTCATATGTGAAACCTGACTGTATCCTACGTAAGAGCCATTGATCCATACATAAAAGCAACTGTCTACCCCTTCAAAGTTCAAAAAGGCTCTTGAAGCTTTCTCATCTCTGCTGTAATCAAAAGTATGCACATAAGCTCCACACGGAATATCCTGCGGCACGTATGGCGGATCAAACGGAAACGGATATCGGATGTTTGTATACTGATGCACATCATATCCTGCCATCTGCCATACACTCGGAACCTGAATCTCATCAAAGTGTTCCGTATCATAATCCTTCTCAAAGAAAGAATCCTGAATGTCATAAATGCTGTTAAAATACTGGAATTTCCAAGTTCCATTCAATAACTGCATACGATCTGATTCTTCTCTGTGTTCCACCAGGTTATCCATTCTTTTGGATGCCGGAATATAATAAGCTCTAGCTGGCATTGTGTTTTCATGCAATACACTTAAATTCTCATAATAACGCGGTACAATCATAAATAGCTCTCCTCCAATACATATACTTTTTTGCTCTTTGTTCTCCCAAAGAAAATCTTATTCTTTCCTTTTATTCTTACGTTTCTTTGTTTTCTAAATATAGATTATCCTAATCCGCAAAATATGTCTATGAATTAGATTGGACAAAATATGCACTAAATGATACAATAATAAAAAGTATGAAAAGAGGTGCCGTCCTATGTATATGAACGCCGGTTATTTGAACCACTCACATATGGATTTTAAAGACAAAAGTCGTCCACTGATTGTAGGAAGCTGTGGTACTTATCGTCTTTCCAGCCTTCCCAAGCTTCCCACCTACCGTCCAAGAGGACGTCTGGATTATCAGATTATATATATCACTGCTGGTTGTGGACATTTCCATTTTGATAATGTAGATAACGAAACGATTGTTCCTGCCGGTAACTTTGTACTTTACAGACCGAAAGAACTTCAGAAATATGAATATTATGGAGAAGATAAGACAGAAGTATACTGGATTCACTTCACAGGAAGCGATGTGAAAAATATCTTACGCCAATATGGATTTCCAGATAAAGAACGTATCTTTCAAGTTGGTTCATCTAACGAATATGAACGGATTTTCAAACGTATTATCATCGAGCTCCAACGCTGTCAGGATAATTATGAGGAAATGCTTGTCCTTTTGCTACGCCATCTTTTAATTAGCTTTCACCGGGAACTGACTAGAGAGCACATATCAAAAAATGAATATCTTGATCATGAGATGGATATCGCTGTTACCTTTTTCAGTGAAAACTATCATCAGAATATCAATATTGACGATTATGCTGCCTCACGAGGGATGAGTGTCAGCTGGTTTATCCGAAATTTCAAAAAATACACTGGTTCCACACCAATGCAATTTATTGTAGGAATCCGAATCACCAATGCTCAGATTTTACTTGAAACAACAACTTATTCCATCAATGAGATTTCTAAGATTGTCGGGTATGATAACCAGCTTTATTTCAGCCGACTCTTCCACAAGCTAAAAGGATATTCACCTAGAGAATACCAAAAGATAAGAAATAAGTTCTGAAAACCATAATATTATAAGAATCCAATTTATCTAAAAAGAGGATTAAAAATGTACTTTATTCTGTTTCGAAATAAAGTACATTCTGAAATAAAGTACATTTTGAAATTTTGTACTTTATGCTATAATCCTTGTATCTAAGCCATTTATTAACCCCTAACTATAAAGTACAAAATTTTTTACTCTCTCGCATCCTTCTATTCCTCTCATCCTTTCCTGCTGTTCTGTCAGTCTCCCGTTTCCGCATAATAGGAGACTGTCAGATAGCAGCCTGCATAGATCGTATCACTCACATGATTCATCTGTTTCAACTCGCGGATGTAGGAATCCATCCCGTCATATTCTTCGGAAATATACTGTTCTGCGATACTCCACAGCGTATCGCCTTCCTCGATGTATACACTCGTATATCGCTTCACCCGTCCGGTGTCCGGATCGGTCTTACTGGACGCATTGGAAATAAAGCCAAATCCAATACAGCATGCTGCAATCACAATCGCGGATACTGCAAAAATAAGAATATAAATTCTCGTGATCTGATTTCTCTGATGCATTGCTCTTCTCATATCAAAGCCTCCCTGTACTCTAAAACATGGTTCCTCTGTGAAAGAACAGTTCGTTATTCGAATGCTTATCGTGCGAACGTCTGTTCTGTGAACATCTGTTTGTATAGTACCACCGTACATGTGTTCTGTCAATAGAAATCGAACAAATTTTCGAACGGTATATTTTGTCTCTTTTCCAAACATCTGTTTGCTTTTTTCTTCCATATATGCTACAATAAAGAAAATGTTATTGGATATTCCGGATGACATGAGGAATTTATCTGAGAGGAGCTCTGCATTCATGAGTTATGGCAAAATCACAAGCAAGCAGTTGGAAATTCTGGACTATATGAAAAATCAGATTTTGAATAAAGGATACCCGCCGTCTGTTCGCGAGATCTGTGAGGCTGTTGGACTGAAATCCACTTCCTCCGTACACGCACATCTCGCAACCCTTGAAAAGAACGGCTATATTCGTCGCGATCCTACAAAACCCCGCGCGATCGAGATCGTGGACGACAGTTTTTACAATTTCCGCACAGAGGTTGTGAATGTGCCTCTGGTGGGACGCGTTGCAGCCGGAGAGCCGATTCTTGCAGTTCAGAACATCGAGAGTTATTTTCCCGTTCCCGCCAGCTTCCTTCCTTCCGGCGGAGAAGTGTTTATGCTTCAGGTACAGGGAGACAGCATGATCAATGTCGGCATCCATAACGGCGACTGTCTGCTCGTACAGAGCCGCAGTACCGCGGAGAACGGCGAGATTGTTGTTGCTCTGGTGGATGATTCTGCTACAGTAAAGACCTTCTATCGGGAGAAGGACCGGATTCGCCTGCAGCCGGAGAATGATTTGATGGATCCGATTTATGTAGATGATGTCACGATTCTCGGAAAAGCAGTCGGTTTATATCGCAAGATGGAATAACTCGTCGTAAGATAATGGAAACAATGGAATACATGCTGCGCAAACATTCTATTGTCATGAATAGCACAAAAGAGATGAAACAGCGAATTTTGCTGCCCCATCTCTTTTGTTTTTTCTCTCTTGCGTGGATAAGTTGAAATCGTTCTTAATTTTCAGTCTCAGGCATTAAACCAGTCTTCGATCGATGCTCTGCTGCAATCCAGCTGCTTCATGTACCAGGTAACTGCCTCCAGAAATTCTCCTACGGTCGGCTTTTTCTCCGGATCTAACTCCAGCAGCATCCACTGTGACCGTTTCGCAGTCTTTGTCAGTACCGAAACCAGGATATCCAGTCTGCGTTTCAGACAGTTTAGTGATACACCGTCCGCCTCCGCAACAGAATCGTACACCAGCCGTTCCAATGACACCAGTTTCTTTGGATCTTCCCGGATAATTTCCAGACATGAAATCATATTCTCATATCCGGCATACCTGCCGTTCGCACCCATGCAGCGAATAATCATCTCTGCGCTCATACTCATTTCCTCCTTTTGTATCGAACTCCCTGCTGTCTGCAATGGAGAGAAGCAGTCTTGAATTTATAGATTCAATATACTCTTCTATATAGGTAACGATACAAAAGAGAAAAAACAGCGCAATTTATTATTTTTTGTCAAAAAAAGTTTTTCTATAAGAAATCAGGCATTAAACCATTCTTTTGCAGATACTCTGTGACAGTCAATCTGCCGCAGATACCAGGTGACTGCCTCGAGAAACTCTCCGACACTCGGTTTTTTGTTCGGATTCAGCTCTAGGAGAATCCATTGAGACGGCTTTGCCGTTTTCGTCAGCAACGTCACCAAAAGATCCAGTCTGCGTTCTAGGCAACTCAGAGAAACGCCTTCCTCCTCCGCCACGTAAACATACACCAGCTTCTCCAGTGCCACCAGTTTTCTTGGATTTTTCCGAATGATCTCCAGACAAGAAATCATGTTTTCATATCCGGCATATCTGCCATTTGCACCCATGCAACGAATAATCATTTCTGCAGTCATACTCATTTCCTCCTTCTGTACCGTACCACCTGCTGTCTGCAGGTCCAAAAGAATTCGCAGATTTTTATTCTGAAAATCCCACTTCTATAAAAGGTACGGCAAAAAGGAGAAAAAACGGCGCCTTTTGCTATTTTTTCTTATTTTTTTATTCTTCTGCCCAACCGTAAGCACGTTTTACTGCCTTATGCCAGCCATCCATCAGCTCCTGGCGGGTCTTCTCCTTCATATTTGCACAGAAGGTACGACCAATCTGCCAGTTTTCCCGGATATCTTCTTTGCTGTTCCAGTAGCCGACTTCCAGACCTGCCAGATAAGCAGCTCCGAGAGCCGTTGTTTCAATACATTCCGGACGAAGAACCGTTGTGTCCAGAATGTTGGACTGAAACTGCATCAGGAAGTTATTTGCACTGGCGCCGCCATCCACCTTCAGAGAAGCCAATGTCACTCCGGCATCTGCTTCCATTGCCTTCACGATATCCGATACCTGATAGCCGATGGATTCCAGTGTTGCACGAATCAAATGTCTCTTACCAAATCCGCGGGTGATACCTACAACGGCACCTCTCGCATACTGATCCCAGTAAGGTGCGCCGAGACCGGTAAATGCAGGTACCACATATGCACCACAGGTATCCGATACCGAATTTGCAATCTCTTCGGTTTCTGCCGCAGAGCGGATCAGTTCCAGCTCATCCCGAAGCCACTGAATGGAGGCACCGCCCACAAACACACTTCCCTCCAATGCATACTGAATCTCGTTGCCTGTGCTGGCAGCGATTGTTGTGATCAGACCATTCTTTGACATCACCGGATGGGAACCGGTATTCATCAGCAGGAAACATCCTGTTCCGTATGTATTCTTTGCCTCACCCTCGGAGAAGCAGCACTGTCCGAACAATGCGCTCTGCTGATCACCAGCTGCACCGGCGATGGGAATGCCATTGCCGACAGCTTCGCTCTCGGTATATCCATACAGGCAGCTGGACGGTTTCACTTCCGGAAACATGGACTTTGGAAGATTCAGCATTTTCAGAATCTCATCATCCCACTGCAGCGTGTGGATATTAAACAGCATCGTTCGGGATGCGTTTGTGTAATCTGTAACGAATACACGACCCTTTGTCAGGTTCCAGATCAGCCAGGTATCCACGGTACCAAATGCCAGCTTTCCCTGCTCTGCAAGCTCCTGAGCGCCTTCTACATGATCCAGAATCCAGCGGATCTTCGTTCCGGAAAAATAAGCATCCGGAATCAGACCGGTCTTTTCCCGGATCTTATCGCTGTAGCCCTTTTCTTTCAGTTCATCTACCAGCGCAGATGTCCGGCGACACTGCCAGACGATTGCATTATAGACCGGCATACCGGTCTCTTTGTTCCAGACGATCGTTGTCTCTCGCTGATTTGTGATACCGATTGCTGCGATATCATCAGACTGCGCCTGAATCTTCGTCATAGCCTCTGCTGCGACACTCATCTGCGATGCCCAGATCTCCATCGGGTTATGCTCTACCCAACCCGGCTGCGGATAAATCTGCTCGAATTCTTTTTGTGCCATGCTGCAGATCTGTCCCTGTTTGTTGAACAAAATACAGCGGCTGCTCGTTGTACCCTGATCCAGAGCCATTACATATTTTGCCATTGCTGTAAACCTCCATCTACTATAAATTCCTTTTTTATAAAAACCGAACTCCAGTCCGGCATTTTATTCATTTTCAGAATCTGATTGCTCCCACAGGTTCTGGCATGCGGAAAAGAAATCCGGCAGATTTGTAACCGAAAACGGCTCTAACCTCTCCCATGCACTGCTGTCCAGCCAAAATTCCCGATCCTTCACCCAGGTATCGTAGACACTCTTCCAGCTCTCGGTCTTTCTCCTGCGGTACTCCTGCTCTTTGTTTGCTGCAGATGCGTCTTCCAGGTAATCCGATCTGCAGTATAAAATTTTCCAGCTTCCATCCGTGAAAAGCGGCTCGCTATAATCCCCCGTCTGCAGACGAAAAGCGGCTTCTTCATACTCTGCGGGCTTTTGGCCTCTGGCAATCTCCTGCACCGAAGAGACATCATCCCAGGCGGACAGATCACCGCCCTCCATCGTCTCCCAGGCTGCCTGCGCTTCCTTCTCTGATGCAAAAGACAACTCCTGGATCTCGATCACGCGGGTCTCTTCCTCACTTAACTCCGGTGTCACGCCTGCGGATAATTCTTCCACACAGCGCATCGCTTCCCAATAATACAAAAACGCCTCCTTTACATCCTCCTCTTTCAGCTGAAGAGTTGTACAGGTCTGCGCATCCAATTGTCCATAATATTCTGATGCCGCTTCCTCGATCTTGCGAGTCTGTGTCTCATTCGGAACGTATCCGCTGCTCTCTGCGATCTGAGACAGTCCAGCCGCATAAAAGAGCTCTTCCTGCACGATCTGATCTCTCACATACTCCCAATATGTCTTGGAATCTGTTACCTGCTCCGACCAAATTTCGTTGTCATCCGCATTGCCATATGCCTTCTCGCAGAGCTGCTGATACGATGCAAGTACCAGTCTGCATGCTCCGCCGGAAACGGCTCTCTGTCCCACCTGAAGATACCGGTCGCTGCCCAGTGTCGGGTGAATCCGCACCCCACATCCGGTAACAAGAAGCAGCATACTCAGCAGGAACAACAGCAGTCCCCTTTTTTTCATTCTCATCCGATTCTTTTTCATAGTATTATCATACAGGATTTTCATGACAGTGTAAACCCTTGTTCTTTTAATTTCAGTCTCAATACACACAACGGAAGTCCCACAACCGTATAGTAATCTCCGGAAATTCCGGAAACAAAGGCAGAAGAAAGCCCCTGCTGGATACCGTAGGCTCCCGCCTTGTCCATCGGCTCTCCAGTTGCAACATACGACCGGATCTCCTCCTCCGTTAGCGGGATCATATGTACCTTCGTCTCCTCGTAAAATGTGTCGCACATTCCGGTTTCTGTGTCGTACAGAGAAACTCCGGTGTAGACACTGTGGGTATTTCCCGAAAGCTCCGTCAGCATCCGGACTGCGTCCTTCTCATCCTTCGGCTTTCCCAGCACTTCTGTCCCAAGAACAACGATAGTATCCGATCCAATGACAAGAGCCGGTTCCGATACCATTTTTCCAACCGCTTTTGCCTTGTGTTCTGCCAGTTCCATAACACGAATAGAAGGAGCATCCGCATCCGAATGCTCCTCGTCGTGACAGACCTGTATTTCAAATTTTTTTGTAAGCCGCTCCAGAAGCTCTCTTCTTCTCGGAGAGGCGGATGCCAAAATCAGCTTTTTTTCTTTCATACAAATCTCCAATCCTATCTCTCGGAGACCGAACAAAATCACTTTTTCTTCTTGTACGCAGCCAGCTCCGGCAGATATCCCAGACGCTTCAGAGTCGGTACCAGTGCCTGATACAGAATTGTAGCAACAAAGGTACACAGAATCGAGTTCACAAAGGTAACCCAAGAAGACAGCTTTGCGGAGATGTACGAAACATCTGTATCCAATCCCAGAATGTATTTATTCCGGAAAAAGCCAACCAGCGGATCTGCGATTACGTTGAAACCAAGTGCGATCAGACAGGACAGACCAACAAAGATCCAGGTCTTCTTCTCATCCTTGCGCTCGCGTACATGGAAAACATGATGTGCAAACAGTCCGGTCAGTAAACCGATCAATAATTTCAAAAATACAGTCGATACTGCGTAAATCGCATCGCCATTCAGCAGATCGCCCAGGGACATTCCGATACCTGCTGCAAGTCCTCCCCACGGACCGCCGATCAGAAGTGCGCCAAGTGCTGCAAATGCATTACCAATGTGAAGGTAGGTTTGTTTTCCACTCGGAAGGGTGATCGGTACTTTCAGATACGCGAATGCCACATATGCCAGTGCTGCAATCAATGCAGCCTGTGTCAGTTTTAACACGGGTGAATTTTGTTTCATAATGCCTCCTCTTTCTGACAGAAAACCTTTTATTTTTTTGCTGTCTTCTGTTTGTTCAAGAGTATAGCAGGATGCTATCCCTGAAAAAAGAGGCAATTTTAAATATTTTTTAGGGGACAGTCAATCTTTTGCCTGAATCTCAATCAGGATCCCATCGGAAAATGAGATCTCCGCGGCATCTCCCGTGATCTCATTACTGACACCCAGAGAATTTCCCGGCTGAATGCAGGCCTCTGTCAGCTGGTATTTTACGCCCCTCAGCGTTACACCCTCCACAGCTCCTCCAAGCGGAATCAGCGACAAATACGTTCCAAATGCCTCTGCTCTGCGAATAACATGCCTGCCGGGAGCCAGCAGTCGGATGCGGTTGTTTGCATCCGCCAGAACACAGTCCACGCCCGCCTGCAATGCCACATAAAGCGACTGCACCGTGCCAAGGAAATGATCCATGCGCGTACCGGTACAGCCCAAAATATCAATGTGTGTCGCACCGTGTTCCACTGCATAGGTAATTGCCAGTTCCGTGTCTGTCGCATCCTTGATGGGATTATGACGCACGATCTGCAGTCCCGGACGATCCATCCACGCGGCAAGCACTTCCGGATCTGCGGAATCAAAATCTCCCAGCAGCACCTGTACCGGAATTCCAAGGCGATCCGCCGCCTCGATTCCGTGATCCGCCGCTAAAACGCAGTCATAGGAGTGTTCCTGATAGTATGCTTCCGCAAATGTATCCTGTACGGTTCCACCTGTAAAAATCAAATAGTTCATAAAAATTCCTCACACATATTCATACATGTCAAAGACACGTTTGAACTGGTCAATGTTATCCGCAATGTAATTTCGGAATACACAGGTTCCTGCCACGATGACATCCGCTCCTGCCTGGATCACGGTGTGCACCGTTCGCAGATTGATGCCACCGTCTACCTGAATCCGAACCTGCGGGTAATCGCTCTTGTCGATGATCTGACGCATCGCTTTGATCTTCTCTGTACAGGCAGAAATATACTGCTGTCCGCCAAATCCCGGTTCTACCGTCATAATCAGAACCATATCGATCATCTCCAGATAAGGAACTACTTTTTCGATCGGCGTATCCGGCTTGATGGCAAGTCCGGCCTTGCACTTGTAATGACGGATCATGCGAAGCGTCTCTGCCAGCTTATCCCCACATGCCTCGTAATGTACGGTGATGATATTCGCCCCGGCATTAACACATTCCGGAATATAACGGATCGGATCAATGATCATCAGGTGAACATCCATAAAACGGTCTGTATAGGGCTTGATTGCCGCAATGATCGGAAATCCCATGGAGATGCTTGGTACAAAGACACCGTCCATAATATCTACATGGATATAATCCGCGCCTGCCTCTGTTGCCTGCTTGACTGCCGACCCCAGATTTGCAAAATCCGCCGCCAGAATTGATGGAGCAAGTCTTAATGATCTCATGAATACCTCCGCTTATCTTTTTGTTCTTCGTACAGCAATCGATAATTGTGATATCGTTCTTCCGATATCTTTCCTTCCTGCAGCGCTGTCTTTACGCCACAGTTCCGCTCCCCTACATGAACGCAGCCTAAAAAACGGCAATCATCCTCGAAGGGCGCAAATTCCGGAAAATAATCCTTCAGCTCCTCCGGCTGCAGATCCAGCAGATAGATGGAACTAAATCCCGGTGTATCTAACAGATATGTCTCATCCCCAAGACAGAAAAACTCGGAATGTCTCGTGGTGTGCTTTCCTCTGCGGATTTTTTCACTGATACCGCCTGTCTCCATCCCGGCTTCCGGATAGAGCAGGTTTGTCAGGGAAGATTTTCCCACACCGGAAGGTCCTGCCATAACCGTCGTCTGTCCGGTCAGCTGCTCTTTCAATCTCTCGATACCCTCTCCTGTCTTTGTACTGATAAAGCATACCTCATATCCCGTCGCTGCGTAGACATTTTTCAGCTTTTCGCAGTCAGAAGCTTCTGCCAGATCGACCTTATTAAAGCAGATCCGTACCGGAACATGCTGCTGCCCCATCACGATCAGAAAACGATCCAGCAGATTCAGATTTGGTTCCGGATCTTTCACTGCAAACACCACAAGTGCCTGATCCACATTGGCAACTGCCGGACGAATTAACTGATTTTTTCGGGTCAGGATCTGTTCGACATTGCCCTCTTTTTCCTCTTCATTCAGAATCTGAATCTCTACGTTATCTCCCACCAGTGGTTTGATCTTCCGGTTGCGAAAGCTCCCACGGGCACGACAGGAGTAGACGCTGCCGTCTACTCCCTGCACGTAATAAAAGCCACCGATTCCTTTGATGATTTTTCCCTGCATGTTACTCTCCTGTGGCTGTTTCTTCTGTCTCCGGTGTTGTCGTAGCTGCTCCCTTGCTGACTACGATCGTGATCGTAGAGCCGCGATTTACCGTAGCACCTGCACCAGGTGAGATGCTTACGATCTGTCCCTCAGAATAATTTGCATTGTATTCCTCCACACGGGTAACATTCAAATCCAGACCAAGACCGTCAATGATTGCCTTTGCCGCATCATAGGTTGCCACCTGTGACAGCGAGGACGGCAGTGTGCCGGTCTGAGACTGTAATTTTCCGACATACAGCACAACGGTACTGCCATTGTAAATGCTGTCTGCTCCTACGCTCTGTTCCAGTACAATACCTGCTTCGGAAGCATCTGTCACTTCCCGCTCACTAATCGTGTATGCGATGTTACGCTGCTCCAGTGCATTGATTGCCTGTGCCTGTGCCATGCCCACAACACCCGGAACATAGACGTCTGCCTTACCGGTGCTGACAGTCAGCGTGATCACGGTACCTTCTGCCACTTCCGTACCGAATGCAACGCTCTGGCTGATAACCAGTCCGGACGCAACGGTATCACTGGAAGCCTCCACCTGATTATAGGAAAGTCCTACACCAGTCAGGCTGTTGATTGCAGTATTTACTTCCAATCCCTCCACAGAAGGAACGGAGACGGTCTTTTCTGCCTTTCCGCTGCTCACATACAGTGTTAATGTGCTGTCGCTGCTTACAATGCCGCTGGACGGATTCATGCCACAGATTGTGCCCTCTGCATAGGTATCGCTGGACTGATCCACATAAGAAACGGTGATATTCTTGTCACTCAGCTTCAGATCCTTCAATACAGCATTTGCCTCATCCTTTGTCTTTCCGAGGATCGTTGTCGGAATCTGAACACTGCTGCTGCCTTCACTGATGGTGACTACAACCTTGATATTCTTGTCAATGATCTCATCCTCGTCATATTCCTGACGCATAACAAGACCTTCCTTTACCGTATCGGAGCTCTCGTACTCAGTGGTCATGCCAAGCCCGGCTTCCTTCAGAGCCTGCTTTGCCTCATCCTCCTCCATACCGATCAGGTACGGCATCCGGGTCTTTCCTTCCGGAAGGGTCTCTGTCTCTTCCGTACTCGTGGACTCTCTCTTGTCTGTACCGGAGCTGATCACACCGGTCATACGCAGAGCCAGATACAGTCCCAGCAGCGCAATGATTACACCTAACACAATGCTGACGATCAGCGAAATGCGATCGCCCTTTGTCGGAGCTTCCTCGTCATCTTCCTCCTCCGGAATATTTCCGAAGTAGTCATCATCTTCATTTTCATCTTCGTAAGCGTAAGAGTCTTCTTTTTCCGGATCAAACAAGGGGGCTTCCTCCTCTTCCTCTTCGGGGTTCGTTGTTTCCGCCTGCTCCGTCCAGTCCAGATCGTCCTGTACTGGCAAAACTGCCTGCGGAATGCTCTCTGTTTCAGTCGTTCCATCTGCTGCCATCGCAGCCTCATATTCTCTCAGCGCCGCGGGAGGCAGAATCACAAAGTCTCCCTCCGGCATCGTCAGTGCTTTTCGCAGATCCGTAATCAGCGCCGTTGCCGATGCATAGCGGTTCTCCGGTGCTTTCTGCGTACACTTCAAAACGATCTTATCCAAACTGCGGGTAACTGTCGCAATCTGCTTTCCGGGAGGTGTCATCGGTGTCTGCAGATGTGCCAGCGCCACCGATACGGTATTCTCCCCATCAAACGGAACACTGCCGGTCAGCATCTCGTACATCGTGATACCGAGGGAATAAAGATCACTTCTGGAATCACAATATCCGCCACGCGCCTGCTCCGGGGAAATATAATGTACCGAACCAATCGCCTCGGAATTGATCGTATCACCGGTCACAGCCTTTGCAATTCCAAAGTCCATGACTTTAACCTTGCCTTCTCTGGAAATGATGATATTCTGCGGCTTGATATCCCTGTGTACAATATTCTGCGCATGAGCAGCCTCAAGACCCTGCGCCACCTGAATACTGATGCCGATCGTCTCCCGGTTCTCCAGACGACCTTTTCTGGCAATGTAGTCTTTTAATGTGATGCCTTCTACCAGCTCCATCACAATATAGTGCAGATTTCCCTCATCGCCCACATCATAAATCGCCACAATATTCGGGTGCGTCAGCTTTGCAGCCGCCTGTGCCTCTACCTTAAAGCGGGTCACAAAGCTCTGATTTGAGCAAAACTCCTGCTTCAGCACTTTCAGTGCCACCAGACGGTTCAGTTTATGGCATTTTGCCTTATAAACATCTGACATTCCGCCGGATCCGATCTTTCCGAGAATCTCGTATCGATCTCCGACAAATGTTCCAACTCGTAACATAAATTCCTCCAATCGCGTAATCTGCGCCATTACGCAGCGATCACTACGGTGATATTATCGGTACTGCCACATCTTTTAGCCTCTTCAATCAGTCTCTCCGGGCATTCCCGCAGCCGGTTCTCCTGCCGCAGCTGCTGGAAAATCTCCAGAATCCGTTCATCCGGAACAGCTCCTGTCAATCCGTCTGAACATAATAATATGCCCTCTCCGTCCTCCAGATGCTCCACAAAGGTATCCACCCGGATGCTCTCCCAGGGACCGATTGCTCTTGTAATATAGTGTCTGGCATTCCGATACTCCTCTGATCCGCGCTCCATCTCCCCGTTGCGGACCATCTCCTCCACATAGGAATGATCCTGAGAGATCTGCCGGATCTCATCTCCGATCCGATACAGCCTACTGTCTCCAATGTTGATGCCGTAGACCGTGGACTCTCTGACAGAAGCTGCCACAAGCGTCGTACCGGTTCCCTTGTGTGCACCTTCTTTGCTGGATTCCACATGCAATTCATCGTTGACCTCCATCGCCGCATGCTTCATCATCAGTTCCGGATGATTCGTCACTTTTCCATCCATCTGTTTCAGACTCCGGACAAAATACTCCGCCGTATAAGCGGATGCGTACTCTCCGGCCGCCTGACCGCCCATACCGTCTGCGACAAAATACAGATTCGGCAATGCTCCTACCGGTCCGTCAGAAATGAAATAAGTATCCTGATTTGAGGCTCGTACCAGACCAATATCCGATTTAGCAAAACTTTTCAATGGTCTCCCTCATTTTCCGTGCGTTTGCACTATGAATGGCTCTCTTTCTCCACGAAAGATCTGCGCAACTGTCCGCAGGCGCCGTCAATGTCTCTTCCCATTTCTCTTCTAATAGTAACATTTATTCCACTTTTTTCAAGCAATTTTTGAAAAGCCTCGATATTTTGTCGATCAGAGGGACGATAACTCCGCTCTTTCACCGGATTGACCGGGATCAGATTCACATGACAATTCAAATGACCGACTAACGCTGCAAGAGCCGCTGCCTCTTCTTTGTTATCATTGACACCTGCCACGAGACTATACTCAAAAGTAACTCTTCTGCCGGTTTTTTTGAAATAATTTTCGCAGGCAGGAAGGACCTCTGACAGAGAATAACGATTTGCGATGGGCATCAGCGTCCGACGCACCTCGTCATTCGGCGCATGCAAAGACAGTGCCAGCGTGCAGTGCAGTCCTTCCTCTGCGAACCGATACATCTGCGGCACAAGTCCGCATGTGGAGACAGTCAGATTTCGCTCACTGATGTTCAGACCCTCTTCCGCTGAGATCAAATGCAGAAAACGTACCACATTTGTGTAATTGTCCATCGGCTCTCCGGAACCCATGATAACCACATTCGAAACACGCTCTCCGGTTTCCCGCTGAATCTGATAAATCTGCTCCAGCATTTCTGCCGGTGTCAGACTTCGTGCCAGTCCATCGATGGTGGACGCGCAGAAACGGCATCCCATCCGACAACCCGCCTGACTGGAAATGCACACAGAATTTCCGTGGTGATATCGCATCAGAACGCTCTCGATCAGATTGCCATCCGACAGTTCAAATAAGTATTTTCTTGTTCCATCCAGCTTTGAGATCTGCACCTGGACCTGTTCAATCGTAGTAAATACAGCCTCCTCTGCCAGCTGTTTGCGAAATGCTGCAGGCAGATTTGTCATCTCATCCAGACTGCGAGCCAGCTTCTGATGCATCCACTGATACAATTGCTTTGCACGAAATGCCGGTTGTCCGGCAGCTTTGACCCACTCGGTCAGCTCTGGCAGAAGCATCGACTTCAGATCCGGCTTCTCTTCCTTGTAAACGGCCTCTTTCAGTTCCGTCATTTCCATCTTCTACTGTTCCTTTCGACGCATTCTGGCAAAATAAAATCCATTTCCGCCGTATTCTCCCGGCAGTAATTGAACGTATCCGTTTTTTCCAGTCTCACCCAGAACAGTGTTCGGAATGCGTCCTTCCAGACTGTCCGGCTCAAACGGAAACTGTTCCAAAAACCAGTCCCGATTTTCCTGATTTTCCGCTGGATTTACTGTGCAGGTACTGTATACGAGGACTCCGCCGGGCTTCACATACTGCCATACGACAGAAAGTAGTTTTCGCTGCAACGCAGCCAACTCTTTTGCTCCTTCCGGGCTCTGGTGATACTTGATATCCGGCTTGCCGCCGATCACTCCCAAGCCGGAACACGGAAGATCCGCAATGACCACATCGGCCTTTTCGACCAGACTTTCATCCAGAACTCCGGCATCCCACACCTGCGGCTTGATCACCGTCATGCCACATCGTTCCTGATTCTCTTCGATATAATCCGTCTTATATTCTGACAGATCACGGCTGATGACCGTACCCTGTCCTTTCATCCGATCTGCTGCAAAAATGGACTTTCCGCCCGGCGCAGCGCACACATCCACGCAGAAATCTCCCGGCTGCACATCGGCTGCCAGACAGGCGAACACAGATGCAAGATCCTGCACCTGAATCCAGCCATTTTCGAAGGCTTCCAGCTCTTCCAGTGCTTCAAAATCCCGCAAATACAGAACTTCCGGCACAAGCTCGCTTTGTCGAAGCTGCACCTGCTCTGCTGTAAGACTTGCTTTGATCTGTTCTATTGAAGCTTTCGAGGTATTGCAGTGCACCGTTGTCTCGGATTTGTCTCCGTTCAGCAAAAACTGCAGTGCCTGCTCGGTTCGAACACTTCCGCCGCAGGCTTTGTAGTTGTTTATGATCCAGTCCGGCATCGAATACCGCTCTGCCCAGGATATGGGCAATACCCGGTCTGCTTTTCCCCGCGCCACACTTCTGCTGACGCCATTTACGAACCCTTTCAGGCTGGCAAATCCGCGTTTTCCTGCAAGCTTCACCGCCTCATTGCATGCAGCGGAATCCGGCACACTGTCCATATAATAAATCTGGTATGCCGTCATGCGCAAAATGGTGCGGATAACCGGCTTCATTTTTTTCACCGGTACTTTGCTGTACTGATTCAGACTGGAATCTAACTCTGGCATTCGCTCCACAGTTCCCTGCACCAGTCTTGTCAGAAAGCTGCGGTCTCGCACCTGCAGCCATCCGTATTTTTCCAATGCCTGTCGCAATGCCAGATGGCAAAACTGTCCTTCCTCCAGAATCTGCAGCAAAGCACTCAGTGCAATGTCCCGCACGAGGAGTCCGTCAGACTGTCCCTTTTCTTTAGTCGTCATTCCGTCTGCGTCCTCCAAACAAAATAATCAGACGAAGCAGCTGCAAAATTGCAGATGCTGCACTCGCCACATACGTCAATGCCGCTGCCCGCAGCACACAGGCAGAGGATTTTGTCTCCTCACTGCCGAGGATCCCCTCGGATTCCAGAAGACGCAATGCCCGGCCGGATGCGTTAAACTCAACCGGCAATGTGATCAGCTGGAACAAAACTGCCAGAGAAAAGCAGACGATACCAAGCTCGATCAAGAGCTGGGATGCACTGCCGCCAATGATCAGACCGATGATGATGAGCGGCCATGCCAGCTTCGAGCCAAAATTGGCAACCGGCACAAAAGCAGAACGGAACTGCAAAAAGGCATAGCCGGTATCATGCTGGATCGCATGTCCGCACTCATGCGCTGCAACTCCGATTGCTGCCACGCTTGTACTTCCATAAACAGCATCCGACAGACGAACAACTTTTTCCCGCGGATCGTAATGATCCGTCAGACTTCCACGGATATGCTCTACCCGCACATCGGTGATTCCCTGCGACTGCAGCAGCCGTCTTGCCACCATCTCGCCGGTCAGATTGCTCCGGCTGCGCACAGATGAATATTTCTGAAATGTCGTGCGCACATATGCAGAAGCCGCCAGACACAGCACTGCTCCGATCAGAACAAGCACATAGGTCCAGTCATAATAAAATCCATAGTAATAATGCGCTGCAAATACTCCTGTCATCTTTTTGCCTCCAAACTTATGCTTCGCCCAGTGAGTCTCCCGCCTGCAGAGTCACGCCCCGCAAAAAAGCTGCCGCATCCATCCGCTTCTTACCTTCCAGCTGAAGCTCTGTCACAAGCAGCTGACCATTTCCGGTCTGCACAAAAAATCCGGTCTTTGTTGTACCGGTAACCGTACCGGCTGTCTGATCCGTATTTTCTGCGATCCACTCTGCCTTCCACAGTTTCAATGTCTTGCCGGACCAGGAGGTGTACGCTGCCGGCCACGGGTTCAGGCCACGGATATAACGCTCAATCTGTCTGCCATCCGCACTCCAGTCGATTCTGCCCAGCTCTTTTTTCAGCATCCGCACATAACAGGCCTTTTCTTCCTCCTGCGGCACGGCTTCCAGTGTTCCTGCTTCCAGCCGGTCTAATGCTTCCAGCATCAGTGGTCCGCCCAGCTCCGATAAAGTATCAAACAGAGAGCCGCCGGTCTCTGTGCCATCTAACGGATACTCCTTCTGCAGATAGATCGCACCGGTATCCAGCCCTTCCTCCATGCGCATGATCGTCACGCCGGTCTTTTCATCGCCGTTCAGGATTGCCCACTGAATCGGAGAAGCTCCCCGGTATTTGGGAAGCAGAGAAGCATGGATGTTCAGACAGCCATATTTCGGCATATCCAAAATCGTCTTCGGAATAAGCTGCCCAAATGCTGCTACAATGATTGCATCCGGCTTTAGCTGTGCCAGCTCCTCCACGAAGCTCTCTTCTCTGACTTTTTCCGGCTGATATACCGGAATGTTTAATTCCAGCGCCGCTTCCTTCACCGGCGGTGCCTGAAGGTGTTTTCCTCTTCCCTTCGGCTTGTCCGGCTGCGTCACAACGCCCACAACCTCATGTCTGCTTGCTGCCAATGTCTGCAGCGCCGGAACTGCAAAATCCGGCGTTCCCATAAACACAAGTCTCATCGTTTCCTCCATTTTTCTCGTCGGAATCTGTTATTCTTCGTTTTCATCCTCATCGTCTGTTGTCTCTTCCGGATAGAACAGACCGCCCTCTGCCTTATCGCGGTACAGCACGCCATCCAGATGATCGCACTCATGGCAGATTGCGCGGGCAAGAAGCTCCGTTCCCTCCAATTCATACAGATCGCCATTCTCGTCGGTCGCTTCTACCTTGACATAGTTCGGGCGTGTCACAGTTCCGCACAGTCCCGGCAGACTCAGACAGCCTTCTGTTCCGGTCTGCTCGCCGGATGTCTCCAGAATCTTCGGATTGATCATCACGATAGGACCATCTCCCACATCAATAACAACAATCCGCTTCAAAATACCAATCTGCGGCGCTGCCAGTCCCACACCGTTTGCCTCATACATCGTATCTAACATATCCTCGATCAGCACCTGTGTTCTGGGGGTGATCATCTTTACCTCTTTGCAAACTTTTCTCAATACCGGATCTCCTTCGGTCCGAATGGTACGAATACCCATGTCTTTTTCCTCCTGTTTTTTGATTTTCTATGTTTGATTCTCTCTTCCTGCTTACAGGCAGCAATCAAATTGAATGTAACAATCTCTTGGTGTCGCAGCCTGTTCCAGCGCTTCCCGTACCCGGATAAGCTGCCCTGCATCTGCGGACTTGCAGATCAGTTGCCTGCGGAACTGGTCTTTGATCTTTCCAACAGCCGGCGTGCCAGGTCCGATCAACTGAACCGGAGCCCCCTGCTGGCGTCTCCTGATGCACTCTGCCAACTGGCGGACGACCGCATCTGCGGTTCGTTCCGATGGGGATGTAACCAAAATCTCCATCATTGCTCCCGCCGGCGGATAATGCATCAGCCTCCGAAATGGAATTTCTTCCTGATAAAATGCCTCGTAGTCCTGTTCCGCCGCAGTTCGGATGGCATAGTGATCTGGCTGATACGTCTGGATCACCACCTGTCCCGGGCGCTCTGCACGGCCTGCGCGGCCTGCTGCCTGCGTCAGAAGCTGAAACGTCCGCTCAGATGCCCGAAAATCAGACCCATTCAGCGACAGATCTGCTGCCAGAATGCCAACCAGTGTGACGTTCGGGAAGTCATGTCCTTTTACGATCATCTGCGTCCCAATGAGCACATCCGCTTCCCCTGCCGCAAAGGCTTCCAAAATTGCCTGATGTCCGCCTTTTCCCGATGTGGTGTCATAATCCATCCGCAGTGTACGGATGCCGGGAAATGCCTGTGCTGTCAACGCCTCTACTTTCTGTGTGCCAAGACCAAATCCTGCAATATAAGGCGATCCGCAGGACGGGCACACTCTTGGAATCGGGATTCGATAACCGCAATAATGGCAGACCAGCTCCCCGCTCCGGTGGGATGTCAGGGAAATATCGCAGTGGGGACACATAAATGCCTCTCCGCAGCTTCTGCAGGAAACAAATCCCGCATAGCCGCGCCGGTTCAAAAACAGCATCATCTGTTCGCCCCGCTGCAGACACCGCTCCATCTGCGCCTGCAGACGTCTCGAAAAGATAGATTTGTTACCGGTTTTTAACTCTTCCCGCAGATCTTCCACCCATACTTTTGGCAAAATACTGCCGTGCACTGCCCTCTCTTTCAACGTGAACAGGCGATATGCCCCCTGTTCCGCCGCATAATAGCTGTCCACAGACGGCGTAGCGGAACCAAGCAGGACGAGACCATCCCGCTCCTTCATTCTCTGAATTGCGACTTCTCTCGCGTGATAACGGGGGGCCTGTTCACTTTTATACGCCGTATCGTGCTCTTCGTCAATGACAATCAGTCCCAAATTTGGAAATGGCGTAAAAAGTGCAGATCTGGGACCGATCATAATGTCCAATTCTCCTCGCTTTGCCCGCTGGAACTGCTCATAGCGTTCCCCCTCGGACAATCTGGAATTCACGATGGACACTCGATCCCCGTAACGTCTGTAAAAGCGCATCACGGTCTGATAGGTCAGGGAAATTTCCGGAATCAGCAAGATCACCTGCCTACCCCGCCGCAAAAAGGACTCCATGATTTCCATGTACACTTCGGTTTTTCCACTGCCGGTGATCCCGTGAATCAAACACGGGCGTCTGTCTCCCGCTTCATAGCCGGACAGAACACCATCCCGCACGGCCTGCTGCGCCGGAGTCAGCTGAATCCGGCTGTCGGACTGTTTCAGCTCCGACAGGGGATTTCGCTGCACGGTCTCTTCCCTGATCTCGATGAGTCCGTCTCGTTCCAGCGCTTTTAATGTCTGTGAACCGATATTTAATTTCTGTGCGGCAAGCGTTGCCGGAAGCGTTCCGTCTGCCAACAATGCCTCCAACAGCCGTACCTTTGCCTTCTGGTGCTTGCTGCGGCACTGTTCTAATGCAGCGCGCGCCGTGTCCGCATCTGCCTTCAGATCAATCTGCCTGCGGATGACCGGACGTACCTTTGTTCGCACCGGCAGTACCATTTTCAGTGCCTGACTCATCGTAGAACCATATTGCTGCCGCATCCACGCCGCCAGACCGATGAGTTCGCCATTTACCCGGACAGCTCCCTCCGTCAGACCGGCGATCTCTTTTATTTTTGACACTTCAAAGGAAGGAGTATCCGTCAAACCGATGACATATCCCTGCTTTCTGGAATTTCCCCGTCCAAAGGGAACATCCACACAGCTTCCCTGCCGGACCACGCCCTGCAGTTCGGGCGGAATCCGATACTGGAACGTCCGATCCAGCGCTTCACTCTGTTCTGCTAATATGATATCCGCAAACTGTGCCATGTCCCTCCTTCTTTCTGAATCTTAATTCTGATTTGCCTCCACAAGTGCCGCTGTGATCGTCTTTAACTTCATTCCGTTTGACGCTTTCAGATATAAAATATCTCCCGGTAAAAGTTCTTTTTTCAGGACCTCGATCACTTCTTCTACCGTCTCAAAATGCTCCACCGGAAAAGCGGCCTTTGCATCGGTCACAGCCCGGTCGATCTCCTTTGCATTCGTTCCGACGGTATACATCTTTGTCAGCGGCTTCTTTGCGGCAAAAGCGCCGACTTCATAATGAAACTCCGGTGCGCGGCTGCCCAGCTCAAACATATCACCTAACACTGCGATCCGACGTCCGGAACACTCCATATCACACAACACCGTCAGACCGGACTTCATGGAATCCGGACTGGCATTGTAGGTATCGTCAATGATCGTGTAGCCGCCTGTCTGGTACATCTGCAAACGATTCTGGAAACCGCCGAACTGCTCCAATGCCTTCGCAGCAGCCACAAGATCCACACCTGCATGATCTGCAACAGCCACTGCCGCTAACGCATTGCCTACATTATGTGCTCCCGGAACGGAGAGCGTTACCGGAATTCTCGTCTCACCGTGTACCATCACAAATGTCGTGCCCTTCTGGCGCACCTGTACGTCCTCTGCGCGATAATCATTGTGCTCCTGCAGACCATACAGCACAACCGGGAAATCCAGACTGTCCTTCTTTGCATATAACAGCGGATCATCGCCGTTCAGGAACACGATTCCGCCCGGCTCCAGTCCGGTTGTGATCGTCAGTTTTTCTTCGCAGATTTTTTCCTGTGTGCCATAAAACTCGATGTGGGCAACTCCCACATTTGTGACAACTGCCATCGCAAGCTTCGCCAATCTGGAAATGCTGCCAAGCTCTCCCGGCACATTCATTCCCAGTTCCAACACTGCGATATCATCATCAGGATTCATCAGAGACATGGTGATAGGAACACCGATACGGCTGTTGTAATTCTTGCTGGTGCGGAAAACTTTCTTTCCTGCAGAGAGCGCCGTGGCAATCATCTCGCGAGTCGTTGTCTTTCCTACACTTCCGGTAACACCAACTGCCGGCACCGGGATTCGGCTGCGGCACAGCTTGCCAATGGCATGCAGTGCGTCCAACGTATCCGATACTTTGATCAGCGCTTTTCCATCTGTGGGAATCTCCGTATCCTCTCTGCTTGTCAAGGATGCCGCCGCTCCCTTGTTCAAAACATCTGCAAGAAAACGGTGGGCATCCACCTTTTCTCCGACGATCGGAACAAACAGACAGTCCGGTTCTACCGCTCTGGAATCAATGCAGATTCCACTCAATACGGTTTCCGGATTTCCGGCCAGCAAAGCTCCGTTTGTGCAGGCTACTACGTCTGCGATTGTAACATGTTCCATTTGACTCTCCCATCTGAAGCGCAACCTCACGCTTCTGCTCGTAATCCTCTATTTATTATGATTTTTATTATAATTTCTTTCTTAATCTCAGCTTTCGGCTCTGAAATGCGTTTCTCGCGGTCTCGGAATCGGAAAACGGGATTTTTTCCCCTCTGCGCTCCAGATAAGTCTCTCTGCCCTTTCCCGCCAGAATCAATAAGGTTCCGCGGGGTGCACTCCGGATGCTTTGCCGGATCGCTGTCTCCCGGTCGGAAATCACAAGGCAATTTCCACCCGCTGCCTGCACACCATCCTCCAACTGTGCAAGAATGTCTGCAACCGGTTCCCATCTGGAATTGTCTTCTGTCAGGATCGTCAGATCTGCAAGTGCTCCGCTGATGCGTCCCATCTGAACCCGTCTGCTTTTCGCCCGGTTGCCGCCGCATCCAAACAGACACCAGATTGGTCCCGTCCATTCTGTTCGGACGGAGCGAAGCAATGCCTCCAGGCTTGCTCCATTATGTGCATAATCCAACAGCACTGTGATCTCACCGCGGCAGAGCACTTCCCCTCTGCCAGGCACTGTCGCTGTTTTCAGTCCTTTCTTCTGCGCAGCCAAGCTGCATCCCATCTGTCTCGTGCAGGCAAATGCCGCCAGACCATTCCAGACCTGATGTTCTCCGGACAATGTGATCTCAAATTTCTGAATCCTTTGTCCTTTTCCACAAAGATAAGAAAACCAGCAGCTGCTTCCGGAAAACGGTTCTTTTTTCTGCTCCCTGCGCACCAACTGATATTCACAGTCCGACATCTCTTTCTCGCCAAAGCAGACCGTTCGGGGCAGAAGTCCTCGATTTCTTCCGAAAAAGAACTGCCTCCACTCCGATATGCGGCACACAAGTTGCCTGCAGCTATGCACAAATGCCTGCTTCCAGAATAAATATTCCTGCAGGTCTGCGTGTTCTCCTGCTCCGATGTGATCCTCCGAAAAGTTCGTAAAAACGCCATAATCAAACCGCAGTGTGCCAATCCGATGCTGCTTCATCGCCTGAGAGGAAATCTCGATCACCACATGGGTACAGCCTGCCTCCACCATCTTTTTCAGCCAGAAAAACAGGCTGTGCGGCTCCGGCGTTGTGTTCGCTGCCGGGGCAAGCTGTTTTGTCCCGATCCAGATCCCCTCGGTTCCAATAAGACCACATGTTCTGCCCGCCGCCTGCAAAATGCTGCTGATCAGAAATGTAGTGGACGTCTTTCCTTTTGTACCGGAAACGCCCACTGTCACCAGAAACCGCTCCGGGTGTTCGTAAAAATTCTGGCAGCAGGCGGCATATGCCCGCCTCGTATCTGCCACCTGCAGACAGCTGCCTGCACCGGACCAAACGCCGTCTGTCACACAGACAGCGCCTTTTCTTTCTGCCTCTGCAAGAAAGCGTCTTCCATCCTGCTTTGTCCCACGGATCCCGAAAAACAGGATTCCCGGACCTGCGCATCGGCTGTCGTCTGTAATCCCGGAAATATCCGGATCTCCCATTTTCGAAAAATTCCGGTATGGGATGTCCTTCATACATTCGCTCAGCTTCATAACTTCCCCATTCGGTCCAAATGTTTCTATTTTGAATGTTATGCTGCCCTCTCACATGCTGTGCCTGTCAATGGGTACTAAAGATTTTCTTCCGCCCATGTCTCAAACTGTTCCGGTGACATGAGGATCTGACGGGGCTTTGTCCCCTGATCCTCTCCTACCACGCCGGCCTCCGCCAGCTGATCCATAATTCTTGCCGCACGGTTAAACCCAATGCGGAACATCCGCTGCAGGTTTCCGATGGATGCCTTGTCTTTTTCCAGAACCGCTCTCGCCGCCTGCAAAAACAATTCATCCCGCTCCGGTCCTGCAGCTCCCTTCGCACTGCTTCCCGCGCCGTCTAACACAACGTCGGTCCGGGTGCCGCCGCCAATGACATCTTTCTGACTCGTCAGCGATTCCACAACTGCTGAAACTTCCGCATCAGACACAAATGCGCCCTGCACACGGATCGGCTTTTGCAGTCCCTGAGGGTAATACAGCATATCACCTCTTCCCAGCAGCTTTTCGGCTCCGCCGATATCGATAATCGTCCGGGAATCCACGCTGGAAGAAACTGCAAATGCAATTCGGGACGGAATATTGGCTTTGATCAATCCAGTGATGACATTAACCGACGGACGCTGCGTCGCAATGACAAGGTGAATGCCCGCCGCACGCGCCAGCTGCGCCAGACGACAGATTGCATCCTCCACATCTCCCGGTGCCACCATCATCAGATCCGCAAGCTCGTCTACAATGATAACAATATGCGGCATCTTCTCCGGCCGATCCTTTTCCGGGATGTCGTCCCCCAGTGTCCGGATTTTTTCATTATATCCATCAATATTGCGCACGCCGTACTGAGCAAATTTTTCATAGCGCCCTGTCATTTCCGCAACTGCCCAGTTCAGAGCGCCTGCAGCTTTTTTCGGCTCCGTAACGACCGGGATCAGAAGGTGAGGAATTCCGTTATAGACGCTCAGCTCCACCACCTTTGGATCGATCATGATCATTTTTACATCTGCCGGACTGGATTTGTACAACAGACTGATGATCAGTGTGTTGATACATACCGATTTACCGGAACCGGTGGCACCGGCAATCAGCAGATGGGGCATCTTGCTGATGTCTCCGATGATGACCTGACCACCAATGTCTTTTCCCACACCAAATGCCAGTCTGGACTTATGCGTGCGGAACTCCTCCGACTCCAGCAGTTCCCGCAGTCCGACCATCGAATTCTCCTTGTTCGGCACTTCGATTCCAACCAGAGATTTTCCGGGAATCGGTGCCTCGATACGAATATCCGTTGCCGCCAGATTCAGCTTGATATCGTCTGCCAGCCCGATAATCTTGCTGACTTTGACGCCCTGCTCCGGCTGCAATTCATACCGGGTTACCGCAGGACCACAGCTGGCATTTGTCACAGTAACGCCAACTCCAAAGCTCTGCAGTGTCTGCTGCAATTTCGCTGCTGTCTCCCGCAGCTCTTTGCTGACCGCCTGCTTTGAAGTCTTATTGATGTTCTTCTTTAACAAAACAAGCGACGGAAATTCGTACTCTTTCTGTGGCACAGACATCGGGACAATGCGCGTCTCCGGCTCTTTTGCCGCAGGCGGATCGTCCTTCGGCAGCTTTCTCGCCCCAGGCACGCCGTCTAATTCAACTCGAATCACCTTGCCGGAAGCGGTCTGTACCGTCTTATACTCGGTTCCTTCTCCAGAAGGTTCCGATTCCTGCTTTCGCTCTGGAATCGACTGTTCCTGCTCCGGCACGCTCCAGGCAGGTGTCTCTTCTGTCTCCTCGAAGACATCCTCGTATGCTTCATATTCCGGCTCGGAGATTTGCTCTGCCTCCACCGCCTCATACGGATCCGATACTGACCATTCTTCCTTCGGTTCGTACTCCGGCTCCTCCGAAGGCTGCTCTTCCGGGACTTCTTCCGCAAAATCCAGATCTTCGATCTCCGGCATCTCCCAGGAAAAAGGACTGCTGCTCTGCGGCGAAGCATCCTCCTCCGGCTGCTTCACCTCCGGAATCTCCGGCTCGATCGGCTGGAATGTCACGATCTGATCCGTCTCTTTCTTCCATCGCGGATTCCAAGTCTCCTCGTCCTGTGAGGCTGCTTCCGGCTCTTCTGCCGCAAAGGATCCTGGCTGTTCCTCCGGCTGAGATTCCTCGTCCATCGCACTTACAGCCGGCTCCTCTGACTCCTCCTCCGACTCTTCGCGGTACAGATCATTTCCAAAGAACTGATTTCCCTGGAATGTCGCTGCCTCTCCCAAAACGGCACTGCTTCTCTCCGGCTGCGGCTGCCATACCGGCTGTGAAATCTCCGGTGTCTTCGCTTCTGTCACTTCCGACTGTTTCGGGGACACAACCGTTTGTTTCGTCTCCGGTTTCGCATTCTTCACTGTCCCTGGGTGATCTGTCTGACACTCTGCTCTCGCCTGCTCCGTCTGTCTGCGGATACGTTCCACCTCTTCTCGGTTTTTGCGGATGCGTTCCTGACGTTCCTGCTGTCTGCGGGCTTCCCGCAGCTCTTCTCTCGTCTGCTGCAGTTCTCTGCGTGCAGAGCGCTCTGCTTCCCAATCTTCCTGACTCTTTTCTCTCGCGCTGTGTCGTTGCTCTCTGGAGGATGCCATCCGTTTGCTCTCTGTTCGGATAAATCCGGTGAAGGACCACTCTGTCATCAACACCAGTCCAGCCAATGCGATCACAAGCAGCACCACAATGGTTCCCGCATCCCCCAGACTTTTCTGAAAACAGAGCATCGCCACTCCGCCGAAAAATCCGCCGCCATGTCCGGAGGCTCCGGCATGATAATAATCAGACAGCTTCTCCGCCGCGCCGCTTTCTCCAAAAAACAATTGAGCCAGACCACACAGAGCAAAAATAAAACATGCCATTCCTGCTGTTTGCAGCCAGGCTCGATAGTTGCCCTCATTTGAGATCAGATAGCAGATTCCCAGAAATAAGAGCACCGGCATGAGATATCCCACTCCGCCGAAAATCCCAAGATTCACTGTTTTTAAAGCCGGTCCCACAGACCCTAACAGTCCCAGATCCGCCAAAAACAGCAGCACACAACAAGCCAATGTCAAAAGTGCCAGCGCTTCCTGCATCTGCGCAGTCTGTCTGCTGCGTCTGCGACTGCTCTTTTTTGAAGAAGAGGTCCGCTTCTTTGTCTGGCTGCTCTTTCTCGTTCCCGTCTTTGTGCTGCCTGTACTCTTTCTGCCGGAAGCCGTTCTGGTTCCGGTTGCTTTTTTTGCATTTGTACCTGTCTTTTTTGCCGCCAAATCGACTTCCTCCTTTTCATATCAAATGCCCCTGCATCTCCCAGGAAATGTCAGGGGCATAGCTTATTTTAGTTTATCATTTTTTCCGGGAAGCGTCAATCAGCTCGTGCAGCTTTTGTACCGCATCCGAAATTCCGCCAATCGCATCGATCAGCCCTTCCCGCACGGCAGCCTCTCCATCCAGGATTGTTCCCACATCTTTCACCAGCATTCCAACGTCCAGCATCAGTTCTTCAATGCGCTTTTTCGTGATGTGGCTGTGACGTTCGATAAACGAAGTGATCCGATCCTGCGTCTGCTCCATATTTATAAAAGTCTGTCGGACCCCCACCACCATCCCGGAAGCTCTCACCGGATGAACGATCATCGTTGCAGACGGCACAATAAAAGTATAATCCGCTGCCACCGCGATGGGCACACTGATGGAATGCCCATCCCCGATCACAAGAGAAACTGTCGGTTTCGACAGCGATGCAATCATCTCCGCAATCGCCAGTCCGCTCTCCACACTGCCTCCGGTGCTGTTTTCCAAAATCAATACGCCGTCTGTATCCGGACTATCCTCGATCTCCGCCAACTTCGGCAAAATGTGCTCATACTTTGTCGTCTTGCTTCCTCCGGACAGCGATTCATGTCCCTCGATCTCTCCAATAATTGAGATCAGCTGGATCCTCTGTCCGGAGCCTTTCAGCTCCGCCTGTCCCAATTCCTTGACTTCTTCTCTTGCTTCCTGTTTTTTCTCAGTCTCTGTCGCCGCATTTGTCTCAGCCTCTTTGCCCATACCTCTCTCCATTCCGGAACACACCTGTTCCTTTTTTCATCAGTATGCGCAAAAATAAAAATTTCAACACAGCATTACTTCACAAACAGACTCAGCAATTCCATCCAGCCAATGCGGTCATCCTCCCGCGCCAGAATCTCTTTCGTCAGATATGGGCGATCCGTGATCATATTGTCCACGCCAAATCCTTTCATCTTGTTGATTGCGGAACGGCTGTTGACCGTCCACACATGCACTTCTTTACCATCTGCGTGTGCAGCCTCCACGAGTCGGTCTGTCACGCAGCTATACTTGATGCTGATAAAGTCGATGGCATCCATATCTGTCAGATCGCCGTAGGCAACCTTCATAATATATCCGGTGCGGATGTTGGGATTCAGCTCCTTGACCTGCTCCAGATAGTGATAGTTCGTGGAAGTGATCGTACATTGATCTGCAGAGCTATAGGCATTAATCAGGTTTACGACCTTTTCCACCAGCGTATCGTCATAGTGCTTGTTACTCTTGATCTCAATATTCAGTCGAATCTTTCCATCACACAGCTCCAAAACGGATGCCAGCGTCGGCACGGACTCGATTTCCCACTGGGAGCCACTGTAATTTGCCAGCTGGCCCTGCAAAATCTCTGCGTAAGTCAGGTTATAAACATAATCGTTGATTCCTGTTGTTCGCCGCAGATTCAGATCATGCATCAGCACCACGATCCCATCCGCCGTCTCCTGCACATCGATTTCCGCACATTCGATCATAGCACGGATGGAATCCTGCAGTCTTGCCTCTGTATTTTCCGGAAAGCTTTCATCTCCTCCGCGGTGTCCTGTCACCCCGATGGATGCCAGATCGCCACGCAATGCCGAGATTCGAATCGGAAATGCAAACGCGATAAACAAAATCTCCACAATCAGAATTCCAGCCAACAACACTCGCGCACGCTTGATGGATCTGGGATGTATCTGCTCCTTGTCCTGCACCGCAGAGGCATAAGCTACCGGTTCCTTCGTCTGCTTTTCCCGAAGCTCGATAAACAGCACATACAGAAAAGGAAAATAGTTGATTATACTGATAAACAACGCTGCCATAAATAGAATCGTGACGCAACGTTCCTTCCAGCCAAGCACGAATGCCAGCATGATCTGTGAATTGACAAACAGCTTTGCATACACCGTACCACCGAGCATCAAAAACACAAACAGAACTCCCAGCAAAAGTGCGGACGATAGCAGCCAGAACAGTACAAACAGGATCACTTTCCAGAGATTACGCAGCGTCAGGTGAAGGATCCCGATAGAATCCGATTTTTTTTCGATCAAAAGCTGGGGCAGCTGTAGCTGATTCAAAATCGACAGCACAAAAACGATCACAATCCCGGTTCCGGCGATCGCCGCCCGCGGCATCGCAGTAAATAAAACCTCACCGAGATACAGCAACGGCTGATAATTCCACACCGCCAGCACCAAAAACGGCAAATGCATGATGGGCAGTACAAAAAGCATCCGCAGCAGCAAATATCCGCCGGACTGTTTTCCCAATTTTTTCATACGGCTCCAACCGCACAGCAAGATCTCCGTCGCCCTTACCCGGATCTCCCGTCTCGAAAATCCAAGGCAGGAGAACAGACAACAGGCCTGCAGAATCGTTGTCAGATCCACCAGAAGCAAAACACCGGTCAAAAACAGAATTACCGGTGGTTCTCCCAAAAATGTGACAATATTTCGATTGGTCAGACTGCTGTAGCCGAGCAGCTTCATGATCAGATCCATGCCGCCTGTCACCAACGGATAAAACAGCAGAAAAGAACCTGCCAGATATGCCAGTTCAAACAGCAAAAGCGATTTTCGATTGTATGCTAAAATCCGTCGGATGTCCTGCATCGCTTTTTTCATTTGTTGCTCCTTGTGGAAAAGTTATACTTGACTTTTTCTATTCTCTCGTACATAATAATATGGTGCTTTGGAGATGTACCCAAGTGGTCGAAGGGACCGCACTCGAAATGCGGCAGGTCGGTAATCCCGGCGCGAGGGTTCAAATCCCTCCATCTCCGCTTTGCAAGGCGTACAGGATAATTCTTCCTGTACGCCTTTTTTGCTCTACAAAAACAATATCATTTCAAAATCGGTTCCAGAAGTTCCTCCGGAATCCGCAAATTTCCATATCCGGTTCCCAATGAGATCTTCGGCTTGTTCGATCCGTGGAAGTCCGATCCGCCGGTGATAAACAGGTTGTATTTCTTCGCCAGCTTTTTCATCCGCCGCTCTTCTGACGGCGTATGTGTCGTGTAAATCGCCTCGATGCCTTCCAGACCGCACTCGATTCCATGCCGGATCATCTTTTCCAGCTCGTCTCCCGGCTGTCTGTACTGCAGCGGATGCGCTAACACCGGGTGTCCGCCTGCATGCAGGATCAGCGGAATCGCTTTCTCAAAAGGAATATATTCTTTCGGAACATAACAGGGGCAGCCGTCCCCGATGTATTTTTCAAATGTCTCTGCCATACTCTCCGTATAGCCCGCATCCAGCAAATATCTTGCAAAATGCGCTCTCGTCAGAACCGCTCCCGGAAACTTCTGTTCCATCTTTTCCAGTGTCACATCAAATCCCTGTTTTCGCAAAAGTTCTGCCATCTTTTCATTTCGACCCTCTCTGGCATCCCGATAATACGCCAGCGTGCCCAGCAATTCTTCATTTGTTTCATCTAAATTCAGACCTAAAATATGAATATCCTTGCCTTCGTACAATGCCGAAAGCTCCGCACCCGTGATGACCTGAATGCCTTCTTTTTCGCCTGCTGCTCTGGCTTCCGCCACACCTGCAACCGTATCGTGATCCGTCAGCGCAAAAGCAGACAGATCAGCCTGCTTTGCGAGACGAACAAGGTCAGCGGGTGCCACTGTCCCATCTGACTTTGTAGAATGTACATGTAAATCAATATAGCTCATGTTCCCCGCGGACCTCCTTTTTTATTCAGGCATCCTTTGTAACCGCATCCAATGCCTGCTTGATATCGTCAATAATATCTTCTACATTCTCGATGCCGACAGACAGACGAATCAGATCCGGCTGTACGCCTGCCTCTAACAACTGCTCATCGGAAAGCTGTCTGTGGGTGTGGCTTGCAGGATGCAGCACACAGGTTCTCGCATCCGCTACATGAGTCACGATACACGCCAGCTTCAGATGATCGATAAAGTCCAGAGAGAATTCCTTACCGCCCTTCATGCCAAATGCAATGACACCGCAAGTGCCGTTCGGCATGTATTTCTGCGCCAGAGAATAATACTTGCTGCTGGGCAGACCCGGATACTGTACCCATGCCACATGCTCGTTGCCTTCCAGAAATTCTGCAACCTTCTGCGCATTCTCACAATGTCTCGGCATACGAAGATGCAGGGTCTCCAGACCGATGTTTAACAGGAAAGAGCTGTTCGGAGACGGGATAGAGCCAAGGTCACGCATCAGCTGTGCCGTCGCCTTTGTGATGTATGCCTTCTTTCCGAAGCGCTCTGCATACACGATGTTATGATAAGACGGATCCGGTGCCGTCAGTCCCGGAAACTTCTCCGCATGTGCCATCCAGTCAAAGTTGCCGCTGTCCACAATACAGCCGCCCACTGTCATGGCATGTCCATCCATATACTTTGTCGTAGAATGGGTGACGATATCTGCGCCAAACTCAAACGGGCGACAGTTGATCGGTGTCGCAAATGTGTTATCCACGATCAGCGGAACCCCGTGGCTGTGAGCCAGATGTGCAAACTTCTCAATATCCAGAACCACGAGAGATGGATTGGAGATCGTCTCTGCAAAAACTGCCTTTGTGTTCGGACGGAATGCTTTTGCCAGCTCCTCCTCGGATGCGTCCGGATCCACCAGTGTCACTTCCAGTCCCATCTTCTCCATCGTGACGGTGAACAGGTTGGAAGTACCGCCGTAGATTGTTGCTGCGCTGACAACGTGATCCCCTGCTTTGCACAGATTCCACACAGCATAGAAATTTGCTGCCTGTCCGGAGGAAGTCAGCATTGCGGCAACGCCGCCCTCCAACTCACAAATCTTTGCTGCAACCGCATCATTCGTCGGGTTCTGCAGGCGGGTATAAAAATATCCCTCGTCCTCCAGATCAAACAGACGGCCCATCTGTTCGCTGGTCTCATATTTGAATGTGGTGCTCTGATAAATCGGAAGCACGCGCGGCTCCCCTTTTTTTGGTGTCCAACCTGCCTGAATGCAGATTGTTTCCGGTCTTCTTGCCATAGTAAAATACCCCTTTTTTTCTATTTGTAAGCTTTTAAACCCACTCTTTTTATTATAGCACACATATCTATAAAATAGAATCCCGTAAAAATAGAATCCTGCTCCGCAGGATTCTCCGCCTGCGGCGGGTCGCGAAGCGACAAATTCCGTTCCGCCGCAGTGCGATCCACGCGGAGCGCTTTTTGCTTTACAGGGAATGCGACGCAATTTCCTGTAAAGTAAAAAAGAATGTGCCTTGGCACATTCTCGCGCCGAGCGCGGTCGCTTGCGACATATTTCTTCTTCGCGCGAGTGCG
>CAKQHB010000030.1 GCA_934234215.1 uncultured Cuneatibacter sp.
ACGATTTCACATGTATCAGCAAATAAATCTCCTGTTTCATGGTAAGCAATCATACTTTTATTTAATTTTGGACTCGATGAATCCAAACTTGTTTTTTCTTTTTCAGAATGTTTTTTTCCCATCAAAGCAACCGCAAATATCTCTCCTTTGCGAAAGCAGCAAAAACGCATTGCCTTCGCTTCAGAAGATGCGATCCAAAAAGCCAGCGAATTGATCAGACAGGCAAAAGCTCCGGTGATTCTGGCTGGAAATGCCGCTGTGCGCCAGCATGCTTCGAAAATGCTGGCAGAATTTGTGAATCAGCTCCACATTCCGGTTGTAAGTACGATGATGGCAAAGGGAATTGTTCCGATGGACAACCCGTACACGCTGTGGACCATCGGCATTCCACGAAGGGATTACGTCAATCAGATCTTTGAGACTGCCGACCTCATCATCGGTGTGGGCTACGACATGGTAGAGTGTGCTCCTTCCAAATGGAATACCCATCCTGATACCCCCATCGTTCACATTGCTGCGGAACCCGCCGATGTCAACGGACACTATCAGCCAACCGTGGAACTCATTGGTGATATTTCCGACAGTCTGAAAAAGATTCTGGAGATTACTTCTCGAAACGAGGAGCCGACTTTCGCTCTGCAGTTGAGAGCGCAGATTCTCCACGAAGAACAGGAAATGGCAGACGATGATTCTTACCCGATGAAGCCTGCAAGGATCTTGTCCGATGTCCGAAAAGTCATGGGACACCAGGATATCGTACTGTCCGATGTCGGCGCTCACAAAATGTGGATTGCCAGACATTATCACTGCTACGAGCCGAACACGTGCCTCATCAGCAATGGATTTGCCAGCATGGGATTCAGCGTTCCCGGCGCTGTCAGCGCAAAAATGCTATATCCGGAGCACAAAGTTCTGGCAATCTGCGGCGACGGCGGCTTTATGATGAACAGTCAGGAGCTAGAAACCGCTGTCCGCGAAAAACTGCCTTTCGTCACCCTGATCTGGGAAGACGAGGCCTATGGTCTTATCAAATGGAAAGAACAGGAGCAGTTTGGAGACAGCTGCTATGTCGAATTTTCCAACCCGGACTTCAAAAAGCTGGCGGAAGCCATGCACTGCAAAGGATACGAAGTCCACTCCGCCGATGAACTGATCCCGACGCTGGAAACCGCATTCGCTCAGGACATCCCTTCCGTCGTTGTCGTCAAAGTAGATTACAGTGAAAATATGAAACTGAGTCAGCATTTGAAAGAGCTTGCGCTGAACTGAGGAATTTCTTTCTATAATTAGTATGAAAAGCTCCGGCAAAACAGCATTGTTCTACTTGCTGCTCTGCCGGAGCTTCTTCCATGCGTTTTCTATTCTTATTTCTGTTCTGCGATTTCGCTCTTACAATAAGAAGATGCAAACTTCACCAGTTCTTTTGTTGTGTATTTCTTATAGACAACATTCATTCTGGCTAAGAATACATTTCGTGATACTTTCTCCTCCCGATCTTTTTTTGCTTCTTTCAGCAGCTCGTTCGAGAATTTTTCAGACAACTGTGCGGAACGCATGCACTTGATCTCACCTGTCTTTGCATCAACGAACATCAGTGTCAGGTCAAAGCCCTGTCCTTCCGGAAGAGTCTCATCCTTCGGGAACTCCTCATCCAATGCTGCATCATAGGCATTATCCATCCAATTCAATGCACCGATCTTATAGCACAGGAACAGAACATCATTTGACCGGATCATACGGATTTCAAAAGACTTTCCTGCATCAAACTGCTCGATCTCCTCCGCTGTGGGACTGTTATAAAATACCTTTACCAGCGCTTTTGATCCATGTATGCTAAAAACCGGAAGCTCCGGCACACCTGCAAAATAGGGAACTACTTCTCCAACGTAATGTTCAAACATCGTTTTTCTCCTCCTCATCGAATTTCCTGCCCCTCAGTATACAATGGCTGCCGCTTCTATGCAATGGACATTTCACGATTTTAATTGATTGACACACCCTTTTTTCCGATGTTATACTATAACTAATGTTTTTGGGGTAGAATCAAAGGTGGGGAGGTGACGGACTGATGGATATGAATTTTCATTCCAATTCGGAGGACGAAGAAGATTTGCAGCAAGATTCCCTGACTTCTTCGGACGATATTTTAGAGCCAGATTCCTCGTCCTCTGATTCTGATGATGCCATAATGACAAAGCCCGACTATTCGGCTGAAATCCTAAAGATTTTGCAGAGCAACGCGTCTCCCAGTGTCCTGCGGGAAGAACTGGAGGATTACCATGAGAATGATATTGCCGAGGTGCTGGATCAGCTCACAGCTACAGAGCGCAAGCGCCTGTACCGGATCTTGGACGCATCCATGCTCTCCGAAATTTTTGAATATGTCGATGATGTTTCTTCTTATTTGGATGAGATGAACATCCGAAAAGCCGTCGAGATCGTCTCCGAGATGGATGCGGATACCGCTGTTTCGGTGCTGCGCAGTCTCAGCAAGGAGAAGCGTTCCCTGATGGTGGAACTGCTGGACGAAGACGCGCAAAAGGACATCGCGCTGATCGCATCCTTTGATGAAGATGAGATCGGTAGTCGCATGAGTACGAATTTCATTCTTGTGCGGGAGAACCTGACGGTCAAGCAGGCGATGCATTCCCTTGTGGAACAGGCGGCCGAGAACGATAATATTTCTACGATTTTTGTTGAGACGGAGAACCACACTTACTATGGCGCCATTGATCTGAAGGATCTGATCACTGCCCGTGAAGGAACGTCTCTGAACGATCTCGTTATGACGTCCTTCCCGTATTTGTACGGTCAAGAGTCCATTGATGACTGTATTGAAAAGCTAAAAGACTACTCGGAAGATTCCATTCCGATTTTGAACAATGCCAACAAGATCCTCGGTGTCATCACTTCTCAGAATATCATCGAAGTTGTGGATGACCAGATGGGCGAGGATTACGCAAAGTTAGCAGGTCTGACTTCCGAGGAAGATCTGAATGAGCCGATTCACAAGAGTGTTACAAAGCGTTTCCCGTGGCTGGTCATCCTGCTTGGTCTGGGATTGATTGTTTCCACGGTTGTCGGATTTTTCGAACAGGTTGTTGCGCAGCTGACGATTATTATGACCTTCCAGTCGATGGTACTGGGTATGGCAGGTAACGTCGGTACGCAGTCTCTGGGTGTTACGATCCGTGTGCTGATGGATGAGTCTCTGACATTGAAGCAGAAGCTGCAGCTTGTCACAAAGGAAGCCCGCGTCGGTTTCTGCAATGGTCTGATTCTCGGATTGATCTCTTTTGTTGTCATCGGACTGTATCTGATGACGCTGAAGGGCAAGGCTCCGATGTTTGCATTTGCCGTTTCCGGCTGTATCGGTCTGGCGCTGCTTACCGCAATGCTGATCTCCAGCTTGAGCGGTACTCTCGTTCCGTTGTTCTTCAAAAAGATCAACATCGACCCGGCAGTTGCCTCCGGTCCTCTGATCACAACCATCAACGACCTGGTTGCCGTTGTCTCTTACTATGGACTAAGCTGGCTGTTGCTGCTCAATGTGCTGCATCTTGGATAATGCCGGAACTCACTGTTTCCCCGGGCAGGCGGATATTCGCAATCCGCTTCGCTGCTTGCTCATAACAAAACAACTGCTTCGCAGTTATTTCGTTAAAAAATCGAAGGGTTTCAACAACATCCACTGTTGAAATCCTTCGACTTTTTGATTTGTAATTCAATTCTTATAATTCGGTTCTTCCTTCCAGCGCACGAAGAAGTGTCACTTCATCAATGTATTCCAGATCGCCGCCGACCGGAACGCCACTGGCAATTCGCGTCACCTTAATGCCGGTGGGCTTGATCAGCTTACTGATATACATCGCGGTCGTCTCGCCCTCCAGACTGGAGTTTGTCGCAATGATAACCTCCTCCACATCCCCCTGCAGACGCACCATCAGCTCTTTGAGACGGATATCCGCAGGTCCGATGCCCTGCATCGGAGAGATCGCGCCGTGCAGTACATGATACACGCCATCGAACTTGCCGGTCTTTTCATAAGCGGCAAGATCTCTGGAATTTTCCACGACCATGATTACTTTGTGATTGCGTGCCTTGCTGGCGCAGATCGGGCAAAGCTCCTGATCCGTCAAAGTACAGCACTCTTTGCAATAGCGCACGTTTTTGCGGGCGTTCACCAACACATCCGCCAGACGCTGCACCTGCTCCACCGGCTCATTGATAATGTGGAACGCCAGACGCTGCGCTGACTTTCCGCCGATGCCCGGCAGATGGGACAGTTCTTCGATCAGCTGGGAAATCTGACTGCTGTAATATTCCATTAGAAGGGGAAGCCTCCGCCCAGTCCGCCTGCCAGACGGTTCATGTTTGCGGCATTTTCTTCTTCCAGCTTGCGCAGTGCTTCATTCACTGCTGCCATGATCAGATCCTGCAGCATCTCGATATCATCGGGATCTACTACTTCGGGCTGCAGCTTTACTTCTGTCAGCTCCTTCTTACCATTGACTGTCACTTCTACTGCTCCGCCGCCTGCTGCTGCAGTAAAAGTCTTTTCCTCAAATGCCTTCTGCTGCTCTTCCATCTGGCGCTGCATGCGCTGTGCCTGCTTCATCAGGTTGTTCATGTTTCCGGGCATACCGCCGGGGAATCCTCCACGTTTTGCCATTTTTGTCATTCCTCCTCAATTCCAATGTCCATATTGATACCGGCGATCCTGCCATCGCTGATCAGCTCTGTCGTCGCCTCATTTTTGTCCCGAAGGCGTACACTGTATGTCACAGCCTTCTGGATCTCCTGCTCGGTCGTTGCCGAGAGTTTGTCCAGATACTCCTGATTTTGGAGCATCATATATTCCCATCCCTCTGAGCAAAGGATCACATATCCCCGCTCCTGCTCATACGTCAGCTCGCAGACGCGGAGCAGACTCGCCACAAGAGGGCTTTGGTTGTTGATAATGCGGTGCCAGTTTTCTTTTAATAAAGAAAAATCTGCATATACCGCCGGTGTCACTGCCACCTTTTTTACTTTTGGAGCTTCCTGCGCTGCCGCTGCATCCTGCCCGCCGGAATCTCCTCCGGTCGTCTGTCCGGATACCGCATTTCCACCGGTCTGCGCGGTCGCCCCTGCAGAAGCTGCTGCCGGAACCACACCGCCTGCCGCAAGCGCTGCCACCTGATTTTCCAGCTGACTGATGCGCTGCTTCATCGACTCCTGATCCTGCTCCATCGCAGGCTTCATCATACGGATCAATGCCACATCCAGCAGCACACGCTTGGACGACGCACTGCGCATCTGTCCGGACAATTCCGAAAAGACACGGATATAACGCAGCAGCGTATCTGTCTCCACTTCCTGCGCTTCTTTTTTCAGGACTGCCAGATTCTCCGCCGACATATCCAGAGCTTCCTCCGCGTCCGCACCGGTCTGCACCAATAGCAGACTCCGCAGATACCAGATAAAATCTGTCACAAACTGCGTCAGATCCCGGCCCTGCGCGGAAATCTCATCTAACAGATGAATGCCGCCGGACACATCATAATGCCGCACACTTTGCAGTAATCGGCTGAATACCGATGTATCTACTGCGCCCAGCACATCCAGCACCTTCTCATAGGTCATCGTCTCCCCGAAGGAAAACGCCACGCACTGCTCCAGCAAGCTCTGGGAATCACGCATAGAGCCATCGCCCAGACGGGCAATATAACGCAGTGCCTTTTCCTCAATGGCAATGCCCTCGGCATCTGTCAGTTTTTTCAGCTGATCATACAGCGTGTCCGTACTGATCCGTCGGAAATCATAACGCTGGCAGCGGGACAGCACCGTGATCGGAATCCGGTGCACTTCCGTCGTCGCCAGAATAAAGATGACATAGGACGGCGGCTCCTCCAGCGTCTTTAACAATGCGTTGAATGCACCTGCGGAAAGCATGTGCACCTCGTCAATAATATATACCCGATATTTCGCATCGGTAGGCGAATAGCGAACCTCGTCCCGAATCTCACGGATGTTATCGACACCGTTGTTGGATGCCGCATCGATCTCCACAACATTCATCGATGAGCCGTTCAGGATTGCCTGACAGGACGCACACTTGTTGCACGGACTGCCATTCACCGGATGTTCGCAGTTTACTGCTCTCGCCAGAATCTTCGCAATACTCGTCTTACCGGTACCACGGGTTCCGCAAAACAAATACGCATGGCCGATACGACCGCTATTTATCTGATTTCTGAGAGCTGTTACAATATGCTCCTGTCCCCGGACATCTTCAAATGTCTGCGGGCGCCATTTTCGATAGAGAGCGGTGTATGCCATGCGTATCCTCCTGTCTTATTTTGACTGATCCATCAGTCCAGATGATCTCCCAGACAGATGCCGATGTCCTGAATCTCCTTGATGATAGAGCTGTTCAGATCGACCATCTTTAACTTACCCGCTACGTCGGAGAGCGGTACCTGTGTGATCTCGTTATTCTTAATACCTACTAAGAAGCCATACTTGCCTTCCATAATCATGCGCCCTGCGGCTGCGCCCAGACGGGTAGACAGCACACGGTCGTAAGGGCAGGGACTGCCGCCGCGCTGGGTGTGTCCCGGAACGGTGACACGAACCTCCTGTCCGGTCAGTTTCTCGATCTCCGCACCGATCTTATAAGAAACGGACGGATAAACCGGCTCGTTGGCACGCTTCTCCTTCAGCTGCTTCTTGGAAAGAGCTGCATCCTCCTTGGAGATCGCACCCTCTGCCACTGCCAGAATGGAGAAACGGGAGCCGTTCTTTGCACGACGCTTGATGGCGTCTGCAACAACGTTGATATCATACGGGATCTCCGGGATCAGGATGACATCTGCACCGCCTGCAATACCGGCATGAAGTGTCAGCCAGCCAACCTTATGTCCCATAACCTCTACGATGAAAACTCTGCCGTGGGAAGCTGCAGTTGTGTGGATACAGTCGATCGCATCCGTCGCAATGTTCACTGCACTCTGGAATCCGAATGTCATATCGGTTCCCCACAGGTCATTGTCAATGGTCTTCGGCAGACCGATCACATTCAGTCCCTCTTCGCTCAGAAGATTTGCGGTCTTCTGGCTGCCGTTGCCGCCCAGTACAACCAGGCAATCCAGCTTCAGCTTGGAATAGGTGTCTTTCATTGCTTTTACTTTGTCCAGTCCGTTGGCATCCGGTTCCCGCATCAGCTTAAACGGCTGTCTGGATGTGCCGAGGATCGTGCCGCCCTCTGTCAAAATGCCAGAGAAGTCTCTCGGCTTCATGATCCGGTAATCTCCGTACATCAGTCCACGATATCCCTCTTCGAAACCAATGATCTCCACATCTTCGTCCAGGTTATACAGGGACTTTGCAACACCACGCATCGTCGCATTCAGGCTCTGGCAGTCTCCGCCGCTGGTCAGCATTCCTACTCTCATATGACAATGATACCTCCTGTGTATTTCTCTCAGGCGAGAAAATGTTCTTCTCGAACTCAAACCTAGTATCATTTTACTCTCATCGGATACAAAAGTAAAGAAAAAACAGAGAATGACAAGGGAATGTATCTCCTGCACGCTCTGTTTTGAAAATGCTTTTTTTCCGCGCATCCTGCTTCGAAACCAACCCACGGACGTTACCACCACAGCCAACTCAGCCCAGGCGACCTCACGGCACACAAATGGTCCCGCTTAGTGCTGCTTTGTTCCCAACCTGACACGGTTCACGGGGATCTGTTGCGTAAGACCCAGACATCAACGCCACTTATGATGGGCAGCCCCGCAGGAAGCATCCCTCAGACAGGATATCACCCCTGCTATAGCGGATTTCAGGTACAAGGTGCCGCTACTTCCCCGGCTGCGCGGACTTTTATTATACTATACAGAACGTACTTTTGTCAATCTCGTGAATCACGCCAAAAATGGCTGTCTGCACTGTCTGATTTTGTTGCATCATTGCCGTCTTGCATGGAAAATAGCCCGGTGCTACAATGTCTGAACAAGCTTTTGGAAAAGCCATTGAAGGGGGTACATTTGTTATGGAAAAGAACATGACCGTGGGCAATCCCGCCCGCATCATTCTGGAATTTGTTCTTCCCATCTTTCTCGGAAATCTGTTCCAGCAGCTGTACAGCATGGTGGATACGATCATCGTTGGAAAGTTTGTCGGCACAAAGGCTCTCGCAGCCGTCGGTGCCACCGGTAATATTAACTTTCTGATCCTTGGATTTCTGATGGGTCTGACTGCCGGATTCACCGTCCTTACCAGTCAGCGTTTCGGTGCCGGAGATCTGGATGGCATGCGCCGCAGTGTCGGCACCGCCGCAATCCTCAGCATCGCAGCTTCCATCGTTATGACGATCCTCAGTATGATCGGCATGCGTGGTCTGCTGACCCTGATGAACACGCCTGAGGATATCTTCGATGGTTCTTATACTTATATTATGATTATCTGCGGCGGTATTTTTGCACAGGTTCTGTATAACCTGCTCGCCGGGATCCTTCGCGCACTTGGCAACAGCCGCGTGCCGCTGTACTTCCTGATTTTCTCCGCCTGTATGAACATCGTCCTGGATCTTCTTCTGATCCTTGTAATTCCGCTTGGTGTTGCCGGTGCAGCCATCGCCACCGTCATTTCTCAGGGACTTTCCGGAATTCTCGCATTGATCTACATCGTTCGCAAGGTTCCGATCCTGCATCTGACCCGTTCTGACTGGCGTTTCGATAAGATCATCGCCCGCAGAGAGCTGTCCATCGGACTGCCGATGGCATTCCAGTATTCCATCACAGCGATCGGCAGTGTCATGGTACAGACTGCACTGAATGGGCTGGGATCTCTGCATGTCGCAGCCTTCACCGCTGCCAGCAAGTTCGACCAGCTGGCGAACCAGTTCTACGGTGCGATCGGTGTCACGATGGCGACCTACTGTGCACAAAACACCGGTGCCCGCCGTCTCGACCGCATCCGTCAGGGCTTCCGCACTGCGACCTTCATTACATTTGCCTATTCCGCTGTGCTTGGCATATTGCTCTACTACTTTGGCTACCATGCCACCGGAATGTTTATTAACGAAGACTTTGACACCGTTGCTCCTCTTGTGGACACGATGTTAAAGTGTTCTTCTCTATTCCTGTTCCCGCTGACCATCGTCAACGTCTTCCGAAACGGCATTCAGGGCATGGGCTACGGACTGCTGCCGATGACCGCCGGTATCGCAGAGCTTGTCGGCCGCGGTGTTGCAGCGGTTCTCGCAGCCAAGCATAACAGCTACTGGGGTGTCTGCATGGCAAGTCCTCTAGCCTGGATCCTTGCCTCTGCACTGCTGCTCATTATGTACGTCTATGTCATTCGTGATACGAAACGGCGTCTGAATCTGACAGATGGCGCATCACCGGATTCCGCACAATCTGAATGATCAGCGGGATTACCATGATGATCCAGACGATCGGCTCCGCCAGGATGATACCAAAGTATCCCAGCGGCGGAACAAGTAAAAATACAATCAGCACCTTTCCGACACACTCGATGCCGGAAGAAACGATGGGTGTTGTATGGTCGCCAATTCCCTGCAGCGTATTTCGCAGGATTGCGATTGCCACCGGGATCACATAAAACAGCGTGTCCACCTTCAGATAGTAAGAGGCATTTTCCAGTACAACTGCATTAACGGTACCCGTCACCATCCGCACCAACGCCGGAGACAGTGTATAACTCAGAAGCAATACCAGTGCACACCAGCACCAGCCGATGAGCAATACCTGCTTCAGTCCGGTGCGGATTCTTTCGTAACAGCCCGCTCCATAATTCTGGCTGCTGTACGTTGCCATCGTGCTGCCCAGCACACCGAACATCAGCATGAAAATCTCACTGATCTTACGGGCGGCGGTATGTGCCACGATGATATCCTGTCCGAGACTGTTGATTCCCATTTGCAGACACACACTGCCGATATTGACGATGCAGCCCATCAATCCCATGGATAGACCGCATCCCAACAGCATCTGAACGATCTTTCCCGGTTTTCGAAAATCTGCCCGCCCAATCCGCAGCAGTTCATAGCGCTTCCACATATAGGTCACACAGGCAACCATTGCGATCAGCTGTGCAGCTACTGTCGCGATGGCAGCTCCGGCAACGCCCAGATGCAGCACCTGAATACAGAAGAAATCCCCCGCAATATTCAAAATAACGGACAGCAGCAAAAACAGTACCGGTGTCACCGTATCTCCGATGGCACGCAGGACTGCTGCACTGCTGTTATACAAAATCGAGATCACCGCACCGCCAAATACAATGCTGATGTACTGTCTCGCCTGAGAATAAATCTCGTCCGGCGTGTGCAGCCTATGCAGGATCAGCGGCATCCCCAGCACTGTTCCGATGGAAATCGCCAGAGCCAGCAAAATGCTGCATCCGAACGTCCACGCAACGGTGCGCTTCACCATGTCCTCGTCATTTGCGCCAAAATACCGCGCCACGATGATCGCGAATCCATTTGCCAGATTCGTCAAAAGTGACACTAGCAATGCACTGAGCGCCGATGTCGCTCCAACTGCGGAAAGCGCCTGTTCTCCCAGAAGCGTGCTGACAATGCGTGTATCCGCCAGACTGTAGCACAACTGCAGCAGCTGTCCGATCAGCACCGGCAGCGCGAACTGCAGGATTACCTTTGCCGGACTCCCCTTTGTCAGATCTTTCATACTCTTCTTTCACCTACTCACTTTTCACCGCATCGGCATATTCATCCAGCTGTCTCTGATTGCTGGAAAACTGACAGTTTTCCGCATTTGCCAGCACCTTTTCCCGATACTGCTCCACCTGCGCAGCGCTGCCTTCCACACCAGCTGCCTCTGCACGCTTCCACTGCCGGTATTCCAGATAGTCCAGATTACCATCCGCAGCTTCCCAGTACTTATCATAAACGTCATCATACAGATCATACAGCGACAACAATTCCCGCACATTGCCATATTTGCCTTCGTAATAATAGTTGTCCAAAAAGCGGATCTGCTCCGCCTGATCGTAAGTGTCCACATTATGTTCTTTGATGCTGTCCATCAGGTAAGTCACTTCCGCATACAAAAACAGTCCGATAAACAGCAACGCTGCGATCTTCCACACAATACTGAGAAACGGATGTGTTCTTTTTTTATTCTTCTGCATCAGTCCACGCCTCTCTTTCACGTACCGTCTCGATCAACGCATCGATCTCCGCTGACTTGGACCAGTCGTCTTCCGCCAGCAGCGCCACCTCATCGTCTGTCATGCCAAGCGTTCCCTTCCAATAAGCAAGGATCTCCTGACACCATTCTTTATATTGCGCTTCATTCCGAGAGTCCAACTCTGAATAAATACCTTCATCCAATGTATACACATCCTGAGAATCCCGGATGGAATACTCAAGGTTAAACGTGTCCTCCTGCTGCTTCTCCGGCGTCATGCCCAGGAACGTCATCTTCTCCGTCAGATAGCGGTCGTAATTATAATACAGCAGCGCAATCTGATTGTATGCGTAATAATCCTCCACGCCAAACAGTTCGTTCTCACTCAGATACTGATACATCTGCCCGAACTCCCCGTCCGCGTAATACTGCTCCAGCTGCGCCTTCATTTCCGCACCATGATGCTTTTGATTATAAGAGGTTTTCGCACTGCGCACAAATGCCGCTGCGATCACGACCACAATACTGAGCAGCACGATTCCGATGGTGATCACCAGCATTCGATTCAGAATACGGTTCATCACATAGGGCGAAAAAGCCTTGCCTGTCGCCATCTGTACCTGCTCGTACTCTTTTTCCGCCTCACTCTTCTGCGCCGCCCACATGCGCCCCAGCAAATTCTCCGTGCCGCAGTACGGACAGATCAGCTCGGTACTGCGGTAATTGCCGCCACAGTTTTTACACTTCATTTACTTCTGTTCCTCCATGCGCTCCAGTGCGTCCTCCGCCATACTCTCATATGCGGACTCTTCCAGATTCTGATCTCCCTGCATTGAAATGCCGGTGGCGATTTCCTCGTCCGTCAACTGATAATGCTCTTTCAATGCCTCGGTCAGCTGTTTCGTGACTTCTTCTCCCACAGCCTGTTCTCCGTGAGGATACTGTCTCTTCGCCTGCTCTGCAATGTCATACAGCGTCTCGAAGGTCCAGTTCATACCAAATTCCAGCTCCGACACACCCACAATGCCGCCCTGCTTTGCATACTCCGCATCGTTCTCCATCATGTCCAGCTGATATTCCATCAATTGATTCCAGTCCACCGCATTGCGATACTTCGCAAAGGTGGAGCTGTAACCATATTCCAGACTGTCGAGGTATTGTTCCATTTGCTCATAATCGCCGGCTTCGTAATACTCTTCCAACTGCGCCAGCTGCTTTTCCTGTTGGCCCAAAGCATTTCCCGCCTGGATCCGGGTCACAACCCAAATCACCGCAGCAACAACCAGAACACCAATTACTGCAGCAACCGCCATCTTCGTCACGATCTGACTGCCTTTTCTGGCAGCACGCTCCGGTGCCTGACGCAGCTTCTCCGTCTTTTCATTCAGATCATGCAGCTCTTTCTGATGTTCCAACTGTGCCGCCCGGTCATTCTCCGTGCCGCAGTATGGACACAACAGCAAATGCTCATCATACTCTGCCCCGCAATTTTCACAAATCATAGTACGCCCTCATTTTAAAATTATACTAATCCCTGAATCAGGATAAATACGATCAGCAGCGGAAGGATAAACTGGAAATACGGCTTTAGCTTTGCAGAAAGCTTCAGTCCTCTTCCGGTATTTGCTTCTTCCAGATAGTTGTCAAATCCCCAGCCCCACTTTGTCACACAGAACAGCAGATAGATCAGAGAACCGATGGGCAGCAGCAGATTACTTACAATAAAGTCCTCACTGTCCAGCACATCTCTTCCGCCGATCAGATGCAGATCACTCCAGATATTATACCCAAATACACACGGCAGACTGGCAAGCAACAGGATCACACCATTGACCAGCGCTGCCTTCCTGCGGCTCCATCCAAACATGTCGATGCAGAAGGACATAATATTTTCGAATACCGCAATGACCGTTGAAAAGCTAGCGAATGTCATAAATAAGAAGAACAGGCTTCCCCAAACTCTGCCGCCGCCCATATTCACAAAGACATTCGGCAGTGTCACAAAGATCAGCGAAGGACCGGCCTGTACTTCCACACCATAGCTGAAGCAAGCCGGGAAAATGATCAGACCTGCCATGATCGCAACAAATGTATCCAGACCGCAAATATGTACACCTTCTCCTGCCAGTGTGTGATCCTTGCTCATATAGCTTCCAAAGATCTCCATCGCTGCAACACCGAGACTCAGGGTAAAGAATGCCTGGTTCATCGCTGCGGTAACGACATTTTTCAGACCGACATTTGCAACGGTCTCCAGATTTGGAATCAGATAAAACTTCACACCTTCGGCTGCACCGGACAGGGTCAGACTGTGTACTGCCAGCGCAACGATCAGAACCAGCAGGGCGCACATCATGACCTTACTGATCTTTTCCAGACCATTCTGCAGACCACGGCTGCACACCAGAAATCCCACAACCACCGTTGCGATCATCCAGAATGCCATCTGCTTCGGATCTGCCAGCAGATTTCCAAATACGGCCGCTGTCTGCTCAACTGTCATGCCAGTCGTAAATTCGCCGGTTAAAAACTTTGCGAAATAGCTCACCATCCATCCGGAAACGGTGGTGTAATACATCATCAGCATATAGCAGCCAAACATTGCGACCCAGCCATGCAGATGCCATTTGCTGCCCTTTTTCTCCAGAGCCTGATATCCCAGCACGGCGCTCTTTCTGCTGGCACGGCCAACTGCCAGCTCCATCGTCAGAACCGGAAGTCCCATAATAATCAGGAAAAGCAGATAAAATAATACAAAGATTCCACCGCCATTCTCACCAACTACATACGGAAATCTCCATACATTTCCGATTCCAATCGCACAACCTGCGCTCACCAATAAAAAGCCCAGTCTGGATTTAAATGATTCTCTTTTCACCTTACTTATTCCCCTCATCTTCAAAATAATCTTTTACTAATTTTACAACAACACCCGACAGCAGGAAGACTGCGATCAGGTTTGGAATGACCATCAGACCGTTAAATGTCTCCGCGATGCTCCACATCAGACCGAAATTCATTGTTGCACCGATGATCGCCACCAGCGCATATACCAACATAAACGGCTTATTTGCCTTCTCTCCAAACAGGAATTCCATACATCTCGTTCCGTACAATCCCCAGCCGATGATCGTGGAAAATGCAAAGCAGCACATCGCAACCGCCGCAAAGATCGACACCCAGCCACCGTAGACCGATGTAAATCCACTGATCGTCAGCTCTGCTCCGGCATCCATGCCATATTCAACCGGCACACCGCTGCACAGAATCACAAGCGCTGTCAACGTACAGATCACAATGGTATCCACAAACACTTCAAAAATACCGAAAAAGCCCTGCTTCACCGGCTTTCTTGTGTCCGCACAGGCATGGGCGATGGAACCGGTACCAAGACCGGCTTCGTTCGAGAAAATACCTCTGGAAACACCCTTTTTCATGCTCAGGAAAAAGCTGCCCACTGCACCGCCGGTCACTGCGGATGGACGGAACGCGCCTTCGAAAATCTGTGCGAAAACACCCGGAATCGAGCGAAAGTTGATCACAACAACGCCGATTGCCAGCAGGATATACAAAACTGCCATGAATGGCACAAGCTTCTCCGTAACCTGCCCGATTCTCTTGATTCCACCGATCAGGATCAGTCCGATCAGCACTGCCAGCACAATGCCAATGATGAGATTCAGTCTGGAAGCCGCCTCCGGAGCCAGCAATCCATAATTGTACAACGCCGTGTTGATCGCGGTCGTGATCGTATTAACCTGTGTGGCATTTCCCGTTCCGAATACGGTCAGAACACCAAATGCAGCAAATAAATACGCCAGCCAATGCCAATGTTTTTTCAGTCCGTTCTTAATGTAATACATCGGACCGCCCACCAGATCTCCGTGCTCATTCTTCTCGCGGAAATGCACCGCCAGCGTTACTTCTGAAAATTTCGTACACATTCCAAGCAACGCGGAAATCCACATCCAGAACACGGCTCCCGGACCTCCGATGGCAATGGCGCCTGCCACACCCGCCACATTTCCCGTTCCGACCGTCGCCGCAAGTGCGGTGCACACTGCCTGAAACGGTGTCAGCGCACCTTCTGATGCTTCCCTCTTGCGCATCATTCGTCCAACTATGACCTTCATCGCATACGGAAACTTCCGGATCTGCAGGAAATTCGTGCGGATACTCAGGTAAAGACCGACTCCGATGATGCAGATCATTGCGGGCACACCCCAGATGAAACTGTTGACTGCACTGTTTACTGATTCAATTACTGATAGCATAAAGTTTTTCCCCTTTTTTGTGTATAACAGACCAAGTATAGCATATTGTTTGGTTCTCCAACAGTCGTTTCTTCTGGAAAATATGGATTTTTCGCCGTTTTCTGAACCTGTCAGGGTTTCTTTTCTCCGAAAATGTGCTAGAATGACAGATGGACTCTGTTTGCGAGTCTATTTTTATTCGAATCGGAGCGCAGCCGCTGCACTCCGGAATGGAGCGAACATGAATCAATATTCACGCGGACTGCGGGCGGGCATTCCAATCGCCCTTGGCTACCTGTCTGTTTCTTTTACTTTTGGTATTATGGCAATCTCTTACGGACTGTCCTGGTGGCAGGCACTGCTCGTCTCCATGACGACCGTTACCTCCGCCGGTCAGTTTGCCGGCATCGGTCTCATGCAGCAGACCGGTCAATATATCCAAATGCTGATCTCTCAGATCACCATCAACATTCGTTATTCCTTTATGTCTATCTCCGTCGGGCAAAAGGCTGACTCCCGCTTTCGCGGATTGTCCCGCTGGCTTCTCGGTTTCATGATGACAGACGAGATTTTCGCCGTTGCGACGCAGGAAGAGTCCATCACCCGCAGCTTTTTTGCCGGACTCGCCACCCTGCCCTATCTCGGCTGGGCGCTTGGAACGCTGCTGGGTGCATTGCTGGGAAGTATCCTTCCCGATCGCCTCATGAGCGCTCTGAGCCTTGCGATCTACGGCATGTTCGTCGCAATCATCGTCCCCGAGATGAAAAAATCACGCCCGGTGGTACTGGTCGTGAGTCTTGCGATTTTATTTAGCTGTCTGTTCCGCTATGTGCCGATTCTGTCCGACATCTCTGACGGCATCACCATCACTGTCGTTGCGATTACTGCTGCAGTCATTGGTGCTCTGCTGTTCCCTGTAAAAGAAGAGGAGAACGAACTATGAATAATAAAGTATTCTTCTTATACTTGCTGATCCTTGCCGGATCGACCTACCTGATCCGCGTGATTCCATTCGTTGCAATCCGTCAAAAGATCCGGAACCGTTTTATCCGGTCATTTCTGTACTACATCCCCTATGCGGTTCTGACCGCCATGACGATCCCGGCGATCTTTTACGCCACAAACTCCTGGCTCAGTGCAGCCGCAGGTCTGATCGTCGCAGTCCTCCTCTCTCTGAAAGGAAAAGGACTGACAACCGTTGCTGTGGCTGCCTGTGCCGCCGTATTTCTCGTGGAATTATTTTAACTTCATGCCATCGCCGAATGCTTTTCCGACAACTTCACCCAGTCCAACATAGGTGTTGTTTACCGGATCATTTCCCTTCCTTTTTTATTTATTTTGAACGCGCGGTATGCTCTTCCCACTGCGCCTTCGACATATAGTTAAAAATCTCTGTGCGATATTCCTCCATCATCTCCACAAACACATGCTCTGCTGTGTGATGATACACAAATCCCAGTTTTTCCTGCACACGCTTTGATTTTTCGTTACCTTCATAATAAGCACACCAGATGCCTCTCAAATGCAGCTCTTCAAATCCTCTGCGCAGCAGCTCCTCCGCCGCCTCCGGCATATAGCCTCTGCCCCAGAACGGTCTTCCAAGCCAGTAGCCCAGCTCACACTCATCTTTGCGGTCCGTCGACATCGTTGCGCCGCCCGGCATCAGCTCAATTGCTCCGATCGGACGGTCACTGTCGCGCTCACAGATTGCATAACATTCCTGTCCGCAAAATACACTGCGGATCACATCCAAACTCGCATCCACACTCTCGTGGGGATTCCATCCAGCTGCCGGACCAACCGCCGGATCACTGGCATACTCATATAAAGCCTCCGCATCAGCCTCTGTCCAGGGGCGAAGCGTCAAGCGTGGGGTAGTAAGAATCATCGTAAACTCCTCTTTCATTTCTCGATGTGACTTTTCTCTCTTTTCAGCAAATCTTCGATATCCGAAATGGTCTTCTCCGTAGCAGCTGCAATCTGCTCTGATGTAAAACCCTGACGGGACATATTTAAGATAATCTTTTTTTCTGTTTCTTTCTGACCTCGCTCAATGCCTTTTTCTTCAATGCCTTCACTCAGATTACACATCGTCCTCACATCCTCTCTGATTCCATTTTCAACCGGAATCCGGTATTCTGTTTCCAGAATATCCAACCTCTCTTCTACCTCTAATGTGGGGGACAACAATGCCCCTAACATTCGATGTAATTCGTACTCTTCTGAACGCTCCGGGATGTTTTCTGCCAGACCAATCATCATAATATTCAGCAGATCACGCTTTCCCTTCCACTGATAGTCTCCAAGCAGCTGTTCCTCTGTCAAATGAAAATAATTCAGGCAGTTTGTCTTCATGTTCATGCAGACCCATATCGAATAGACCCTCTTGATGTCGTTATAATTGGTGTTCTTAAAATCCCGTTCCTTCTGCGAGGAGATCAAACGGCTTGCATAGAAGACTGCCCGGTTTAAAATATCATATTCAAACGGTTCTTCTTTCTGTGCTTCGATATTAAGGATCACCTGTGAAAGCCCATCCCTCATCCGAACATAGCAGACGATATCAAACCGTACTAATCCTTCTCCGATCTCTGCATTCTCCGTATTGAATCCGACTACACGCTGCCCGGCTCGATTTTCAATCCGATTGGTAAGCCCAGGTTCCACTGGAACCGAACTAATGTAAGGCTCTCCCTCGATATACTCCTCTACATCCCTTGGATCCATATTCCGGAATTCTTTTACCGTTCGTACCAGAATATGTGCCAGGATACTTTTCTGCCCTAAAAGCCGCTTTGCACAGGCATCATACTGTGCCTTGGCATCTGCTGCTTCAATCGCATTTTTCATTTCTGTATTCAAGACATCCCCTCCTCCTTTGTTACAGACAGCGCCATCCAGTGAGAAGGAAATGACCTATCTGTATTATAACTTTCCCCTATTTTTCTGTAAAGCCAAAATAAAACCAGCAAAGCAAAAACGTATTGCATTCATTATAGAGAAGGGGTCTCATGAATGCAATACGTTTTTGTAATTTTATGGAATATTTATTGTTTTACACCAGTTGTGTATTTTCTTCCGAATAGAACACTTTCCCATCGTCCAGACGAACACATGCAAGTCTGCATCCCGGCTCCTCATACGCCGCTCCACAGTCAATGGCGATCCGGTGATCTCCATACCAGACACTGAGTGGTCTCGTATCCTGAAAATTCAATGTCGGGGTATGTCCAAATACCGTGATTCGGTCGGGAAACAGCTTCTCCTCCGGCTGCACCCGATACCAGACCGTGTACATATCCAGATCATTGTCTGTCTCAAACTGATCATACAATTCCCGCGGAGCCGCATGGACGAGGCAGTATTTCTGACCGTTGATTTCCAGATTGATTTCCAACGGCAACTGCTCCAGCCAGGTGATCAGTGCCTCTCTCCGCTCCTGCGGCAATGCCTCAAATGCCTGCTTCGTCACATCGCCGCCATTGCGGTGCCAGCGATTCGTAAATTTTTCATTGTCCGGTTCATGGAACACATCCAGAAGCATCCGCTCATGATTGCCCTGCAACACAACCGTGTTTGGTCGATGCATCAGCTCTTCCATAATTGCGATGCCATCTGCACCGCGATCCGCCATATCTCCCAGAACATATAACCAATCATTCTCGCCCCAGGTGATCTGGTTTAAAACCGAACGGAAACGCCTTGTGTTTCCGTGAATATCGGAAAGTACATAGATCAAAGTTTCTCTTCCTTTCTGTGCCTTACATATGTCTATAATAAACTCCGTCAACCTTCAAGTCTGATTCTACCATATAATTCTTCCTTTTCACACCCGTTCCAGCGGTGCCCGAAACAGCACTCTCCTCACGGTCTCCGGCATCTTCTCAAATCGGATGTCATAGGTCTGCTTTTGCTCATCCACTTTCACGATTGTCCCCACGCCAAATGCCGGATGTCTCACCTGGTCTCCCTCCGCGAACTCTGCCTTGTCTACAATCGGAGAAAAATTCTGTCCCATCAGAATCCGACTTCCTTTGATGCAATCCAGGCATCGCACATCCAGATCTCCAAGAAAGCTGGACTGTCTGGCAGGGAAAAAGTCACTTTTCGCTCCATAACTGCTCAAATACAATTTGCGAATCGCTCTTGTCATCGCCACATAAAACAGGCGGCGTTCTTCCTCGAATTCATCCTGATTGCGCAGCTTCTTGCTGGGAAACTGTCCTTCTACCAGACCACAGACAAAGACCGTATCAAACTCCAATCCTTTCGCCGTATGGATCGTCATGACTTTTACGGCATCCTTCTCCGTGTCATCATCCTGATTGGCAAACAGGGCAAAGTGCGCCAGTAATTCATCCAGGGGCAGATCCTGATCGTTCTCCGCTTCCAGCGCACTGATCGTTGCCAGCAGCTCTGTCACATTATCCAAGCGTTTCTGATCAATGTCCTGCTGCAGCTCTCTGCGGTATCCCAGATCCAGTGCGAGATTTACTAACTCGCTACAGCTGTGTTTTCGATACGTTTCATGCAGCTCCCGCATCGTATCATAATAGGTGATCACATCCTGCCGTTTCACCACACCATCCCGGATCTGCTCGCCCAATGCCTGAAACAACGTCATTCCTCTTCCACGTTTCACGGCATACTCTTTCAACTTCTCTAAAGATTTCTTTCCGAAGCCTTTGCGCGGGCGCTTGATCGTCCACTCGAAATCCAGATCATTCAGCGAGTAGATCATCCGCAGATACGCCAGCACGGTTCGAATCTCCTCGGACCCGTAAAACGTCGCTCCACTGAGGATCTTGTACGGAATCCCCTTCTGCACAAATGCCTCTTCCAGTGAACGTGTCTGGGATGCAGAACGCACTAACACACAATGCTTCTTATAATTCGCTCCGACTGCAACCGCATCTTGGATCGTATTCGCAATCCAAAGAGATTCCAGCCCCTCTGTCTTCGCCTGATAATATACCGGCTTCGGACCATGTGGGTTCTCCGTATACATCTTCTTTGTCAGCCGACTCTGATTTGCCCGGATCAGGGAATTCGCCGCATCCACGATCTCCGGTGTACTGCGAAAATTTCGACTCAGATAAAAATCCCGCACATTCGGATACTTCTCATCGAATGCGATCATGTATTCTACTTTGGAACCGCGCCAGCCATAAATACACTGGTCGTCATCGCCAACCACTGTCAGATTATGAAACTTGCCGCTCAAAAGCTCCAGCAGCAGCTCCTGATGATTGTTTACATCCTGATATTCATCACACAGCAGATACTGACAGCGATCCTGCCACTTCTCCAATGCATCCCGATAATGCGTCAATATATACAGCGCCATCATCATCAGATCCTGAAAGTCCACGACATAATTTTCCCGCTGCTTCAACAGATAATTGAGATACATCCGGTCATCCTCTGCCGTCGCCTGTGCGATTGCCTCTGTCAGTCGCGTTTTCTCCGAGCCCATCAGATAGCGACTCACATAATCTACGGTCTGTTTTCTTGCCGCAATGAGGTCCACATAATAGGCGGCGGTATGATCTTTCAAAGAAATCCCCTGCTCCTCCGCGATCAAACGGATCAGATCCACCTGCGCATGCTTATCCAGAATCGAAAAATTCTTCGGCCAGGACAGGCGATACGACTCCTCTTTCAAAATCTCATTGCACTTCCCATGAAAGGTACCGGTAAAGCACTCCGCCTTATCCCCTACTAAGCTTTTCAGGCGGTTCGTCATCTGTCTCGCTGCCTTGTTCGTAAAAGTGATCGCCTGAATGGAAGACGGATCAATATATAACTCTGTAATCAGATACGCCATTCTATGTATCAAAGAGAATGTCTTGCCGGAGCCGGGCACCGCGCAGACACGCTGGTATCCTTCGGTATTCTGAATCATTTCCCGCTGTTCCGTCGTCGCATTTTCAAGCATCACCAATTCCCACCTTCTCGTCCCTACTATCTTAGTCCAAAATCAGTATAGCACAGCTTTTGAAATCGAACAAGCGTTCTTTTTAATTTTCTTTACTCCATTAAATTTCTTCTGAATTCCCCCGAATCCGCATCTTCTCTTTCTCTTTTTCCGGCACATCGATCAGTCCAAACTGATAAAAGATCCCATAAATATACGACACGCCGCGGATATCCCCCAATGCCTTCGGGCGCTCCACGACCGCCCCAAACTCTGTGATATGGTGAAATGCCAGCACGACCGAGCTCCAAACCAGACTCTTGCTGTCTTCCCGCCGGTCGATCCACAGCTCCTTTGTGTACTCCCCATGCTTGCCCTTGCGCAAAGTATACGAAAACGGCAATCCGGAAAAGGTCAGAAAAGACTGATGCTGAAAGACGAGGATGCAGTTCCAAAGCGTTTCTTCTGATGGAGAAATTCTTAATGCTTCTAAGCTCTTTTCTGTGTCTGTCATTTCTCCCCTTTCCCACGCCTATGCTGCAACAAAAGCCACGGTTATCCGCAGCTTTTGTTGCTTTTTTATTTTCTTACTTCACTCTCAGCGCCTGCACCAGATATCTCAAATGGAACTGTCTCTCCTGAATCACACAGGTCGAGAGTGTCAGAATCTGATCGTCCTCCGAAAACTCGGTCGTATCATCATAAATGTACGGCTCCTGCATGCGCAGCGGTGTATTTTGCAGATATTCCAGTAATGTATGCGGATCCGAAAAATCAAAATTCAACAGCTGATGGGAATTGTTCGTCTGATAAGCCGCAAAGATTTTGTACACCAGCGTCTGTCCATCCTCTGTGTAAATAAAGACATAGCGGTTGTTATCAAAAAATGCCTGATCTTCATACAAATGTAAATCCGAGAACATCGTCGTGTCACGCATGTTATGACCATAAATAACCGTATGCGGATCCGAGAAGTCCTTGGAATTATAGTTCTCCGTGTAAATACAGCCGGGATATCCTTCGCTGCCATCCACATTATGCGTCAGATAATAGGTGTTATCCACCGGATCCTGAAAAATCGGGTAATCTACATGTGTATTCGGGATATAGATCCACGCATAAATATCCTCAGAAATCGTCGCATGCAGTTCATCAAAGTCAATATTCTTCTCCGGAATTTCACCCGTATAAGCCTCCGGCTCTTCTGCCGTATCCTCCTCCGCAGCCAGGCTCTCCGTCTCCGTCTCACCGGATTTCGTCACATCCGAACCTGCCGGAAGCGTCGTCGCGTCTGCCATCTGGTCATACAAACGCTCTGCTTTCCACATGCGATACTGCTTTACCGCAAGAATCGTCACACACACCAGTGCCACCACAAGCGCCACAATTCCAATCACCGTATACACGGTCTTTTTTCCACTCTTTTTTTTCTTTTCCATCTTTCCTTTCCACCATTTAAATCCTGCAGAGTACCGCTTTCCTGAGCGATGCGTTTTTTCTATAAAGTAGAAAAGAGCCCTAAAGATCAGGACTCTTTTAAACTATCGCCTTATGGGCAATCTCCACACATTGTTTGTTTTTTTGTATCGTTTTTATTACTTAGATACTCTCTTGCGGAAGCATACTACTGCGCAAGCCAGGCAAGCAATGATTGCTGCAATCAGAGCAACCGGTGCCTGATAACCGGTACCAGGAGCTGCAGCGTTGATCACAATCGCTACAGGAGAGAAAGAGGTGAAGGTTGCAGTAACGCTGCCGTTGCTGACATTTGTTACCTTCAGGTTCTCCCAGTTACCATCTGCCTTCATGTGAAGAACAGATACAGACATGCCTTCCTTGATCTCTGCTACTTTGAATGTTACATCAATGCCTGCGCTGAAATCGCCATTCGGCTCTGCGGTTGCATCGAAGGTCTTCAAAACCTTAGCGGTGCTGCCCAGGAGCTTCTGTGCTGCTTCTTCTGCACCTTTAATATAAACTTCCTTAGTAGGGGTTACAATGATCTGAACCTTCTGACCATTATAAGTTGTATCATTCGCAGTTACACCTGCGGCCATATCTTTTTCTGTCTGTGTTGCGGAGTTGTCTCCAGCGCTGGGGCTCTTTGCAGCGAATGCTGTCATGGCGAATACCATTACGCAGCAGGAAACAACTGCAAGAAACTTCATAAACTTTTTCATTGATAGTCCTCCTTTGATAATGTGTGGGGTTATATCAGACCAATGGTCTTAATATCATGTTATTTTACAACATCATAGAAAATATTCAAAATCTGCTCTTTGAGTCCGATGTCATAGACATAAAACTCTTCGTACTTACTTCCCATGATCGTCTCGCCCGGAATGGAATACATCTTTGCATCCTTCACGGAATATTCAAGCAGCTCCGAGGCAAGATACGTCATCTTATCGACAGAAATATCTGTCATGATATAGTCACTCACCATATTATACATCTGAATGGGAAATGTGACATCTGCCTTTGTTGCATCAAATACTTTCTTCATGAAAGCAGATAAATATGCTTTTTCATTGTTCAATCTGCCGGTTGCGGAATCAAATGCTTCACCCCGCTCCCGCACAAATGTCACAGCCTGTTGTCCAACAAGATGCGTCGTCTGACCGGCTGTCAGTCCAAGCTCCGGAATATCCCAGGCCGCTTTTACATCAACACCGCCAACCGAATCATTCAGTACCGGAATTGCACCATAGCGAATGGAAAAATAACCATGAATCGGCAGATCATACATCAGCTTTGAAACTGCCTGCTCTGCTCTCTCACAACTCAGCTCTCTGCCATCGCCATATCCGTGCTGTACACAGATCTGTGCCTGAGCTGTACGAATATATTGATTTGCACTGTCATAAATATCCACATCCGTCATCGTGTTGCGGTTAATCGCCACGATGGAAAAGCTTTTATCATGTGGATTCATGACCGCCAGAAAAATGGCATCAGACTGTCCTCCATTCAGATAATCCGTCGTACTGCCCGCAGGCGGTACCGGATCATTACTGTCAATTCCAAGGATCAGAAATGTCAGAATATCGCTGTTGTATCGGTAAACGTGATTATTATAAGAAATGTCACCTTCCTGATATTCGTATCCGTCATCCTCTTCCACGCTCTCACTCTCTGCAATCTCCTCCAGCTTCGGGCCGTTTGAATCTGCACCTGCGTACAGTTTGCCTTTACCGGATGCCCGCAAAATGAAAAAAGCGGCGGCAACACTGAGAACCAACAGAATCAGTACAAGCAAAATTATAATTATAATCTTCTGCCAGCGCGGCAGATTTGACAGAAACTTTTTTTTCATCTATTCTGTTTTTCCAGACTCCTCATAAAATACTTCATCTTAGTGTATCATTCCTGTTTTTTTCTGTCAATTATTACTTCCACCAAAAAACAAATTTCCCGTGTGAAATCCTACGACTTTTTCTGCATCATCCGTCTTTTGACAGCTCCTTCTTTCGCCATTTTCAGGATGATCTCACCATCATTTCATAAATTCTCTTTCTCCTGTTTCTGAAAATTCTTAGTGATGAAATCCCCGCAGTTCCTGTTCATATTTTAACTGCATACCTTCATAATACCGAATCTGTTTTTCCGTAAGCGTGTTTGACGCTTTCATTTTCTCAAACAGCTCAACAAACTGTTTGAAATCTCTTTGCGCGGCGTCCTTATAATTATTTGCTGCGTTGTTGGCAGTATTATTTAAATAGTCATCTAGTTCTTTATTTTTCTTTCGGAAAAGTTCCATTTGTTGTCCTTTCCAGCGAGATAAGTTTGCCTTTTCCCAGTTACTCAGGAGCTTTTTAATCAACTCATCTTTTCCATGAATAATCATCTATCACTATTCCGTCCGCATTGCCTGTTTCGGCACGAAAAAGTTCATTCCTTCTGCTTGCATGGCTGCTCTTAATGCCTTATCTGATGTAACCACAATCATTGGATCCTCCTGTGTGGAATGAATGATTGCTGTTGCTGCAATAATTGCATCCTGTGAACCAAATTTATATCTCTGCGCATGCATTAGAAAGCCTTCTGCACGATTTATGATTCTGTCGTCAATATCCAGCACTTGTATGCTTAAAATCGGACTTCTGCCCTCCATCATTTCTTTTGCTAATTTCCGCATCGCCATACACAAGCGGTTATTCCACGGCTTTGTTCCTTTTTGATAGTACCGATGTGAGCATCTTGTTCCCTGCGTATCCGTCTGGCGATTGCAGATCTGCCATTGGTCTTGTATTCCGCGCCCATACTTTCCAATCACAGATAATATTTCCAACTCCGTGATTTTTGAAACATAGCATTTTTCTTTTCGGATATCTGCGAAATCATATCCATCTTTTCTGACACTCTTTCCAGCCAAAAAGCTAAGCATCTCAAAAAATGCATTTGTATCCAGCAAATATTGCTTCATAAAAGTTTATTGTTCCCCTTTTCCCAATTTTGCTTCTGCCAGTATTGCATCCATGTCCTCTTCCGAAAATGGCTCTAGCTTTGCTTTGATCATCTCTACCAGCTCTTCCAGATCTGCATCCGGTCCTTTATTCACATAGCCATCAATTCCAATATTTGCAAGTGCCTTAATATCTGCAAATTCGCTGAAGTTTGTATAAATAATCACCAATACATACGGTCGTATCTTTCGAACCTCTTTTAATACATCTTCCCCGCTGAGTTTCGGCATCTTCAAATCCAGCAGGATCAGATCATACTCTGTTTCCTTCACCATTTCAATTCCGCGGATTCCATCTTCTGCTATCTCCGCAGACATTCCGTTCAATTCCAGAGCTTCCTTTACAGCTTCTGCTGTCATCTTTTCATCTTCAATAATTAAAATCTTATTCATTTTTCCCTCTCATGCTCGCTTATCGTTATTACAAATCGAGCACCATTTTTATATTCCTTATCTAATGCGATATGACCATCAAACATTTGTACAATATTCCATATAATGTACAGACCAAGCCCTTCTCCACCTCCATCTTCGCTCTTCGAACCATCTTTTGTTGTAAAAAACGGCTCGAAAATCTTGTTTCTGTAGGCGGGATCAATTCCGACTCCATTATCCTCAAAAATAATAATGGAGTCCTTTTCCTTGCGTTGCAGTTTTACTCGAATCTGACCGGCATCTCCTTTTTCCTTGATTGCATAAATAGAATTTCCAATCAGATTATAAAAAATCTGATCAAACTTTACATTGTCGCCAAACAATTCAAAATCCGTTTCTTTTTCTATTACCCACTCAATTCTTTCTTTGCTTAATCTTGATGAAAACTCCTGAAAAACTGCCTCAATCTCATCTGCAACGCAAAACTCTTTTGGCGCATTACGTTCGGACGTGATCGGTGAAAATCTCGCTAACATATCTTTTATTCTTGAAATCTGAGCTAACACGTTATCAAAAAGTGTCTCCAACTCTTCTCGTGTATCTATCCCCCGTTTCATCTTCATCTGAAACAATTGGATCCCATAGCGAATATTTGTAATTGGCTGACCTAATTCATGGGAAAATCCCTTTAGCAATTCACTCATGGAAATCAGCTTTCGGCTATGCTCCAGCTCCTGAAACAGCTCTCTCAGAGCTCCAACTAATGCCTCTGTTGATTCGATCTCCTGTTCCTTTCGATTTTCGTCCTTTCCGTTTTTCCCCTGATTAATCTCTTTGTTGATTTGGGTCGCTTTATCCAACATACCAAACTGTAAATAGAAGTTATACAGTGTCCGCTTAATTGGAATACTTTTTTCTCCGCACTTTTCGATTTTTTCTAACGTTTCATTTCTGCTTTCGATGTCTCCAATTTTGGAATAGTAGAATACCAGTTCATATAGAATATTGAAATGTCCTGCTTTTTTGGTATCCGGATGCACTTCCAGATATCTTTCTGCCTCCGAATAATCATTCATTTTTCGGCAGATCCGGAAAAGAGTCCTCACCGCAACCTGATCGTTATCATATGCCAGGACCCGAACAATCAATTCCAACGCTTCCGGATACAGTTCCTCCTTCTCCATAGAAGAAACTACATATTTATCAATTCTCTTATTTTTCTGAGAGTGGTTCATCACCAATAATTTATAATATAAAATATATCTGGTATGACCGATGCAATCGTCATGTAAAAAATGAATTGCTTTCTCAAAATTTTTATCATCTTCAAACAGCTCGATCGATGGAAATTCTATATAAGGTGCAATGGCTCTGCAGGTATTAATCCGTACCACCGAATCCGTGATCAGATTTTCCGTCAGACATTCCTCCACCTGGTATGCAAAGTGCTCTATATCCTTCCCATTTTTTGCATATACCTGCAGAAAATTCGAGAAATGCTTAAAATAACGTCGGTTATCCCCAAGCTTTTTTAAGAACTCAATATAGCACTTGCCTGCGCTTTCATAATCCCCTTTTTGAACATACAAATCTCCCAGGAATTTTTCGAAAATATTCTCCCGAGGGTACATCTCGCGCGCCTCCGCAGCACAGGCGATCGCTTGCTCTATTTGTCCGCTGTTTTTATAGCTCACTATCTGTTCCGAATAATCATACTTACTCTGCATCCTACTTCGGCTCCCTCCATTTTTCTCTGGAAAACTGCCTTATTGTGAGTTGTTACTGGTTTTATCGTAGCATTTTTCTTTGTAGAATACAAGCAACAGGTTGTAAAAATAAGCCAATAAGCTGCCAGCTTTCGAACCACTCCATTATCCCTTACAGAATAGTGGATTGCATCGATATACAAAACCGGATAAACCTCATCCAGAGGACGATTCTGCCAGTCTTCGATCGTCTCAGAGGTCTGTCTGGTCGTCATTCCCTTTGCATACATGGAGATGATCTTCTGATCGATCTCGGAAATATCTTTCTGACGCTTTTTTACAACCTTGGGTTCAAAGGTAGATTTGCGATCCTGAGGAACATCGATTCGCATAGATCCGTAGCTGCTATTTACGGTCTTGGATTTGTAACCGTTTCGATAATCGTCATTGTCGGAACGCTCCGATCTTTCGTAGCCGAGGTGGTCATCCATTTCTGCTTCCATCATTTCTTTAATGGTCCTACCGAGAAGGTCTTTGAGCGCGTCCTGAATATCTTCTGCAGTCTCGATGTCATACTCTTCCAGCAGCTGACGAATGATACTTCTTTTTCCTTCTGGCATTTGTACGTGGTGCACGGGTTTCTTTGCTCGTGCCATAAGAAAAGGCTCTCCTATGATTGATTTATTCTATCATAGAAGAACCCTTTAAACACTATTTTACAGAAAAAGTTTCACACACTCCTTCATAGGGTGGAGTGGCTTTGAGGACGATGACTAACCATTTCGCTACGCCACACCATTATGATGTATGCCACCAGCACACCGATCCATCCGCCCATCGTATTACCGAACACATCATCGAACTCTGCGATGCCAAGTCCCGTAATATACTGGGTAGTTTCGATTGCCACAGACATCATAAACGGAACAATCAACACCCACTTCTTCTGAAACCACCTATACAGCCCCGTTCCAAGTGGAATGAATAGCCAGATGTTATTGATGACCCCCACTCTCACAGATTGCTCTTTCAAGAACTTCCCCGCATAGGAAAAGAGGACAAAGTTCGTTCTTGCATCCCCTGACTCACGAAACATCAGTGTTTCATAAAGAATGAAAGCCACATAAACAATCGTCAGTACCACGCTTAAACTCTTCGGAAGAACAATCATCAGCAAACAGACCACACAGCCAAAAACAACTACCATGCATGGGAAACCATTCAGAAGGTTGTCCACACACGGCATCACGTTGCTGTTTCTGTCAAGCAGAAGGTTCACCTTGCCACTGCGTTTGATGCCGTACTGCCCTTTAGACAATGCCTTGGGATTGCCATTCGCATCAAAATACATATCCGTATCTGCTGTTCCATCTCTGTGATAGGTACGTTTGAGGATGGTATAGCCTGCATTGGTAGGGGCGAGGTTGCCGTCTACGTCAAGATAGGTGATCTGACCGATATATCCTTGCTCGTTGCGCTGGTATAACTCGCCATACTGACCAAACGAAGACTTTACAGGATTCCATTCTGTGTCAAAGTACTGCTCCCCGACAACGTTACCATCCATATCACGCTGATATGTCTTAATCGCATATCCAGATGATGTACACACTGCACGACCATCTTTATCGAGAAAGGTCAAACTAGTGTTCTGGCCATCAGAGTTATACTCACGATGAATCCCATAGTATCCACCGGAGCACTGTACCTGCTGTCCGTTCAAATCGTAGTAGAAATCGTCGGAAGCCCTGCCATCAACCAGCGTTCTGACAATAGTAGAATATCCATCACTGCGTATTATTGGATTGCCTTCGGCATCAAGATATGTTATCACAGTACCGGTTTCATCGTATTCATACGATAATCCGTAATAATCCCCATATCTTGCCATAGGGTCTCCGTTTGCATCAAGATAACGTTCCTCTACAACTCGACCGCTATCATCACGCATTCTACACACGGTCGCATAACCCACATCAATGGCATCCGTGATTGCACCATCAGGATTCACATAGCTTGTGCTGGTCACGCTTCCATCTACGGTTTCTCGGATGCTCAACTCTGAGGCAGTGTATCCTGCATCGGGGTCAACATCCGCATCGGGCAACAACGCCAAGATAGACAGAAGAACCACAGATGCAATCAGCAGGATTCCACATCCTCGTTTCAGCTTCGCACTCAAACAGCATAGCCTCTGCTCTTAATGGTCTCCACGACCTGAGATACATACTTCTGGCAGGTATCGTGGTCGGGAGCCTCCACCATCACACGCACGACAGGTTCAGTGCCGGACTCACGGACAAGAATACGACCGATGTCACCCAGTGCCTCGGCTACGACCTTGACTGCTGCCTGCACTGCTTCGTCATCCTGTGCAGCTTTCTTATCAGTCACACGGACATTCTCCAGAACCTGCGGGTAGATTTTCAAAGGCTCAGCCAGCTTGCTCATAGGCAGTTTCTTGGCAAGCATTACTTCCATCATTTTCAGACTGGTCAGGATACCATCACCCGTACTGGCGTACTTGCTGAAGATAATATGACCACTCTGCTCACCGCCGATACGGCAGCCGTTCTTCGCCATATACTCGTAAACATATTTGTCGCCTACAGCTGTCTTGGCATAACCGATTCCCTGTTCATCAAAAGCCTTATACAGGCCAAAGTTGGACATGACCGTGGTAACGACGGTATTGGTCAGCAGCTTGCCGCGTTCCTTCATGTAGCAACCATAGATGTACAGGATATGGTCGCCGGTGATCACGTTACCCTTTTCATCCACACACAGGCAACGATCAGCATCGCCGTCATAGGCGAAGCCGATGTCCAGGCCCTTCTCTACCACGAACTTCTGCAGACCCTCAATGTGGGTAGAACCAGCATTGTTGTTGATGTTCAGACCGTTGGGCTGTGCATTGA
>CAKQHB010000031.1 GCA_934234215.1 uncultured Cuneatibacter sp.
AGGAAAATTCAAGACATCGGCAGGACTGTATGATAAAGAGCCGTTTGGTTTGACTGAAATTAAGTAAGATAGGTCGAAAATTTTATTTATGGAGGAAATCTTATTTGAAAAAGAAAAAAGACGAAATAGCCATCCGTTCCAGTGCAGCAGAATACCTAACCTATATTGCCTCTATTGGTGATCAGCAGGACAGCATTGAGATGCGCTATGAGGATGAGAATATATGGCTGACACAGAAGATGATGGCCACATTGTATGATGTGGATGTTCGTACAATCAATGAGCATATTAAGAAGATTTATTCCGACTCAGAGCTTGAGGAAGATTCAACTATCCGGAATTTCCGGATAGTTCAAACAGAAGGCTCACGTCAGGTGACTCGTGATACGAAACATTATAATCTTCAAATGATTATTGCTGTTGGATTCAAGGTAAATAATGAGCGAGCGGTGCAGTTTCGCAAGTGGGCCAATGGTATCGTGAAGGACTACACCATCAAAGGCTGGGTTATGGATGACGAGCGTCTGAAAAATGGTGGCTCCGTTCTTACAACAGAATACTTTGATCGTTTGCTTGAGCAGATTCGTGAGATCCGTTTGTCTGAGCGTAGATTCTATCAGAAGATAACGGATATCTATGCTACAGCTCTGGATTATGACCGAACAGCCAAAACAACAAAGCAGTTCTTTGCAAAAGTGCAGAACAAGATGCATTATGCGGTTCATGGACATACAGCAGCGGAGTTAATTTATGAGCGAGCCAATGCAGATAAGCCACATATGGGATTAACCACTTGGGCAGCAGCACCGGAAGGCAAGATCGTAAAAAGTGATGTGAGCGTTGCGAAGAATTATCTGAGTGAGCAGGAAATGCGTTCACTTGAGCGTATTGTATCTGCTTATCTGGATTTAGCAGAAGACCGGGCAGAACGTCATATTCCGATGACGATGGAGGATTGGTCAAAGCGGTTGGATCTATTCCTGATGGCTGATGACAGAGAGGTTCTTCAGGATGCAGGCAAAATCACTGCCGAGATTGCTAAGGCAAAAGCTGAAACTGAATTTGAAAAATATCGTGTTATTCAAGATAGGCTGTTCATGTCTGACTTTGATAAGTACATGCTGGAACTGGAAGAGAATGCGAAGAAGTAGCAGCATCGCCATTAAAATTTTCAGCTTGCCAAGGTCGAGTGCATGGGAGTTGGGGCATCAGTTGGGGCGAAAATAGCTGTTGACCTGTTCTCTGTATGAAGAACGGACAAGGTGGAGACGATGGCAGTTCTTCACTAAATTTGACTTTTCTATTGGAATCACTATAATAGTAGAAACGAATAAAAAAGTTGAACTTTTTTCCGTGAACAGGCGAGGTTCAGACTGTGATATGGATAGCGAGTTACGTCCATATTTTTTTGCTACAGAATTTGTTGATATGTTTCCGCAAACAAACGGAGATATTTTGCTACAGTCCACATTAGTCTGGATTGGTTCCCGAAAACTGACATCAATCAGGACGTATTGTGCCATGTGGAGAATGTGGTGTTGATGACGAAGTGTCAACCGTGATGACATAATTTTGCGGATTACGAAAGAGTAGAGGGGGAGTATGATTGATGGAGAATACGGTACAGCCTTTTCTTGAGAAAACATTAGACATCGATGAATTATTCAAAGGGTCTTCGGAGCTATCGCCTTTGTATAGAAACGGAATCATATATCTGCTCAATTCGAAGGTTGGATTTATCGCAAATCAGTTTTGCAATAAAAAACTACTTCCTGACGTAGAAATCGCAAATTCGGACGCAATTCTTTTTGATTCCAGCAGAGTGAAGTTCATCCCGGAGGATGCGTATATTCAAACTTTGAAGCAAGTATATTTGGTGAAATATGTGCCGGGCGGAACGACGCGAAATGAAAAAACAAATCTGGAACAACCAACGATCAACTACGATTATCCGGTTATTATTTTGTGGGCTTTTTCTAGAAAGCAGACTGCATGGCTTTCTATTGAGGGCAGTGTTGTGTCATGCAAGTCCAAAGAAGAAATTGCAGATTCGGAGACTGCAGCACCCTCACAAACGGTACCATTGCCTGAGAACCTTAGAAACGCTGTATGCGAGGAGTTGCATAGAAATTTGGAGGACGGCTGCTTTTTCTACGCGTCCGCTTTTCCGGAAGTCTTACATAGCGCCGGCATTGAAAACTATAAAGTGTATGCAATTTCTATTGAGCAGTTTGTGAAGCAGTATCTTGGTCCGGATTATGAATACGTGAGAGATATAGAGATTGGTGGGAAAAGGCATCCGGGTATCATTTTATTTCAGAATGGAAAAGAAGTGGAGGATGGAACTGCAAAAATTAAGGAAAATTCCACGAAAGTCCAGACGCAAGAGAGACCGGTAGTAAAAACAGAGGATTTTGATATTGCGATTGAAGGCATTCAAAGAGAAATAGGCCGCAGGTTAGAGAATCAAAGATTTGTAGTCGCATCCCTGCTTCCCGAGATAGCAAAACCAGCAGGTATGGTGAATTTCAGACTATATGCGGATAGTGTGGAGGAGTTTGTTGATTTGTATCTGCCGGAGTATCGTCTCTTGACAAAAATTGAAATAGACGGGACGTTATACCCAGGCATTATCGTAAGACGTGGGATGGAGGTTCACTTTTTTGCAAAAAAGGTGCAAACAATAGCGAGCAATGAGGGAGTCTCTGCAGAGAAAACGGATTTTGAGGAATTGGATCGCCTGTTTGAGCAGAAAGAATATTTTTCTTTGCTGACTTCGGAAACGCTTCGCCGTGTGAGTTTTAGTGCACTTCCATTTTCCTATATGGAACGCGTGCTTACTTGTGCTGCCCGCATTTTATATGGGGATGATGATAAAGTTATAGTTCTAAATGAGTTCCAGAAGGAGATGATCTGTGCCCCGGGGTCAATCGCGTTTATAAAGAAATGGAAGGTAGAGGGTCGGTTTCCGGAGTCTATCATTAACGGCTGCGCGGAGTCTTCCATTGCTTCTTTTGATTTGCCAAATGACAATGGGTGGGTAGTTGCTCTGCTCAACAAGATCGGTCATCTGAGTTCCCGAAATGATAATTATACGGGCTTAATTGAGCGCTTTTCCGCGTGCAGTAGTTCCATCATACCACTGCTTTATTTTGTGCGCTTCTGTGTGCAGAGTAGTAAAGTGACAGCAGGACTGAGTGAGTACTGTCAATTGGTAAAGGATGTGCATAATGTTCCGTTTTATGAGCGGATCGAAGATGCGTATAAATTATATTCTTTTGAAGAATTACTGCGGGCAGTCGATCAATACATCATGAACCTTCAAGAGTTCCCTCAAAATATTCGGACGCATATTTTTGCCGCTTATTTGGATACGGATAACCTGGGTGAGCTCGAAAAGGTACTGAAAGTGATAGACCCGGAAAATGTGTCGATTGAAAGAAAATTACTCAATATTTACAAGGATTATGAAGCATGCACCGAACAGGATATTGAATGGCTGTTAAGTCAGAATGTAAGCCTTCAGTTATTGCAGAAAACGTATTCGATAATATGGGAAACATACGCCACTCAGGAGATGCTTCCAATTCATTTTCTTGAGATGCTGAATTGGATCGCGCTGTACCATGATTATACATCCATCAATGAAGTATTGAGATTTCATATTTTGGATAATAAATTCACCAAATACGAAAAGCAACTGCAGCTGATGGCTTCCTTTGACAGAGTACGCCGGGCTGCAGAGAGCAAGCCCGAAATGTATTTGCTGGCATCTTACATTGCATATATTGCAACAGATAGAAACGAAGAGAGCGCGATTGTGATCCAGGACAGGTGGCCGGCTATTTCGGATTCGTTGTTTGAAAATAGTTTACTTCAAGAGGAGAATATTGCAGGGAAGGGAGACACTGCAGCTACAAAATATTTTCGAATTCTTTCGCTGGATACAGAAAAGTATCTCATTGCCCAAAATAAGTATGCCGATTGGTTTTCTGAAAAATGTGTGACCAGCGAGTGTACGACGGACGAAGTCCGGGAGCTTTTGAAGGAATTGTCAGAAAAAGAGGCACATGAGGCTTATTCTCGCCTTTTTTGGGACGCTTATCATCGCATGGACATGTCAGAAGGCGATTTGTTCTATGTAGAGCAGTATGTTGTAGCTTTGATTGGATTGCGGAAATTTGTGGAAGCGATCGCTTTTGTCAATTCCGAGAATCAGTTTTCTGTTGAAAAAAGAAATGAGTTACTCATTCGGATCATGACCGAGAATTTTCGAATCAATGGTCTTTATCAAAAGGCATTTTCTATCTTTAATTCGTCTTTTACGACGAATGATGCGATTACGCTGTTACAGGAAAGCATTACCGGTAACAAGTATTATATTTTTACGTGCCTGATTGCGCTGTACTGCAATGAAAAAAGATATGAAAAGGCGCTGTATTTGTATTGCCTTTATCGTTCGAAGGCAGAAAATGGCTTTACAGAATTGTACAGTCAGCTTCGCAGCAAGACAGCGGCGGTTTATGGAAGACTAAAAAATCGCTATGATGTGATTGAATTGGCTTTTTGCTCTTTGAGCAGAGATGATTTGATTGAATTCTTGACATGGGTCCCGTTGATTCCGATTCCGAATTTTAAAGGAGATATTGCAGCGCATCCGTTTTCTTTTTTCTTTGAGAAGCTTGTGAAAAATCCGCGCGATTCTTCGGTATGGTTGGATCTTATAGCGCAGATGTCTCGAAATGCGGATCGAAATGCATGGATGATTGTAGTATGCGATAATGTTCTTCGCCATGAATTCGGGATCAACTATAGCAAAGCGAATGTTTATGATGCAATTAGAAGTGTAATTACAGATACGGAAGTTAAGGACCAACCGTACAATCTGCTTCCGTATAGTTTTGCGTATATTGAAGATTACATGGATATTACGCTCGGACAAAGTGCCGTGGAATGCTTATCAAATGAGGAGCTTTCCAGGAAATTGATCCATGATAATTATTGGTACGACAGTTATCAGAACGCATACGATCACTTTAAAAATTATTGTCTGGAGCAATTCAGCAAGACCGGAAACACAATCTATAATGATTTCCTGAGAGATTTTGGATTAGAGTTGGATATGTCCGATTTGCTCCATTTGGCGGAATCTTCCGAAGAGGTATCCTTTCTCTTTCAGAAAATTTGCTATAACTATATGATGGGTTTGTATCCATCGGAAACACTGGCAGTATTAAACGCATTTGATGTCAGCAAATTAGCGCCCAGAGATGAGAGTGTGCTGTCTGTACTGAAAATGCTTTATAAAGAGGACGACTCCCTGCTGCTTTCCGAATTAAGCATTCTGGAAGACGAAGATGAAGTCAGACGATTTAAATATGATTGTGCCAAGATTATCAGTATATTTCCACAGAAGAAGGAACTGTATTCTTTTGAAGATGCGAATAGTGATAAGTGCTACAAAATGATCGTGTATGCGTATGTATTTGAGTTCCTTTACAGCGAGGATATTTACGATAAGTATAATTTTGAATTTGGCGAACTATATGGAAACAGACGCCTTTTCGAAGCGTATTTATTTTTCCTGAAGCATGCATACAATGCACAGCTTATCTGGAATACCGGATATTGGTTCTTTTATAAAAAGTGGCGCTATTTAAAGTGGGCGCTGGCGGAGTGCTTATCCGATGGAAAAAACTATTCCGAAACAGATATTGTGAAGGCAATGAAAAACAATGGTCACTATGATATGGTTTACGAAAGTGATTACAAACCGTTTCGGAAAAGCATTGTGGAGCTTTGGGAGAGAGAACATGTTTCGGACAAGGTGAAAAAGTTCTTTTTATATGCATTGATGACGGGAAATTATGCGGAGTTTCTATCGCAGAATGCTCCTGTATTAAGTGCGCTTTCGGATACCGACCAGGCGTTGTTCCGAGATATGGTATCACAGGTGGATTTTCGTAAGTTCAATCTCGAATTATATCGCAAGTATGATTCGAATTTATTTGACAGAAGATATGAGGAAGCGTTATGTGTTGCGAGTGCGGTTTCTCTCTATGCATTTGATGCAATTCAGGCACTGAAAAATGCTGCAAATCCGGAAAAAGCATATGCAGTATTCCATGCAGTTTCGCAAATAGAAAAAGAATCACTTGCTGTATCGAAAGCGTTTTCGTTAGACGATGAGATTTATTCGGAGAATGCAGAGGTGCTTCTTCCGGTGATCTGTTCTAGGCAGTTTGATTTTAATATTTACGGCAGCATTAGACGGTCATTGCTTGGAAATGCAAAAAAGATCAGTGAAATGAAATATCACCTTCTGGGGGATTATTTGGAGAAGTATCATCCGGGTGAGGCAAATGCGGTTCGTTGGCATTTGACTGCTTTGAAGGCGGCGCTCCAAAAAGATAAAAAAACAGTAGAAAACATTGTTCGAGAACATGACATTTCCACTGGAGTTCCCGCTCAGTGGGAAAAAGAGACGAATAATATTATGGAATACGCAGTCGGAAAAACAGATCGATTTTTCTGGGATTATTCGGCTCAGGACGATAGCCAGATTGGACATAAAAAAGAGGCATCGTTCAGCTTTGCGCAGAGATTGGCAGCGGTATTCGGCGTAAAAAAGGAAGCGATGACCTTTTCGGATGCACAAGTATGCTATCAACGCTTTTGTGAGAAATCTGTTGCGGTGTGGGACAGAATCCAGAGTGGTTTGTCGTTGATCCTGAATTTCCATCCAAACAATAAAGGGAAGGAGCAAAGCGGTTCTGATATTCCGAACAAAAGAATTTTGAGCTTTCGGGTCGGAATGACATTGATAGAGTCGAATGTTGATATCTCCTTAGATGACCGGTTGCTTGTATTGACAGAAGTGTATAATGCAAGGAATTTCTTGCAAAGAGAGGGACAGGAGGATACCTTCTCTCAGCTGGCGGAAAACTATTCCAATACGATCAAACGAGGTTTGTCATTATCGAATTGGATCACCTATGCGGAGGTAATCCATCAGTTTCTTGCGGACACACATGCTACATTGGATTTTGAGGAATTGAAGGCACGGATTATTGATCCGGCAGCGGCACTGTTTCATGGAAGCGTATCGATAGAGGAAAGATACGAAAAACTGAAAGACCTGTTAAAAGCATCAAAAGGACTGGAATCGTCCTATGCGGAGAGTGTTTTTGATGCAATTCGAAGGGAGTGCCGTGCGATTGAAAATGGTCCAAGGCTTCGAATCAAGATAGAAAATGATCAGATCACAGACGGGCAGTTGTATTTTGTGATAGAAAATATAGGTACCTGTGCGGTGGACGTTCAGAGTGAAGATCTGGAAATTGTTCTGCACCAGGCAGAGCATCCCAAACGGGAAAATATCGAGGCTGCGAACATTGGTCGTCTGCAGAGAGGGTCCCTGACCGGCGGACATGTGGCATTGGTTCTTGATGCAGAAGATACACAGGTCGAGGTATCACTTTCTGTCTGCAGGAGGAATGGAGATAAAAACATTGTTCTTTGCAGTGTAACCAGAACCCTGCGTATCGGGCAATGCACGAATGGATTTTCTTTAAAGTCAACGACCTGGTATGATGTCGATAATGCGGTAAGAGGATCCGAAATACTGTTTGGTCGTGAGGATATTAAAGAGAAACTTTCGACGATAATCCCCAAGGGCATTGCGGTTATCTATGGACCATCCAGAATCGGAAAAACATCTCTGATGAACTGGATTCAGGACTCATATGCATATGATAAGGGAAATGTTATCTCGGTTTCTTTTGGCGCAGAGGGAGGCAATGGCAAGTATACAGACTATCAGGAAAACTTTATAGATGCATCGAAACCGGTACCGTATGAGGACGATGCGGCTATGAGCGAGTATCTGCTGGTAAAAACGATTGAAGCCGGATTGGGAAATTTATTTCGATACACCAGACCATCGAAGAAACCATTTTCAAAGGAGATGCGGTCTCAAATCATTCATATCTTACAGGATGAAAGCATGGGAATCCTGGAGAAGTATAGTGAGTTGGATGCGTTTTTGGAGGATGAAGGGTTAGAACTATGGCTGATGTTGGATGAGTTCCAACAGGTTGTGGGGCGATGGAATGTCAAAAAAACAACGGATTTTGTCCGGGTATGCCAGAAGATTTCTTATAACAGAAGGAGTAACATAAAACTAATCATCTGTGGTTCGGACGATCTTTTGCGCCATATGGTTTTGAAATATGACTCTGTTTGGCAGGATGCGTTTAACACAGGATGCAGAGTTGCAGTTGGTCCATTGAATCCGGGACCGTTTAAGGAGATGATCCAGACAGAAAAAACATTGGCAGGATCGAATATCGTGTATTCCGAGGATGCGCAGCGTGCATTGTATTCTTATGCAGGAGGCGTTGCTCTTTACGGAAAAGAAATCTGTAATACAATCCTGGCTGAGATCGCTGCAAAACCGGCGTTATACGCGGGACGTCATCATATTTATGTTTCGGATATTGCGATGAAAACACAGGAATTGCTGCGCACACAGGCCTCCAATCTGTCGGCGAAAGACAGTGTCAGAATTGTTGAGATTTACAGAGCGGTAACCAAAAACCTGGATCCAAACAGTGATATGCAGTATTTGTGGTATATTGCCAGATGGATCAACGCAAATCCGGATCAGGAAGGATTTGCAGAAAATGATTTTTCAAAGGAGGGGATGTTAAAGAAGCCCAAGCAAATGCATGATTCTCTGGAAATTGCTGTAGAAAGAGGCATTCTCAGAACGCATGTGTCTTCCAAAGATGGTCAGACATATTATAATTTCAGAACCATTTTCTATTATTATGCAATTCTGGGCAAATCAAATGAGTATGACGGAAGCTTGATTTTTGCCGAAAATGATGGAGAGATTGAGACGGAAAATGGAAAATCGAGACCGCAGGAAATATTGGATTCCTTCCGGACGCTGTCGAATCCGGATGATCAGAGTCAGGTGTTGAGTGCAATTTACCACTCGCCGGGACTTGACCAGCATGTGCGCGAGACGTTTCGAGATGGAATCGGCATCAATGTCAGTTACGGCGGCGATGACAACAGAGGCGGAACCAAAATAGGCGAGCAGCATAATGTACAGGTGAATGTGCAGAATATTACGAATATACTGAATGGAATCCTTGCAGCGGACGCTACGTCGGCAACAATGTTAGCGGGATTGAGGAAATTGCCTCGTCTCTCTGCGTACATGGGAGAATCCGAATTGCCAATTCTGCTGGAAAGCGTGGATAGCGAAGATTCGGAGATTGCTTTCGAAGCAGAAGCAAAACTCGAAGAAAAAATGTCGCAAATGACCTCGGACTATAAAGCTGCTTTAGTAATGGAAGAAGACGTCACAGAAGAATTTTGTGTCTGGGATATTCTTGGTATCACAGAAGATGAGTATTTGATGTTGACGGACAAGCTGGATCCATCGTTTATGACCGACTTGTATTTTGCGGCAAAGCTGGATTCTATTTTTGCGAGAATTGAGCAGGGGACAGACGGTCCGGATACCAAAGATTATAGTCCGGTAAGCATCATGTATTGCAAGATTCTGGAGAAAATGCTCAAATTCTATCATACCGATCTTTACTGCAGACGTGTTCCGAGAGTATCGACAGAGGTCAAAATAAATGGAAACAAGGTATTGTTCGGCGAGTTGAGTGACAGCGCGATTCGAAAGCAGGTACAAAACCAGATCATGCTGGGCGCATTTCTGTATCCGATCAATCCGGAACGTGTCGATGAGAATCACAAAAACTGGGAAAGAATTTCCAATAGCAGTCGGGCGGTAAAACAACAAGTTTGGAAAGACCATGGAAAAATGCTTTGCAGAGCAAGGACGATCCGAAATAGTTCCGCACATGGTGCAGATGGTATTTTGGTGGATCGAAATATGCTGAAGGAACTGAAAAACTTGCTTCTCAATGACGAAGGGTTGCTGACGATTGTTGAACTAAGTAAATAATTTTTGAAAGACGGGCACTTGCTTATGCAGGTGCTCGTTTTTACTTTATAGGAATCAGAATCATTAACCGACGATAAATGGTGAATTTTGTTCGTTTTGGTACTCTATAAGTGAAACAAATAATTTTGAAAATGCAATCTGGATATGGAGGAATGTGTCGATGAAGCTTCTGATTCTTTTGTTTGTGATTTGCTGCATCTTTCCCAGCGTTGGAACGGTGGTGAAAAATGGTCTGATAAATTTGGCTCCGGTTGCGGAGGCATTTATGCCGTGCGTGATTGTGGTTGCCGGTCTGTATTTACTCATCAAAAATATTTTGAAGTGAAGGGGGATTTTATGAATACAAATCGCAATAGTTCGATTGATCCGAATACCGGAAATGTTTCCTGGAAAGGACCGCTCTCGCACCAGGCAGGAAATCACAACCATATGCCGAGTCGCACAGAGGCATACTTGCCCGGCGATGAAAAGGGGCATGTGAACGCCTCTGCTCTCGGAGGGACGAATACAGTTGATAATGTGGTTGCCCAGCATCAGGATGTCAACCATGGAGCATATTATTCGATGGAACAGGGAGAAATCTCTGCGCTTCAAAATGGAGCTGCCATTGATTCGACGAAAACAGCAGTTGTAGACGCTAGGCCAGGGGACAGACCAGATATGTTTCTGGTGTCCGATCATGTGACGTATTCGGATGGTCATACACAGTCAATCCATCATTCTTTTACAAATGCTTCTTATGCAGAACAGCAGGCGTGGAATGACCAGTCGGCGGCACTGCCCGGTACATTTGACGCTCCAAATCCCGGAGACGGATTGGCAAATTCTATGAGCAGCGCCGAATATGCAGAACTAATGGAAAATACAGATGCAGAATTGCCTGGAATTGCGGAAGATTATGCAGAAGCAGATTTCAGCGGTGCTCCCGATGTTGATGCAGCGACTGCGGATAGCGACAGCGGTGCAGATTGTGATGCGGAAGAATAGGAGGAAAAAAGATGTTGTATGAGCTTCCAGAGAAAATGCAAAAAGCGGTGTCCCCGCGTTGGCCGGTGGGCGTTGGTAGTATCCCCGCAGTTCTTTCGGATGGAACTGCCGTGGATCTTCCGGTTTTGAGCGGAGTGAATGTGATTACATTTGGTATGGTAGGCACAGGAAAGACCAAGTCTTATACTGAACGGGCAGCGGATATTCTGCTTTCTCACAACAAAAAAGAAAAAGGTGTATTTTTCGAAGTGAAGCATTCTTTTGTGGATCATTTTCTGTCAGAGAACGATAAAGTAATTACGCATAATCCAAATGCAGTAGCAAAAAAGAACTTATTTGTTCCAAATATAATCAAAGAAATTCGTCAGTCCATGGATCCGGAAGCAGAAATGAGAGAGATTGCGGAGTTTTTATTTGGGGAACTTTTGAGTGGGGCAAATCAGAACAGAGCCTGGATCGAATCTGCCCGGAATACGTTCATCGGAGTATTGCGAACGATCGTGGATTGTTTTCCGAATGAAAATACAGGGAATGGGACATTGGTGAATGCGCTGCGCCGTATGACGACAAAGGAGCTTTTGGCGTATCTTGCGCGACACCCGCGGAATCGCTCCATGCTTCGAAGAGACTGGGGATACGAGATCCATTGTCCGGAAAAATATGAATCGACCAGACGCGCCTCGGATATCCAGTTTTTTCTGAATCAGGTACTCGAAATGTTTTCGGGAAGTTTTGAAATGGATGGGTTGGATACCATTCATGATTGGCTGGACGGAAAATATGGAAGAAATCTCTTTCTCCTGTATGATCTCGCATCAGCCGAGATATCCAGACCTTTTTTCCTGTACTATCTGAAAAAAATAAAAGATTACAAACTGAGTAATGCAGAGAGGGCTACGGATCCAATTCTGATGGTGCTGGATGAGATCGATAAGATGGCGGATGGTGGAAAATCTGCGGATTGGGGACTTTTTCAGGCTGCAAATCTGGGACGGGAATACGGTCTGCAGATTTTGCTCACAACACAGTCTGTCGAAAATCTCTATGGACTCAGCCCGTACTTTAATGAACATACCACAAGGGGCGGATTAGCAGGCTTTCCCTATCAGATAAGTTTTCGACCGGGGGATCCGAACACGATTGAGGTGCTTCAGACACTTTACGGATCGGAGTACAAAGAACACATGGTACTTCCCGCATCCCGGTATGCGGATCCGATTGTGAAGTGCGAATGGGAGCCAATTGTCACAGATGCAGAGTTCGCTTCTCTTGGCACCGGCGATTGCATCGTGAAAATTCAATCTCACCGTCCGGTGAAAGTACATATTAACCTGCATTCATAAAAAAGGGGGACATGGTATGAACTATTTGCAGTATATTTATTCGGTATATCGGCCGGGACAAAAGAATTCCGACATTCGGTATCTGATCAGTGGTGTCGATCATCGTGTGCGAGAAGTATTAGGGCAGCAGATTGTCGATTCACTTTATCGCGCCGGAAGGATTCTTTTCCTTCTTGACAGCACACAAAACAATCGTAATTTTAAGGATTTTGGGTGCTTCCCGGTTTTGAATCTGCTGAACGGCGATGTTGATCTGTGCAGCGATCTCTTGGAGGTATCTTCGCTGCGAGAGATTAGCCGGCTTCGCAGCCTTCTGATGGAGCTTGGTTTTGATGGGACAAAGGCAATGAAAGTGGTTCGGTATCTTTCTTTTGTGAAAGAAACGGAACGCCGCCTTGGCAGCGAGGGGCCGCTGTGTATCGAAACACTGAAAGAGTACAGCGGAACGTCTCTCGTAAACTGGAAGTTGAATCAGCTCGTTGAGAGCGGGAAATTATCTTATGACAGCTATGAATATTTGCTTACGCGCTATGCGGAGATCAGTGCTGCCGCAGCAGATTTTGAAATGTTTCTGGTCATGCTGGCTCCGTTTCTGGGTGGGTCATGTCAGCCATATCCAGGCACAGCTGTACATCTACCGGTGGGAGAATTCTCAGAGGATCCTGCGATGCAGGCGGTTTTGTGCAAACTCATGTTGGCGTTTATTCGAAAACAGCCGACGGACTGTGCGGTATTGATTTTGGATGATGGGAAATGTGACCGCGCCTGTATTCTGGATGTTCTGAAGAATTTACCGGCAGCCGTAGAAATTCATATGTTCACGACAGATGCGTTTTCTTTTGGAGAGAAAGACCTGGGCGACCTGATGAACCTGTTTCCGGTGCGAATCTATTCTCGTCATGATTCCATGGAGTCTTGCGCGAAAATTGAGAACTGCTGTGGACATATCGATGTAGTGAAACGTTCTTACACCACAACGATTGACAAACACATTCGGGCGTCTACCGCGTTTGATCTGCTTTTGGGCACGAATCGATCGGAGGCGGAAACACGCAATGTTCCGGTGCGGGAGGCGCGTTATCGTAAGGAGACAATCAACTCGTTGTGCACAGGAACCGCAATCATTGACTGCGGCGGGACACAGGTACTGTTTCAGTTTGGATAGGAGGGAAAAACATGATTCGACTGCCAGGTTTTTTGAAAGTGGCTGCTGTATTGCTGGCTGATTTTTTGTCGGCATATGCGATTTTTCAGGATTGGAATGTTGCGTCCGTTATCACGGGCGCAATCGCGTTTTATGTCTGGCTGGGCGGCTATCTTACTTTGCTGAAAGAAGGCGCAGTTCGTGAGAAAAAGCTTCCAAATTACGAACGATCCCGCCTGAAAAAAGCAAAAAAACAGCTGATTCAGGATGTCCGCCAGGTCAGCGCAGCCAATATTTCAAACATAAAACTCTATTTGATTCCCGGAGATTGCGATATGCAGGCGACTGCCTATGGGGCAAATTGTATTTCGGTTTCGAAGGGAACGCTGGATAATACGGATTCAATAACGCTCAATGCGGTTCTGGGACATGAAATTTCACATATCCTGCACCTGGATGCAGAGTTTAATCGGGCTATTTTTGCGACCATTTTGCTTGCCTGCGGAGGAATTAGTGTCGTATCGTATACAGTTGTGGCAGTGATTTTTCTGGCCTTTCTCGTGTGCAGTTTCTTCCAATCGTGGCTTGGAGTGATGGCATTTCAAGGAACGACTAAGGCGGTAAAGGGCATGTTTGATTTGATTGGGAAGAGCATCGTAGCGCTTTATCACGGGATTACGAGCTGCTTAAACCGCGCTGCAGAGTATCGTTCCGACCGTTATTCGGCAAGATTGGGATATGGAGTACAGCTTGCACAGTTTCTTTCTTATGCAGCGCCGGAATCGCATCGTGAGCTGACACTCACAGAATCGCTTTATCGAACCCATCCGTCTACGCCAAAGCGGGTAGCACGACTGGAAAAATATGGACTTTCGAAGTGATTTTATTCTCTGGGAAAAGAAGTGTTTTGCGTAGATCAATCACGCTGCATTGACAACAAGCTGATTAAATGATACCATTTTGTTATCCTGAGGATGGATGAATGCCCCGAATTGATAGTTGATAGATCAATCGTATTTTGGAGACATCTATAGTTTCCGATCAATATCAAGGAGGTAGAAATATGGCATTTTTCAACATCAATCGGGAAGAAACCGGCAGACAAATTTTAGGACGGCGTAAGGCGCTGTATCTTACCAGAGAAAAACTGGCAGAAGCACTATCCGTCGAAACAGGACGTTCTACGACTTCGGTTTCTGTCTGGAAATGGGAGACGGGACGTTGTGAAATCACGGAAGAATATGCGCGTGCGTTGGCGGAAATCTTTGGCTGCCGCGTTTGCGAGCTGGTTGTTGCTTATCTGAGTTTCTACGATGACGAGCGCGACCAGCTCGGTCATTTTGAAACATATATTGTTATAACATCTAGGAAGAGTATCTGTTCATTGCAGATGCTCTTTTTTGCGTCATAGGAAATTGCGCTGCAATTCCTATGACGCAAAAAAGAGCTCCGCGTGGATCGCACTGTGACGGAACAGAATTTGTCGCTTCGCGACCCGCCGCAGGCGGAGAATCCTGCTCCGCAGGATTCTATTTTTAATACAACAATATGGAACATTAACTGCTGATAAATGGATGGGAGAAATAAAATTTGATATTCTAAACTCACAAAAGCAATTGAAACGATAGAAAAGGAGAGAGGACAATGAGTAAAGTAAAGAATATCCTTGAAAAACTTCGTCCGGACCATAATGGCATGAAACAGGTGAAAAATGTTGAACGCATTGCTGCCATTGGTCACACGAGTGAGGCGATTGGTTGGAGACCGGTTGCTTATGAGATTCCGGAAGATTTTCAGAGATTTTTAGAGGAATTGGATGACTCCCTTGATGCGTTTATCTCCCAGGCGGGACCGGATCGTTATAATGCGAGATATTTTGAGGAGGTCATTGAAGCAGAACATAGATATGCATTGGGGGTGTTAGCTCTTCAGGAGACCGAACATATCCGCTCGATTCATAATATTGAAATTTACAAGAAGGCTTGCCTGGAGGATCTTGAATTTGATCTGCAGAGAATGGAAGAAGCACTTGATAAGAAGAAGGAGGCAGAAAGATGAATCGTAAATTGCTGAGCAAACACAACAAAACTCTTTATACACTTGATACGCGTCGGCATATTTTTAATTATCCGGTAGTTTATCCGGCTCTTATTGTAGCATGTATCACAGCAGATGGTCTTACTCTTTTTAGCTTGATTGATCAGTACCTGAAGCAGTCACAGTACATGTCGATTGTTATTACAGTAGCAGTGGCAGGCGTATTAAATATTGCAGCGGTTCTGCTGGCAGCATGTGTACAGAATGAAAGATTTGCGTCCCGCACCAAAAAGGTCTTGTCCGGTTTGATTGTTACGGTGTTTTTACTGTTTTTCACGGCGGTATTTGGGCTTCGGATTGCATCTATGGAGCAGATGTACGCCTCTAATGACGATAATCTTAAAATCAGCATTCAGACGAGTGCAGATGTACAGGATGCATCTGCAGAAGATGAAGAAGAGTTTAAAGCTTCTCTGGCTCAGATTATTCTCGCTGTCATCCTCGGTCTTGAGCCGCTTGGTACCTCTGTTTTGTGCTTTTATATCGGTTATGAACAGTCACCGAAGAGAAAACGCGAGTATTATGATGCAGATCAGATTATCGAACTTGAAAAGGCAATTGACAACGATAAAGTTGTGATTACGGAACTGAAAGCAGATATGGAATTTGACCTTAGTGGGTATGACCATATGCAGTATGAGCGAACCTGTACTGTGATTGACCAGCTGAAAGAAATTGCGATGGTGAAAGCACGTAAGAAACTTGCAGAGTGTGATGCTACACCGGAAGGTGTTAGCTATCTTATGGAAGGAGGATATCGGGAAAACAAAGAGTCGAACGATGTAACAAGCAAAAGAATCAAGTCCATTGCGTAAAGGAGAGGGGTCTTATGATGAAAAAGAAATTAGTTGAAATGGGTATCAGTACTTTACTTGCAGTATCACTCTTAATCGGTTGTGGTAGTTCGGATAAGGGGGGAGCAATTCAGGCAGAATCGGCTTCAAAAAATATTACAGACCAGGAGATCCATCTTGCAGTTGTTATTGGAAGTCATGCGAATGCGCCCCAGCCAAATCTTGGGCTGGTGGAAGACCAGATCTACAATGCGTGTTACACCTATGGAGCAGTGACATTGGTATGTGATGATGGCGATCCATACACGGTTGTAGTCGATATTCCGGTTCAGGATTCCGGGCTTACGGAGAATAAGAAGAAGCAGATTGCAAACGATCAGACAAAACAGATTTTATCTGCAGCCAGCGAGATGCAGGCCAGAACAGAAGAGGTAAATACTTTGAGGGCGATTCAGTTGGGAGCACGCAGCCTTGAAAGCGCGGAAGCGGATCGCTCGGATGTAGAACTTGTGAGACAGATGGTAGTTCTTGATAGCTGCCTGTCCACAACGGGTGCGCTTTCTTTCTGCGAGCACAATCTGAACAATATTTGTTCGGAAGATATTGTTACTCAGTTGAAAGAGATGAATGAGCTTCCGGATTTGAATAATGTATCAGTGACTGTTTATACATGTGGTGATACCGCAGGAAGCAAGCAGAAAGCGCTTTCGGAAGCAAACCGCAAGGCGCTGAAAGATGTATGGGAATCTATCCTGCAAGCGGGGAATGCGGATGTGAATATGAAGGATGACCTTCCGCTGTCATCCATCTACGATGAGGAATCTATGCCTGCGGTAACGGCGGTCTCCGTTGTACAGGATTCTGTAGAAATTCACGACACCACGGATGTACAGGAAGCATTTGCGGATGGCGGTGTGATCAGCTTTGATGAGAAAAGCATTGCGTTCGAACCGGGGACTGCAAATTTAGCAGATAAGGACGCGGCAAAACAGGCGCTTGCCTACGTAGTTGAGTATATGGATGGTCATCCTGATTTCAAGGTGCTTGCCTGTGGAACAACCGCTTGCTGGGGCGGTGAAGAGTACTGCAGGAATCTTTCCAATGAGAGAGCTTTCGCAGTTTTTCAGCTGCTTACAGAGGATCTTGGCATCGATAAGTCCCGCGTTCAGACGGTTGGTGTAGGATATAGTTATGATGAATTCTACACGTATGATCAAACGCCGGAAGGAGAACTGGATGATACAATTGCACCGATGAACCGTTCTGTTAAATTGGTAAATTTGGACTCTGACACTGCAGCAAGAATCCTTAATATGGGATAGGAAGGTGTAAAAACGGGATATGAAAATACAGATTAACAAAAAAGTCGCGCTTATGAGTGCATTTGCAGGTGTTCTCTCCTGGTTTGGCTGTCGTTTTCTTTATGGAACATTTCATGATGAACTTCCGGGACCTGTGATGATTGGCTCGCTTTGCGCAATCTTATTTGCGGCTGTTTTCCTTACAGTAATGATTGGATCGATTGCAACTGGATCGTTTTGCAAAGAGAGTCCTCTTTACGGAAACGCAGGGCGCATGGGGATTTATTTTCTCTGCGGTCTTGGCGGAATATTTCTTTTAGCAGCAGCACTTGAGTTTATTTATGAGTATAATCCTGATGTCAGGGAAATGGAACCGACCAGTTATATCTTTGTGATTGATGAGTCGGGTTCTATGAGTGGCAATGATCCTACAGGGCTGCGTTACGAGGCGATTCGTGAAATTATGAAAGAGACAGAAACAGGATTTCCATACATGGTTTATACCTTCTCGGATGATACACAGCTTGTAAGAGATATGGGACCACTGCAGGGAGAATATGAGGACATTCCGGTAAAGAATGATGGAGGGACAGCTATCAGAGGCATTATTCTTAAAATTCTGCAGGATTACAAGGATGGAGTATGGGACGGTGGTTTCAATCCCAAGGTTGTATTTCTTACGGATGGTTCTGCTACAGACTTGAGTAATGGGTTTCTCTGGTTCAAAGGAAACATGCCCGAATTCAATGCAGCGCTGAAAGAATACAATGATCTGGGGATCAATATTAGTACGGTTGGACTGGGGCACATTGACCGTGAAATCATGACAAAAATGGCAGAGACTACCGGTGGTGTATTCGTGAATATCCAGAATGCTTCTGACCTGGCTTCTGCAATGAAGACGGCAGCAACTTCCTACTCGGATAGAGATCTTCTTTCCATTCGATATATGGCACAAGGGGACACACTTTACGGATTTCTGCGAATTTTATTTCTTACTATCATTGGTGCTGCCATCGGAAGTACAATTTTCCTGGCTTATATGGAGGATTCCAGTATTCCGCTCATTATCGTTAGCAGCATCGTTTGTTCTTTGATCGGAAGTATTCTTTTTGAAATTGGATTAGCGGCTGGTATTTTTCAGAGTCCTCTGTGGTGTATTCTTTGGTTCTTGTTCTCCCTGACGATCGGATATATTTACCCGAAAAAGAGACTTTATCGGAGAAAGAGACGGTTGATAAGGCGACAGTTTGTTACATGCATGAATGACAGATATCTGCATGGCAGGTAGGAAAGGTAATAAAAACATGGCGAAACCTATTTTAGAGGTGGTTCTTGACGACCTCGAAATGAAACACCGAAAGCTCCCGTGCAGAAATGGAGCATTGTACTATTGCAAAATTCCATCGAGCAGCTGCAGTTTTGATTTGCAATGCAATGAAAATGGCGTCATTCGAATGTGGCGGTTTGTCGGCAGGACAACCGCCGCAAAAGCGGGAACACGATATGAGTATCGGAATCGAGCCGATTTGTATACCGCGGTTGGCATGGAAGTGACGGAGGAAGGCGATATCAGTTTTTATGCAGAGCAAAGAATTGATGTCAATGATTCAAATGAGAGTGCTCGTATCCGCGTTATGATTATAATATATATGAAAATGATTTTCGAGATAGATTTTTAGCCTATTTTTAATTTAATGGAAAATAAAATGAATTCATAAGTAAATAATGACAAAAGCCCTCCCACCGTAATACAACGTCTGGGAGGGCTTTCACTATAGCTATTTTATTGCTTTACCGATCCGCGCCGTAGTACCGATCTCCGCTAAATCCAAGGATCAGCAGGAAAATCGGCTGCAGGAAGATCAGTCCGATGGCAAATCCAATACCATGTCCGAAAGCTCTGGACAGCTTCACGCTATACATAACGCTGATGACAAAGGAACCGAGACGAAGCAGGGCAAGAAGTGCGGTTGTCAAGAAGTTTCCGCCATCCGGTCCGATGATCTGTGTAATGATGGAGATGGCAAATGACAGGATCAGAGCAATCCAGAAATAAGAAGTCTGCCACGCGATCCGATAGGAAACATAGTCGCCGTAAACCGGAATGATGCTTTTCCATCCGGCTTCTCCGGCCTTTGTGAAGATGCACCAGTTTGCGATAATCTGTAAAATCCACCAGACAAGAGCGAGCACAACATAAAATCCGCCCAAAACAAGTAAGCTGCCAATTGCAATAAGTCCCATGATGAAGTTCTCCTTTCCTCTTTTGTGAGCTGTGTTTTTGACTCACATTCTGGCTTCAGCTTACTATAGGAAAGAGTCCGGGTCAAGCAGTATCGAAAAAAAGAATGTGCTTTCCCGGTAATTCAATGAAAAGAGTATGCAAAAATGACTGGTAATTTTTCTGAAAATTTTTTATGATAGAGATATAGAATACAAACGTGGGCGCCGCTGAGGGGAGCGCCCCGGAAGGGAGACGAAACGAAAATGAAAATTGGTTGTTGTTTGCCCGGCGGTTCTTTTATGCCGCAGGGAAAGGCAGAGGTAGTAACACCCTCTGAGATTTTGCTGGCAGGTTATGAGGTGACAAAGTCGGTTGGATATGACTATGCAGAATCTTCGGTTGGTATGGTGATGAAGCTGACCGAAGAGGAAGTGGAGTTACTTGCAGCAAAGCGGGAAAAGGGTGAGTTTGAGATCCAGGCGTGCAACAGCTTTATTCCCGGAACGTATCAGATCGCAGATCCCGAACAGCTTCCGGCACTGAAGGAGTATGTGACCGAGGCAATGCGCCGCATGGAGCTTCTGGGCGTGCAGGTCGTTGTATTCGGAAGCGGTGCAGCGAGAAAGCTGCCGGGCGTTGATCCGATGAAGGAGCTGGCTGCAATCGATGCATTTTTGAAGATGGCGAATGAGCAGGCAGCAGCGCATCACATCACGATTGTTATCGAGCCGTTAAATACCGGTGAGACCAATATCTTTAACTCTGTCAGTGCAGGCGCTTCCATGTGCCGTCGGCTGAATCTGTCCAATGTAAAGCTGCTGGCAGATTGCTATCATACGCATTGTGAGAATGAAAATCTGTACGCCATCGAGGAGAATGCAGACATTCTGCGCCATGTTCATGTAGCAGAACCTCCGGAAAGAATTTGCCCCGGCAAGAACGGCGGCGCCTATGTCCGTGAGTTTTCTGAGCATCTGCACAGAGCAGGTTACACCGAGCGTGTTTCCATCGAGTGTGGTTATGCAGATTTCGAGAAAGATATCGAGGGATCTTATCCGCTGATGAGAGAACTGTTCTCTTAAAGAAAGCGGCTTGTGTTTTTAGACAGATGATGTTACAATAAACAGGAGTTGCCGCAAGTCGGCGGCTCCTGAATTATGCGGATATGGCGGAATTGGCAGACGCGCCAGATTTAGGTTCTGGTATCGGACGATGTGCAGGTTCAAGTCCTGTTATCCGCATTTTGCGAAAATAAGAGCAATGAGTAAGAGCGGCGCGGGCAGAAAACGCCCGTTTTACGCAGAAAAGAGGGAAACATGCAGATCTATGATGAACTGGTTGCCAGAGGGCTGATCGCGCAGGTAACCGATGAAGAAGAAATTAAGGAACTGATCAATACAGGTAAGGCAACATTTTATATTGGCTTTGACCCGACTGCAGATTCTCTGCATGTTGGTCACTTTATGGCACTTTGCCTGATGAAGAGACTGCAGATGGCAGGAAATAAGCCGGTTGTACTGCTTGGTGGTGGTACCGGATATATCGGAGATCCGTCCGGACGTACTGATATGCGTGCGATGCTGAGCCCGGAGACGATCCAGCACAACTGTGACTGCTTCAAGAAGCAGATGGAGCGTTTCATTGATTTCGGTGAGGGCGGCGCAATCGCAGTAAATAACGCAGATTGGCTGTTAAAGCTGAATTATGTAGATGTTTTGAGAGAGGTTGGTCCTCATTTCTCTGTCAATAACATGCTGAGAGCAGAGTGCTACAAGCAGCGTATGGAGAAGGGACTGTCCTTCCTGGAGTTCAACTACATGATCATGCAGTCCTACGACTTCTATCACCTGTTCCAGCACTACGGCTGCAACATGCAGTTCGGTGGTGACGACCAGTGGTCAAACATGCTGGGTGGTACTGAGCTGATCCGTAAGAAGCTGGGCAAGGACGCGTATGCGATGACCATCACTCTGCTGCTGAACTCTGAGGGCAAGAAGATGGGTAAGACCGCAAACGGCGCTGTATGGCTTGATCCGAACAAGACTTCTCCGTTTGAGTTCTACCAGTACTGGAGAAACGTAGGCGATCAGGATGTCTTAAAGTGCATTCGTATGCTGACATTCCTGCCTCTGGAAGAGATCGATGCTATGAGCGACTGGGAAGGCGCAAAGCTGAACGAGGCAAAGGATATCCTGGCATTCGAGCTGACAAAGCTGGTTCACGGCGAGGCAGAGGCTGAAAAGGCAAGAACCGCTTCCAGGGCTCTGTTCGCAGGCGGCGGAGATGACACCCATATGCCGACCACACAGCTGACCGCAGATCAGCTGACCGATGGCTCCATCAATATCATGGATCTGTTAGTAGTCTGCAAGCTCGCTTCTTCCAAGAGCGAAGCAAGAAGACTGGTACAGCAGGGCGGCGTATTTGTAAACGATGAGAAGGTTGCCGGTATCGAGCGTCAGATCACAGAGGCAGAGCTGAAGGAAGCTGTTCGTATCCGCAAGGGTAAGAAGACGTTTCACAAGGCTTGTCTATAAAAAGTAAAATATCGCGTGAAAAGGTGTGACTCTTTTTTTCACGGATTTCATTGGGATGGGCGGGATCGAAAACGGTTCCGCCTGTTCTAAAAAGCGCATAAAATCGTCGCTTTTGAGTAAAACAAAAAAATTTCAAAAAAATTAAAAAAAGTACTTGCCAAATCCGGAGACATACGCTATAATACATTTCGTTGTCAAACAACAACGCAAACAAACATTGGGCTATCGCCAAATGGTAAGGCACTGGACTCTGACTCCAGCATTTTCAAGGTTCGAATCCTTGTAGCCCAGCTAGAAACTCCGTGGATTACATCTACGGAGTTTTTTGTTGCCTGAAAGAAAAAAAGTGATACAATTTCGATAGACAGCAGCAGGTTCGAAAAATTGAGACAGATGGGAGATCGCCATGTATACGTTTGACAGCAGAGTAAGATACAGTGAGACAGATGAGAACGGAAAGCTGGCGCCGCTGGCGCTGATGAATTATCTGCAGGACTGCTCTCTGTTTCAGTCAGAAGCGCTGGGCGTTGGTTTGCAGCGCCTGAAAGAGAAAAAAAGAGCATGGCTGCTCTCCGGCTGGCAGATCGTAATCGAATCTTACCCGAAGTTTGCGGAGCCGATTCGCATCGGCACGATCCCGTACAGCTTTAAGGGCGGACTGGGACATCGTAACTTCGCAATCTGGGATGCAGATGGAAACTTCCTTGTAAAAGCAAACTCCCGTTGGATGTTTGTGGACACCGAAAAGGGGACATTAGTACGCCCGGATGAGGAAGAGAAAGCTGCCTACGGCGAGGAGGCACCGCTGGAGATGGAGTATGCACCGAGACGGATGCGCATGCCGGAAGGACTGGAAGCGCAGGAGATAATCGAAGTGCGGGAACACCACCTCGACACGAACCATCATGTGAACAATGCACAGTATGTTGCGATGGCATTGGAGCTGCTTCCGGCAGGAGAGACTGTGCGGGAGATCCGCGCAGAATATCACGCACAGGCACATCTCGGAGATCAGGTGATCCCGTATATCGGCCGGGAGGGAGACTGGTTCTATGTGGGACTGGCATCCGCGCCCGGACAGTATTACGCCACAGTGGCACTGAGAACCGAAAAAACGAAAGACACTCATTAACGAAAGACATGCATTTAGGAGAATGCAGGAGAAAATGGAGGAAAACCTATGTTAGAACTTGGAAAAGTACAGACTTTGATCGTAAAGCGCCAGAAGGATTTTGGTATCTATCTGGGAGAGGCTGATTCTGAAGATTCCGTGCTGTTGCCGAAAAAGCAGGTACCGGAAGGCACAAAAGTAGGAGACAGCCTGGAAGTCTTCTTATATAAAGATTCACAGGATCGTCTGATCGCCACCACCGGAAAGCCCCTGCTGCAGCTGGGACAGGTTGGTATGCTGGTTGTGCAGGAGTGCAGCAAGATCGGTGCGTTTCTGAACTGGGGTCTGGAAAAAGATCTGTTCCTGCCGTTCAAAGAGCAGTCCTATCCCGTTAAAAAGGGCGACCGCTGCCTGGTAGTTGTTTACATCGACCGCACCGGCAGATTGTGTGCATCCATGCGTGTGTATGAATACCTGAGCAACGAGAGCCCGTATCAGGAGGGGGATAAGGTTGTAGGTACGATCTATCGGATCAATCCGGATCTGGGTGCATTCGTAGCAGTAGACAATAAATATTATGGTATGGTTCCGAAAAAGGATCTGTATGACGACTATGCGATCGGTACAACCGTCGCAGCAGATGTTGTCCGTGTCCGCACGGATGGCAAGCTGGATCTTGGACTTCGCAAAAAGGCATACCTGCAGATGGATGATGACATCGCTACCGTTCTGGAGGTGCTGGATCGTTACAATGGTGTGCTGCCGTTCGGTGAGAAGGTTTCTCCGGATGTGATCCGGGATGAATTCCACCTCAGCAAGAATGCGTTCAAGAGAGCGCTGGGACGTCTGCTGAAGCAGGGCCGGATCGACATCGAACCGGACAGCATCCGCCTGAGAGAAGACTGATCGAAAAATCCGACAAAAAGATTCGGATGTAAGGAATAAAAAGAGGGGATTCCCGCATGATAGTTTGCAAGAACGCAGCTGTCTGCGGGAATCTTTGCTTTTTACTAGCTGGGAAATTGCGCTGCATTTCCTAGAGCTGCACGGACTGCGGATCGGAGCGAGTGGAGGGCAGCGCGTCATTTCCGCTGATCCGTTCAGAACCGGAACGAATGGCGTACTCCTTCCGGGAGGACGAGATGTAATTTTTACACATCAGGTAGCAGGAACGCAGCTCCAGGTCGGAGCAAGTACCGATGAGGACATGAAAGCGATGCTCCAGCTCCGTGCTGCCGGAATCCGCCAGCAGATCACTGTAAGGATAGAAAGCCGAATCATCCGGCGAAGGTTCCATCATATAGTCATAGGACATGCCGAAACACTGGTTTAGCTTGCGGCTGACATTCCAGGAAAGACGGCGCTTTCCCCGTTCCAGAGAGCTGATGTAGCTGGTGGAAAGACCGAGCAATTCCCCCATATCTGTCTGTGTGAGACCACGGCGCAGCCGCTCCATACGGAGCTTCTTGCCGGCAAGCTCCATCTCCTTTGCCTGCGTAGTTGTAAAATTCATATCGTACCTCCCCATTATATCTTCTTCCACTTCCCCAAAAAAAGGGTTTCTGTAAGATGATGCTATCATAGCAGTGTTCCTTGTAGAATGGAAGAGACAGATTGTATGAATGTAGTAAAAAATAGAAAAAGATCAAAGAAAGGAAATGTTATGAAGTGGATTCAATCGCACCGAAAAATTGCAAACTACCTGTTTATGATTATAGGAACGCTCCTGATTGCTTGTGCAATGCAATATTTGTATGATCCGGTAGGCCTGGTTACCGGTGGTTTCTCTGGTGTCTCGATTATTTTAAAAAATCTGAACGGAAACCTGCCGTTATGGCTCACCACGCTGGTATTAAACGTACCGTTGTTTTTGGTGGCGATCAAAGTCTGTGGATGGAGCTATGTGCGCAATTCCGTCTTTTCGACGCTGATGCTGTCTCTGTGGCTGTATGTTCTGCCGGCGGCAACCTTTCAGGAAAATGATATGTTCCTGATTTCCGTCTTTGGTGGAATTATCACCGGTGCGGGAACCGGTCTTGTCTTTCTGGCAGATTCCACAACCGGAGGTACGGATCTTTTGGCGGCGGTCATTCAGAAGTTTCTGCCGCAGTATTCGGTGGCACAGATTTTGCAGGTCGTAGACGGCGCAGTTGTCATACTCGGTGCGTATATTTTCGGCATTCGGGCAGCAATGTACGCGATTGTTGCAATCGTGCTTGTCACAAAGGTTTCCGATGGCATTCTGGAAGGCCTGAAATTCGCGAAGCTGCTGTATATCATTTCCGATCATTATGATGAAATCGCACAAAAGATCATGGCAACAATGGATCGCGGCGTGACCGGACTGGACGGAAGCGGTATGTACACCGGGCAGAAGCGAAAAATCCTGATGTGTGTTGTTTCCAAAAAAGAAGTTTTCCGTGTAAAACAGCTTGTTTATTCAATTGATCCAGATGCCTTTGTTATTTTAGGAGACGTGCGAGAAGTCGTGGGAGAAGGGTTCATAGAAAATGCACACCTGTGATCTGCAAGATTTTGACATACTTGTCTAATGTGTATAAAAAAAACTGGAAACCATCAATTTTACCAAAAGAGAAAAAAGAATTTTGGTAAATAAGGATATGGAAAAAATGTATAGAATCGAGTATGATAGTATCATCATCAAAGGGACGTGACAGACGTCCCGAATTTGTGTAAATAACACAGGTATTGAGGAGGAAACAATGGCAGGATTATCACTCAAAAATGTATGCAAACGTTATTCTAATGGTTTTGAAGCAGTTAAGGATTTCAACCTGGAGATCGCAGACAAGGAATTCATCATCTTTGTAGGACCTTCCGGTTGTGGTAAGTCTACTACCCTTCGTATGATCGCTGGTCTGGAAGAGATTTCTTCTGGTGAGCTGTGGATCGATGGCAAGCTGATGAACGATGTAGAGCCTAAGGACAGAGATATCGCAATGGTATTCCAGAACTACGCTCTGTATCCTCATATGTCCGTATATGATAACATGGCATTTGGTCTGAAGCTGAGAAAGGTTCCGAAGGCTGAGATCGATAAGCTGGTTCACGAAGCAGCTAAGATCCTGGACATCGAGCATCTGTTAGACCGTAAGCCGAAGGCTCTGTCCGGTGGTCAGAGACAGCGTGTTGCTATGGGTCGTGCAATCGTACGTAATCCTAAGGTATTCCTGATGGATGAGCCGCTGTCCAACCTGGATGCTAAGCTGCGTGTTCAGATGAGAATCGAGATCTCCAAGCTGCATCAGAGACTGGAGTGTACTATCATCTACGTAACTCATGACCAGACCGAGGCTATGACACTGGGTACCAGAATCGTAGTTTTGAAGGATGGTATCATTCAGCAGGTAGATACTCCTCAGAACCTGTATCAGAAGCCGGCTAACAAGTTCGTTGCTGGATTCATTGGTTCCCCTCAGATGAACCTGGTAGACGCTACTCTGGTTCAGGAAGGTTCCAAGGTATTTGTAAACTTCGCAGATTGCAAGGTTGCTCTGCCTGAAGATAAGGCTAAGGCTGCTGCTGCTTATGTTGGTAAGGAAGTATCCTTCGGTATCCGTCCTGAGGACGTACATGACGAAGAGTCCTTCGTATCCACTCATCCGGATGCTATCGTAAGCTCCACTATCCGTGTATACGAGCTGCTGGGTGCTGAAGTATATCTGTACTTCGATCTGGGCGACTACAACTTCACTGCAAGAGTAAATCCTCGCACCACCGCTAGACCTGGCGATGAAGTGAAGTTCGCATTCGATATGTCCAAGTGCCACATCTTCGACAAGGACACTGAGATGGTAGTAGCAAACTAATCTTTGTAACCTACATAATTAAGTCTATTCAAAGCTCCGGAGGATATTCCTCCGGAGCTTTTGTATAAGCAGCACAAGAAAAGATCCTATGGATAAGAAAGAGAGACATCATGTTGACACTGGAAGAGGCAAAAAGAATTAATGCAACGATGGTTTCAGAGCATCATTTGATCGTTCACGCATTGAACGTAAGCTATGCGATGGGTGCAATGGCGAAGCATTTTGGAGAAGATCCGGAGCACTGGGAAGCAGTAGGCTATCTGCACGACTACGATTATGAGAAGTTTCCGGAGGAACATCTTCAGCATACCGAAAAGGAGCTGTTGGCAGAGGGCGTGGATGCAGCAGATGTGCGTGCCATTTTGAGTCATGGATATACAATCGTAAATGATGTAAAGCCGGAGACAAACATGGAGAAAAGTCTGTTTACTGTGGATGAGCTGACCGGCATCATTCAGGCGTGTGCAATCATGCGTCCCACCGGCATTACGGATTTGAGCATCAGCAGCTTTATGAAAAAGTACAAGAATAAAAAGTTCGCAGCAAAGTGTAACCGTCCGCTGATTGAGCAGGGCTGTGAGATGCTTGGCATGGAACTGCGGGAGGTTGCAGAAATCTGCATCGAGGGAATGCGTCCCCATGCGGAAGAGCTGGGATTGCTGGGCAGTGCAGCGGAATAAAATCTTTGATTTTCATAGAGTTTTTCCGAAGACTGTGGTAGAATAGGACGCATCTGCAGTTATGAAAAGAAAGGATTTTGAAAAATATGGCGAGTTTACCGGTAGTGGTGAAATATCTGATTACATTTTTTGTTTCCATGGTTCCAATCGTGGAACTGAGAGGTGCGATTCCGATCGCGGAGAGTATGGGGCTGAACATTGCGTTGTATTACCCGATCGCAATCATCGGAAATTTACTTCCGGTGCCGGTGATTTATTTGTTTGCAAGAAAGGTGCTGGAATGGGGAAAAGACAAAAAAGGAATCGGTGGTTTCTTCACCTGGTGTCTGGAAAAAGGAGAGCGCGGTGGTAAGAAGCTGAGAGAATCCGCCGGAACAAAGGGAATTTTTCTGGCATTGCTGTTGTTTGTTGGCATTCCGCTGCCCGGCACAGGAGCCTGGACCGGCACACTGGCAGCCAGCTTTTTGAAGCTGGACTTTAAGACAAGCATCTATGCGGTTTCATTGGGCGTTATTCTTGCAGGAATTATCATGTCTGTGGGCAGCAAGATCGTTGCATTCTTCGGATGGACCGGAATCGCGCTGCTGGTAGCTGTGATCGCATTGATCGCAGTGATTATTACGCGGAAAAATAAGAAAAAGGAATGATTCATGAATATCCAGAGTTTATCAAAATGTTATCAGGTGCGGGCGCTGCATCCGGAGGATGTGGAGCAGATGTATGAGCTGGCGGCTGGGAATACGATTTTCTATCAGTATCATCCGCCGCTTGCAACAAGAGAGAGTCTGCTGAGAGATCTGACGGCACTGCCGCCGGGAAAGACACTGGCGGACAAGCAGTTTGTTGGATTCTTTGATGGTGAGAAAATGATTGCGATGCTGGACGCAATCTGTGGATACAAAGAGCCGGAGACGGTGTGGATCGGCTGGTACATTTTGGATCAGAGCGTGCAGGGCAAAGGCGTTGGTTCAGCTTTGATTACAGAAATTTTGGATTGTTATGCAGCAGCTGGCTTTCAAAGCGCAGCATTGGCAATCGACGAGGGAAATCCGCAGAGTGAGGCATTTTGGACAAAGAATGGTTTCAAAAAAGAAGGCGAGCCGATTCCAAATGATTTTTCCTCTTATATCCGTATGAGAAAATCACTGACATAAAAATAGGGCAACAGGAGTGAAGCATGAAGCAAATTCGAAAAATTGGAGTGATTGGATGTGGGCGTTGGGGAACCTTCCTTGCGTGGTATCTGAATGAGCTCGGTCATGAGGTGACGTTGTACGGACGAAAAAGCTCTGCCCGAATGGAGCAGTTGATCCGCGAGCGGAAAAATGAATATGTGGAAATCCCGGAGCGGCTGCAGCTGACACAGGATTTGACGGAATTGCTGGAAAAAGAGATTCTTGTGATCTCGATTGGCGCGCAGAACCTTTCCGATTTGATGGCGGAGCTGGCTTCCTATGGCATGAAGGACAAGACATTGGTGCTTTGTATGAAGGGCATCGAGATGAAGACCGGCAGACGTCTGTCTGAGATTGTGAAACAGACCGTTGATCCGTCAAATCACACAGCGGTATGGCTTGGACCGGGACATGTGGAGGATTACTACAAGGGCGTTCCGAATTGCATGGTGATCGACGGGGAAGAAGAGGCGGTGAAAGAAGACCTTGTGGAAAGCTTCTCCGGACCCTTGATCCGATTCTATTATGGAACGGATCTGCTGGGAAATGAGATCGGTGCAGCGACAAAGAATGTCATGGGAATTGCGGCAGGTATGCTGGATGGTCTGGGCTTATCGTCTCTCAAAGGAGCTCTGATGACTCGCGGTACGCGCGAAATCGCCAGACTCATTCAGGCAATGGGAGGCAACGAGCTGTCCGCATACGGACTGTGCCACTTAGGAGACTACGAAGCGACCCTGTTCTCTGCACATAGTCACAACCGTGGCTTCGGAGAAAAATTCGTTCGGGGCGAATCCTACGACAAGCTGGCAGAAGGCTACTACACCGTGCGAGCCGTTGTAGAGCTGGCAGAAAAGCTGCAGGTAGAAGTGCCGATCTGCAATATGGTATATCAGGTATTATACAAAGGAAAAGAACCGAGAGAAGGATTGGAGCTGCTGTTTCAGAGAAGCCTGAAGGAGGAGTTCTGCTGAGAGCTTCACAGCCAAATAAAACACGCAGAGCGACGGATCTGCTCTGCGTCCAAGAAAATCGATGCAGCAGAATCGTGTTGTAAATAGACGTAAAAAAGACAGTTTTTTTGCCCGTGCATTTCCTGTACGAGGGCAGGAAAACTGTCTTTTTCACTTTATAGGAAATTGCGTCGCATTTCCTATAAAGTGAAAAGCGCTCCGCATGGATCGCACTGCGGCGGAACAGAATTTGTCGCTTCGCGATCCGCCGCAGGCGGAGAATCCTGCGGAGCAGGATTCTATTT
>CAKQHB010000032.1 GCA_934234215.1 uncultured Cuneatibacter sp.
CTTCGCACCGTGTTTGCACCATAAAAAACATTGATTTTACTGACTTTTTCAATGTTTTCTTATCTGGTGCTACCATTGTCGAGTTTCTTTTTTTTGCGTCATAGGAAATTGCACTGCATTTCCTATGACGCAAAAAAGCGCTCCGCATGGATCGCACTGCGGCGGAATGGAATTTGTCGCTTCGCGACCCGCCGCAGGCGGAGAATCCTGCGCTTCAGGATTCTATTTTTAACGCTGCATAAAGTATAGATATGTGTCTTGACACATAGAAAGACAAGTGGTACACTGTCGCTCAGATAAAATCCGCAAGAGGAAAGAAGGACGAGGGAGAATGAAAGATTATTATGATGTCATCATTGTTGGCACCGGAGCGGCAGGATTGTACTGTGCGCTGAGTCTTCCGGAACGGAAGCGGGTGCTAATGCTGACAAAGCAGAGTGCAGACCTGTCAGATTCGTTTCTGGCGCAGGGCGGTATCTGTATGCTGCGAGGGGAAGAAGATTACGAGAATTATTTTGAAGATACGATGCGTGCCGGACATTATGAGAATAACAAGCGTGCGGTGGATCTGATGATCCGCAGTTCAAACGATATCATCCGCGATCTGGTCAATCGAAAGGTTGATTTTGCGCGGGATGCAGATGGCAATCTGGCATTTACAAAAGAGGGCGCACATTCCCAGCCTCGAATTTTGTTCCATGAAGATATCACAGGAAAAGAGATCACACAGACCTTATTAAATGAGGCACGGACGAAGGAAAATATCGAGATCCGGGAATATATGACGGTAGTGGATCTGATCGCAAATGACAATGTGTGCGGTGGTGTGATTGCGATGGATGAGCAAAATGAAGTTTATCCGATCCGGTCGGAATATGTAGTGTTAGCGTGCGGCGGCATTGGCGGTCTGTTCCGAAATTCCACAAACTATCCGCACATCGCCGGAGATGGACTGGGCATTGCGCGAAAGCATCAGGTGCAGATCGAGCATTTGGATTATATTCAGATTCATCCGACGACGTTGTATTCCAAGAAGAAAGGACGTCGCTTCCTGATCTCCGAATCGGTTCGCGGTGAGGGTGCACTGCTGTATGATAAAAACGGACAGCGCTTTACAGACGAGCTGCAGCCGCGGGATGTTGTGAGCAAGGCAATTTTTGAACAGATGGAAAAGGACGGCACGGAGCATGTGTGGGAGGATATGCGCCCGCTGGGTGAAAAGATGATTCTGGAGCATTTCCCGAATATTTTCGAGCAGTGTCTGGAAGAAGGCTACGATCCGAGAAAAGAGCCGATTCCGGTCGTTCCGGCACAGCACTATTTTATGGGTGGTATTCAGGCGGATCTGGGAAGCCGGACGTCGATGCGTGGACTGTATGCCTGTGGTGAAACGAGCTGCAACGGCGTACATGGAAAGAACCGTCTTGCCAGCAATTCGCTGCTGGAGTCGATGGTATTTGCAAGACGGGCAGCGGACGATATGATGTTTGGCAAAAAGCCGGAGTTTCACAGCAATGAAGCCCTGGATCTGAGTCCCTATGAAGATCGGGATGCGTTGCTGGAGGCATATCACAAGGATGTTTTGGAAGAACTGGACCACATTCAGAAAAAGGCGCAGAGATAAAGGAGAGAGAACATGAACGAGGTTACGATGAAATTACAGGCAGATGAATTGATACGCATGGCACTGCAGGAGGATATCACAAGTGAGGATGTCTCCACCAATGCGGTGATGCCCACAGCAGTAAAAGGCACAGTAGATCTAATCGCAAAGCAGGATGGTATTATTGCCGGACTGGATGTATATGCAAGAGTGTTTCAGCTGTTGGATGAGAAGACAGAATTCGAATTTCACTGCAAAGACGGCGATGAAGTGAAAAAAGGACAGCTGATGGCGACAGTGACGGGAGATATCCGTGTTTTGCTGTCCGGAGAGCGTGTCGCTCTGAACTATCTGCAGCGCATGAGCGGTATTGCAACGTACACGAGACAGATCGTAAAGCTGTTAGAGGGCAGCGGTGTGACATTGCTGGATACGAGAAAGACAACACCGAACTGCCGCATTTTTGAAAAGTATGCGGTTCGCATTGGCGGCGGATGCAATCACAGATACAATCTGTCAGACGGAGTTCTGTTGAAGGATAATCACATCGGCGCAGCAGGCAGCATCACAAAGGCAATCCAGATGGCAAAGGAATATGCTCCATTTGTCCGGAAAATTGAGATCGAGACGGAGACATTAGAGCAGGTACAGGAAGCAGTAGAAGCCGGCGCGGATATCATTATGTTAGACAATATGACACCGGAGATGATGAAGCAGGCAGTGAAGCTCATTGACGGCAGAGCACAGACAGAATGCTCCGGAAATGTAACCAAAGAGAACATTGAGAGAATCCGTGAAATCGGAGTTGATTTTGTTTCCAGCGGAGCATTGACACACTCTGCACCGATTTTAGATATTTCCATGAAGCGCCTGCATGCGTTATAATGTCAGAAAAAGCAAGAATGACAGTGCATTGCAGTGAGTTGCGCATGCACTCGCATGAGGAGGATGGAATAGATGAATACGGCAGAAAGACGAGAGAAAATCCTGGACTTCCTGAAAGAAAGTGACACACCGGTAGCGGCGAGAAAGCTGGCGGCGATGTTTGGGGTCAGCAGACAGGTAATCGTGCAGGATTTGGCTGTGATCCGGGCGTCCATGCCGGGAATTTTATCAACTGCAAGAGGGTATCTGATGCAGCAGGAGACCGATTCGGGCTGTGTCAGAGAATTTAAAGTGCGCCATGAGGAAGACCGAACGGCAGAAGAATTAAATCTGATCGTAGATTGCGGTGGCAGAGTGTGTAATATCAGCATCAGCCACCGGGTTTATGGGCGGATCAGCGCGGAGATGGATATTCGTTCGAGACAGGATGTGACGGAATTTATTGAGGCATTGAGTCACAGTCAGTCCAGCGCACTGAGCAGCGCAACATCGGGATATCATTATCATCTCGTGGAAGCAGCCAGTGAGGAACGTCTGGATCTGATCGAAAAGCAGCTGCAGCAGGCGGGATTCCTTGCACCGCTGCAGCCGTGGGAGAAGAAGGAACAGGAAGGAAAAGGCGGAAAATGACAATAGCAGAAATTCAGCAGGAAATCCTGCGAATGAAGAAAGAGCAGAATGTATGTATCCTTGCCCATGCGTATCAGGGGCAGGAGATTCTGGAAGTGGCAGATTATGTGGGAGATTCCTATGGACTGAGCGTGCAGGCATCGAAAAATGACTGCAGCGGTGTCATCATGTGCGGTGTGCGGTTCATGGCGGAGACCTGTAAGATTTTGAGTCCGGAAAAGAAAGTCTGGCTGGCAAATCCGGCAGCGGGATGTCCCATGGCGGAACAGCTTGATCTGGAATTTTTACGCGTGCTGAAAGAGCAGTATCCGGACTACACCGTTGTTGCCTACATCAACACCACCTCGGAATTAAAGACCGAGTGCGATGTATGCGTGACCTCTTCCTCTGCTGTGCAGATCTGCAGTCGTCTGGAAAATGACAAGATTTTATTTATTCCGGACCCGAATCTGGGGCAGTATGTAGCAGAAAAGCTTCCGGAAAAGACATTTGCATTTTACAGGGGCGGATGTCCCCGCCACATTGGAGTATCCGCGCGGGATGTAGAAAGAGCGAGAGCAGAACATCCGAATGCACTGCTGCTGGTACATCCGGAATGCCGCAAAGAGGTGGTCGAAAAAGCCGATTACGTTGGTTCTACAACGGGAATTATGGACTTTGCAAGAAAGTCCGAGAACAAAGAGTTTATCATCGGAACAGAGAACAGCATTGTGGAGCACTTGCAGTTCGAATGCCCGGACAAGCAGTTCTACCCATTAGCAGTGTCGCTGACCTGCACAAACATGAAAGTAACGACACTGATGGATGTATACAACTGCCTGAAAGGAAGAGGCGGCGAAGTCATCGAGCTGCCGCAGTCTGTCATGGAAGGCGCCAGAAGATGCATTCACCGGATGGTGGAGCTGGGCGGCTGAAACTGTTTTCCTTAAGAGAAAAAGAACCGCCCTCCTCAAAAGGAGAAAGAGCGGTTCTCCGTCATACTTAAAGATACATTATGCGTCTTCGGAAAACGGTTTTCCAGAATACGGCTGATTGCAGTAAATGCAGCGATATTTTTTGGATGGCGATAATTTGAAAATATGTTCACATCCGGCTTCGGTGCTGGTGATACAGCGAGGATTTGAGCATTTTACGACGTTGCGCAGCAGTTCCGGCGGAACGGGATGAAATTTTTTCGTGACGATGCCATCCTGAATGTAGATCAATGTGATTTTGTCATCGAGATAACCGAGAATATCCAAACGTTTCGGTAATTCTGTGCCTTCGATTTTGATCAGGTCTTTGGAACCGTATTTTTCACTTTTTACAGACTGCAAAAGTGCAACGGGCTGTGTCTTGGAGTCCAGATGCAGCAGACGGTAAATATCCATGCCGCGACCGGCTGGAATGTGGTCGATGACGACACCATTTTGAATCGATTGTACGTTTAACAAGGGAGTACCTCCTCTCCGGTAATCGGGTCAGGCAAATGTAAAAATGCCATAATAAGCGCCATTCGGACATAGACACCGTTCTGGACCTGATCGAAATAAGCGGCGCGGCTGTCCTGATCTACGTCCATAGAAATTTCCCCGACACGAGGCAGCGGATGCAGAACCGGCATATCCGCAGGAGCAGCTTTCAGTTTTTCAGCAGTCAGTGTATAGACATCTTTCAGACGAATATAGTCTTCCTCGTTGAAAAAGCGTTCCTTCTGAACGCGGGTCATGTAGAGTACATCCAGATTGGGCAATGTCTGTTCGAGACTGGACACTTCCTGATACGGTGTTTTGGCCGGTTTTAGCGTATCTTCAATGAGATAGTCGGGAACACGCAGCTCTTCCGGCGAGATAAAATAAAACTGATTGCCCGGATAGCGCACAAGGCTGTTTACGAGGGAGTGTACTGTCCGACCAAATTTCAGATCACCGCAGAAGCCGACGGTCAGATGGTCAAGCCGTCCTTTGCGCTGAAGGATCGTCATAAGATCAATCAATGTCTGCGTGGGGTGATTGTGACCGCCATCTCCGGCATTGATGACCGGAACTTTGGAGAACATGGAAGCCCGGAGCGGTGCGCCTTCTTTGGGATGACGCATGGCAATGATGTCGGCGTAGCAGCTGACAACGCGGGCAGTATCCGCAACAGTCTCGCCTTTGGATGCACTGGAAAGCCCGGAACCGGCAAAGCCCAAAGTCTGTCCGCCGAGGCTGAGCATGGCGGACTCAAAGGACAGGCGAGTTCTGGTACTTGGTTCATAAAATAAAGTTGCAAGTTTTTTGCCATCTGCAACGTGGGCATAAGCATGTGGATCAGCAGCGATTCGCTCTGCCTGTGTCAGAACACGTGCGGTTTCTTCGATGGTAAAATCAAGAGGATCAATTAAGTGTCTCAAAGCCATTCTCCCTTCACAAGATACTCATCGCGCTTTGCGCCAACGGAGATAAACTGGATATCGTGGTGCAGAAGGATTTCCAGTGTTTCGATGTATGTTTTTGCTTCATCTGGAAGATCTTCGTAGGATCTGCAATTGGACAGATCGCATTGCCAGCCTGGCAGCATTTCCACAACAGGGGTAAAAGTATCGAAATCCTCCATCGGATCAAATTCGGTATATTTTTGTTCGTTTCGTTCATAGGCAGTGATGATCGGAATTTCTTTCATGGAACTGAGAACATCCAGTTTTGTCAGTGCGATTTTATCGGCATTCTGGCATTTCAAACCGTAGCGGCTGGCAACAGCATCAAAAGGACCGACACGACGGGGACGACCTGTAGCAGCGCCATATTCACCGCCTGCTTTTCGGAGGGATTCCATCCAAAATTCCGGCATTGCATTTTCAGCGACAAAAGGTCCGGCACCAACACAGGTGGAGTATGCTTTTAAGACACCAACTACATGATCGAGTTTGTGGTTGGGAATTCCGGCACCGATTGGTCCATAGGCAGAAATTGTGGAAGAACTGGATGTGTAGGGGAAGATACCATAGTCAATATCACGCATCGCGCCGAGTTGTGCTTCCAGAACAACTTTTTTTCCTTGCTTGAGTGCAGCATCCAGATAATTTCCAGTATCGCAAATGTAGGCACCGAAAAGCTCCGCCTTCTGCTGACACCAGGCAAGCAGTGCAGGATAGGACATTGCCTCCTGATGATAGCATCCGGCAAGTTCCAGATTTTTTGCTTCCAGCATCATCTTCAGGCGGCTCTGAACAGCTTCCTGATCCAGATGAAGCAGATCGCCGAGACGAAGCGTTTTTTTACGGTATTTATCACTGTAAGCATAGGCAATGCCGCGTCTTGTGGAGCCAAAAGCAGAACCGGTCTTTGCGAGGCGGTCTTCCTCCAGTTCATCCTGAATGCGATGCCAGGGCATGGAGATTGTGGCACGCTTGGAAAGTTTCAGCTGTTCGGGGGTAACAGAAACTCCATTTTCGCGGATCTGTTTGATTTCCTTTTCCAGATGTTCCAGATCAACGACCATACCATCACCAAGAATGCAGACGACATTGGGATGCAAAATACCGGAAGGAAGCAGGTTGAGTACAAACTTTCCCTGATCGGTCACAACCGTATGTCCGGCATTGTTGCCGCCCTGATAACGGGCTACGACATCTGCCTGTTCTGCAAGCAGATCAATGACACGTCCTTTTCCTTCATCGCCCCAGTTAATTCCGGTTACTGCTGTTAGCATAATAATTCCTCCTTTGCGGCATGCACATTGCGAAGTGCTTTACTTTGAAGCCGCAAACCATTATACTGAAAAAACAGGAATATGTAAAAGCTATCATTGATATAGTTATAATTCGAAAATGATATGATGGAGAGCAGATCATGAACGTGAATTTTGAATATTATAAAATCTTTTATTATGTTGCAAAATATCAGAATTTTACGAAAGCAGCACAGGCATTAGAGAACAGCCAGCCGAACATTACACGGGCGATGAATTGTCTGGAACAGCAATTAAATTGTACATTGTTTGTGCGAACAAATCGTGGAGCACAGTTGACTCCAGAGGGAGAAAAGCTTTTTACTTATGTATCTGTTGCAATGTCACAACTGTTGGCAGCGGAAGAAGAATTGGCTGACAGCACAGGACTGCTTCACGGAAGTGTTTCTATTGGAGCCAGTGAGACTGCATTGAATATTTATTTGCTGGATCGATTAAAAAACTTTCATATGGAATATCCGGGAATTCGAATTAAAATTTATAATCACTCGACACCGGAAGCGATTCATGCAGTGAAAAGTGGCAAAATCGACTTCGCAGTGGTGACAACGCCGGTGGAGGCAGAAGCACCTTTGAAACAGGTTCTTCTGGAGCCGTTTCAGGAAATCTTGGTTGGAGGAAAAACATTTACGGCATTGGGCAGTCAGCGGTTATCCTTGGCGGAATTGGAAAAATACCCGCTGATCTGCCTTGGAAGAGAGACAATGACCTATCATTTTTATCAACAACTTTTTCTGAAATATGGACTGGAATTGATGCCGGATACCGAAGTGGCAACTACAGATCAGATTTTGCCATTAGTTAAAAGTGAGCTTGGGCTGGCGTTTCTTCCAGAGTCCATGGCAGAAGACGCAATCAGACGGCGAGAAATTGTTCCAATTGATTTGCAGGAAACAATTCCAAAAAGAAACATCTGCATGGTATATGATTCCAGACATCCACTGAGTGCGGCAGCAAAAAAACTGAGGAATAGTGTGGTGGGGGAATAGTGCTATTTACAACCAAAGAAACCGAGCTTGTAGAATACACATTCGTAAACAAAACGATGAAAGGGCAAATGCGAAATTTCTTAGTTTTGTTTAAAGCGGTACTTTCCTTTTCCATGTCCGGGGACAGATTCGATGATATCTGCCTGCAATAATTTTGAGAGAAATTTGGACGCACCAGAATTTTTTAAAGGTAGTAATTCCGTGATATCATTTCTGGAAAACAAATCATCACATCCAAAGCGGTCAAAAAGTTTTTGAATATAGTCAAGAGTCTTTGAAGAAAAAGCAGTTGACTTTTCTGCAAGAACAGTTTGAATGTCCACTTTTTTAGTTCCAATGTCCACTTTTGAGTCTTGAATGTCTACTTTTTTACCGTTAATGTCCACCTTTTTATCCTGAATATCCACTTTTGCATCGCGAATGTCCACTTTTTCAGGAGAGAAGAATCCACTGATGTGCAAGTTTCGATTGCGAAGCTCGTTGTGTTCATTTAAAAGCAAATTTCGAAGAAATACTTCGAGATATTCGGTTGTCTCGTGAATTCCTTTTTGCAAATTCGTATAATTCGCACGGACAAGAGCATTTCGGAAATACCAAGCATTTTCTGCAAAAATATCATTTGTGGCAGAAAAACCGAGCATGTGCAGGTATTTAATAAAAAAGACAGCGGTTGTTCGGGTGTTTCCTTCTCCAAAGATATGAATTTGCCACAGACGTGAAATAAAAACTGCAAGGTGATGGATAATTTCATCCATAGACAGCCCCTTATAGCTGAAACTTTTTTCCTGGAAAAAATCATAATCGAGAGTAGCTCTTAATTCAGAGGCGCTTCCATAGATAACCGTTGCGCCATCAAGCCCCCATTCTTTTTTTGTAATATTATAATCCCGGATTTTTCCGGCATGCTTGTAAATTCCCTGAAATAATTTGCGATGAATTGCAATGTATTCGTTAGGAGAAAAAGAAAAACCTGTTTCGGAAAGAAGTTCTGCGATACGGGAGGAAACTTTATCCGCTTCTTCGGTACGATCATCCGTTGATAAATGAGTCGGTCTTTCTTCATAATAATTATCAATAAGATGTTGGGCTTCTTTCAGAGTAATGGCACCTTCAATGTTCTGAATGGCAGTATCAATCAGATATTGGGAAGGTTTTAATCCGTCTACGGCCTGAAGTCCGATTGCCGTACTCCAGGCATAACTCTTGCTGACTTTATCCGGTTCAGACTCTTTTAGATATTCCTGAAAAGGATCGTTCTTCACACTAGCTACCTCATTTCTTGATGATATAAGAAAATTAGAAATATTATTGTAACCCGATGACAAAGACCACCAGTGCCACAACGGTCATAGCAGTCCAGCCGAAGTATCTTCCTGCGATTTCCAGCTCAGACGGTTCTGCGCAGTCTGCATTGCGAATCCGAAATGCCATGTGCAAATGGAACAGTTCGTCCGCAAACAGGATCGAAAGTACATTGAGGACACAGAGAAACAGACCGCCAAACCATGCGAGCCAAGTGCCTTTGTGTGTCAGCTGCGGGTCACTCATCAGTCTTAAAATCGTAGTTGCAGATGGTTCCACTGGATCAAGGATGTTTCCATTTTCATCCCGCTCCACGCCGTTGCTGTCCGTGAAGGAGAGCCCCAGCAGATTATCGAAGACACCATTTTCATCGTAGAGCCAGTAATTATTTTCCTGTTTTAACACACCGCCGCGAAACAGAACAGTGTCACCGTCCAGAAGTTCCACGCCAGTCATTTCGCTGGCAAATTCATTATCCTTTGGAATCGCGGTCGGATCCTCTTTAGCAGTGTAGGGACCATAAGTTTTGTCACCATACTGAAAGGTAACGGTCTTATCTGCAGACACGGTGAACTGCGCTGCCTGTCCCTGAATCTTGCCGGAATAGGCGGTGCTGTCATTTTTCTGACTGGGGACAAGAATGGCATCTTTATATTCGAATCCAACGCGCGAGGTGGTTCGAACGTAAATCACTGCAAACAGAATTGTCATCGCAGTCAGGAAGAATAAGATGATTTTGGAATAGAGAGACAAATTTTTGATTCTTTCCATCGCGGTAGGCTCCTTACCATTTTGAAACAAACTCCAGCGTCTTTACAAGAGAATCCATGCGGGCGTTCCGACCGTTCTCTTTATTTTTGCCGCGGTCGCTTTTGGCTTGATATGGTAAGTGTAGCACAGATTTCGAATATTTTCATTAGCTATAACAAATAAAATGCACTGGTTATTTAGATTGCGAAAGTACGGTTCCCCGCCTATACAGAGTACCTCATAAAATGAAAAAAACAAGATGGCATAAAGTTCAACGATATCTTAGTTACAAGCATTAGTTATTCCATTTATATTCTGATTGCAAACCATCTGGAATATCTGTTACATGTATCTCTCGATGTAACATTGCACTATCTATAACATAGTAGTTGATAATTCATTCGTCAGAGGAATAACCTTTATATTCGCATACGATGTCATCCTTATCGCCATCGACTATGCCAATTTGCTGACGCACTCACTCTTTGAAATCATATTTGCCAAATCCCGTTTGGAGCAGGAACACAACGAAAAAACTGCAATTATTACAAGTAATAGGGAGAGTATTTTTTTCATATTCATTTTCCTTTCCCAAATTTATGCACAATAAAAATATACTATAGATTTAGAAAAAAGTATAGCACAACTAAGTAGAAGGCGCCATTAGCTCTGCGTCGACATCGCCCCTTTTCTCAGTTGATTTGCTCACAATAAAACTGCTGTAAAATGATGAAAGACCGTAGAATCGACATCACACACTTTCCCTCGAAAACCAGCGGCAGGATATGAGATGGATAACCGGACTTTTCCGGCTGCATTGCGCAGTTTCCGTTATTTTGACTGGTCAGCCGCGCTGTGAGCGAACCGTTCAAGCCGAAGGCGCGTTTTCGCGAGCAGCGGAAAAAGGCTGACCAAAGCAAAATAGGAAACAAACACGCAGCCGGGAAAGTTCGGTTATCCGCTTATATTAGGTAGCTAGTTTTGTACCCTCACAGCGTCGGCAGATACGGCGCAATATCAAACTCCTTCACAAAGCTAATGAATTTCGTCAGCTGATCCGGCACGAAGATTCCCTTTTTCCAGATGATTCCGAATTTGTTCGTGATCTCTGGTGCAATGGGGATCGCGACAAAGTCGCGGGGATTTACCGCGATGGAGGAGTACAGGAAGGCACCGCAGTCTCCGCCGCGAACGTAGTTCAGAGTTGTGGTGAGCTGGCTGCAGTACATGCGCACCTGAGGTGTGATCCCGGCGGAGCGCAGACGGGCAACGACGGTCTGGGTCTGTACGGAGTCGGTGTTGAACAGGATGAGGGCTTCGTCTTTCAACATTTCCATTGTGATTTCTTTTTCCCCGGCGTAGCGATGGGTGCGGGAGACGCAGTAGACGTAGCAGTCTTCCATCATAACATGGCTATTGTATTTATCCAGATTATAGAAGTCGAGGTTTGCGACGGCGATGTCCAGCTGTTCTGCGTCCACAAGGGTGCGAGCGCGGATGGAGCCGTATTCTAATAGCTGGATCGGAATGTGATAGCGTTCCTCGAACTGATCGGTCATGCGGGGAAAGAATACAGTGCTGATCATCGGTGGAATACCGATGCGCAGCGGATGGATGTTTTCTTTCGTATTTGAAAAGTCCGCGTACAGTTCGTGGGTCTGTTTCAGAATGTGCTCCGCCCGCTGGTAAAAAGCTTCTCCGTCTTTGGTGAGGGTGATGCGGTTTCGACCGTGAGTGAAAAGGCGCAGGTGAAATTCCTTTTCCAGCTCGCGAATAGATGTGGAGATCGTGGGCTGGGAGACAAAGAGCGCATCGGCAGCTCGCGTGATGCTGTGGTAGCGGCAGACCGCACAAAAGTATTCTAATTGAGTCAGAGTCATAAGATACCTCCTGAGTGTGAAAGTGTTCACAAATGCAATTTGGCATAGAAGGGATGCAAACGATGCTTTCATAACGAACACAGCCGTTTCATCAACTGATTTTAGTATAGGGAAAAACTATACTGATGTCAATTATAAGAAATGTACATTATACTAATTGCATGCTAAGATAAAGCCATCAAAAGAGAACTGACAACGGCCGGTCAGAAAAAAGGGAGGATGTATGAGTCCAGCAACAATAACACTAATTTTCCTGGTATTTGCCGTGCTCATGTTTGTGACCGAAAAGATTCCGCTTGGTTTGACATCTATGATTGTCTGTATCGGTCTGGTAATTACCGGAGTTCTGAGTGTGAGTGACGCATTCAGTGGATTTATCAACAGTAACGTAATCCTGTTCGTGGCGATGTTCATCGTAGGCGGTGCATTGTTTGAGACAGGTATGGCAAATGAGATCGGAAGTCTCGTCACAAGGTTTGCTAAGACGGAACGGGGACTGATCATCGCAATCATGGTGATCGTCGGAGTGATGAGCGGATTCCTTTCCAACACCGGTACAGCAGCAGTCCTGATCCCGGTTGTTATCGGAATCGCAGCAAAATCCGGATTTAAGAGATCCAGATTGCTGATGCCCTTGGTATTCGCCGCAGCGATGGGAGGAAACTTATCTCTGATCGGAGCACCGGGCAACATGATCGCCCAGTCCGCATTGGAACCTCTGGGACTGTCCTTCGGATTTTTCGAGTATGCTATTGTGGGAGCTCCGATTTTGATCGTTGGAATCCTGTTTTACGCAACCATCGGCTTCAAGCTGTTGCCGAATCACGATACCGTAGACACTGATGATTCTATTTTCGATGAGACACAGGATTTCAGCAAAGTTCCGAAATGGAAAAAGATTTTATCTCTGGTTATCCTGATCGGCACCCTGATCGGTATGATCTTTGAGGAAGAGATTGGCGTAAAGCTGTGTATTACCGGATGTATCGGTGCAATTCTGCTGATCCTGACCGGAGTTATCTCCGAAAAGAACGCACTGAAGTCCATTGACTTGAAGACAATCTTCCTGTTCGGCGGTACGCTTTCTCTGGCAAAAGCTCTGGAGTCCACCGGAGCCGGTGAGATGATCGCGGATGCGGTGATTGGTGCATTGGGAAGCAATCCTTCTCCGATCTTATTTACACTGGTTGTATTCCTGCTGTGCTGCATTATGACAAACTTCATGTCCAACACGGCGACAACCGCGCTGATGGCTCCAATCTGTGTTTCCATTGCACAGGGCATGGGAGCAGATCCGAGAGCAGTTCTGATGGCATGCGTTATCGGCGGTTCCTGCGCATACGCAACCCCGATCGGAATGCCTGCAAACACAATGGTAGTCGGTGCCGGTAATTACAGATTTATTGATTATGTGAAAGCCGGAATGCCGCTGATCGTGATTGCAACGGTGGTTAGCATGATTATTTTACCGATTGCATTTCCGTTCTACCCGTAAGAAAGTTCAACTACATTCAATAAAATATTATTTTGGAGGAAAACAAAATGGCTAACGAAGCACAGGTAAAGAAACTGACTGACATTATGGCACAGTTCGTAGGATTTACGGCAAAGAAACTGCCGGATGATGTAATCGCAAAGCTGGAAGAGCTGAGAGACAAGGAAGACAGCCCGATGGCAAAGGTTATCTACGACACTATGTTCCGCAATCAGGAGCTGGCAATGAAGTTGGATCGCCCATCCTGTCAGGATACTGGCGTTCTGCAGTTCTGGGTAAAGTGCGGCACCAAGTTTCCACTGATCGACAATCTGGAAGTTCTGCTGAAAGAGGCAGTCGTACAGGCAACCTTCGCAACTCCTCTGCGTCACAACTCTGTTGAGACATTCGATGAGTACAACACTGGCAAGAATGTTGGTAAGGGAACCCCAACCGTATGGTGGGATATCGTCCCCAACTCTGATCAGTGTGAAATCTACACCTATATGGCAGGCGGAGGATGTACGCTTCCCGGCAACGCAACCGTTCTGATGCCCGGCGAAGGCTACGAAGGTGTTACAAAGTTCGTTCTGGATCGCATGACAAGCTATGGTCTGAATGCATGCCCGCCTCTGTTAGTTGGTGTTGGTGTTGGTACTTCCGTTGAGACCGCAGCGCTGAACTCCAAGAAGGCTCTGATGCGTCCGTTAGGTTCTCACAATGACAACGCAAACGCAGCAAAGATGGAAAAGCTTCTGGAAGATGGCATCAATGCAATCGGCCTTGGACCGCAGGGTATGGGCGGCAACTACTCCGTTATGGGTGTAAACATTGAGAACACTGCCCGTCATCCTTCTGCAATCGGTGTTGCAGTAAATGTCGGCTGCTGGAGCCACAGAAGAGGACACATTGTGTTCGATAAGGATCTGAACTTCACCGTAGATACTCACACTGGATTCGAGTACAAAGAGGAAAACTAAACAGGAAGGGGAATAGAAAAATGGCAGTAGAAATCAAAGATGGTAAGAAAATTCTGGTAACACCAGTTTCCGCAGAGGATCTGAAGGACATCCACATTGGTGACATCGTATACCTGACAGGCGATATCACAACCTGTCGTGACGTTGCACATCGCCGTGTCGTAGAAGAGGGAAGACAGATTCCGGTTGACGTTCGCGATGCAGCAATCTTCCATGCAGGTCCTATCATCCGTCCGCTGGGCGATGAGAAGTACGAGATGGTATCCGTTGGACCGACCACCTCTATGAGAATGGAAAAGTTTGAGTACGAGTTCGTAAAAGAGACCGGCGTGCGTGTCATTGTCGGCAAGGGCGGCATGAAGGGCAACACTGAGAGAGCATGTAAAGAATTTGGTGCGATCCACTGCGTATTCCCGGCTGGTAATGCGGTTGTTGCAGCAGCAGAGGTAGAAGAGATCGTAGAGGCACAGTGGAAAGATCTTGGTATGCCGGAGACTCTGTGGCACAGCCATGTAAAGGAATTTGGACCTCTGATCGTTTCCATCGACTCCTACGGAAGAAACTACTTCGAGGAGAAGAAGGTAGAATATAACAAGAAAAAGGATGAGCAGGTTGAGCTCATCAGCAAGCAGGTTGGCTTTATTAAATAAAATCACTGTTCCCAATCCCATTGAAAACTCTGCCATGTGAGTTATAATAAATTTTAAATGTAATTATTTCGGGCAAAGCAGTTGAAAAACTGTGACGCAAAGCTATAGGGCCTGTGAAATGGTAGCCAGCTGCACATAATTCAAAAGCAAGGGGACAGATGACAAGAGACACTATGGAAACCTATCCATAGTGTCTCTTTTTTTGTTTTGTGATACGGCTTTTCCTCTAAAAGCTCCCAGAACGCTTCTACGATCGCTGTTGATGTTCGATTCATCGCGCATCTCCTCTGCCTGCTTGTAAATGTATTCTTAGTATACTTTACCTGCACAGAAAATGCAAATGATATCATTCCCGGATCTGCTGTACACTTTTGACAACGGTGTGGCGGATCGGCACCCAGGTTACTTTCTTGAACAGGGCAACGATGGCAATCGGGACATAGGTGAAAGTAAAGATCGGGAAAGTAAACAAATAGCAGATCTTTTTGTACCATTCACAGTGAATGCGTCTCCATTCGGTGATGGTCGTTACAAGACCGAAGAAGAACAGAGAACTGTAGACACTTACGATATTCCCAAGAACCGCTTCCATTGTCACATCGGTCCAGAGCGGATGCCCGAGCAGGACACCGGCGATTCCGAATACACTGTTCAGAGCGATTGTCAGCAGGGTCAGAAGCGTGGCAGGAGCCAGTGTCATGAGCATATCGTAGCACTGGAAACGGTGCTGCTCCAGGATGCCGTTTAACAGCTGACCGCCGTAGTTGGCAAATACCTGATAGAAACCCTTCGTCCAGCGCAGACGCTGATTCCATGACTCATGAAAATCGGTGGGCTGCTCGTCATAGAGAACGGCCTGTTCGCAGTAGCCGATGACGCGTCCCTGAATGATGTTGTCAGTGGAAAACTCGATGTCCTCCGTCAGCAGATGGTGCTTCCAGCCGTTGTTTTCCCGGATAATCCGGTTGGCAACGAGAAAACCGGTTCCGGAGATGGCGCAGCTTGTGCCGCACTGCATTCTGGCGCCATTGAGATATTTGGATTCCCGCAGGAACCACAGAGCGTAACCGGCGGAGATCCAGTTGGAACCGTAGTTTTTGGAATTACGATAGCTGGTGACAATCTCATAGCCATTGTCAAAAACTTTATTCATTTCCCGAACATAATTTTCATCCAGTACATTGTCCGCATCGAATACGAAATAACCATCGTAAGCTTCCAGACCGGATCTTGCGTAGATCTTTCCGAATAGATAATTTAATGCGTAGCCTTTTCCCACAAGTTTGAGGTCAAAGCGTTCATAGACGATTGCACCGTGATCTTCTGCAATTTGGGCAGTACTGTCCGTGCAGTTATCTGCAACGACATAAACATCCAGCAGCTCCTGTGGGTAGTTTTGTCGGTGGAGACTTTCCAGAAGTTCTCCGATGACTGCGCCTTCGTTTCGAGCGGAAATCAGGACAGCATATTTATGAAGCTTTGTTGCCGTGAAAGCTTTCTGCTTTTTGAAAAAGCGAACGAGCACATAGCCAAACTGATAGCAGTAACAGAGTGTAAACACAAGCAGCATAATAAAATTGAAACTGCGAATCCAGGTAACCATCATCCTCACATACCTCTCTTTTTTTATCGGAGAAAGTTTAAAAAAAATCTGTGTCCATTTTGTGACGAATAGTTTAAAAAATTCGAATCTTCTGCAACGCAATTTTGAAAAAAAGAGAGAATGTTTCCAGAAATTTCAGAAAAAGTTTCGGGAATGGACACACCTTTTTCGGGGAAATATGTCATACTGGAAGTATTGAAGAAAGTGAGGAAGTGGCTTATGAATTTGGAAAAGAAATCTCTGTTGTATCCCCGCGATTCTGTATCGAGACGGACGGTGAGCCTGAATGGAATGTGGCATTTTCAGTTCGATCCGAAAAGTGTCGGTCAGAGTGAGGGATGGCAGGATGCACTGCCGGATGCAGTTTCGATGCCGGTACCATCCTCGTTTTGCGATCTGTTTACCGACAAGGATTCCAGGGAATACTGCGGAGACTTTTGGTATGAGACAGACTTTTTCGTACCCGCAGAGTGGGCGGGAAAGGACATTGTGATTCGATTTGGCTCGGCAACGCACCATGCCCGCGTGTTTGTGAATGGTGTGGAAGCAGCACAGCATGAGGGCGGTTTCCTGCCATTTGAAGTTCCTGCCACGGAGCATATCCGTCTGAATGAGTGGAATCATCTGAGTGTGCTGCTGAACAACGAGCTGAACGAAGCGATGCTTCCTGCCGGTACAACGACGGTGTTATCCAATGGAAAAAAGATCGCAGCCCCGTATTTTGATTTTTATAATTATGCAGGACTGCAGCGCTCCGTTGTGCTGGAGGCATTGCCGGCAGAACGGATCCTGGACTATGAGGTGGTGCATCATCTGACGGAGACAGCAGAGGGAACCGACGCGGAGGTTGCGTATACGGTGAAGACCACCGGCGGGGGCAATGTGCATGTGGCGTTGTATGATGGAATGGAGAAAGTAGCGGAGTCAGAGGGCGCAAGCGGCACGCTGCACGTTCCGAATGCAAAGCCCTGGAAGGTTCATGCGGCACATTTATACCGCATGGTGATCCAGCTTCGGGATGGTGAGAGGATTGTTGATGAATATGCAGAGAAGATTGGCATCCGTACTTTCGAGATCCGGGACGGACACTTCTTATTGAATGGCAAGCCCATCTACCTGCGGGGCTTTGGCAAGCATGAAGATGCGGACATTCGCGGACGAGGTCTGGATCTGCCGACAATCAAGCGGGATTATGAGTGTATGAAGTGGATTGGTGCGAACTGCTTCCGGACAAGCCATTATCCCTACGCCGAGGAGATGTACCAGATGGCGGATGAGGAGGGATTCCTTGTGATCGACGAAGTGCCTGCAGTTGGATTTATGCAGAGCTTGATGAACTTCCTCGATGCCAGCAAGGGCAACGGCAGACAGATCGGTTATTTTGAGAAAGAGACAACACCCCAGCTTCTGCAAAATCACAAGGACGCATTGTCGGATATGATCCAGAGAGATAAGAATCATGCCTGCGTGGTCGCATGGAGCATCCTGAATGAGCCGCAGTGCACGAGTGAAGGTACGGAAGATTATTTCCGACCGCTGTTTGAGCTGGCACATGCTTTAGATCCGCAGAAGAGACCCCGCACCTATGCGCTGCTCATGACCGGTATGCCGAATACCAGCAAGGGACAGCAGTTTGTGGATTTCCTGAGCATGAACCGCTATTATGGCTGGTATGTGATGGGCGGTGCGCAGCTTCCGGATGCAGAGGCAGCATTCCGCAAAGAGATGGAAGGCTGGAAGAGCGTGCTGAATGGTCGCCCGATGATCTTCACCGAGTACGGCGCAGATACGATGTCCAGCGAGCATAAGCTTCCCAGCGTCATGTGGAGTCAGGAGTACCAGAACGAATATCTGGAGATGAATCATACGGTTTTTGATGATTACGATTTCGTGCAGGGCGAGCTAGTGTGGAACTTTGCTGACTTCCAGACGACAGAGGGAATCATGCGTGTCAATGGAAACAAAAAAGGTATCTTCACGAGACAGAGACAGCCAAAGGATGCGGCATATTATTTCCGCAGACGGTGGATGGAGCTGCCGGAGGATTATAAGAGCCGGAAATAAAGAGCAGAATGGCGAGAAAAAAAGAACCGCGTGAGATTCCAAAACTGGAATCCGCGCGGTTCTTATGTTTCTTAAAATAAAAATTTTATCTGGTTACAACATCAACCGGTACGTTGAAGATCTTTGCAACCTTCAGGATGGTGTCGATGTGTCTGCCGGTAGCTGCTGCGAAGTGATGGGTCGGACCGCACTCACTCCAGCGGGTAACGAACTCTCTTGCACCGCAGGTGAAGCGAGTTCTCATGTTGGTATCGCCGAAGGACAGGATCTTACCTTCTTCGTTGACACCTTCCGCAACAACGAACTTGAAGTGGCCATCACCGTCCTGAGTGATTGCCAGATAAGTAACCGGACCAGTGTAAGGATAGAACTGAGTCAGGTATCCGCCGCCGGTCTTGCCGTGGAAGACCTTTACGATCTTCATGGTAGGCTTCTTATCAGAAATATCGGCATCACCGGAACCGGAGTGACCGATGATGGCGATGTCATCGTTGAAGTCGATGGAGTACATCTCAGCCAGCTGACCGGTACCGGAGATGGTCTTTAAGATGCTCATAGCCATCGCAACCTTCATATCGCCCTCTACTGCGCAGGCAGTCCCCTGCTTGATCAGCATGGAGAATGCCGGGATCAGCATGGAGTCCAGAACGCCAGCCTTTCCCTGAGCGAATCCATCGTAATGGGAAGCAATCAGACCAAGCTTTTCTTCCTTTACCCACTCTTCGAAGGCAACAACGTAGCGAGCCATCTCCCAGACATCCTCTACGGTAGCGCCACCCTCGATATCGAAGGTATCCAGAATATCCTGAGCCTTTGCACGGATCGCAGCCTCATCCTGGATGTGATCGGAAATTGCCCACATCTTCTCCCAGTCAAACTGCTTGGTGTACAGACCCATTCTGCGGTACAGGTTGGACTCATCGATGTACAGATCCATCATGCCAGGGTACGGTCTGCCGACCTGTGCAATGTTGGTGTCGCGGAATCTTCTGCGAACCTGAGCTGCCTTACACCAGTCTTCGATCTCCTGCTGTACAGCGGGGTCTCCGCCCTCTACAACGCCGGTGATAACGGCATGTCTCTTGCCATATCTCTCCAGGTCAGCAACCATCTCGCCGACAGCGCCGCAGGCATAGCCTTCGCCAAGCCAGGAAGCAATATCGGTGTGATCGTAGTCCAGAGCCTTTAACTTCTGGATGTTGACCAGAACAACCGGTACGTCCAGATCCTTAACTGCGGGAAGCATATTATAAGAAGTCGCATAAGTCAGAAGCTGTAAAAATACGAGGTCAACATCTGCTGCACGGAACAGATCACCGGCTGCCTGAGACTGCTCCTTAGTAGTAACCATACCACCATCGATGATCTCAACAGAGTCCGGAATTGTCTTCTTGAAAGCCTCGTACTGAGCCTCAAATTCAGGTACCAGAGAAGGGAACTGAGGCAGGTAAGCGCCCAAAGCGATGGAGAATACACCGACCTTGGCTTTTGTATTTACTAACATAGTAAATCCTCCTGTTTTAAGTAATATAGTTGTCGGAGCGTCCTCTTTAGCAGGGCATCCGACATTGAATTTATTCAGTGTGTTCATTATAAAAGATAGATTCCAACAAATCAAGTACATCCTGCATACTTTGTCCGATATCTTGCAACTTTTTTCAAAAACCGTCCTTATTTGCAACTTGAGCGTCTTAACTTTCAAAGGAACGGGAATTTCATGAAAATCTTGTCGCATTCAAAAAGGTTTCGTGCTAAGATAAAGTGAATACAAAGCGAGCGAACAGGAGAAAGAGACGATGGATACCAGCATGGTTTCGCATACATTTCCGCCGGTGGCGGATGAAACATCCGAAATCCTGATTCTCGGTTCTTTTCCGTCGGTGAAGTCACGGGAGAATCAGTTTTATTATGGACATCCGCAGAACCGATTCTGGAAAATGTTAGCCGGAGTTTATGACGAGCCGGTGCCAGAGCAGATTCCGGAGAAAAAAGCGTTTTTACTGAGGCACCATCTGGCGCTGTGGGATGTGATCGCGTCCTGCGAGATCACCGGATCTTCCGATAGTTCGATCCGAAAGGTAACGGTGAATGAGCTGGATCAGCTTTTGCAGACAGCGCCGATTCGCAAGATCCTGCTCAATGGCGGAAAAGCAGCGGAGTTGTTTGAACGGCATTGCAAGCCGGTGAAAGCACAGATCGCGCAGAGAGCAGGCAGCATCGAGAAAATGCCGTCCACAAGTCCGGCAAATGCAGCATGGAGACTGGAGCACCTCATAGAAGTCTGGAGAGAAGCGCTGGGGTGTTGATATGAGAGAGGAGAGAAAAGCAAGAATGAAACAGAATATGACTACCGGCAGCCCGATGTCGATTATCCTGCGGTTTATGATTCCACTGTTTATCGGGAATTTGTTTCAGCAGATTTATAATACCGTGGATACCATCATTGTAGGGCGCTATCTTGGGGAAAATGCGCTGGCAGCGGTTGGTTCCACCGGTACGCTGATGTTTGTCATCATCGGCTTTGCGAATGGACTTTGTACCGGATTTACGGTTCTGACATCGCAGAAATTCGGAGAGGGAAATTTAAACGGTACAAGGCGCAGTGTTGCCACCGGTTCTCTTTTGTCCGTGATCGTGGCAGTGATTCTGACGGTACTGTTTCTCGGACCGATGGCGCAGATTCTCCATCTGATGAACACGCCGGAGGAGATTTTTGACGATGCTTATCGCTATATCAGTGTCATTTGTATGGGTATCGCGGCAAATGTGGCATATAACTATCTGGCATCCTGTATGCGTGCCATCGGCAACAGCAAGATTCCTCTTGTGATGCTGGCGATTTCCTCAGTCCTCAATATCATTCTGGATCTTGTGCTGATCTGTCTGACACCTCTCGGCGTGGCAGGCGCAGCGTGGGCAACCGTAATCGCGCAGGCAATCTCTGCCGTATTGAGTTTGATTTATATTATAAAGAAAGAACCGGTTCTGACACCGGATCGTTCGATGTTCCGTCTGTGGAAGTCCGATGTGAAGAGTCAGATGGCAGCAGGCATTCCGATGGCGCTGCAGTTTGCAATCACCGGATCCGGTACGGTTATCATGCAGGCGGCATTTAACCTGTTTGGAGCAACGGCAGTAGCAGCGTACTCTGCAGCCAGCAAGATCACAAGCCTTCTGATTCAGGGACCGACCGCAATCGGACAGACGATGGCGGCATACGCCGGGCAAAACTTCGGTGCAGGCAAGTTCGACCGGATTAGAAAAGGTGTCCGTGCCTCCTTGATTCTGGATGTTGTATATTCCATCGGTGTCGGCATCATCGCGTATGTGGGATTGCCGGTATTTATGCAGCTGTTTTTTAATTCCGAGGCAAATATGGAAGCCATGATGGAATATGCGCGGACGTATATGGGCATCAGCGTGCTGTTCTATGTACCGCTCAGTGTGATCTTCAATTTCCGAAATACGATGCAGGGCTGCGGATACGGTTTCCTGCCGATGATGGGCGGTGTTGTGGAGTTGATCGCCCGTCTGATCTTTGCATTTGTTGCCATGCGCACCATGAGCTATGTGCTGGCTTGTCTGTGTGACCCGGCTGCATGGCTGGCGGCAGGCGTCTTTACCGGCGTTTCGTATCTGTTCGTCATAAAAAAGATCGAGCGGATTCATCGTCCGGCGGAGACTGCGGTGTGAGGAATGGAAATTCTGTGAGTAAGAAGCAGAAACAGAGAGGAAGGCTGGATGCGGGGAAAATCGGTTTTAAACGAAGACCTGATCTATGAGATCCTTGCAGTGGTAGAGGAAATTCCGGAAGGATGCGTGGCAAGCTACGGACAGATCGCAAGACTTATCGGCAGGGAGAAAAATTCCCGGCTGATAGGAACGGTGCTGCACCGGGCAGAGCTGTATGGCTCATATCCGTGTCATCGCGTTGTGAATGCGGTGGGACGAACTGCTCCCGGTTGGAGAGAGCAGCGTCTGCTGCTGGAAGATGAGGGTGTCGGTTTTCGGGAAAATGGCTGTGTGGATATGAAAAAGTTTCAGTGGAAATGCTGAAGAAAAGAGGGAGCAATGGCAAGAACCATTTTGTTTATCCTGTTGGGGTACTGTTCCGGAAGTGTACTGTATGCGCTGGTATTTGCAAGATTGTTCAAAAAAGGAGATATTCTGACAAAGAGCAAGGACGGCAATCCGGGAACGACAAATGCGTTTTTATACGGCGGTTTCTGGTGCGGTGTTCTGACGTTGTGCTGTGAATTATTAAAAGGTGCAATCCCGGTGCTGTGGTATCTGAAAGGGCAGCCGGTGGAAGAGCTTGGCATCTGGTCAGTGGCGCTTGTGCTGGCGGCTCCGGTATTTGGACATCTGTACCCGGTGTTTGCGGATTTCCATGGTGGAAAAGGCATTGCTGTGACATTTGGTGTCTTGTTAGGGTTAGTGCCATATTGGGCACCGGTTTTGACTTTTTGTTTCTTCTTTTTGTTTTATTCGCTGATCGTGCGGGTGCAGCCGCATTTTTACCGGACGGTCGTGACCTATGTGAGTATGTTTGTGACACTGCTGTTTGCATGGCGGACAAAGGGGATTGTGCTGGGCTTTGGACTGATCTGCTGCGGTGTATTGAGACGATTACATGAGAGTACCGAAAAACGGGAAAAGATGAAAGTAGGATTTTTATGGAAGTATTGATCTTATCCTGCGGAACCGGCGGCGGTCATAATGCTGCGGGGCATGCCGTGGAAGCGGAGTTAAAGAGACGCGGGCATTCCGTGACATTTTTCAATCCCTATGATCTGAGAAGCAGAGCATTGTCGGAGTTGATCGATCAGGCATATATCAAAATGGTGCAGCGACATCCGAAATTGTTCGGCTGCGTGTATCAGTTAGGCAATCTTGTGCGGAAAATACCGGGCAAGTCACCAGTGTACTATGCGAATGCGCGGATGGCAGATCGGTTGGAGGCATATATACAGGAGCATCCGGTGGACTATATCGTGATGCCGCATCTGTATCCGGCGGAGATGGTGACGTATCTGTATCGACATCACAGAGCGATGCCGCATACACTGTTTATTGGAACGGATTATACCTGTATTCCTTTTACCGAGGAGACGGAGTGCGAACGATATGTGATTCCGGCGGCAGATCTGAAAAAAGTATATCAAAAGCGCGGCGTTCCGACAGAAAAGTTATTCCCCATCGGGATTCCGGTGAGTGCAGTCTGCGCAGAACCGATGAGCAAAAAGGACGCGCGGGCAAGGCTTGGACTGGATGCGGACAAATCCTATTTGCTGCTTGCAGGCGGCAGTATGGGAACTGGTGCAGTGCAGAAAGCGTTGAAAAAGCTGGCAGCGCACTATGCAGACAGGGAGGATGTGGAACTCATCGTCATCTGCGGCAGCAATGAAAAGCTGTGCCGAAAGCTTCAGAAAAAATATCCGAAGGGAGTACAGGCGCTTTCCTATACGAAGAAGATGCCACTGTATCTGAAGGCATGTGATGTGATTCTGACAAAGCCCGGTGGATTGACTTCCACAGAGGCGGCAGTGTCGGAAATCCCGATTGTGCATATTGAGGCGATCCCGGGCTGTGAGACGAAAAATGTCCGCTACTTTACAAAGCGGGGCATGAGTATCTCGGCAGAGGAGCAGGCGGATCTCGGCGCAGCCTGCGACAGACTGTTGGGAGCAGCGGGAGAACAGATGAGAGCGAGACAGCGCAAGTATAGTAACAAACATGCGGCAGCAGATATTTGCGATCTGATGGAAAGTGTCCTGAAAAAAGAATGAAAATTGGCTCTGTTTTCTGAGGACAGAGACGTGCTATAACAATAGAATACGAAATAGAATGGAGTATGTTATGTCTCACAACAATCAGAAAAAAACAGCAGTAATCAACGATCTGTCGGGATTTGGACGCTGCTCTCTGACCGTTTCAATTCCGATTTTGTCAGCAATGCGGATACAATGTTGTCCATTGCCGACTTCGATTTTTTCCAATCATACCGGTTTCCTCTCTCATTTTATGACGGATTTTACGGATAAGATGGAGCCTTATTTTGCAGAATGGAAGAAGCTGGGCCTGCAGTTTGACGGCATCGCTTCCGGATTTTTAGGATCAGCAGATCAGATCGAGATCGTGCAGAAGTTTCTCAAGGAGTTTCGCACGGAGAAGACAGTCATTCTCATCGATCCGGTGATGGGCGACTATGGCAAAGCTTATCTGACCTATACCGAAGAGATGTGTCAGCGGATGAAAACGCTGGTTTCCTATGCGGATATTCTGACACCGAATGTGACGGAGGCGTGCATTTTAACAGATACGCCTTATCAGGAGAATTGGAAGCAGGGCGAACTGGTTAAGATGGCAGAGCAGTTACTGGAGCAGGGACCGGACAAGGTGGTGATCACCGGAATCGTGTGCGGCACTTACCTTGGAAACCTGTGCTGCGAAAAAGGAAAAGCGCCTCAGATGCTTCGGACAAAGAAAATCGGAAAAGAACGCTCCGGCACTGGCGATGTGTTTGCTTCGATTCTACTGGGAGATGCGGTGAATGGTGTGCCGCTGGTGGATTCCGTGAAGAAGGCATCGAAGTTTATCAAAGCCTGCATCAAGCGGTCGGTGGAGCTGGACATTCCCACGACAGATGGGGTTTGTTTTGAGGAATTGCTGGATCAGTTGATTCCGGCTTCGTCTCGCAAATAAAGCAGGTTGGCAAAGCAAATCAGGGAAGCTGTGAAAAGCATCCGGAAAGAGGATAACATGAAAAAAGCAATGACGATCTTATATGAGGTACATGATAATCTGTATGTGAACCTGACGAATCGCTGTTCCTGCGCCTGTACGTTCTGTCTGAGACAGACAAGAGATCACATGGAAGAGTCGGATTCCCTTTGGCTGGAGCGGGAGCCCTCTGTGGAGGAAGTGAAGGCGGAGTTCGCAAAGTTTGATCCTGACAAGTACAGAGAAGTCGTATTTTGTGGATTTGGCGAGCCAACGGAGCGTCTCGATGTGCTGTTAGAAGTGGCAAGGTTTGTGAAGGAGACCTGGCACAAGCCCACGAGAATCAACACAAACGGACAGTCAGACCTGATCAATGGCAAGAAGACTGCACCGCTGATGCAGGGATTGATCGATACGCTGTCCATCAGCCTGAATACCCCCAATGCAGATCGATATCATGAGCTGGTGTGCAGCCAGTTCGGAGATCAGGCATTTCAGGCAATGCTAGATTTTGCGAAGGAGGGGGCGCAGTATGTTCCCCATGTTGTGATGACGACAGTGGACACCACACTGACAAAAGACGAAGAAAAACAATGTCAGGAAATTTGTGATCGCCTGGGGGTAAAGTATCGCATTCGTCCGTGGGAGGACTGAACTCCTAGAAAACCGATTGACGTAATAGGTTATAAATGATATCATAACATAGTTATGAGTGTTGTAACTCTGTCGAAACGTATGTTTTCGGATAGAGGTTGTTGGAAAAATTGGAGAAGATCGTATGCTGAATCAATTTTCGAGAACAGAGCTGTTATATGGAAAAGAAGCGATGGAGCGCCTCGCAAATTCCAGAGTAGCAGTTTTTGGAATCGGCGGCGTCGGCGGTTATGTATGTGAAGCACTGATTCGAAGCGGTGTCGGTGCGTTTGACCTGATCGATGACGACAAGGTATGTCTGACCAATCTGAACCGTCAGATCATTGCGACGAGAAGTACGGTAGGCAGGTATAAGACGGAAGTTATGAAAGAGCGTATGCTGGACATCAATCCCCATGCGGATATTCGGATTCATCAGTGTTTTTTCCTGCCGGAGACGGCGGATCAGTTCCATTTCGAAGACTATGATTATGTGGTAGACGCAGTGGATACCGTGACGGCGAAAATCGCCCTTGTCATGAAGGCAAAGGAAGCAGGCGTGCCGATCATCAGCTCGATGGGAGCAGGGAACAAGCTGGATGGCAGCCGGTTTCAGATCACGGATATTTATAAGACGAAGGTGTGTCCGCTGGCGCGTGTTATGCGTTATGAGCTGAAAAAGCGCGGCGTACGCAAGCTGAAGGTTGTATATTCCGATGAAGTTCCCACAAGGCCCATCGAGGATATGTCCATCAGCTGTCGGACAAACTGTATCTGCCCGCCTGGTGCGGCTCACAAGTGTACGGAGCGCAGAGACATTCCGGGAAGTACGGCATTTGTACCGTCGGTGGCTGGACTGTTGATTGCGGGAGAAGTGGTAAAGGATCTGACAAAGAAGAAATAATAGGAGTTAAACGGAGGAAAACGATGGAATTACTGGATCAGAAGTATGAAAATCTGAGAAATTATCTGAAATCTCTTGGAAGCGCTGCAGTTGCATTTTCCGCAGGTGTGGATTCCACCTTTTTGCTGCGGGTTGCACATGATGTGCTGGGCGATCAGGTGATCGCAGTGACGGCAGCTTCCTGTTCATTTCCGGTGCGAGAGCTGAAAGAGGCAAAGGCGTACTGCGAGAAGAATGGCATCCGTCACGTTGTCTGTCAGTCCGAAGAGTTGGATATCGACGGATTCCGTCAGAATCCGAAGAACCGCTGCTATCTGTGCAAGCACGAGTTGTTTGAGAAGATCGGTGCCATCGCAGCAGAGAATCATCTGGCAGCAGTTGTAGAAGGCTCCAATATGGACGATAACGGCGATTATCGTCCGGGTCTTGTGGCAGTGAAAGAGCTGGGAGTGAAGAGCCCGCTGCGTCACGCAGAGCTGACAAAGGCAGACATCCGTGAGCTGTCAAAGCGCCTTGGACTGGAGACATGGGACAAGCAGTCCTTTGCATGCCTGTCTTCCCGTTTTGTATACGGCGAGACGATCAACGAGGAGAAGCTTGGCATGGTAGACAAGGCAGAGCAGCTGCTGTTAGACCTTGGCTTCCGTCAGGTGCGTGTCCGCATTCACAACAAGATCGCCAGAATCGAACTGCTTCCGGAAGAATTCCCGAAGCTGATGGAGACAGAGACGAGAGAAATGGTGGCAAAGAAGTTCAAGGAATTCGGATTTACTTATGTGACATTGGATCTGCAGGGGTATCGTACCGGCAGCATGAATGAGACACTGTCCGCACAGGAAAAGAAGATCGAAGCATAAATCATAAACAGAGAGAAATAAAGAAGATCCCCGCTGCTTTCTGAAATTTGATATGTACCCAGAATCCTGGACACATATTTACGAACTAAGCTGGACACATGGATGCTATCCTGTATTGCACAGGT
>CAKQHB010000033.1 GCA_934234215.1 uncultured Cuneatibacter sp.
GTTCCGCCGCAGTGCGATCCACGCGGAGCGCTTTTTGCTTTATAGGAAATGCGACGCAATTTCCTATAAAGCAAAAAGAAATGTCCCACTGAAAACTTTCAGCAGGACATTTCTGATAAATTTTATTTTTATGCAAGAGCTTGGATTATGCCAGCTGCTCTGCAACCGTCTCTTCTGCTTTCTTCAGAGCGTCTGCAACACCGGTAGGATTCTTACCACCAGCCTGTGCCATGTTCGGGCGTCCACCGCCGCCGCCTCCTACGAGGGGAGCGATTGCCTTGATCAGGTTACCGGCATGGATACCAGCCTTGACAGCGGCATCCGTAGCGGTTGCCATCAGGTTTACCTTGCCATCCATCACAGATGCAATGACAACAACGCCGTCACCGATCTTCTCTTTCATCTGATCGCCCAGATTGCGCAGACCATTCATATCCACATCTGCAACCTGCAGAGCCAGGATCTTCATTCCGGCAATTTCCTTTGCGGAAGAAGCTGCATCGCCGACAGACTGATTTGCCAGACGACTCTTGAGCTTTTCGTTCTCGGAGTGCAGCGCATGGATTTCTTCCTGCATTGCGCTGATCTTTGCAACAAGGTTTGCAGGAGTTGTCTTTGCAGCCTCAGCAGCCTGATGCAGGCTGTTTTCAATCTCCTGATAGTAGTTCATCAGACCTGTGGAGGTCAGTGCTTCAATACGGCGTACACCGGCTGCAATACCGGACTCACCGATGATCTTGAAGCAGCCGATCGCACTGGTATTTGCAACGTGAGTACCACCACAAAGCTCTGTGGAGAAATCGCCCATGCGAACAACGCGGACATGCTCGCCGTACTTTTCGCCGAACAATGCCATGGCACCGGTCTTCTTTGCTTCTTCCAGACTCATAACTTCGGTTACAACCGGAAGTGCTGCTGTAATCTGGTCATTTACGATCTTTTCTACCTGAGCCAGTTCCTCTGCAGTCACAGCGGAGAAATGGGTAAAGTCAAAACGCAGACGATCTGCGGTTACAAGGGAACCTGCCTGCTCAACGTGTCCGCCCAGAACGGTTCTCAGTGCCTTCTGCAGCAGGTGAGTTGCGCTGTGGTTCTTTTCGGTCAGCTCACGGTTTTCACGGTCAACCTTCAGAGTCGCGATGTCGCCGGTCTGGATCATACCGCGAGTTACTTTGCCGCGATGACCAACCTTACCGCCCTGCAGCTTGAAGGTATCAGTAACAACAAACTCACCGTTCGGTGTGGTAATGACACCGATATCGGCCTGCTGACCACCCATGGTAGCGTAGAACGGAGTCTCCTCTACGAGGATTGCACCGGTCTGACCATCGGTCAGAGCTTCTACGATCTCACTTTCGGGAGTCAGAGCGTTACCCTTCTCATCAAACTGCTCTGTCTCAGAAACAAGAACGGTGATCTTGGAATCGTGTACCAGACGATCATAACCAACGAATTCGGTCGTGATCGCAGGATCGATGGACTGGTAAGCGGTAACATCAGCACCCATATAGTTGGACTTGCTGCGGGCACCTCTTGCCTTCTCCTTCTGGATCTGCATGCTGGCGGCAAAGCCCTCTTCATCAACGGACAGTCCCTTCTCTTCCAGAACTTCCTTTGTCAGATCCAACGGGAATCCATAAGTATCGTACAGGCGGAATGCATTCTCACCGGACAGAATCTTTGTTCCGGCAGCCTCCATCTCAGCTTCCAGATTTGCAAGCAAAGTCAGACCCTGATCGATGGTTTTATTGAACTTTTCTTCTTCCTGAGTCAGAACACGGAAGATCATTTCTTTCTTCTCATCCAGCTCCGGATAACCATCCTTGGACAGCTCGATGACAGTGTTGCTCAGATTTGCCAAGAACAGACCTTCGATGCCGAGCTTTCTGCCATGACGGGCAGCACGGCGCAGCAGACGACGCAGAACGTATCCGCGGCCTTCATTGCTAGGCATGATACCATCAGAGATCATGAAGGTACAGGACTTGATGTGATCGGCTACAATACGCAGGGAAACATCGGTCTCATGCTCCTTCTGATACTCGGTGTGTGCCATCTCGCAGACACGATCCAGCAGAGCCTTGTTGGTATCAACAGTGAACAGGGAATCCACATCCTGAACAGCAACTGCCAGACGCTCCAGTCCCATACCGGTATCGATATTCTTCTGCTTCAGCTCGGTGTAATTGCCGTTTCCATCATTCTCAAACTGAGTAAATACGTTGTTCCAGATCTCCATGTAACGGTCGCACTCGCAGCCTACGGTACATCCGGGCTTTCCGCAGCCGTACTTCTCGCCACGGTCGTAGTAAATCTCAGAACAGGGACCGCAGGGACCAGCACCGTGCTCCCAGAAGTTATCTTCCTTGCCGAAGCGGAAGATGCGCTCTGCCGGGATACCGATCTCTTTGTTCCAGATATTAAATGCTTCGTCATCGTCCTGATAAACAGACGGGTACAGACGGTTCGGATCCAGTCCGATCACTTCGGTCAGGAATTCCCAGGACCAGTGGATCGCTTCATCCTTAAAGTAATCTCCGAAGGAGAAGTTACCAAGCATCTCAAAGAAAGTACCATGTCTTGCAGTCTTACCGATGTTCTCAATATCGCCGGTACGGATACACTTCTGACAGGTGGTGACACGTCTGCGGGGCGGAATTTCCTGACCGGTGAAGTAAGGCTTCAGAGGAGCCATACCGGAGTTGATCAGCAGCAGACTGTTATCGTTATGAGGAACCAGAGAAAAGCTCTTCATAGCCAGATGTCCCTTGCTCTCAAAGAAATTCAGGAACATCCTTCTTAATTCGTTTACGCCATAGGGTTTCATAGTTTGTATCTCTCCATTTATCTTCTAACTTGATTTCAGCGAAAAAATACGCAATCTTTGGTTATAGTAGCACAAAGTTACTTATTTGTAAAGGGCGGCAACCGGATCAGCTCTCCGTCTTTTTCCGTCGGGAGGTGGATGCTTTTGTATAGAAAGGAGCCGTCTCAACAAACTTGTGTCGGATGTATTCCGGGCGTTGAATGCCACGGACACCGAGGGTACGTCTTGTCACAAAGTCATCCAGCTTTTGACGGTACTCGGCAGGGGTGACGGTGCCTTCCTGCACATAGGAAAGGCCTTTTTCCCAGCTGGCAGTCAGTTCCGGATTCAAAAGCTGCCGCATGGAGGCATCCACTACATCGTAGATCATCTCTCCCAAATGGGTGGGTGTTACGACCTGCGTTTTGGAATTCAGCGCCAGGTATTTATTTGTCACCAGCTTTTTCAGAATCTCGGCGCGGGTGGCACTTGTGCCGATTCCGCTGCCCTTGATCTGAGCCCGGAGATCTTCGTCCTCAATGAGCTGGCCGGCATTCTCCATCGCAAGGATGAGGGAACCGGAGGTATAGCGCTTGGGCGGAGAAGTCTCGCCCTCTTTGATCTCAAAAGAAGTGGCGGGAACAAGCTGCCCTTTTTTCAGAGACTGAACCGCTTTTTGCAGTCCGGGATTGCCGGAAGCATCGGCATCCTCCTCTTTTCCGTCGGCATCTTTTTTCTCAGATGGCTGAGCAGACTGGGAAGAAGTTAGTCCTGCAACTTCCAGATATCCCTTCTTTGTGAGGACGCGGAAACCAGCGAACAGTCGTTCTGTCACCGGTTCATCTAACGGTCTGGCGAAGGTCAGACTGTATTTTTCGTACTCTGCAGCCGGATAAAAGATGCTTAAAAATCGACGCACGATCACATCATAGACAGCGGCGGAGCGAGAAGAACAGCTGCGCAGTGCACCAAAGCCCTGTCCTGTGGGAACGATAGCATAGTGGTCGGTGATCTGCTTGTCGTTGACATAGCGGGTCTTTGCCAGCCCGACATAGGACTTTTGCTCGAGAATCGTTTCAGCAAAGTTTCGTACCGGACTGTAGCTTCGCAGACCGCCGATGTTTTTTGTGATTTCCTTGGAAACTGCGGTAGAGAGAACTCGAGCATCCGTTCTCGGATAAGTGACGAGCTTTTTTTCGTACAGTTCCTGCACAGTGCGCAGCGTTTCATCCGGGCTGATGTGAAAGCGCTTGGAACATTCGTTCTGCAGCTCTGCCAGATTGAATAACAGCGGCGGATTTTTCTTCTCTTTTTTCTTCTCAATCTTTTCCGTCAGGAAGTAATAGCGTCCGTCCCCGGCAGAAAGTCCGCCCTGAGCGGCTTTGGCATCCAGAGAGGAAGGCTGTTTTAGCTCTGTGATCAGCTTTTCCGCGGATTGCCTTTTTTGGAAGCCGTTTTCTTTATAAAGAAGCGGACTTTCAAAATAGCGGGACTCTTTGACAGCTTTCCATTCACCGTCAAAAGAACTGTCCTGCAGCGAAAAGCGTCCGGTAACGCGGTAAAAGGGTGTCTTAACGAAGTCGCGAATCTCCCGCTCTCTTCGAACGACCATACCCTGTACACAGGTCATAACACGGCCGACAGACAAAACGGCATATTTTTGATTCAGAAAAGAAGCAACAACGGGGCCGAATTTTAGCGACAGGATGCGGGAAAAGTTGATGCCCATGAGATAATCTTCCTGCGCCCGCAGATAGGCGGAGGCGCTGAGATTATCATACTCGGACAGATCCCTGGCTTCTTTGATGCCGCGGCGGATCTCCTCCTCGGTCTGGGAATCAATCCACACTCGCTTGCGGATCTTGCCGGTGACATGGGCTTCCTGTTCCACGAGACGGTAGATGTACTCTCCCTCTCGTCCGGAGTCGGTGCACACATAGATCGTATCCACATCCGGGCGGTTTAGCAGCCCGCGGATGATCTCAAACTGTGCTTTTGTGGCATCGATCACTTCGTATTTGAAGGTTTCAGGCAGAAACGGCAGAGTGTCAACACTCCACCGTTTCAATCCTGCGTCATATACTTCGGGATAGCTCATGGTGATCAGATGTCCGACACACCAGGTTACAATGGTGTCGGCAGATTCCAGGTAGCCATTCCGTGCGTTGCCGTCAACACCCAGCACCCGCGCAAATTCGCGGGCAACGCTGGGCTTCTCGGCAATAAATAAATGTTTACTCATGTATCCTCTTTATACGGTCTCGAAACTATAGATGGTCGTAGTATCGTAGGGTTCTCCGGCACGCTTTACCGGGCTCTTGAAAGAAGGAATGTTCACTGCATTCGGGAAATACTGAGACTCGAAGCAGACACCCTCTCTCTTTCCATAAGGCTTTCCGCTCTTGCCGATGCACTGTCCTGCAAGGGAATTACCTGCGTAGAACTGAATGCCGGGCAGATCGGTGTGAACAGTCATCTTCCGTCCACTGGCTGGATCGGTCAGAGAAGCAACAGCTGCTAACTCACCGCCATTTTTCAGTACCCAGTTGTGATCAAATCCGCCGGGAGCGATCAGAGGCTCATAGTCAGACTCGATATCCCGACCAATGGGTTTTTCCGTGCGGAAATCCATAACGGTTCCCTCTACGGGAACAAGCTCTCCATCCGGAATGGAGCCGGCATCTGTGTGGGTAAAGAAGTCGGAATCGATCCATACAAGCTGATCCATCGCGCTTCCGGAGCCTTCTCCGGCTAAGTTAAAGTAGCTGTGATTGGTCAGATTGATGACAGTATCTGCATCCGCAACACCGTTGTAATGGATCATCAGAGCGTTTGACGCAGTCAGTGTGTAGGTAACGGCAATGTCCAATGCACCGGGATATCCCTGATCGCCGTCAGGGCTGTGCAGAGAGAACGTAACGGACTCATCCGGACCTTCGGTGTCGGTCTCTGCCTGCCACATCCGCTCGTGATAACCGCCCGGGCAGCTGTGCAGATTGTTCGGGCCATCGTTGACAGCAAGATGGTAAACCTGACCGTTCAGTGTGAACTGTGCGCCGCCGATGCGGTTTGCGCTGCGGCCGACGCAGGCCCCGAGAAAGACATCGTTGTGCTCATACTCTGCAACTGTGCGCATACCAAGCACAACGTCTGCAACAACGCCATTTCGATCCGGTATAAGAAGGGATACGAGAACCGCACCAAAATCGGATATGACTGCTTTCATACCATGTTCATTTTCTAGAGTGTACAGATGCGCCATCTGTCCGTCTTTGGTCAGACCAAATTCTTCAATTTTCATGAGACTTCCCCTCAATTCTTTTTACATTTTATTCGTTAGTTCAGAGATTCCTTAGCTGTGATGTAGTCCTTTGCAACAAGAAGCTCTGCGGAAAGAACGCCGCCGCCTGCAGCACCTCTCAGTGTGTTGTGAGACAGTCCGACGAACTTATAATCATACAGGGTGTCCTCTCTCAGACGACCTGCAGAAACGCCCATGCCGTGCTCAAAATCGCGGTCTAACAATACCTGCGGGCGATCCGGCTCTTCCAGATACTGAATGAACTGCTTTGGTGCGCTGGGCAGGTTCAGTTCCTGCGGCAGTCCGCGGAAGTTCTTCCATCTGTCGAGAATCTCTTCTTTAGTAGGCTTCTTTTCGAAGTTTACAAATACAGCTGCCGTATGTCCGTCCTGTACGGGAACACGGATGCACTGGGTTGTGATGATCGGAGTCTCCGCCTTCACGATCTGACCGTTTTCTACATGCCCCCAGATACGCAGCGGTTCCTGTTCACTCTTCTCTTCCTCGCCACTGATGTAGGGAATGATATTTCCAACCATCTCGGGCCAGTCTTTGAAGGTCTTACCGGCACCGGAAATTGCCTGATAGGTGGTGGCAACGACTTCCTTGATGCCGAACTCACGCAGTGCGTGCAGCATAGGAGTGTAACTCTGGATCGAACAGTTTGGCTTTACGGCGATGAAACCGCGCTTTGTGCCAAGACGCTTCTTCTGCGCCGGGATAACTTCCAGATGTTCCGGATTCAGTTCCGGAACGACCATAGGAACATCGGGAGTCCAACGGTGTGCGCTGTTGTTGGAGACAACAGGTGTCTCTGCCTTTGCGTAAGCTTCCTCAATGGCGCGAATCTCATCCTTGGACATATCCACTGCGCTGAATACAAAATCAACCTGACTGCTGACTGCTTCGACTTCGTTGACGTTCAGAACAGTCATGTTCTTTACAGATTCGGGCATGGGGGTATCCATCTTCCAGCGTCCGCCGACTGCTTCTTCGTATGTTTTACCTGCGGATCTGGGGCTCGCTGCCAGTGCGGCAATCTCAAACCAGGGATGGTTTTCCAACAGTGTGATGAAACGCTGACCAACCATACCGGTTGCGCCAAGAATGCCCGCCTTTAACTTTCTCTCCATTGTTCTAATCTCCTCTTTTTTGTGTATTTTCCCTAACCCGGAATCGATCCGGACAGTATTCCCAAAGGGAATAGAAAGGGGTGCTGTTCCCTGCGATTGGCAAAGCTCATCACCCCTTAAATTCTAAAATGGTTTATTCTTCGGTGGAATCCTCAGTAGGTTCTTCGGACTCTTCGGAAGAAATCTTGCCGCCACACTCCGGACAGAACACTGCGTCCGCTTCTACTGCTGCGCCGCAGTTCGGACAGGTATGTGCCTCAGCAGCAGGAGTCTCCTCAACTACGGGATGCTCGATCTTTGCACCGCAGCTGGAGCAGAACTGTGCGGTTGCAGGAACTTCAGCACCGCAGTTTGCACAGGTGCAAACGCCCTTTAACTTCTGAATTTCTGCTTTTAACTGTGCAATCTGTGCAAGAGATGCATCTACTGCCAGAATGTTCTCAGAAAATTCCGGTGTCGGATCTTCCTTGTGCAGCTTGTAATACTGCTCGCCCATCTCCTGATATGCGCTCTGAACCTTTCTCTCTTCCTCGCGGATCTGTGTGTTCAGTTTGCTCAGATCGGAAACTTCTTTTGCCTTATCAGCAATGCCTTTGCCCATTACGTTCAGCTTGTCACTCAGATTATCAAAAAAAGATGCCATTGTAAGACCTCCTTTTGTCTGCTCTGCAGACGGTTTTGTTTTCCATTATTATAGTCGGAGCGCCGTAAACTGTCAAGTAAAGCTATTATAAAACAATTCCGCCGCAGTGCGATCCCCGCGGAGCGTTTTTTGCTTTCTAGGAAATGCAACGCAATTTCCTAGAAAGCAAAAAAAGACACCGGAAAATGTTCCGATGTCTTCTTGCGAGCTACTGGCCGGACTCGAACCGGCGACCTGCTGATTACGAATCAGCTGCTCTACCAACTGAGCCACAGTAGCCTACCTCATCTATTATACATATTTTTTTTGTTTTGGCAACCACTTTTTTTCAAAATGTTTACCGGAACGATTTTCCCATGCATACTCTACACTAACCAGAGTTTATTTGGGAAAGGGGGATCCTTTGTTGAAACCATTTCTGGAAGTTCGGAATGTGAGTTATGCATATCACACGATCACCGGAGAGACGTCGGCGGTAAAAAATGTTTCCTTCCATATAGATGCAGGAGAATTTGTGTCGGTCATTGGTCCGTCCGGCTGCGGAAAATCCACGCTTCTCTCCCTGATCTGCGGGCTGCTGGAACCGGAGCAGGGAGAGGTTCTTTTGAATGGAAAACCGATTGCAAAAGATGCCTCTGTGGGCTATATGCTGCAGAAAGATCACCTGTTTGAGTGGCGGACAATCCGCTCAAATCTGCTGCTGGGACTGGAGATTCAGCATGGGAAAACAGCGGAGAACCTGCAGCGGTTGGAGCATCTGCTGGAGGAATACGGTCTGGCGACGTTTGCAAACAAGCACCCTTCCGAGTTGTCCGGCGGCATGCGGCAGCGGGCGGCGCTGATCCGGACATTGTTGCTGAATCCGGAACTGCTTTTGTTAGATGAACCATTTTCGGCGCTGGATTATCAGACGCGGCTGCATGTGTGCGATGATGTGGCAGCTATTCTAAAGAAAGAACAAAAGACAGCGCTTTTGATTACTCATGATATTGCAGAGGCGATCAGCATGAGTGACCGGGTGCTTGTGTTGTCTGCAAGACCGGGCACGATTCAGAAGGAGGTCTCCTTTGCATTTCCACCGGAGGCGCGTACTCCCTGCGAGAGACGGAATACGGCGGAGTTTCCCGGATATTTCAATTCATTATGGAAGGAGTTGAATTCCCATGAATGAGTCGTCAAAGGAACAACGGCGCTTTTTAAAAAAATGGCATGCAAGGGAACGACGGATCAAATTGCTGCGGTTGCTGGAGTTTGTTTCGATTCTGTTCGTATGGCAGGGAGCAGTGTGGCTCGGCTGGCTGAATGATTTTATTTTCAGCAGTCCGCTGCGCATCGCGGAAACATTTGTGACGATGCTTCGGAACGGCTCGCTGTTTCTGCATGTGGGCATCACGCTGGGGGAAACACTGCTCAGCTTTGTGCTGGTTACAGTAATGTCTATCGTGGTGGCACTGCTGCTGTGGCACGGAACAACGGCGGCAAAAATTCTGGAACCGCTCTTGGTTCTTCTGAACAGTCTGCCGAAATCGGCGCTGGCACCGGTGCTCATTGTCTGGCTCGGAAATAATATCAAGACGATCATCATCGCCGGAATCTCGGTCGCGGTGTTTGGCTCGATCCTGACGCTGTATCATGCTTTCCAGGAGACCGATCCGGATCATATTTTGCTGATTTATACGCTAAAGGGAAATCGGTTTGATGTGCTGAAAAAAGTAATTTTGCCGGGAAATCTGCCGGTCATCGTCAGCAATATGAAAGTCAATATCGGTCTGTGCCTTGTGGGTGTGATCATTGGGGAATTTTTATCGGCGGATGTCGGTCTTGGTTATCTGATCATCTACGGCAGTCAGGTGTTCAAGATGGACTGGGTGATGATGAGCATTGTACTGCTTTGCCTGATCGCAATGGGACTGTATCAGGCGCTTGCACTGCTGGAGAAAAAAGCAGTGGGAACGATGGAACAATGAATGGAATTTCCGATGAAGTGAAAAAATGGCTGGAACAGAAATACTGCTCCAGCCAGAAAAGCTTAGATTTTGAAAATTTCATAATCAGCAGGCAACAACGATACCGCCATCACATGCATACAGGCTGCTGACACCTGCAGTCGGTACGACCTGAATACTGCGAAACTGTGCCATGCTCTCGAAAGTCTCCCGCAGACCAGCTGCACGCTCCGGGCAGTTGCAGTGGGAAATGACAAGATCCCGCTCTTTTGTCTCGTCACCGAGATCCGAGACAATCGCCTGTGCCATCTTGAGAAGGGCTTTTTTCGTGCCGCGCGCCTGATCAAAGCGGGCAATCCTGCCGCCAACGCCGACCATGATGGGGCGAATGTTCAGTGCAGTGACAAGCACAGCAGTCAATCCGGTAAGGCGACCGTTTTTGCGGAGCGCCTCCATATCATCGAGAACAAAGAAGGTCTTTAAATCTTTTGTGCGGAAGCGATCCATCTCGGAGACAATCTGATCAAAGTCCATACCGGAAGCAACAAGCTCCGTGATCTTTTCTACGAGGACAGTCTCACCGGCGGAAGCGGAATCGGAACTGAACACATGGATCTTTTTTGTGGAATTCTCGTACTCTTCCCGGTAAAGATTCTGACCGAGAACAGCTGCATTGTAAGAGCCGCTCAGATGCTGGGTCAGCGTGATGATAAAGACGCAGTCTGCATCGGATTCAGCGATTGCTCTCATATAAGCCTCCGGGGAGGGACAAGCGGACTTCGCAACTTCATCGGACTCTGCTACAAGACGCAGAAACTCTTTCTGATCAAAGGTCTCATCGTCACGAATCGAAATATCGCCTACCTGCAGTGTCAGCGGAATAAGCTCAATACGGGGATCTGCTTTCTGCTCAGGAGTCGGATCCATACAACTGTCAGCCAGAATTTTATAATTTAACATGTAGATTCTCCTTCAACGGATCAATTCGGAAATAAAAACCAAACAGTATAATTTTTATTTCCTTTTGACACGGTTTTTAAAACTACATGTAGTATAGCACAGATCTGTCAATAGTCAAGTCCATGTGAAAAGATAAAAATTTTTTAATCTTCCTGAAACAATGCAGTCATGAACTGATTCAGCTCCAGCTGTGATTTTGCAGAGATCAGCTCACGAGAAGAATGCATGGCGAGCATCGGTCCGCCAATATCAGCAATCGGGATCGGCAGATGGGTGCTGGAGATGGCACCGATGGTGCTGCCGCCGCGGACATCGCTGTGGTTTACAAACTTCTGACACGGGATGCCGTTCTTTTCACAGATGCCCTGCACGATCGCAGTCACGCAGCTGTCGGTGGCATAGCGCTGATTATAAGAAAGCTTCATGACAACGCCGCCGTCGAGACTGACCGGATTGGTCGGATCGGTGGTAGCGGGCTTATTCGGATGAATTGCATGAGCTGCATCTGCAGAAACAAGCAGGCTGTGAGGCAGCATCTCTAAGAAACGGGTGCGATCATGATTCAATGCCTGCATCAGACGCTCCAGCAGCATGGAGAACATCTCGGAATCAGCACCCTGTGCGGAGGCAGAACCCACTTCCTCATGGTCGGTCAGGTAGATGACATCAATGCCGCTCTCCCGCTGTCCGGCAATCAGACCGGTCAGTGCTGCATAGCAGGAGGACAGATTGTCCAGACGGGGAGAAGAAACCATGTCATTCTGGATGCCGCACAGGCAGGGACGATCCATATTATAAACGGACAGATCATAATCCAGAATATCCGAAGCGGAAACACCGATCTCTTCTGCCAGATAGTCTAAGAAGGAGTGCTGCTCCAGAGAAGCTTTCACGAAGTCCAGCAGCGGCAGCATATCGACCTGCTTTTTGAGGGCAACGCCATCGTTGACCTGACGATTCTGGTGAATGCACAGATTCGGGATCGTCAGAACCGGACGTCCGAAGTCTACCAGTCTGCGGATCGGGTGGAATGGATCTTCTCCGCGCACAGCGACAACACCGGCGAGGGAAAGGGGACGATCCATCCAGGTGCTGAGGATCGGTCCGCCATAGCACTCGACGTTCAGACGGTGATAGCGGGCATCCTTCATATCTGCCAGAGGTTTTACCCGGAAACAGGGCCAGTCAGTATGTGCACCTGCCATGCGGAATCCCTGTCCATACCGGAACTTTCGGTTGATGGAAACCGCAAACAGGCTGGTGCCACGGACATTCACATAGTATTTTTTGCCGTTCTCGGCATGCCAGTAATCTTCCATCTTTAATTCTTCAAAGCCAGCTGCCTGCAGCCGTCTGATTCCTGCTTCTACGCAGTGGGACGGGGAGACACTTTCTTCGATAAATGCAAAAAAGTCTTGCAGTTTTTCCTGATAATCCATCTTTATTTTGATCCTCCATCGTATTCGGATATTTTTCCGGTTGAAAAAGCCGGATAGCTTTATTATACTGGTTTTAGTTATTTCTGTAAAGGAGACACCGATGATCGCTTTAAAATTTCCAAATCAGAAACAGTTCACACAGGCACTGTTTCTGCAGCCGATGTTCGATGCTTATACGTTGTATGAGGGATCTGTTGTGACAGGATGTACCTATGAGATAGACGGTCATCGAAACGCAGAGTATTATATGTCCGATGAGGAGGAGACATCCCAGGGGGCATATTTGCGCTGGGAGGAGATCCGCCCGAGCTGTTTTCAGATGATTAAGGGAAAGCGGCTTCCGCTGCAGTTTAAGTTCGTGCTGCGGGCGCCGGAAACGCTTGTGGAGCAGCTTCTTGCCTCCACAGAAACCGGGATCACCGCAGACCAGGTGCAGGCACTGCATCTGATTGTGCAGTACCGCAGCGGAGAACTGACTGTGACAACGGGCACGGCTCTCTCGTTCTTCACATTGGATAAGACACTGGAGCAGCTCTGGGATCGTTATGTCGGGCAGTTCTTCGAAAAACAGCAGTTTAAAACCGTCTAAATCTAAACATTTTCTAAATTATTAGCACTCAGCTCGCCTGAGTGCTAATTTTCTGTTGACATTCCCCTGCAATCGTACTAGAATACACTTCGTGGACAAAATCTCCACAGATTTTTCTGAAAAAGTGAGGTTAAAAGCATGAACGCAAAACAGGGTAATTTATCTATCAATAGCGAAAATATTTTCCCGATTATTAAAAAGTGGCTGTACAGCGACCACGATATTTTTGTCCGTGAGCTGGTGAGCAATGGATGCGATGCCATCACAAAACTGAAAAAGCTTTCCCTGATGGGTGAATATACATTGCCGGAATCTTACGCTCCCTGCGTACAGGTTGAGACAAACGACGAAGAAAAGACAATCACTTTCATTGATAATGGTCTTGGTATGACTGCAGAGGAAGTGGATCAGTACATCAACCAGATCGCATTTTCCGGTGCGAAGGATTTCTTAGAGAAGTATAAGGATAAGTCCAACGATGATCAGATCATCGGTCATTTCGGACTGGGCTTCTACTCTGCTTTTATGGTAGCAGATCGTGTTGAGATCGATACGCTGTCCTTCCGGGAAGGTGCTGAGGCAGTTCACTGGGAGTCTGACGGCGGCATGGATTATGCGATGGAAGGTTCTGAGAAGACCGACATTGGTACCCGCATTACACTGCATCTGAATGAGGACAGCTACGAATTCAGCAACGAGTATCGTGTCAGAGAGATTCTGGAAAAGTACTGCTCTTTCATGCCTACCGAGATTTATCTGCACAAGGAAAATGCAGAGCCGGAGTACGATGAGGTCGAGACCGGTGAGAAGGACGCTGATGGCAATGCGATCAAGGAGAAGGTTCTGAAGACCCCTCAGCCGATTAACGACACCACTCCTCTTTGGACAAAGCATCCCAATGAGTGTACTGACGAGGAATACAAAGAGTTCTATCACAAAGTATTCCGGGATTACAAGGAGCCGCTGTTCTGGATTCATCTGAACATGGATTACCCGTTTAACCTGAAAGGTATCCTGTACTTCCCTCAGATCAACACCGAGTATGAATCCATCGAGGGTACGATCAAGCTGTTCTCTAATCAGGTCTTCATCGCAGATAACATCAAGGAAGTCATTCCGGAATTCCTGATGCTGTTAAAGGGTGTGATCGATTGCCCGGATCTGCCGCTGAATGTTTCCAGAAGTGCGCTGCAGAATGATGGTTTTGTAAAGAAAATCAGCGATTATATTACAAAGAAGGTATCCGACAAGCTGTCCGGTATGTGCAAGACCGACCGCGAGAACTATGAGAAGTATTGGGATGACATCAATCCGTTCATTAAGTACGGCTGCCTGAAGGATGAGAAGTTCTACGAAAAGATGAAGGACTATGTGCTGTTCAAGAATCTGGACGGTAAGTATCTGACTCTGGAAGATGCCCGTAAGGAAAACGAAGAGACACACAAAGACACCATCTTCTACGTTACAAACGAAGAAGAACAGGGTCAGTACATCCACATGTTCCGCGAGGCAAATATGGATGCGGTCATTATGAAGACCACGATCGACTCTCCGTTCATCTCCATGCTGGAGGCAAAGAACGAAGGTCTGAAGTTCCTGCGTATTGATGCAGATCTGACTGATTCCTTTAAGGAAGAGTCTGATGAAGAAGAAATGAAGAAGGCGACAGACAGTCTGGCTGAGCTGTTCAAGAAGGCACTGGCACTGGAGAGCCTGACCGTAAAGGCAGAGAAGCTGAAAAACAACGAGATCGCTTCGATGATCACGGTTTCCGAGGAGAACCGCCGTATGCAGGACATGATGAAGATGTATGGTATGGGCGCTTCCGCTTTCGGACCTGCCGGTGAGACCCTGGTACTGAATGTCAACCATCCGCTTGTTTCCTATGCACTGGATCATGCAGAGGAAGAAGCTGCTTCCACGATCTGCAAGCAGTTGTACGATATGGCAAAGCTGAGCAACGGTACTCTGCCTCAGGATCGTATGACCGAGTTCCTGGCTCGTACCAATGAGATCATGATGCTGTTGACAAAATAAAACAGGAATTTATAATTTTTAATTAAAAGTAAAAAAAGAAAGCTCTTCGGAGATCTGGTCAACCCAAAATCTCCGAAGAGCTTTCTTTTTACTTTTTTTCACATGAATTCTATTGCATTATAAATGAGTAAGTTTAGTTAGTCGCCCGATACAAAGTCGAAGAGTGACAGCTGATTGCTCTCCGGCAGTCCTTTTAAGATACCAAGCTCTACCATCTTATCTACGACGGTTTTACTCAGTTTCGAACGTGCCCGCAGATCATCCAGAGACAGGAACGGTCCCTGGGCAGCGGCCTCTTCCAGCGCAATCGCAGCCTTCTCACCCAAACCGGCAATAGAGTTAAAGGAAGGCATGATCTTGCCGTCAATGACCTGGAAACGGACGCCCTTTGCTTTGTAAACGTCGATCGGCCAGAATTCGTAGCCGCGGGCATACATTTCCTGTACGATACGCATATCGCGGTACGTATCCTGCTCTGCCTTGCTCAGGGAATCCATACGGGAACGATAGTCGTCCATATGGCGTTCCAGTTTTGCCTTGCCGAGACACATCAGCTCATAGGAAAAGCCGACGGCACGGATGGAGAAAAAGGCACAGTAATACGCCAGAGGATAAAAAATCTTACAGTAAGCGATACGCCATGCCATCATAACGTATGCGGCAGCATGGGCTTTCGGGAACATGTATTTGATCTTCTTACAGGAGCCAATGTACCAGTCCGGAACATCATGGGCACGCATCTCGGCCTCCCATTCCGGCTTCAGACCCTTACCCTTTCGAACAGACTCCATGATGGTGAAGGACAATGCCGCATCCACGCCCATCTGGATCAGATACAGCATGATATCGTCTCGCGTACAGATGGCGGTTTCGATGGTGGCTGTACCCTCTTTGATGAGGGTCTGGGCATTGCCCAACCATACGTCCGTACCATGTGCCAGACCGGCGATGCGGACAAGATCCGAAAACTTTGTGGGTTTCGCATCAATCAACATCTGCATAGCGAAGTCCGTACCAAACTCCGGAATACCCAGCGCACCGAGGCGGCAGCCGTAGATATCCTTCGGTTCTACCCCGAGGGCGGTAGTATTCATAAACAGGGACATGACTTCAGGACTGTCTAACGGGATTTCCTGCATGTTGATCTTCGTCAGGTCTCCCAGCATCTTGATCATCGTCGGATCATCGTGTCCGAGAATATCCAGCTTCAACAGGTTGTGGTCAATGGAGTGATAATCAAAATGCGTTGTGATGGTCTTGGTCGTCATATCGTTCGCCGGATGCTGTACCGGCGTGAAGGAGTAGATTTCCTCTCCATGGGGCATAACGATGATACCGCCGGGATGCTGTCCGGAGGAACGGCGGATGCCGACACAGCCCTGCACGATACGGTCAATCTCGCAATTGCGCTTGCTCTGCCCTCTCTCCTCATAATATTTCTTGACATAGCCGAAAGCGGTCTTATCTGCCAGACCGGAGATCGTTCCGGCACGGAATGTGTGCCCCTTACCGAAGATGACTTCCGTGTAGGCATGGGCGTGGCTCTGGTATTCACCGGAGAAGTTCAGGTCAATATCTGGCTCCTTATCTCCCTTAAATCCAAGGAATGTCTCAAAGGGGATATCAAATCCGTCCTTCGTCAGCTTCTCTCCGCACACCGGACAGATCTTGTCTGGCATATCACAACCGGCACCGCCGGCAAATGCTTTCACATCATCGGAATAAAAGTCGTTGTAATGACACTTCTTGCAATAATAATGCGGACTCAGCGGATTGACTTCCGTGATACCGGACATGGTTGCAACAAAGGAAGAACCAACGGAACCACGGGAACCAACCAGATAGCCGTCCTCATTGGACTTCCATACAAGCTTTTGCGCGATGATATACATAACGGCGTATCCATTGGAAATAATGGAATGCAGTTCGCGCTCCAGACGGTCCTTTACGATCTCCGGGAGCGGATCGCCGTACATGGATTTTGCTTTTTCGTAGCACATGTTTCGCAGATCCACATCGGAATTTTCGATGACAGGCGGACATTTATCCGGGCGGACCGGCGCAATCTTTTCGATACAGTCTGCAATGAGGTTCGTGTTTGTGATGACGACTTCCTCCGCTTTTTCCGGACCGAGATACTGAAATTCTGCCAGCATCTCTTCGGTGGTGCGCAGATACAGCGGTGCCTGATGATCCGCATCTTTAAATCCCATACCCGCCATGATGATCCGGCGATAGATCTCATCTTCCGGATTCATGAAATGGACGTCACAGGTGGCAACGACCGGTTTGTGGAACTGCTCTCCCAACTCGCAGATCCGGCGGTTCAAGTTCTGCAGATCTTCAACCGTCTTCACATCACTCTCCGGATCATCCAGCATGAACTGGTTGTTGCCAAGAGGCTGAATCTCCAGATAATCATAAAAGTTTATCATGCGGGCAATCTCTGCCTCCGGTTCGCCCCGGAGCAGTCCCCGGAACAACTCTCCCGCTTCACAGGCGGAACCGATGAGGATGCCCTCCCGATTTTCCAAAATCAGACTTCTGGGGATTCGCGGACGGCGGGAAAAGTAATCCACATGGGACGCCGACACAAGACGATACAGATTGATGCGTCCCGTCTCGTTCTTTGCCAGCAGGATGATGTGATAGGTCGGCAGCTTCTTGATGGCGTCCGCGTCGAGATGGGAAATCTCTTCTACTTCATCCAGCGTATGAATATTCCGGTCTGCTAACATTTTTTGCAGCTTGAGATAGATCTGGGCAGTCGCCTCCGCATCTTCTACCGCGCGGTGATGATTTTCCAGACTGACGCCGAGCTCCTTTGCAACGGTGTCCAGCTTGTAACGGGACAGCTTTGGCAGCAGCACGCGTGCCAGAGCGACGGTGTCCACATAGGTGCTTGTGGGAAGAGTCAGACCGAGGCGCTTTGCCTGATACTGGATAAAGCTCATATCAAAATCCGCATTGTGGGCGACAAAGACAGCTCCCTTCGCAAAGTCCAGAAACTTCGGCAGCATCTCTTCGATGTCCGGCGCATTGATCACCATCTCATCGTTGATATTTGTGACCTTTTCGATGTGGAACGGGATCGGCTCGTGAGGATTGATCATCGTTGAGAAACGGTCTGTGACTTCGCCGCCTTCCACACGGACAGCGCCAATCTCAATGATCTTATTCTTCTCAGAGTTTAATCCGGTCGTCTCCAGATCGAATACGACAAAAGGCATGTCCAGAGACTGATTCTCCGAGTTTGTGACGATTCCCTTCATGTCATCTACAAGGTATCCCTCCACACCGAAAATCAGTTTCATGTTGGAGTCTTTTGGAATGGCATGTTCTGCAGCAGGAAACGCATACACAACGCCGTGGTCGGTGATTGCCAGTGCCTTGTGTCCCCACCCGGCAGCCTGCTTGACCAGATCGCTGGCTTCGGACACACCGTCCATCTCGCTCATTTTGGTATGACAGTGCAGCTCCACACGTTTGACCGGAGCGTTGTCCTCTCTCTTGACAGTAAAATCCTCGGTCTTTCGAATGCCGACGACGGAGGAAATACCAAGCTCCCGGTCGTATCGGTCAATGACGGTCATACCTTTCAGCAGGATAAAGGTGCCGGGCTTTAAGTTGCCGGTAAATTCCTTGACAAATTCATTTGCAAGAAAGATTTTGCACATGATCGTATCGGTGTAGTCGGTGACGGAGAAGGTGATGATGGATTTCTCGCCATTTCGCAGTTCTCTGGTTTCAACCGACAGCACTTTGCCGCAGATAACTACTTCACCCATTTCTTCCTGAATCTCAGAAATTGGGATGGACTCTTCGGTAAAGTCACGACCATAGATGACGGACGGATTGGAGCTGCGGATATAGCCTTTCTGGAAATTACCGCCGTCGTAGCTGCCGCCAGAACGCTTTCGGAAGCCGCCTTTCCTTCCATCAAAGGATTTCTTGGACTCAGGACCGGAATCCGATTTCTTTTCGGCTGACTTTGCGGCGGGCTGCTTTTCAGCATTTTTTGTCTGGCTGGCAGAGGTACTTGCAGCGGAAGGAACTGCACGGGCAGCAGTTGTGTCTGCACCCTCTTCCCACGGAAGCGGTTCCGCAGAGGCGGTGAGATATTCCGGATTTTCTTCGGCGCGTCGGTGCGTCTCCGGTTCTTTGCGCTCTTTCTCTACCGGCTTCCGGTAGTTCATCGCGAGTTCCACATGAAAACCACAGCGTTCTCCGAGAATTTTGGAGACACGATCAATGATCTCCGCTTCGCGGCTTCTGGCAACGGGTCCGTCTTCCAATGTCAGCGTCAGATGGGTGTCATCCGGCTGATCCCAGTCCGCGGTTCTTAACAGGTTATAATCCAGCACGCTAAAAGCTCGCAGGTCCAACAGGATACTGTCACGATAAACCTGCAGGAGATTTTCCAGCGTATACTGTTCGGAAAGCTGAAATTTTTCAATGATTCGAACCTGGATCTTTTTTTCCTGAAAGATATGTTTTTCAATCAGCGTTTCCAGTCGGAAAATCTCTTTTTTCGGTATCAGACGGTCACAGATCAGATAGATGTGTACCGAGCGGCGATTCTTCGTCAGATTGATAAATTGTACCTGTACATGGGACAACAGCTGTTTCCAATCTTCTGTATATGGAATTCCGGGAAATACCTCCAGAAACGCTTTTTGCATATGTCTTCACTCCTTTTTAGCCTCTCGGCCAGTTCACAAGTTCTTCCCGCAGAGCGGACAGCAATTCTGCTTCTGGAACTTTGCGAATGATTTCACCTTTTTTCATAAGAAGTCCCTCGCCAACGCCGCCGGCGATGCCAAGATCTGCTTCTCTTCCCTCTCCGGGACCGTTGACAACACAGCCCATAACAGCAACTTTCAAATTCAAATCCGGAAATTCTGTCACCATAGTCTCCACCTGATTTGCCAGAGAGATCAGATCAATGCGGGTACGACCGCAGGTCGGGCAGGATACAACCTCGATACCGCCCTGACGCAGTCCGAGCGTCCGCAGGATCTGTTTCGCGGACTTGATCTCCTCTACCGGATCGCCGGTGAGGGAAACACGGATCGTGTCACCGATGCCCTGATGCAAGATCAGACCAAGACCAATGGCGGACTTGATGTTGCCGGAAAACAGTGTTCCTGCCTCTGTGATGCCCACATGCAGCGGATAATTGGTCTGGGCAGAAATCAACTCATGAGCGCGGACGCACATCAGCACATTCGAAGACTTGATGCTGATAACAAGCTGATCGTAGCCCATATCTTCGATGATACGAACCTTGTCCAGCGCACTTTCCACAAGACCTTCCGCAGTCACACCACCGTACTTTTCAATGAGCGGCTTTTCGAGAGAACCGCTGTTGACGCCGACACGGATCGGCACATGACAGCGCTCCGCCATCCGGACAACTTCCAAAATCCGCTCTTTGGAACCGATGTTGCCGGGATTGATCCGGATCTTATCGGCACCGTTTTCCATGGCTGCTAATGCCATACGATAGTCGAAATGGATGTCCGCCACAAGCGGAATCGAGATCTGTTTTTTGATCTCTCCGATCGCTTTGGCAGCCTCCGCGTCCGGAACAGTGCAGCGGATGATCTCACATCCGGCAGCTTCGAGACGATGGATCTGGTCTACGGTTGCTGCAATATCCTGTGTTCTGGTGTTTGTCATCGACTGAATCAGGATCGGATTGCCGCCGCCGATGACGCGGTTGCCAATATGAATTACTTTTGTATTTTTTGCCATGACTTATTCCCCTCTTCTCAGAAGATTCTCAGAAAAATAATTTTCGGATATCATTAAATACTACAAATACCATCAGGATCATCAAAAGGACAAAGCCGATGATGTGCACAATTCCCTCTTTTTCTCTGGACACTGGTTTGCCGCGCACTGCCTCGATGAGCAGGAAGAACAGGCGACCGCCATCTAGCGCCGGAATCGGCAAAAGATTCATGACACCGAGGTTGGCACTGATCAGGATCATCAGGTTCAGAATGTTCAGGAAGACATAGAGCGCTCCATCGCTTTTTGCGGATTCTACGGTCTCTGTCATCACATTGGTGATGCCAACTGGACCGGACAGATCGTTGACAGAGGCTTTTCCGGTGAAGAGCATCTGCAGACTCTTCAGCGTCAGCTCCAGATTATAGCGAGTCTCGGACAGGCTGTAACGGACAACCTGCACCGGGGAAAGCTTCTGGCGGTAGGAGGTGGAGCCCTGAATGCCGATGTAGTATCTGCCTGCGTCTTCGTCGTACTGGAAGTGCAGCTCCGTCTCATACTGTGCGCCGTCCCGTTCATAGACGACCTGCATCGTTTCGGTCGGGTCTGCAAGCTGCAGATACAGCAGTACATCCCGGTAAAAGACCATCTTTTCGCCGTTGATGGAGAGAATCTCATCGCCGGCAGCAAGACCAGCCTCCTGTGCCGGATAACCGTCGATCACACCGAGAATCTCCGGCGTGTCGGCACCAATCGTCCCCATAATGACAAGGGAACATAAAAAAGCCAACAGAAAGTTAAACAGTGGCCCGGCTGCGATGACGGAGATTCTCGCCCAGACAGATTTATCTGCAAAAGAGCGTTCCGGATCAAGAGCAACGGCATCTTCCGGGTCCGGCTCCGGTGCAGCATCGGGAATGCCGCCGTCCTCTCCCTGCATCATACAGGAGCCGCCAAAGGGAATCCATTTTAAGGAATAGCGGGTCTCTCCTTTTTTAAAGCTGAACAGTCTGGGACCCATACCGACGGAAAATTCAATGACGCAGATTCCATTTTTCTTTGCGAGAAGAAAATGTCCCAATTCATGAAAGAAAATGATGAATCCCAGTGCAAAAATACTGATGGCATAGTTGAAAATCGTGCCGAATGCGGATGCGGTTACAAAAGAGACGGTCATGCGTGATACTCCTTAAATTCTGCGTAAACCTGCTGCTCTGTGGCAAGGATCTGATCCAGATTCGGATGATCGATAAACGGAATCCGCTCCATCGCGGTTCCGATGATCTCCGGAATCTCCAGATAAGAAATCTTGCGATCCAGAAAAGCAGCAACGGCGTATTCATTTGCAGCGTTGAAAATGGTGGGTGCATTTCCACCCTTCTTTCCGGCAGCATAAGCCAGAGCAAGGCCGGGGAAGCTTTCAAAATCCGGTGCTTCAAACAGGATCTGACCGATGGCAGCGAGATCCAGACGATCTCCCGGCAGTGGTCTGCGCTCCGGATAGTAAAGAGCATACTGGATCGGCAGATGCATATCCGGAGTACCCAGCTGTGCCATGATCGCTCCGTCTGCAAACTGTACCATCGAGTGAATCAGGCTCTTAGGCTGAACAACAACCTGAATGTCGTCAAAATCGACATCAAACAGCCATCTGGCTTCCATGACTTCCAGCCCTTTATTGACCATTGTGGAGGAGTCGATCGTCACTTTCTTGCCCATCGACCAGTTGGGATGCTTCAGAGCATCTTCAACCTGGATGGATTTCATCTGTTCTTTTTTCCAGCCGCGGAACGGACCGCCGGATGCAGTCAGCAGAATCTTGTCGATGCCGCGCTTTGGCTCGCCGTTTAAGCACTGAAAGATCGCGCTGTGTTCACTGTCTACCGGCAGAATGCGCACACCGTATTCCTTTGCCAGCGGCATGATCAGGTGACCCGCAGTCACAAGTGTCTCCTTGTTGGCGAGCGCCAGATCTTTTCCGGCGCGGATCGCAGCCATCGCGGGACGAATGCCCATCATGCCAACGACTGCCATGACAGCAATCTCAGCTTCCGGGATCGTGGCAACCTCCAGCAGTCCGTCCATACCGCATACAACACGGATGTCGGTGTCTGCCAATGCGGTTTTCAGTGCTTTTGCGCCCTCTTCTGTCCTGCAGGATACCAGCGCAGGGTGGAATTCTCTCGCCTGTGCTTCCAATAAAGTAATGTTGTTTCCGGCCGCCAGTGCAGCGACACGGATATCTCCGTTATTTCGAACGACATCCAGGGTCTGGGTACCGATGGAGCCAGTGGAGCCAAGTACTGTTATAGTTTTCATTTGAACCTCCTTCCGGAATCAGTCGCCCATTAGCCTGCAAGCTGGAGCAGCTGAACCAGATAGTAAATAATCGGTGCGGTAAACAAAATGCTGTCAAAACGATCCATGATGCCGCCGTGTCCAGGAATCAGGGTTCCGTAATCTTTGATGCCTTTGTTTCTCTTGATCGCAGAGGCAGCAAGATCGCCAATCATGGAGATCGCACCGCCGATTCCACAGATCAGAGCACAGGAAACCGCCGGGCTGATCAGCTCAAACTCGGTCAGGTTTGCGGAGAAGACAGAACCATAGATCAAACCGAGAAGCGCTGCGCCGACAACGCCTCCGATTGCGCCCTCAACGGATTTTTTCGGGCTGAGTACCGGTGCCATCTTGTGCTTTCCAAGGAGACGGCCAACTGCATAAGCGCAGGTGTCGCAGCCCCATGCGGACAGGAAAATCAACCATACAAGGAACTTTCCGTCCGTGCCCTGCCGCAGCAGATAGATGTGAGACAGCAGAACCGGAGCATACACGATAGCGGTAAAAGCAGGGAGAACCTGCTCTGCTTCGTACTTCGGATAGGTGAATACATAGACGCACATCAGTGCCAAAAGTCCCAACAGCAGAATGCCCATGAGCCAGGTATCGGTAGGCAGATTCAGCATCAGCAGAAAATAATAAAGAATCGTTGTGGCGTAGCCTACAACCGCAAGCGGTGTCTTTTCCAGCTTGAATGCGCGGTACAGTTCGAACAGACCAATCAGGGAAATGACTTCCACAAATGCGGCCAGCCACAAGCCGCCCGGAATAATGAACGCCAGCATGATTGCAATCAGTGCGATACCGCTCAATAATCTCGTAATAAACATAATACCTCCCATTTTGCGGATGAGCCCGCGTCAGTCACTTCTTTACGCCGCCGAATCTGCGGTCTCTCTTGTTATATGCGGCGATTGCACGTTCCAATTCTTCTTTTGAAAAATCAGGCCACAGAACATCGGTCACATAAATCTCCGTGTATGCGCACTGCCAGATCAGATAGTTGGACAGACGCAGCTCTCCGCTTGTACGAATCAAAAGATCCGGGTCCGGAAAATCTGCAGTGTCCAGATAAGAGGTGACCGTCTGTTCGGTGACATCTTCCGGTGCAAGAACACCGTTCTTGGCATCCGCCATCATGTGGCGAACTGCCCGGGTGATCTCATCTCTGCCGCCGTAATTGATCGCAATAACAAAGGTCATACCGGTGTTATCCTTTGTGGAAGCTTCCATCTCGTCAATACCAGCAATAATATCCGGTGCGAAACGGCTCTTCTCTCCAATCATGCGGATGCGGACATTTCCTCTCTGCGCGATCTTGATGATGCGCTTCATATAGTAGCGGAACAGATTCATCAGTGCGCCGACCTCTTCCGTAGATCGCTTCCAGTTCTCTGTGGAAAAACCGTATACGGTGAGGTAACGGATTCCCATATCCGATGCGACTTCGACCATGCGCTCCAGCGTCTTACAGCCTTCGGCATGTCCCATGGAACGGGGCAGTCCCCGTCTCGTAGCCCAGCGGCCGTTTCCGTCCAGAATGATGGCAACATGTTCCGGAACGCGAAGTTCAGTTTCTTCCATATTTTTTCTCCTCCAATCGCCGGAATCCGACTAAACGAACAGCCGGATTACACAATTTGTATCAGGCGCTGTAACCGGCAAGAGGGAAAGGGCAGACAATACGCTCCCTTTCCCCCTGTGTTACAGAATTTGCAAAATCAGATCCAATCGGAATTCTCGACTCCGAAATTAGACGGTCATGATCTCCTTTGTCTTTGCTTCAACAGACTTGTCGATCACTGCAATGTACTTATCGGTCAGTTTCTGAATCTGATCTTCTCCGTCAGCCTGCTGATCCTCGGTAATCTCGTTTGCTTTCTGAAGCTTCTTGATGGCATCGTTGGCATCACGGCGGATGTTACGGATCGCAATCTTTGCAGCCTCGCCCTTCTTCTTAACATCCTTTGCCAGATCCTTACGGCGCTCTTCAGTCAGCTCCGGGAAGATCAGGCGAACGACTTTACCATCGTTGTTCGGGGTGATACCGATATCGGACATCAGGATCGCCTTTTCGACCTCTTTGATCAGGCTCTTCTCCCAAGGCTGGATCTGCAGGATACGAGGTTCCGGAACGGAGATATTCGCAACCTGCTGCATGCCGCTGGGGACACCATAATAATTAACTGTGAGCTTATCCAGAACATGGGGATTTGCGCGGCCGGCACGAATGGTGGAAAGTTCTGAATCCAGTGCTGCGCAGGACTTCTCCATCTTCTCTTCATATAACATGATTGTTTCTTCCATAACTGTTTCTATCCTCCTGTTTAGACGGTCACGGTAGTGCCGTTAATATTTCCTTTTAAAGCTTCTGCGATGCTGCCCGGCTCGTTTAGACTGAAGACTGCCATCGGCATCTTGTTCTCCATGCACATGATGGACGCGGTCAGATCCACAACTGCCAGCTTCTTTGCAATGACTTCATCGATGGATACGGTATCGTACTTCTTCGCATCCGGGTTGACTCTCGGATCACTGTCATAAACGCCATCAATGGCCTTTGCCAGCAGGATCACATCTGCTTCCATCTCAATGGCACGCAGAGCAACGCCGGTGTCGGTGGAGAAATACGGATGTCCTGTACCGCCTGCAAAGAAAACAACCTTGCCTTCCTTCATAGCGGCAACTGCGCGATCCTTAGAAAATAAGGTCGTCATTGCACCAACTGCGAAGGGAGTCATAATCTCGGTCTCCATGCCGACAGAACGGAAAATCTCAGATACATAAATACAGTTCATAACGGTAGCTAACATACCGATCTGATCTGCCTTTGTGCGGTCAATGGCGTTGCTGGAACGTCCACGCCAGAAGTTGCCGCCGCCGATCACGATACCGGTCTCTACACCCTCATCTACTGCTGTCTTTACCTGTAATGCGACTCCCTGAACGGTCTCTTCATCAAATCCGGTCTTCTTTTCACCGGCAAGAGCTTCGCCGCTTAACTTTAATAAAACACGTCTGCTCATGATTCCTCTCAATCCGCAAATCCGAGACAAATCCGGTAAAAAATCCGTCTCCTTTTGCTTCTGTTTTTCTACCCAGAATCATACCACAATCTTTCCGTTTAGGCAAGCCGGGATTCCGGCAGACATGGATGGAAACGTCCAAACGCCGGGAAAACGTACAAAGTTTTTACAATGTTTGCGGCAAAAATGTTTGACAGTTGGAAAGGCGTTTGCTATAATACAAAATGTATTCGCTATAAATTTGTTCGTTTGGCCATTCGCAGTTGCACGCTTTCCTTGCTACATTGTGTTTGTGATTCAAAAGATCAACTTTATTAGGGAAACACAACACGCTTTGTGCAATTTTTTTAAGGAGGTACCAACATGAACAACGGTACAGTAAAGTGGTTTAATTCTGAGAAGGGCTATGGCTTCATCACCGATGCTGCAACTGGCAAGGATGTATTCGTACATTTCTCCGCTATCAACATCGATGGCTTCAAGACTCTGAACGAGGGTCAGGAAGTTACTTTTGATACTGAGGCAGATCCGAAGGATGCTTCCAAGCTGCGTGCAGTAAACGTAACTCCTATTCAGTAATTACGAAACCAGCAAGGGGAGATTCTCGTAAGAGAACCTCCCCTCAGGCTGTAGACAAAGCCCCGCTTTTGCGGGGTTTTGCTATGTTTTCATCCGTTCTTCTGATATAATAGAAATA
>CAKQHB010000034.1 GCA_934234215.1 uncultured Cuneatibacter sp.
ATTCTGTTCCGCCGCAGTGCGATCCATGCGGAGCGCTTTTTGCTTTATAGGAAATGCGATGCAATTTCCTATAAAGCAAAAAAATCAGAGCAGCCGCATGACGACGGCCACTCTGATTTTTCTTAACATTGAGTCAAGCTGTTAGTTGTATTGCAACCGTATCTATGTCTGTATCCTATCACGCTCATTTTCTTTTGTCATGAGCACCTTTTCATTTTTTCCAGTATAAAACTTCGGCATCTTTTCACATACTAAGAGTGCTGTTCCAAATCATTCCGTCCCACATCGGAGGTACTTATGATACATCGAAAAAAACATCCCCGTCGTTTTCTGCTGCTTCTGCCTATCTTCGCAAGCCTGCTTTTGCTCCTCGCGGGCTTTTTGCTGCCCCGCTATTTTTCTGTCATGCTGCCGAAAACACTGTATGTGTCTGTGGACGCCGGCAGCTCCTGGACTCTGCAGATTCCCTTTTGCAGCGGTACTCTGCAAAGTGACAGTAAGGAAGTCCTGCTGTGCAGCGACTCCGACATCCCGTCAGATCAGATTCATGTCAGCTCCAATGAGCGTGTCTCTATTCAGGCAACCAAGAGCGGCTCTTACCAGCTGTCATTCAAGCTATTCGGCATCCTGCCGTTGCATCCCATCACAGTAGAAGCCGGCTCTGCTCGCATCGTACAGGTGTCCGGCGAAATTGTTGGCATCTATCTCAAAACAAGCGGCATTCTCGTGGTGGGCACTTCGGAAATCACGGATGCTGCTGGTCAGATCCACACTCCGGCAGAAAATTTTTTGCAGAGCGGCGATTATATTCTCGCTGTGGATGGCACGCCTGTCACAAAAAAAGAAGACCTCTCCAGCCTTGTCAGACAAAGCGATGGAAAAGATCTTCTGTTGACGGTCCGTCGAAACGGACAGGAATTTCCCATCCGCATTCATCCCTGTGCAGACAGCTCCGGCACTTACTATCTCGGTGCCTGGGTGCGGGATGACAGTCAGGGCATCGGCACCCTCACCTATTATGAGACAGGCGGATCCTTCGGCGCTCTCGGCCACGGTATCAGCGATGCTGACACCGCCTCCCTGCTTTCGGTGGACGGCGGCAGCCTGTATGCCAGCACAATCCGTGGCATTACAAAAGGGGCCGATGGTGTCCCCGGCTCCCTGTCTGGTCTGATCTGTTATGGAGATTCGTATTATCTCGGTGAAGTTGCAAAAAACTGCTCCGGCGGCATCTTCGGCACTCTGACACAGCCTGCTATATCCAGTCTTGCCGGAACCGCCATCCCGGTTGGCTATGCGCAGGAAGTCCACACCGGCGCCGCCACGATCCTGTCCTCTATCTCCGGTCAGGTCAAAGAATATACCATCGACATTGAACGGATTCATCTGTTCGACGATGAGAACAAATCCATCGTGCTGCGCGTCACTGACCCGGCGCTTCTGGAAACCACCGGCGGCATCGTCCAGGGCATGAGCGGAAGTCCGATCCTGCAGGATGGAAAACTCATTGGCGCTGTAACCCATGTATTCGTCAGCGACTCCACAAAAGGATACGGCATCTTTCTGGAGTCCATGTTAGATGCCGCACCGTGATTTTTATAATTCTCTTTTTCTTCTTCGCGCCTGCTCTTTCATCTCGCGGGCACCCTGCAGCGTCGTCTCTGTGATGGAAGTACCGCCCAGCAGACGCGCCAGCTCCTCAATGCTCTCTTCTCTGCTCAGGCGGAAGATCTCCGTACTCGTGGAATCCGCCTGACTCTGCTTCTCGATGAGGAAGTGCTCATCTGCCATCGAAACGATCTGGGGCAGGTGAGAAATGCAGATGACCTGATGTCCTCTGCTGATATATGCCAGCTTTTCGGAAACATATTGAGCCGTTCTGCCGCTGATTCCGGTGTCGATCTCATCGAAGATCAGCGTCGGAATCCGATCCACATCTGCCAGCACCGTCTTGATTGCCAGCATGATACGGGACAGCTCACCGCCGGATGCCACCTGCACGAGGGGCTTGACCTCCTCGCCTGGATTCGTGGAAATCAAAAATTCCACCTGATCCGTGCCGTTCTCGCTGAAATGATCCATCGTCCGAAATGCAATCTCAAACTGAACCTGCAGGAAGTTCAGCTCAGACAGCGCGCGCACGATCTGACGTTCCATCTTCTCCGCCGCTGCACGCCGGATCTGAGACAGTCTGTCGCAATCCCACTGCAACTGCTGCTGCAATTCCTCCTGCTGCTTTTCCAGCTCCGCTTTCTTTTCATCAAAATGCTGCAGGTCAAACAGCTTTTCCCGCTGTTCTTCCAGATAATCCAGAATCTGCGGAATCGTGCTGCCGTACTTTGCCTTCAGATCATGGATCACATCCAGACGGCTCTCCACCTCCTGCAGCTCCTCATCGCTGTTTTCCAGATCATCCTGATATGAGGAAATCGCCTGATTCAGATCCGTCAGAAGACTCTCCACATCATAGAGCTGTGCCTGAATCTCCTGCAGTCCCTCCTCATCGCAGCCATAAATACGCTGTAAAATATGAATTGCCTGACCGATCTGCTCTCCGGCAGCGCCCCGCCCTTCATAGCCAAGTCGCTCATGCAGTTCCGTAATGCCGCTCGCTAACTGCTGCTGGTTTACCAGCTTCTTATAGCGAACTGCCAACTCCTCATCCTCGCCCGGCTGCAGATTTGCTTCCTCGATTTCTTCTACTGCAAACTGCAAAAAAGCAATCTCCCGCTTTCTTGCCTGCTCCTCGCCATTCATTGCCGCCAAAGCATCCTGTACTTCCCGGTATTTCCGGTAAGCGCCCCGGATCTGCTCTTTCAGCGGCTCCGTCTGCTCTTTGCAATAGGCATCGAGAATCTCCAGGTGGTGCTGTCTGTGCAGCAGTGACTGGTGCTCATGCTGTCCATGCATATCCAGCAAAAGTCCGGTCAGCTCCTGGATCTTTGCCGCGGGCCAGAACTCCCCATTGACACGGCTGATGCTTTTTCCAGCCGTCAGTTTTCTGGAAATCACCAGCTCATCTCCGGAAAGATCCGCTCCTGCCTGTCTGAGCGCTTCTCTCCGCTCTTCCTCTTCCACGGAAAAGACAAGCTCGATATATGCAGTATCCTCGTTGTGTCGGATGACACCCTTCGGAACCTTTCCGCCCAGTGCGATCTGGATGGAACCGATCAGGACAGATTTGCCGGCACCGGTCTCACCGGACAGGATATTTAATCCTTCTCCAAAATGAATCTCCGCCTCCTCAATCAGCGCGAGATTTTTAACATATAGTGTCTGAAGCATATTTCACCCCGCTTCTTATGTGTTCCGTCACTCTTCGCTGTTTAAGAGCTTCCGGATCTTATCCATCAGAAGAATCGTATCATTGCTGGAGCGCACTGCACACATGATCGTATCATCCCCGGCGATACAGCCCACCACTTCCTGAAAATGCATTGCATCTAATGCCGCTGCCACTGCCATTGCCATGCCGGAAACCGTGCGGATCACCAGAATATTCTGCGCCATATCCATCCGGACAAAGCCGCTTTTCAGAATCGGGATAAACTTTCCGTCCAGCGCCGGATTTTCATTCTGCAAAATAACATACTTCTGTCTGCCGTTTTCTCCTGCAACCTTTGTCAGCTTCAGTTCACGGATATCTCTCGAAACAGTCGCCTGTGTCACTCGAAAGCCTTCTGAGTTTAAAAGATCTGCCAGTTCCTCCTGTGTCTCGACCTGATGCTTTCCGATCAGCTCGACAATCTTGCTGTGCCGTTCTATTTTCATGATTTCCTCTTCTGCCTGATGCGCCTCCGCATCGTTTCTGTCTCCACTTTGTTACTTGCCATGTTCCTGCATCTTCTGACGCAGCGTCTCCAGAAAGCTGACACGACTCAGCTTTACGAGCCGTACTTTTCGATCGGATCTGGTGATATGCAGCCGATCACCGGAACAGACATCCTTGTAGCTGACGCCGTCAAATGCTGCCAGCCAACCGTCTCCCGCTCCGTGCACATCAAATGCCTCGATCCAAATATCGGAATCCTCCGGCAAAATGATGCTTCTCGCATTGAGCGCATGGGCGCATACCGGTGTCACCACAAATAACGATGCCTCCGGAGATACAATCGGTCCTCCTGCAGACAGATTGTATGCCGTGCTGCCGGTGGGAGTTGCCACCAGCACACCATCCGCATCATACTCCTGCAGCAATTGTCCGTTGACGGTGATTCGATACCGCAAAATCCGTATCACACCCTGTCTCGACAAAATAATATCGTTCAGCGCATGATCCCGGACCAAACATTTCTCACCGCGGTATAATTCTCCCTGCAGCATCATCCGCTCTTCCACATAAAATCTGCCTTCAAACAGACAGCGGATCGTCTCCTCAATCTCGGATTCTTCTACTTCCGACAAAAAGCCGAGGGTGCCGCGATTGATTCCCATGATCGGCAGCTCCAGGTCTTTCAGATCTCTTGCCGCCTGAATGAGTGTGCCGTCACCGCCGATGACGAGCACACACTCCACCTTCGGATCTACCTGCGTACCATCTGTATAGCGCCATGTTCCACTTCCCTCCGGCATAGATTCCGTGATCTGGCAAGTGCCTCCAAGCGCGGTAATACAGCTTTTTACCCGCTCTGTCACTTTACCGTCCCGATCTTTTTCCGGATTCGTAACTACATAGTAGTGCTTCATTGCCTTATACTCCTGCTTTTTGTGACAGTGTTCCATGTGCCTCCGCTACCAGCTCAGAAATTCCCTCCGGGCAGGTTCCCTCCGCACCCTTTTCTCTCTTTTTCAGCCATGCCAGATATTCGATGTTGCCTTCCGGTCCCTTGATGGGAGAATAGGTCAGTCCCTGTACAAGATAGCCATTCGCGCCAGCAAAAGAAGTCACCATCTCGATTACTTCCTCATGCACCTTCGGATCCCGCACAACGCCTTTCTTTCCGACCTTTTCTCTGCCTGCCTCAAACTGCGGTTTAATCAGACAGACAACCTCGCCGTCCTCCTTCAAAAGCTCCCACAGAGGACCAAGCACCTTGGTCAGAGAAATGAAAGAAACATCAATCGAAGCAAAATCCAGCGGCTCTCCGATCTGATCCGGCGTGACATAGCGAATATTTGTCTTTTCCATGCAGACAACCCGCTCATCGTTGCGCAGCTTCCAGTCCAGCTGTCCATATCCTACATCCACCGCAAAAACTTTCTTTGCACCGTTTTGCAGCATACAATCTGTAAATCCGCCGGTGGAAGCACCGATGTCCATGCACACCAGCTCCTGCAGTGTGATGGGAAATGTCTTCATCGCTTTCTCTAGCTTCAGTCCGCCTCTACTGACATAGGGAAGCGCATGTCCCCGCACTTCGATCTTGACATCCGGCGCAAACATCGATCCCGCTTTATCTTCTTTCTGTCCGTTGACATATACCTGACCTGCCATAATGACTGCCTTCGCTTTTTCTCTCGAAGTCGCCAGTCCCTGGCTGACCAGCATCACATCCAGTCGTTCCTTCACTGCTGTTCTCCTTCTCTCTTCTTCCATGCATCCCGCACACGGCGATAAATCCCGTCGGCATCCAGCTCCAGCATCTCTTTCAATTCTGCCGGCGTTCCCTGCTCGATATACTGATCCGGCAGAGAGATCAAAAGCTGTCTCACCTGCGGACAAGCTTCCTCCATCACTGCTGCCGCCAGCTCACCGAAACCACCGCTGCGTACATTTTCCTCCAATGTCACATACAACTCGTGATCCTTTGCCAGCTCTGTCAGCACTTTCGTATCTAACGGCTTAACAAACCGCATATTCACAACGGTCACATCCAGACCGTCCTTTTCTTTCAGCTGCTCCGCTGCCTGTCTCGCTGTCTCCACCATACTTCCCACTGCCAGCAATGCGATCTGGCTGCCACGATGCAAAATCTCCGCTTCTCCAGTAGCGATTTCCTGCCTGCACATTTCCATCGTCCGGCAGGCGCTTCCTCTCGGATAACGGATCGCCACCGGTCCAGTCTGTTGCAGGGCATAGTCAAACATTGCCCCCAGCTCCCACGCATTTTTCGGCGCTAACACTGTCAGATTCGGGATAGAAGATAAATAACTCAGATCAAAAATGCCCTGATGGGTCTCTCCGTCTGCCCCTACAAGTCCTGCTCTGTCCACAGCAAAAATCACTGGAAGATTCTGAATGCAGACATCGTGTAGGATCTGGTCATACGCACGCTGCAAAAATGACGAATACACCGCTACCACCGGCCGCAGTCCACGGCTTGCAAGTCCGGCTGCAAATGTCACCGCATGCTGCTCGGCAATGCCCACATCATAAAAACGCTTCGGAAAATATTTCGCAAATTTGCTAAGTCCGGTACCGTCTGCCATCGCCGCAGTCACGGCAACAAGATTTCGATTTTTCTTGGCCTGCTCATACAGAACATCCGAAAATTCCGATGTCCAGGACTTTTCGCTGCTGCCAAGGACTTCCCCGGTCGCCGGATCAAACGGTCCGATGCCGTGAAACTTGGACGGATTCTGCTCTGCGGGAGCATAGCCCTTTCCTTTTTTCGTGTGCACATGCACGATTACCGGTCCTTCGACCTTTTTCGCTTCCTGAAAAACTTTCAGCATCTGCGGAATATCGTGTCCATTTACCGGACCGATATAGGTGATGCCCAGATTTTCAAAGTACATATCCCCAACCACAAGCTGCTTAATGCTGTTTTTTGCCCGGTGGATCTGTTCCGCCATCTTATCTCCGACTTCCGGAATCTTATTCAGCGCCCGGTTTACGGTGCCCTTAAAGCGGGTGTAAGACTTTGCAGTGCGCAGCCGCAGCAGATAATGGGACAGACTGCCCACATTCGGAGAGATGGACATGCCATTATCATTCAATACAATAATAAAATTCGACTTTAACTGCGCCGCGTTGTTCAGCGCCTCAAATGCCATACCGCCGGTCATGGAGCCATCGCCGATGATGGACACCACATGGTACTTCTCCCCCAAAAGATCTCTCGCACAGGCAATTCCCAGCCCCGCTGAAATCGATGTGGAGCTATGTCCGGTGCCAAACGCATCGCAGCTGCTCTCATGAGTCTTCGGAAAACCGCTGATGCCGCCTTTTTGGCGAAGCGTCTCAAACTCCGGCGCGCGCCCGGTTAGAAGCTTGTGAGTGTAGGCCTGATGTCCTACGTCCCAGATCAGCTTGTCCGTCGGCAGCTGGAAGGACAGATGCAGCGCCATCGTCAGCTCCACCACGCCGAGATTCGATGCCAGATGTCCTCCGCTCTTACTTATATTTTCAATCAGAAATTGCCGGATCTCTTCTGCAAATGCATCATACTCCTCCGGCTTTAATTTCTTTATATCATTTGCTTTTTTTATATCCTTTAGCGTCATGTGTGTATCCCACCTGTTACTTTTCCCTTGTAATCAGCATTCGGATGAGTTCTGTCAGAAACGGCTGTTCTTCCTGCACATTCTCCGGCAGCAGGCTGATCGCCTGTTCGGATAATTCACGCACCTTCTGCTCTGCGGCATCCAGTCCATGAAGCGTTACATAGGTTACTTTATGATTTTTCTCATCGCTGCCGATCGGTTTTCCCAGCACCTCTTCTGTGCTGGTGATATCGAGGATATCATCCCGGATCTGAAATGCCATGCCCACAGCATTTGCCACCTGGCAGATCCGCTCCTGATCCTCTTTTGATGCTCCTGCCAATACCGATCCGATCTCCATCGAAGCTTTCAGAAGCGCGCCGGTCTTATATTCATAGACAAACTGCAGCTGTTCTGCATTCATCGTATGTCCGGTCAGCTCTACATCCACCGCCTGACCGCCGCACATACCGTATACGCCGGCTTCTTTTGCCAGAATGCCGATTGCCTCTCCCACACGCTCCGGATGTGCGCTGATGGAAAATGCCTTTGCTGCTGTCTCGAATGCATACAATGATAAGGCATCTCCTGCCAGTGTCGCCTGATTCTCTCCGTACACCGCCCAGGTAGTCAGCTTTCCTCTGCGGTACCGGTCATTGTCCATGCAGGGAAGATCATCGTGAACAAGGGAAAACGTATGGATCATCTCCATCGCCGCCTGAAACGGACGAATCGCCTGCTCGGTTCCGCCAAAAGCGCGGTAGATCTCTCCCATCAACAACGGACGCAGACGCTTTCCGCCTGCCAGCATGCTGTAATTCATCGCCTGAATCATCGTCTGCTGCAGCTGTCCTGCTTTTCCTTCTTCCGGAAGGTACTCCTGCAAAAGCGCCTCGATGTCTGCAACGCGCTGCTGCAGTTCTTCGTTAAATGCTTTATTCAAACTCATACGTCTCTCCGCTTTCTGTGATTGCCTGTACTTTCTTTTCGATCGTGCCGATCTGTTTTTCACAGGACTGCACCAGTTTCATCCCCTGCTCGTAGCACCGGAACGATTCCTCCAGAGACAGATCTCCTGCCTCCATCTTTGTGAGGATCTCGGAAATCTGGTTCAGCGTTTCCTCAATCGACGTTTTTTTTGCCATACTCTGTCTTTTCCTCCACAACTGCCCGGATCTCACCATCCGGAAGGATCAGCTCCAGCCTGTCTCCGGACGCAACCTGCACTACCGATGTCAGCGTCTGTCCGGATGTGGTTCTCGTATAGGTATAACCACCGCCAAGACGCTTTAACGGGGATTGTGCCTCCAGTCTTCCAGCTAAAAGCTCCAACTGGTGCTTCTTTTCTGCCAGGATCTGCTGCATCCGCTGCTCCAGACGCAGTGTCACCTCTGCAAGATACTGTCGGTTCTGCAGCATCCGACTCTCCGGGTGCAGCGACACAAGTCGTCTCGCCTGCTCCGCCAGCATCTTTCTGCACCGGTCTGCGTTCCACTGTACCTGACTACGCATCCGATCTGTCGCTGCCTGCAGTCGGTCGGACAGATCCTCCACCGAATAAACTGCCAGCTCTGCTGCCGCCGACGGCGTCGGTGCCCGCAGGTCTGCCACAAAATCCGCGATCGTAATATCTGTCTCATGCCCGACTGCGGAAATGATTGGAGTTTCGCAGTCAAAAATAGCCCGGGCTACGGATTCTTCGTTGAACGCCCACAGATCTTCCATGGAACCGCCGCCCCGGCCTACGATCATACAGTCAACACGGCCATCCAGTGTCCGGATGCCTTTGCAGATGCTCTCTGCAGCGCCGTCTCCCTGCACGAGAGCCGGATACAGTAAGATCTGCACAAACGGATTGCGGCGCTTCGTGATCTGGATAATATCCCGCACCGCCGCTCCGGTAGAAGCGGTCACAACGCCCAGCGTCTGAATATAGGGCGGAATCGACTGCTTGTACGCCTCCGAGAACATCCCCATCTCTTCGAGATATTTCTTCTGCTCCTGAAACCGCAGATACAGATCTCCCTGACCGTCCTGACGGATCTGGCTCGCATACAGCTGATAGGAACCGGCGCGCTCATACACCTGGATTCTGCCGGTCACGATCACCTGCTGTCCGTTCTCCATACGAAAGGTCAGCCCGCTGCGGTTTCCGGCAAAAAGGACAGCAGACAATGCACTGCCCTCATCCTTGAGCGTAAAATAAATATGTCCCGAAGGGTGATATTTGCAGTTTGAGACTTCTCCCTTGACGGAGATCTTACTCAATGCAAAATCCTCCGCGAACAGCCCGCTGATATACCGGTTCACCCGGCTGACACTATATACACTGGCCATAGTTGTTTACAGCCAATTCTGCTCTTTTGCGATGCGTGCCAATACGCCGTTGACAAAGCCCGGTGCGTCCTCGCCGCCGTACCTCTTTGCCAGTTCGATTGCCTCGTTGATGGCTACCTTTGTGGGCACTTCCTCATCATACTTCATCTCATAAACACCGAGACGGAGGAGCGCCAGCTCCACCTTTCCGACACGGTTCAGTCTCCAGCCGTTGATGGCACCCTCAATGATAGGATCTAACTCCGGGATCTTTTCTACGATCTCGGAAGCCTTTCCCAGAAGGAGTGCTCTTTCCTCCGGCGTTGCTCCTGCCAGCTCGTCTTCCTCAAAGTAGGCTTCCATCTGGGTCTTCACCTCGTCTGCCGGATGAAAATCTACCGGGAATAACAGTTTGAATGTATGTTCTCTGATTGTTCTGCGATTCATTCGATTCCTCTCTTTTGCAAGTTCACCAAAAGACTGCCTCCCTCTCTATACGAGAATCCGGCAGGCAGTCCGCTTGCTCTGCTTCTTATTCTTCTGGTCGGATCAGATGTTAACCCCTTCGATCTGGATGTCCACTTCCAGCACTTCCAGTCCTGTCATGTTCTCAATGGCAGCCTTTACCTTCTCCTGAACTCTGCGGCTTACTTCCGGAACGCTGAAGCCAAACTCCAGATTCAGAGACAGCACTACGGATACCGTGTTATCTACAACGGTCAGCTTTACGCCCTTTGACAGCGTCTTCATGCCAAGCTTTCCAACGAGTTCATTTGTAATATTTCCAGCCATGGATGCAACGCCTTCTACTTCGGTGGCTGCAAGCCCGGCGATAATTGCGACTACCTCATCCGCGATCCGCACTTCTCCGGCTTCTCCGCTCTCAAGCGCATAGGTGTTACGAACAGTTTCTTTCGCCATGATAGTACCTCCTAAAATACTCTGATGTTCCTATTATATCAAACTTCATTCTGTTTGCCAATCATTTCTTCAGCTCCATCAGCGTGATGACGATGTGCTCTGCACTGAGCTCCGTCTTGCGCTTAACGATATCCTCGATCTGTGCCCGCTCCGCATCGGTGATACTGCTTCTGCACACCACCACATCCACACTGTCATCCAACACACTGACGATGGTATTTTCAAAGCCTTTTGAGGACAACAGCATCTCGATCGTGCTCTCTAACTCCGCCGCGCTCGTCTGCGCCACCAGCTGATCCACCGCCGCCTGTCTTGTCATTTCCTCCAGTTCCGTGTTATTTACAATTTCCAACAGTGCTTCCCGGTTCTGCCCCCTTGTCTGCTCCCGCGTGAGCTTTGCCTGTGCGAGAAAATCTGATACCGTCACACCGTTTGTCAGAATCGCTTCTCCCGGACTGCTCACTTCCTCCAGATCGCCGCTTTCCGGCGCAGCTGCCTCCTGCGGATCATCGAGACTGTCGATCTCCGCCAGATTTTCTCCCGCTGCCGCCGCATCTTCTCCACTTTCCCTCGCAATGTCGGTCTCCGCCTTGCTGCTTTCTGCAATTCCCAGCATTTCATCTGCCTTTCCGGAATAATTCAGATAGCCTGCCACTGCCACCAGCATCGTCAGTACCGTGAGGATCACCTGGTTTTTCTTCAAAATCTTTTTCACCGCTCTACTCCTTCTTTTACCCGGATTTCTTCTTTAATACTTGAATTTTATGACCGGGCAGATCAAATAATGCCAGAACTGCACTGTGAATTTCGGAAACCTTTGCCGCGGAGTCCGCTCCCTCCGCCACAACAACAATCCCCTCAATCTGCGGCTCCAACGTCTGTACAATGTAGGGAGAATCGTTTTCAAAAACTGTTTTTGTCTGTTCTGACTGGCTTATGCTCGTGCGGCTGCCGCCGCTTCCGTCCTCTTCCTGCAAATTTGTTTTTTCCGATGTGACGTCCTCCTGCAAAACCTTCTGTCCGGTGTCTTTCAATGAGATCATGACATCCACTCTTCCCACGCCGTCGATCTGCTCCAGAATGCGCTCCACCCGTTTTTCCAGTGCCTCCACATAGCCTTCCCGGTCCATCTGCTGCACCGTCTCGGATGGAACTTCTGTTTTCTTTGCAGAATCGCCAGAGGTTGGAAGAAACAGCACCATCGCCAACAGGATCGCGCAGCCCGCAAGAAGCGGCGTTCGGATCTTTTTATTTTCCAGCCACTTCTGCCATCGTTCTCTCATTCCGAGACACCTCCTTCCCCGTGCAGCCACAAAATCACTGTACCCGATTCCAACTGCAATTCTTCAAACAGTGCCTGCTCCAACGCGGTCTGCCGCACGCCCTGCGTATTCTCTCCCGTGCCGATTTGCACCCGGTCAATGTACACGCTGCCCTCTTTTTGTTCCTGCTCCGCCTTTCGGATCGTTCCCACGATTTGAAGTCCCTGTGTCTCCTCCAGCCACACATCCACATGAAGCACTTCATACCCCTGCTCCTGCAAAAACTGTTCCGTCTGCTCTTTCAATTTCTGTTCCGCAAGCTGCACGGTCTGCTGCTCCAGCTGTTGCTCCAGCTCCTGGGCAGACACATCCGACGCCGGTGCGTTCCAAAGCTCCGACACCCGAGCCGACACCTCCTGCAGCGGATTTTCCACTCCGGTCAACGACAAAACCGGTCGCAGCACAAGCGCCAGAAAAAACAGTCCGAGGAAAAAATGCACATACTTTGCATTCTCCTCCCCCGGCACCAGCTCCTGCAAAAATCCCGCCGCCAGCAAAAATGCGGTAATCTGAAATGCCCATGTCAGAATTTGATTCATACCGTCTCCACTCCCCTCAGCCCGTCACATTGGTCCCGGTACATGCGGTCAGCACCGCCAGTGAAACAAAAAACAACAGTCCGCCGAACAGCACTGCCTTCACCAGCAGTCCCAATGCCTTTCCGCAGCCTGCCGCCATCTCTGCCATCGCTGCATCCGCTGCCGGCTGGATCAGCGCTGCCACCAGCTGATATCCTCCCGCCAGCAGCAACAATTTGCAGCAGGGCACCGCCATCAAAAATACCAGCACTAGCATTCCCGCCGCGCCGATGCCATTTTTGATGAGAATGCCGGAGCCAAGCACCGTCCCGATCACTGCCTGCGCGCCCGCTCCAATTCCGGGAATGAGGGAGATCAGCCTCGTCCCCACCTGCGTTTTTCCAGAATCCAGCGCCGGAAGCACCAGACCCTGCACAAGCTGCAAACCGAGCAAAGCTCCTGTTGCCCCTTTGAGCGCACAGGAAATTCCTTTTTCCAGCAGATCACGCATTTTTCCAAACACGTCTCCTCCCGCCAGCTGATCCAAAAACAACAGCAGCAAAAATACCCGGATTGCCGGAAGCAAGATTCCTGTCACGATCCATTCCACAATCGTCGCTCCGAAAAAAAGCAGCTGTCCCGCCACAGCCGCAGTCGTCACTTTTCCCGCTGCCGCCACCGCCATTCCATAAATTGGGATTAGCACTTTCATGAAACGAACGATCTGTTCCAATGCCGTCTGCGAAATCATTCCCGCCGTCTGAAATCCTGCAAACAGCACTCCGATAAATGCCAGATCCAACACATACAGTGCTGTTTTCGATACGCTGCCCTTTGCGAACAATTCCAGAAAGCGGATGAGCACACCGCCCGCCACCGCCAGGGCAAGCAGCGTCGCCAGCTGTTTTCTGCCCTGCGCCAGTTCTGCAAACAGGCTGTTCCAGATTGCTTTTCCCACAAGGCCGATTCCTTCTGAGACATCGCCTCTTAACAGCGCTCCCACGATCTCCTCAAAAGATACTTCCGACACTGCTTCATTTAATTCTGAAAAGTCATAGGCGGATATTCCCTCTGCTCCAAACATGCCTCATCCTCCTCACGCAGTGTGCAGCAGCTCCTGCAGCATCGACAATAATCCCAGCAGCACCGGCAGTGACACTGCCAGAATACTCAGTCTTGCGAAGATTCGGATCTGCTGTCCCAATGTCTGACATCCCGCATCCTGACAGATGCCCGCTGCAAATTCCGCCAGATAGGTGATGCCCAGCACCTTTAACAAAATCCGCTGATATTCCGGCTCCAGCGCCAGATAATCTTCCATCTGCCGAATCCCATCCACGACTTCTTCCAGTCTGCCCACCGACAAAAACAGAATCAGACAAGTCCCGGCCAGCGTCAGATAAATCCGGTATTCCGGTTTTTCTTTTTGGAACTGTACCGACAAAATCGCTGTCAGCACTCCCGCGATCGCTATTTTTTCCATCTCTCATCCGCTCTCCTACAGTGCAAACAACGCCTGTATCGTCTGAAACAGATCATAAATATACGGAATGATCCACGACAGCACAAGGATCAGCCCCGCCAGACTTGTCAGAAATGCGTGTTCCTCTCTGCCGCTGTGTTTCAGGATCTGGCTGATCACCGAAACCAGGATTCCCACTGCCGCAATTTTAAAGATCAGATTTACCTCCATCTCCGGTCTCCCTTCACAGCAGCAAAACCATCAGAAATGCGGCTCCTAACATGCCCAGATTCCGATACAGTCTGCTGCGTATCTTTCCCTCCTCCTGCGCGGTCTTTGCAATCTCCTCCAGCTGTTCCAGATAATACGTAAGCATCTCCAACTGCTGTTTTTGATCCACCGCTCCGAGACTTGTTCCGAGATTTTGCAGCAGACGGTTTTCCTCCTCCTGATGACAGCCGCCCTCCCAAAAAATCCGGCGTTCTTTTTCCCACAATTCGCAAAAGCTCTCCGTTCCTTTTTCCAGATCGGTCACAAGGGCATTCAGCCACGCCTTACAATGCCGCTCCTCTGCACTGTCGCCAAACCGCTTTTCGATCCTCTCAAAAACCTGCTGCAACGCGAGACTTCCATAGCGCACTTCCCCTTTTAGCGACAGCAGGATCTGACGCAGATAGTCCAATTCCCGCCATCTCCTCACCGCCTGTTCTCCCTGCGCCCAGCCAAACCACACACAGCCTACCATCAGTACGACTCCTGCGATCCATTTTGCTCTCTCCAAACATACCGCCCCTTCCCGTCTGCAATCACCTGCACATGTCCCGGCTTCGGCTTTCTCGAAAGCAGCACGATCCGCTCTATGCCGACTTCCCGCATCCAGATGCCCCATTCCGGATGTTCCAGCAGAGTCCGAATGTCACTGCCATGTAGCGTCGCCAATATCATGCAGCCCGCTCCACTGACCTGCAGCAGACTTTCCCGATCCTTCTCGCCGCTGATCTCATCCACCGCCAGCACCTGCGGATTCATCACTCGGAGCATTTGCATGATCGCATCCTGTTTTTCGTATCCTGCCAGAAGATCTGTCCGCTTTCCCAGATAATTTTGCGGAATGCCTTCCACGCAGGCAGACAGCTCCATCCGCTCATCCACCACCGACACCCGCAGTCCCGGATATTTTTTCGTTCCGTCCGAAAGTCCCCGTATCAAATCCCGCAAAAGCGTTGTCTTGCCGCAGCCCGGCGGCGACATCAGAAGAGTGTGGCACAGCCTGTCCCCGTCATGCAAAAACGGCAGCAGCCAGTCTCCGCAGCCGAGCTGTTCCTTTGCCAGACGGATGTTCAGACAGGTGATCTGCTGCAGTGTCCGCTGTCTGCCAGTACCGATTCCCTGCCCGGAGACGCCGATGCGATGTCCGCCGCCTATGGAGAGAAACCCTTCCCGCAGCTGTTCCTCGCAGGAATACAGCGAGTATCTGCTGGCATGTTCCAAAATATAGCGCACTTCCTCAAGCTCCACCGGCTCTCTCGAAAAATATTCCCGGCGCAGCGTCAAAATCTGCATGGGCTGTCCCACCCGCAGATGCAGCTCTGTAATCTCTTCCCATCGTTCCGGCAGTCGTTCCAGCCTCTCTCTCGTCCGGGCAGGCAACACCTTCCACACCTCTTTCACAATCCATCCTCCTGTACTCTCAATATATGAAAAGAAGGAGGTCTGTTATTCCTGCAAATAACAGCCTCCTCCTACGAGATTGACTTATTTATGATAAGGTTCTCCGTTCATGATCCGGTAGCTGCGGTAAATCTGCTCCAGCAGGATCACCCGCATCAACTGGTGCGGAAATGTCATCGCCGAAAAGCTGATCTTCTCATCTGCCCGATCTAACACCTCTTTTGCCAGTCCAAGCGAACCACCGATGACAAATACAAGATGGGATTTTCCCTCGATGCCAAGCCGCTCCAGCTTTCTCGACAATCCGACGGAATCCGGCATCTTTCCCTCGATCGCCAGCGCCAGCACATACGCATCCGCCGGAATCTTATCCAATACCCGCTGTCCTTCCTTGCGCTTGATCTGCTCCTCCAGCTTTTCCGAAGCACCGTCCGGTGTCTTCTCATCCGCCACCTCCACCAGCTCCAGTTTGCAGTAGCGGCTCAGACGTTTTACATACTCTGCAATGGCATCATTCCAGTATTTTTCTTTGCTTTTTCCGACTGAAAGTATTGTAATTTTCATTATAAACTCCATTTTTTCATTTCTAATCCATATGCTATCACACTTCTGCTTTTCTGTCAAAAAACCGTGCATTCTCGAAAATTTAGTTGACTTCCCGACACTTCTGTGTATATTAGTACACAGATATCAGACAGAAATGGAGACCATTATGTATTGCACAAAATGTGAAAAAGAATTTGAGAGCGGTACGCTCTGTCCCATCTGCGGCAGTACCCTCGTTGAGAAAGCACAGGACGAGGACAGTGAAAACCACATTCCCGTTGCCTGCGATGAGGAGCAGTGCATTCACCGGATTCAGGAGTATTTTCAGTATTCCGGCATTCAGGAGACGTTTCTCGAATACGATGACGAGACGGACACCTATCGTCTACTTGTAAATGAGTCCGATTACCAGACCGCCGTGAAGCTGCTGCGCATTTTCCACGAAGAAGAAAAGAAGCAGTCCATCGAAGCCGTGGAGCAGGAGGTGGATGAGCAGGAGGCAGAGGAAAACAGTCAGCTTTTGCTGCACCACGATTCCAACAGCGTCTATGTCAATTCTGAGGACAAATACCGGGACAACCGTTCTTCCGGTCTCTCACTGCTGTTTGTGGGCGCTGTCGTTCTCATTTTTGATCTGCTCTACATCGCCGGAATCATTCCTCTCGCACAGACCGGTGTTTCCGCCTGGATGATGCGGATTGTCTTTGGTGTCATCGGCATCGCTGCCATCGTGGGCGGAATCGTAACTCTAAAGCAATCCAGCGCACTCCGCAGCGATATCCACCGGGAGGACGAGCTGACGAAAGAGATTTTGGACTGGTTCTACCTCACCTATGCCGCTGCGGACTTAGACCGGGACATTGACGAGTCTCTGACAGAAAGTGAGACATTGGGCGAAACCGAGCGCCAGCTTCGCCGTCTCGAACTCATCAAATCCTACATCACCACCGAGTACGATATGCCGGACGAAGCATTTGTCGATCATCTGACCGAAATTGTTTATCAGAAGTTATACGAAAACTAAAGCTATGACTGTACGAAAAAAGGTCACCTCCCGCGAGGCGACCTTTTTTTGATAGCGGAGAATCCTGCGCTGCAGGATTCTATTTTTATCTCTGATTGCGAAGCTGCAGCGGTGTGATACCGTATGCCTTCTTGAACAGACGATTGAAATGTTCCACGTTCTGATAGCCGACGCTCTCTGCAACGGCTTCCACGGTCATGGAACTGTTCTTTAATAGCGTGCGCGCCTTCTTCATGCGGGCTTTCTTCACCAGCTCGCCAAAGGTAGATCCGGACTTTTCACGGATGTACTTGGACAGGTACGGTTTGGACAGGAAGAACTTTTCGGATAACTCTTCCAGCGTAACGGTCTGATAGTTCGTCTGGATGTAGTTACGGATCTCTGTCATTCTCGCATCTACGCCCTCGGAAGCGCCCTGGATCTCATCCACCTGATTGACAGCAACTGCAAGTGCCTGAATGGAGGACCTAATGATATCCTCGTCGATACCAACGCCCCAGAAGCAACGTCCCTTGCAGGTAACACCCACATAGGTAACTGCCTTAGAGGAAGATCCTGTCGTCAAGGAATGCTCCTCGTAGTTGGATAGCTCATAGCTGATACCAAAATACTGCTTGATGGCGTTGCTGACTGCGTCAAGGCGTCCGTTACCATTTGCAGACACCACATGATCCACACCTGCATGATGCAGTGTTACAGTAGACAAAATACCATTGACCTGCTTGAAGTGACACTCCGGAATCTGGAAGACCGGTGCATTGTTGATGTACTTGTCTTCGAAAATCTGGTAAACCCAGCCCGGAGACAGCTCCTTGTGCTCGCGGTCGGAAACGCCCTTGACGGTGTAACCAACATCCTCTTTCATCTTATCCGGAATGCTCATACCGAAGTTCTGCTTCAAGATGTAGCTGACGCCGCCCTTACCGGACTGGCTGTTGATACGGATAACATCGGAATCGTACTCTCTTCCAACATCCTTCGGATCAATGGGCAGATACGGTACAGTCCACTCTTTCAGCTGCTTCTCTTCTCTCCAGTTCATGCCCTTTGCAATGGCATCCTGATGGGAGCCGGAGAATGCGGTAAATACCAGATCTCCTGCGTAGGGCTGACGCTCCGGTACGCGCATGTTTGTAAATGCCTCGTACTTTTTGCGGATTGCCGGAAGGTTGGAGAACTCCAGATGAGGATCTACACCCTGGGTAAACATATTCATGGCAAGAGTCACGATATCCACGTTACCGGTGCGCTCGCCGTTTCCAAACAGCGTACCTTCCACACGGTCAGCGCCCGCCAGAACACCAAGCTCTGCAGCAGCAACGCCGCATCCGCGGTCATTGTGAGGGTGCAGGCTCAAAGTCACTGCCTCACGGTACTTCATGTGCTTGCTCATATATTCCACCTGAGAAGCGAATACATGAGGCATCGCATTCTCAACAGTTCCGGGCAGGTTGATGATCGCCTTGTGATCTGTGGTAGGCTGCCATACATCCAGAACAGCATTGCATACTTCCAATGCATAATCCACTTCGGTGCCGGAAAAGCTCTCCGGGCTGTACTCGAAGGAGAAGTTTCCGTTGGTCTCACTTGCCAGCTGCCTTAACAGCTTTGCGCCGTCCACTGCCAACTGCTTGATCTCTTCCTTGCTCTTGCGGAATACCTGCTCACGCTGTGCAACAGAAGTGGAGTTGTACAGATGAATAACTGCGTGGGGAGCGCCCTTGACTGCCTCAAACGTCTTGCGGATGATATGCTCTCTCGCCTGCGTCAGAACCTGTACGGTCACATCTTCCGGAATCATGTTGCGCTCGATCAGGGCACGCATGAAGCGATACTCCGTATCAGATGCTGCGGGGAAGCCAACCTCGATTTCCTTGAATCCGATGTCCACTAACATCTGGAAGAACTCCAGCTTCTGCTCCAGGGACATGGGCTCTATCAGAGCCTGGTTGCCATCGCGCAGATCCACGCTGCACCAAATCGGTGCTTCGGTAATATGATCCTTCTTCACCCAGTCAAAAGAGGGCTCCGGAGGTAAAAAATATCCAATCTGGTATTTATCAAAATTCTTCATGCTTAATATTGCTCCTTTTGCATTTCTGTCGCTTTTTTAACGTGCTTTCATCCTAACACAAAATCGCTCCAGATACCAGTGATATATTTATCATATTTTTTGATATTTTTTACTCTTATACTGCAACAGGCATCAAAACAGCCCTCTTATTTTTAAACAAGCCATCATAAAATCAATCCATTCCATCAAAAAACCTTCCCAATCACGGACCGGGAAGGTTTTATCCTGACCTTGAGCAAAAATATCTTTACTCCTCGGCTGCCAGAGCCTCCCACTGTTCGTAGTCTGCCTCCAGCTCTGCCTGCTTTTCTTCTTTTTCTTTGTTCAGTTCCAGAAGCTTTGCCACATTCGTGTACACTTCCTCCGTGCCAAGCAGTGCGTCGATCTCCTCCAGCCGCGCTTCCAGTGCGGCAATGGCATCTTCCACCTTTTTCAGATCGTTCTGACGCTTGCGCAGTCTCGCCTGCTCTTCCTTCTGCTGCTTCCAGTCCAGCGCCGTCACTTTCACCGGCGCCTTCGCGGGCTGCACCTTCACTTCTCCGGATTCTACTGCCTTCTTTGCCGCTTCCTCCGCCAGATACGCCTGCTGCGTCTTCTTCTCCACATAGTAATCGTAGTTGCCCAGATAGCTTGTGAACTCCTGCTCCGACAGCTCCAGCACCCGCGTTGCAGTCTGGTTGATGAAGTAACGGTCGTGGGATACATACAGCACTGTACCGGTATAGCGGTTCAGCGCCTGCTCCAAAATTTCTTTTGATAAAATATCCAGATGATTCGTCGGCTCATCGAGGATCAGGAAGTTCGCTTCCGAAAGCATCAGCTTCGCCAGCGACACACGGCCCTTCTCGCCGCCGGACAGCTCGGAGATCTGCTTAAATACATCCTCTCCGGTAAACAAAAATGCTGCAAGCACATTTCGAATCTCCGTATTTGTCAACGTCGGATAGGCATCGGACATCTCCTCAAATACTGTCTTTTCTGAGTGCAGCACATGATGTTCCTGATCGTAGTAGGCGATCTGGACACGGGAGCCCAGCTTGATCTCGCCGGTATCCGGCTGCAGCAGACCATTGATGATCTTCAGCAATGTCGTCTTGCCCGTGCCATTCTTTCCGATGACTGCCAGACGCTCTCCACGCTTGATCTCAAAGGTCACATCTGTGAACAGCTGCTGGTCTCCAAACGCCTTGGAAAGCCCTGTGATCTGCAGCACATCGTTGCCGCTGATATTGCGCGGGCTCAGCTCCATCGTCATAGCGACATCCTGCGTGATGGGCTTGTCCAGCACTTCCACCTTCGCCAACGCCTTCTCCCGGCTCTCCGCCCGTTTGATGGACTTTTCCCGGTTAAAAGACTTTAATCTCGCAATGACTTCTTCCTGATGCTTGATCTCCCGCTGCTGATTGTAATACGCCTTCAGCTCGATGTCCAGCATCGCTTTCTTCTTCTGATAGTAGTCGGTATAATTGCCCCGGTATGTCCGCACCTGACAACGGTCGATCTCAATGACCTTCGTCACGATCTTGTCCAGAAAATACCGGTCATGGGCTACCACGATGACACTGCCGTTATAGTTCAGCAAAAAGTTCTCCAACCATGCCACCGAATCCATATCCAAATGGTTCGTCGGCTCATCGAGCAGAATCACATCCGGCTTTGACAGCAGCAGTTTACTCAGAGAAACACGGGTCTTCTGTCCGCCGGACAATGTACCCACATCCTTGTCAAACTCCTCCTCGGTAAAGCCGAGACCTCGCAGCACGCCTGTCACTTCGCTGCGCACTGCATAGCCGTCCGCCTGCTCAAACTCATGGGTTGCACGGGAATAGGATTCCAAAAGCTTTGTCAGCTCCTCTCCCTCTGCGTCTTTCATCTCCCGCTCCAAACGACGGATGCGCTGCTCTAGCTCCAGCACATCCCGCTTCATCTCCAGAATCTCCTCGTAGATCGTGCGTCCCTCCTGCAATGCCTGATGCTGCGCGAGATAGCCGATGGTCTTGCCCTTGGCTAACATCACCTCGCCGGAATCCGCTGCCAGTTCGCCCATGATGATTTTTAACAGTGTGGACTTGCCTGCACCGTTGATACCGACGATTGCCGCCTTCTCCCGCTCCTCAATATGAAAGGTCGCATCCTCAATAATCGTTTTATCTATAAAAGCCTTATGTATATGGCTGCATGCCAGAATCATACTTCCTCCAATTTTCTGTGTTCCGTCTTTTCTTACGACCTACAGTGTAACAGATTCCCATGCATCTGTCAAAAACAGTTCTTATTCACAGTAAAAATAGATCCTGCATCGCAGGATTCTCCGCCTGCGGCGGGTCGCGAAGCGACAAATTCCATTCCGTCGCAGTGCGATCCATGCGGAGCGGTTTTTGCGCCATAGGAAATGCAGCGCAATTTCCTATGGCGCAAAAAAGTGTCTTCGACACTCTCAACTCCCCTGACCCCTCATTCATGAGGGGAAGGGGGTTTTTCTTTTTCCTTC
>CAKQHB010000035.1 GCA_934234215.1 uncultured Cuneatibacter sp.
TTTTCTGCTCATTATTTGGATATATTCTATATTTATATGCCTTTAACATCCACTGTCACCTTCTTTCTCAACCTTGTTTTTCTATATATCTTTTCAGCATTTCTTCCTATATTTGCAGACGAAAATAATGTGATATTGTAATTAGTATTTGTGTCTGTTTTTAGATTTCCATGCTCCCATGCCATGAGTATACAATAATTTCTGATTTTGGGCTACCTTAACCCACCGTCTAAAGCCAGTGGGATTGCGGTAGCCTTATTTCAAATCCACCGATCCAGCACTTTCCTCAGTTCCACCAGATCGATCGGCTTTCCCAGATACCCATTCACGCCGCTTTTGTATGCCAGCTCTTTGTCTTCCTGGAACAGGTTTGCGGACAATGCGATGATCGGGATGCTCTGATAGACTCTGTTTACGCCAGTCAGTCCGCGGATCTGTGCGGTGGCGGCATTTCCATCTAATATCGGCATCTGAACATCCATGAAGATCAGTCGATAATAATCCGCAGGATGTGACAGCAGCAGGTCGATTGCCTCCTGACCATTTGCGGCATGTTCCGCCTGCAAATTGACGCTGACTAACAGTTCCCGCAAAATCTCCCAGTTGAGTTCGTTGTCTTCCGCCACAAGGACGCGCTGTCCTACATACTGAATGTCCAACGCCTTCCGCTTTGCTTCCCGTTCAGTGAGAGAAGGCTTAACTTCCTGCATGGTCTCTATCTTTTGTGCAGATGTCTGCTGTTCTGTTTTCAGCAGAACTGTCACATCGAAGCGGGAGCCTTTTCCCACTTCACTTTCCACTGTAATCTCGCCATCCATCAGATGTACAAGCCGCGATGCGATACTAAGTCCCAGTCCGGTGCCTTCAACCTGTTCTGTCTGCGGGCGGTATTCCCGCTGAAATGCCTCGAATACGGTCTTCTGAAACTCGCTGCTCATACCGATGCCGTCATCCTCACAGCAGAAACGGCAGCGCTGTTTTGCACCGATTGTCCGCTCCGACCAGGCACGGAAGGTAATGTTTCCGCCCTCCGGCGTGTATTTGATAGCGTTCGTCATGAGATTCAGGAAGATCTGCAGCAGTCTGCCGCCGTCTCCGATGACACATTCCTGCTCCAGTCCGGATAGATCCAGAATACGGTTCATCCGTTTCTTTTCCGCTGCCTGCTCTGTCATATCGTACATCGTATGCAGCCGCTCTTTCAGATCGATCCGCTCCTCCGACAACTCCATCCGTCCACTCTCGATGCGGGACATATCCAACACTTCTTCTACTAACTGCAGCAGGTGTCCGCTGGCGACTTCGATCTTTTCCAGACATTCCTCCACCTTCCCCTGCTCCGGCAAATGCATCCGCGCAATCTGAGTCATGCCGACAATGGCATTTAACGGTGTGCGGATATCGTGGGACATACTGGACAGAAAACGGCTCTTTGCCTGACTCGCTTCTCTGGCCTGTGCACTGGCAAGCTTCACCGCGTCTAACAGCTGCTCCCGCTGGCGCTCCTGCTGATCCACATCCTGAATGCAGACGGTGATCTTATGCAGGACAGTCTGAGACTCCTCTGCCTCCAGAAACTGTATACGCACCCAGCGCTCCTGCGCACTCTCTCGAATCCGGACTGTCTTTTCCAACAGGCCATCCGCCTCGTAAATGCGGTTGGACAAACTCTGAACACCTGTCAGCTGTTCCAGCTGCACCCAATCACTGGGATTTACGATTTTTCGCAGATCTGACATCAAAAAGCTGGAGAAGCTGCCGTCTGTAACATTGGAGAAACATTCTGTTTTTGTTCTCTCTCCACGATAGACTACCTGATATTCATCTTTTAACAGATCCACATACAGAATGAGCATCGCCGTCTTTTCCAGCGACTGCAACGCTTTGATTTTTTCTGCCTGTGCTTCCCGCTCCATCGCATCCGCCATGGATTCCGGCAACTCCGAATGTTCCGGGCGCTCCGGAACATCCTGCATATATGTCTGATACGTCTCGTAATAGGTGCGCAATCTGCCTGCGCCGCACTGGTACTTCATTGCCTCTCTGAGAGGCTCATTTTCCAGAATGAGCTGCACCAGCTCCGGATGATACTGTGTACCGGCTCCCTCTGTCAGCTCCTCCAGTACTTCATCAAATTCTTTTGTCTTGCAATATACATGACCGATTGCATCCGTTCCAGCGTCCAGACAGTCGCAGATTCGAATCAGATCAATGAAGAAACGATCCGGCGATGCCGTATTGTCAAATGCCTCCGGATAGCCGCTCTTGCCATCGTAAGAGCGATGATGTCCCCGGATAATATCCACATACGGGTGAAGACGTTCTGACAGACATGCCAGCTTATAGCCTTCCTCGGTGTGCTGTCGCAGCTGATTCATCTCGCTTTCGCACAGTTTTCGATCCTGCTTGTCCATAACAGCTGCATAGCGTGCCTTTCCGATATCAAATATCATGGAAGCTTCCGCTACGAACGCCTCAAACTCCTGCCTTTTTTCCAGTACCTCTACCACGGAGGCAGTTCCCAGAGAGGACACCAGCAGCTCCGGACACTTTTCGAACACCGCACGAAGCAGCATAGAGGACAACTGACGTACCTGCACCGCATGAAGCAAAATCGTCTCATTTCGGCTGACCAGCACATTCATGATGAAGCTGAAATCCGCATTTTCCTCCCGCACGATTTTTAATAACCAGGGGAGATTGTCGATGATGGCACCGTTCACATATGTTGCCTCCTGATAGCGGGGAAGTTCCTCAAAAAATGCCATCAGCCTTTGTTCCATATAAGCGCGACGCGCATCCTGATCCCGAAGACAATTTTCCGGATCGGCATAATAGCCGAGAATATTCGGCATGAAATACAGCGTCACATCAAAATAAAGTCCAGCGTAGAAATTCTCCGGATCTTCCATCAGTGGTTGATGGTTCCACACATATTCGCAGTAATCCAGACTCTTATCCGCATACTCCTGCAGCGATATTTTGTTCTGAAAATATTCTCCGCGAAAATAATTGGCATAAATCTGCCATTCCATCTCATGTTCGTTCGGATTCTCCCGCACCGCATCCTCGTACAGTTCCTGCAGCACGTTCCACATCTGTTCCCGGTAAGGCTCCTCGATCTCGTCTACCTGATCGACGCTGCACACCCAGTTTCCGTACACGATATACTTCAGAGAGCGGATGCTCTCATCAAAGTCATACCATTCTCCATCCCGCTCCCGCACTTTCTCATCGGTATAAACGGCAAGTGCCCGTTCCAATTCTCTGACCGCCTGCTTCTTCTCCGCCAACGGCCACCAGTTCATCACAACTGCACAGCAGTTAAAATACGAATCCAGCACGATCTCCCGCATTTTCCGACTCTCAAAGTCTTCGTAGTGCGCCATCTCCTGCCGGAGCTCATCGAAGCACTCATAAGCACGCTTTCCATACTCGTCTCCGCCATGGGAATTATACGCTCTTCCCAGCAGGCGCAGTACTTCCATCCAGTTACTTTGATTTCTCTTTGCATAATAGCTGCGAAGCAGCTCTGCAACCTCCATACACACAACGGTATCTTGAAATCCGGCTTTTTGATACTCCAAGATCTGCTTCAGCAACTCATCCGCCAGCTCCTCCGTCAACGTCACTGCGCCTTTCAGGATCGGACGCAGGTACAGGTTCAGCATTGCCTCGTTTTCTACATACAGAGAGCGCATCATTTCTGACCGTTCCCGCAGATTCTCCACCCAAACTTCCTGATCCTTCGCATTGCGGACTACATCCTGCAGGCGCATGCCTTTTTCAAGATTGTCCCGATATCTCTGATAAAATTCCGCAATGTTTCTCCGCGTGATCATGGCAGTGTCCCCCTTGCCGATAATTGGTAGCTTTATTATACATACTTTTCGTGCAAATTACGACAGGTTTCTACGCAAAGATACGCTCCAATTCCGCAAAGAGCGCTGTCATATTCAATCGGCTTTGCGATATGCCCGTTCATGTCCACTGCAAATGCCTTTTTGCGATCTTCCTCAAATGCATTTGCTGTCATCGCCACAATGGGAATGTTTTCGCGACCATCTGTCCGTTTCCGGATCTGCTCTGTCGCCTCGTAGCCATTCATCTTCGGCATCTGAATGTCCATCAGGATCAGATCATAATAGCCCACCGGCTGTTCCTCCAGCATCTGAATACATTCTTCGCCATTTTCCGCCAACTCTACGATAAATCCTGCCGCCTGCAAAATCGTCATAGCAATCTCTGCATTGAGTGCATTGTCCTCCGCCAGCAGGATCCGCTTTCCCTGGAGATTTTCGGACAATTTCTTTTGATCCTTCTCCTCTGTCTCCCGGATCTGTTCTTCCGTTGCAGTCTCAAAAGACAGCACTACTGTAAACTTCGTACCTTCCCCAACCTTACTTTCTACCGAAATGGTACCATCCATCAGCTCCACAAGAGATTTCACAATGTGCAGACCCAGACCGGCACCGGCGACCTTGCTCTCCGTGGATGTGTGCTCTCTCGTAAACTCCTCAAACACATGGGGCAAATACTCTTCACTCATGCCAATGCCCGTATCCGCCACTACGATCTGATACCGGACAAACTTCTCCTGTTCCGCCGGAAGCTCCTGAATTTCCACGGAAATCGAACCGCCGTCCGGCGTATATTTCACTGCGTTGCTCACTAGATTCAGGAAAATTTCCCGCACTTTTGTCTCATCACCGATAACGTATTTGTTCTCCGCCTCGCAAATACAGCGATAGTTCAGATGCTTCTCCTGAATCGTCGGCTCAAACACCGCATTCAGCGATTCCATCAGCTGATCCGCAGAACTTATGTCCCGGCGCAGGATTGCTTTTCCGTTCTCAATGCGTGCCATCTCCAACACATGATTGATGAGCGACAGCAAAAAAGAGCTGGAAGATTTGATTTTCTCAAGATAGTCCTTCACTTTCTCCCGGTCGTCCAGATGTTCCTCCAACAGGTTCGAAAATCCGATGATCGCATTCATCGGCGTTCGAATGTCATGACTCATATTGAACAAAAATCGTGTCTTCGCCTCATTCGCTGCCCTCGCCTCTGCTGCGGACCGCTCCAGTTCTTCCGCATGGAGCTCGTCTCTACGACGATGTACCTGCAGCTGCCAATATCCTGCCATCGTCATCACACCCAAAAGCACTGTCAGAGAGACGATTGCGATTGTCTGCTCTATGGACACCCATCCCTGCTTCGGAGTAATGTCCACATACCATGTATCATTTGGCACTTTACATGCCACTTCCAGACAATCCTCTGGCACAGACTCCGTACTCTCCGCCAGCACGAGTGTTCCTTCCCCCGTCTCGTCATCCTTTTTCCAGATCTTGTACTGATATCCGGCGCTCTCCAGCTTGTTCAGCTCCACCTCATTCAAAAACTTCTCCCAGTTCAGCACAAGGACTGAAAATCCCCAGAACTGTTCTTCCCCTTCTGTACTGCTCGTATAGATTGGATCAAACAGCAGCATACCCGTGCCGCCCTGCACCAGCTCAAACGGTCCTGCGATCGTGTACTCGCCGGTCTCTTTTGCGCGATTCGCCTCCTCTTTGCGTTCCGGATGTGTCAGCATATTGATGCCCACAGCCTCCTCGTTTTTCAGATAGGGAAAAGCCTGCGTCACAATACCATCTTTTGCGATTTCGTACGCTTCCACAACGCCGTCTGTATCCGCCATCAGGGACGACAATTTGCTGAATTCCTCGTCTGTCACTTCATGCCCGGTCTCCACGATACGCTTGATCAGCTCCGACTGCGTCAGATACCGGTTCAGCTGCGACTCGATCTGTGCGATCGCAGACTCTGCCGTATACCCGGCTCGCAGCTGCTCTTCTTTTTTCTGGTTGGAATTCAGCAGTCCGCCAAGGACAGATCCCAACAGTATAACGGTGAGAAAAATCAAAATCGCTTCTATCTTTTTACCTGTCTTCCACTTTTCTGCCTTCATCGTTCTCTCTTCTTCTCCATCGTCTTCATTCCACTCCTGACTGTCGGCTTTTTATGCTATAACCGGGTATCCGGTCTCAATCCCCGGTTATAGCACAAAAAGCCGACAGTACATGAATTTTAGATCATGCACTGCCGACCTTCGTTATAGACTTTTTGTCTTCGCGAAAAAACCTTACAGACCCTTTGTCTCTGCTCCGCCTGCTGCAAACGGTCCTGCAAGCGGTCTTGCACCGGCATCCTTTCCGAAGAAATCTTCCCGGAAAATGATCGGGGTGCCATCCGGATTCTCAAACTTCTGCTCCGGCTCAAATGCCATGCCCAACGTCTCCGTTGTGATCAGCTCAGAGCCTTCCTTCGGCAGGAAGTCATACAGATTTGTCTTGAGTGTGTAGGAACCATCTGCTTCCTCGGACACCGATACGGTAACCTTATGCTCGTTATCCACGATTGCCTGTTCTTTGGACATGGGCTTTGCACCGTTGAAATAAACATTGCCGCCTGCCCATACCGGCAGTTCACTGTAATAGCGGTCGCTTGGCTCGGAGCCCATACCGCAGTAGCCCTCAAACTGTGCCTTGTACTCTTCCTCGGTTGGATAATTCTCATACGGGAATGTACCTGCAAACAGATTGTCATCTCTCCACTCGCTATCCTTTGCCGGTGCCAGAAGTGCCTGCATTTCCGGACGGATCTCCTGCTGTACAAAGATGTTGTTATAGAAACGCATATCGCCGTGCAGGATCGTCATAAATCCGGCAACCTCGGTGCGATGATGCATGTGATACGGCGTATATCTCGGAGACTTCTTTGTCTTAGAACCATTGTTGACGCCACGGCCAACTGCAGTCATAGAACCGGCGATCAGGTTATGTACCAGCGCAACGCCCTGTGTCGGCAGTTTCAAAGAAACGTCAGACAGCAGTACATTGTGATCGATCAGTGTCGGTCCGTGGGAAACTTCTACGAAAATATCCTCACCGGCATCTTCGGACGCTGCCACACTCTCCGTCTCCGGAATGCTGTTGTCAAAAAACAGGTTCTGGGTCACACGGGTGCCCTGTGCCTGCCAGTCCAACCACAGACCACGGGTGCAGTGGAAGAAACGGTTTCTGCGGATGATAACATCAATGGCTGCATGCATCTTGATACCGCCAATCTCTGCGCCGCCCAGATTCTGCTTGTTGTTGATATGGTGAATCGTGTTGTCCTCGATGATGGAGAATACACCGCCCAGATGTCCTACGATACCCGTCTGTCCACAATCGTGAATGTTACATCTGCGGATGATATGAGAACCGATGTTTTCTTTTGTCCAGCCCTCAACCTGTGCCTGGCAGATGCAGTCACGCTCAGTCTGCGTGCCGTCCTTGAACTTCCAGTTCGACCACTTGTTATCATTGTTCGGCTGACGATATTTTCCGAGGGAAATACCGGAGCACTTGGACTCCGATACGTCACAATCCTCGATAATCCAGCCCTTGGACCAGTGCGGTCCGATCATGCCTTCCTGATAGGCAGTCGGCGGAGCCCACTGAGTTGCAGCTTCTCTTACGGTGAAACCGGACAGTGTGATATAGCCAATGCCCTCTTCCTTCGGATAGAAGCAGTTGCGTCTTACACTGATCTCAACCTCTTCCTCGTTGGGGTTCTTGCCCTGGAAGTTTGCATACAGAACGGTCTCATCCTTCTCCGTGTCCTGCTCGGTGTACCAGGCATATACGGTGAATGCCTGATCCCAAGAATCCTTGATGATCTGCGGATGCAGCACACTCTCCAGACTCAGCACCTCATACATGGACTTGTGATTCAGATACACATCGCCGGTGTGGGCGGTCATAGAAGCGATGTACCAGTCGCCGTAAACAAGCGTGGTGTAAGGATTGTATTCGCCAAAATAAGCATTCGGAATGCGTGCTGTCCACACATCGCCCTCATAGGGCTCCCAGGTCTTTACGGACTCAGCACCGGTGATGATTGCTGCCTTTTCTACTTCGGAACGGTAGACGATTCTCGCTGTCTCGGTACCGGCATGTGCTGGGCTGACATGCTCTCGGTAAACACCCGGAGCTACGATGACTTCATCACCGGGCAGTGCCAGAGCTGCTGCCTCACTGATTGTGCGGAACGGATGCGCCTTGCTGCCATCGCCGCCTCTTATCACGCTGCCATTTACATAATAAATCATAGTAAAACCTCCCTTTTTCGCTGCCGATCCGCTTCTGCACACCGGCAGCAGTTATTATATGTGTTTGTTTTATTTCTTCATCTGAAGATCTTCTTCGCCAAAGCACTCGTCAATACCGGTGCCCGGTGCAACCATCGGGAATACCTTATCGTCCAGATCGATCTGACAATCGATCACAACCGGGATGTTCAGCTCAATGGCTTCCTTCAATGCCGTCTCAAACTCCTCACGGGTTGTAACACGGTACGCCTTTGCGCCCATGCCCTCCGCTACTTTCACGAAGTCGACACAGTCCTGCAGCACGGTGTTGGAATAACGCTTGCCGTAGAACAGATCCTGCCACTGGCGCACCATACCCAAAACATGGTTATTGATGATAACCTCAATGATCGGGATATTATAACGGGTCGCGGTAGCAATCTCATTCATGTTCATACGGAAGCAGCCGTCACCTGCCACGTTGATGACTACTTTATCCTTGCAGCCCATCTTTGCACCGATGGAAGCGCCAAGGCCATAGCCCATCGTGCCTGCACCACCGGATGTCAGAAGCTGTCTCGGACGCTTATAGTGAATATACTGCGCTGCCCACATCTGATGCTGACCAACTTCCGTGCTGATGATGGCATCGCCACCGGTGATGGCATCAATGCTCTCCATGATCTGCGGACCGGTCAGACGAGAATCGTCATAACGCAGCGGATACTTCTCCTGCAGCTCTTTGATATGTCCCATCCATGCCTTGTGCTCCTGCTGCTCCAGGCGATCGTTCAACTTCTGCAAAACAACCTTACAATCCCCGATGACAGAGGCATCGGTACGAATATTCTTATTGATCTCCACCGGATCCACATCAATGTGCAGAATTTTTGCACCCTTTGCAAACTTAGCAGTATTGCCGGTGACACGGTCACTGAAACGAGCGCCGATAGCAATCAGCAGATCACATTCGGAAACGCCGAAGTTTGCAGTCTTTGTACCATGCATACCAAGCATGCCCACATAACGGGGATCTGTGCCGTCAAATGCCCCCTTGCCCATCAGACTATCGGTCACAGGTGCATCAATCTTCTCCGCAAACGTGCGCAGCTCTGCGGCTGCCTCCGCTGCAACAACACCGCCGCCAGCAAAGATGAACGGGCATTTTGCCTCCGAAATCAGCTCTGCGGCACGATCCAGATCTTCCTCTTTCAGGTTGATCGTCACCGGATTGATGATGCTGGGAACAACCGGAGTATACTCTGTCACACCAGCAGTCACATCCTTTGTGATGTCCACAAGCACCGGACCCGGACGACCGGACTTTGCAATGTAGAATGCAGCGCGGATTGTATTTGCCAGATCGTTTACATTCTTTACGATATAGTTATGCTTTGTGATCGGCATCGTGATACCGGTAATGTCGATCTCCTGAAAGCTGTCACGACCAAGCAGCGATGTCGCTACATTTGCCGTGATTGCAACCAACGGGATCGAATCCATGTATGCCGTTGCAATACCGGTGACCAGGTTTGTCGCACCGGGACCGGAGGTTGCCATACACACACCGACTTTGCCGGTGGCGCGGGCATAGCCATCTGCCGCATGGGATGCACCCTGCTCATGGGAAGTCAGCACATGAGTGATCTCATCCGAGTGCTGATACAGTGCATCGTAAATATTCAGGATCGCACCGCCCGGATAACCGAACACGGTATCAACGCCCTGCTCCTTCAAACATTCTACCACAATTTCAGAACCATTTAAAAGCATATTTTTTCACCTTTTATATCTCAGACTTATTTTTTGATTTCCAGTACAGCGCCGCGATTGCCGGATGTAACCATGGACGCATATCTTGCCAGATAACCGGTCGTAATCTTCGGCTCTCTCGGCGTCCAGGCTGCTCTTCTTGCTTCCAGCTCTTCATCCGAAACAACCATGTTGATCGTATTTTCCGGAATGTTGATTCGGATCAGATCCCCTTCTTTTACGAGTGCGATAGGACCACCAACGGCTGCTTCCGGAGAAACATGACCGATGCTGGCACCTCTGGAAGCACCGGAGAAACGTCCGTCTGTGATCAGGGCTACGGTAGAGCCAAGTCCCATACCCGCGATTGCAGAGGTGGGATTCAGCATCTCACGCATACCGGGGCCGCCCTTCGGACCTTCGTAACGGATGACAACCACATCGCCATCCACGATCTTGCCGCCCTTGATAGCAGCGATGGCATCCTCTTCACAGTCAAAGACTCTTGCCGGACCTTCATGTACCAGCATCTCCGGCGCAACTGCAGAACGCTTTACTACGCAGGAATCCGGAGCCAGATTACCCTTCAGAACAGCGATACCGCCGGTCTTGCTGTAAGGATTTTCAACCGGACGGATAACTTCCGGATTGCGGTTGACACAGCCTGCGATATTTTCTCCAACCGTCTTGCCGGTCGCAGTGATCAGATCTGTCTTTAACAGACCCAGTTTATTTAGCTCATTCATAACAGCGTAAACGCCGCCTGCCTCGTTCAGATCTTCCATGTAAGTAGGACCTGCAGGTGCTAAGTGGCACAGGTTCGGTGTTCTTGCGGATACTTCATTTGCGATGTCCAGATTCAGATCCAGCCCAACTTCGTGTGCGATTGCCGGCAGATGCAGCATCGTATTTGTGGAACATCCCAATGCCATATCAACGGTCAGAGCGTTCATGAAGGCATCCTCAGTCATAATGTCTCTCGGGCGGATGTTCTTGCGGTACAGCTCCATAACCTGCATACCGGCGTGCTTTGCCAAGATGATTCGGTCAGAATAAACTGCCGGGATCGTACCGTTGCCCTGCAGACCCATACCGATTGCCTCCGTCAGACAGTTCATGCTGTTGGCAGTATACATACCGGAGCAGGAACCGCAGGTCGGACAAACATGCTCTACAAAGTAATCCACGTCTTCCTCTGTCATCGTGCCGGCACTATAAGAGCCAACTGCCTCGAACATGGAGGACAGGCTGCGCTTCTGACCGTGTACCTTACCAGCCAACATCGGGCCGCCGCTGACAAATACGGTGGGAACATTGATGCGGGCTGCTGCCATCAGAAGTCCGGGAACATTTTTATCACAGTTCGGAACCATAACAAGGGCATCAAACTGGTGTGCCATCGCCATCGCCTCAGTGGAATCTGCGATCAGATCTCTCGTAACAAGAGAATACTTCATGCCGGTGTGTCCCATGGCAATACCATCACAGACTGCGATTGCCGGGAACACAATAGGAGTACCGCCTGCCATCGCAACACCAAGCTTAACCGCTTCTACGATCTTATCCAGGTTCATATGACCGGGAACGATCTCATTATAAGAGCTGACAATACCAACTAAGGGCTTTTCCAACTCTTCCTTACTCATACCAAGTGCGTGAAACAGGGAACGATGCGGCGCCTGCTGCATTCCTTTTTTTACAGAATCACTTCTCATAATCTTCTCCTTTTCGCTTTGTCAAGCGGACATTCGCAATCCGCTTCGCTACTTGCTTATTGCTCTTCGCAATTGAAGCAGGGGACTTACTTGATTTGGTTAAATTCTCTCACAGATCAGGTCGCCCATCTCCTTGGTGCCAACCTGTGTGCATCCCTCAGACATAATATCTACGGTGCGATAACCATCTTCCAATACCTTCTTGACTGCGGCTTCCACAGCTGCAGCTTCCTCGTCCAGATCAAAGGAGTAACGCAGCAGCATCGCTGCAGACAGGATCGTAGCGATGGGGTTTGCGATGCCCTGTCCTGCAATATCCGGAGCGGAACCGTGGCTTGGCTCGTACATGCCCAACTTGCCAGGTCCAAGGCTGGCGGAGGACAGCATACCGATGGAACCAGTTACCATGCTCGCCTCGTCGGACAAGATATCACCAAACATATTCTCAGTCAAAATAACATCGAACTGTGCCGGGTTCTTGACAAGCTGCATCGCACAGTTGTCAACCAGCATATGACTCAGAGTGACATCCGGATAATCCTTCGCCACTTCCTCGACAACCTTTCTCCACAGTCTGGAAGAATCCAGTACGTTTGCCTTATCGACGCTGATCACGTTTTTTCTGCGCTTTCTGGCAATCTCAAATCCCTTGATCGCAATGCGGCGGATCTCGTTCTCATCATAAGTCAGAATGTCGGTTGCCTTTGCAACACCGTTCTCCTGAATCTCGGTGCGATGTTCACCAAAGTACAGACCACCGGTCAGCTCTCTCATAATTACCATATCAAAACCATCGCCAACGATGTCTGCATTCAGCGGGCAGGCAGCAGCCAGCTCCGGATACAGATAAGCCGGACGGATATTTGCAAACAGCTCCAGCTCTTTACGGATTTTCAACAGACCTGCCTCCGGACGAAGGTTCGGAGCAACCTGATACCAACGGGAATTTCCTACATTACCGCCAACTGCACCAAGCAGAACGGCATCGGAAGCCTTTGCAATCGCCAGCGCCTCATCCGTCAGCGGCACGCCATATTCATCAATGGAGCATCCGCCCATTAAAATCTTCGTATAATCAAAGGTATGACCAAACCTCTCACAGACCTTGTTCAGTACCTTCACTGCCTCGTCGACGATTTCCGGACCAATCCCATCTCCGGGAATCAATGTAATCTTGTATTCCACGTTCCTTCCCTCCTGCATGCTGCCTCTCGTTTTGTATCAATTTTTTCCTTTCAAACAAAAGGAGCAGTATTTTCATGTGCTTTTTACAGCCGAACATGTAAATACTACTCCATTTCTTGATGTTTTTCAACCACCTGACGCAAAAAAGAGAATAATGTCAAGAAAAGATAACTTCTCTCCGGTCAAAGGGCTGTTTATTTTACGGTATTAGCGCTGCCAGCCTTCTCTACTTCGGAGATTGCTGCCTTCTTCATGGGAATACGACAGTTCTTATTGCTGCCGAACTCTACGATTACAGTATCATCGGTGATATCGATAACAGTGCCGTAAAAACCGGATGTGGTCAGTACGCTGTCGCCGATCTCAACCTGCTTTAAAAGCTCGTCGTGCTTCTTCTGCTCCTTCTTCTGAGGACGGATCGCTACGAAGTACATAACACCGATAAAGATTACAAAATATACAACGATAAATCCGACGCTCATTCCGCCGCTGCTGCTTGCTGCCAAAAACTGCATGTTCTGGTCCTCCTGATATAAAATCACTTAGTTTATTATGTTTTCACAGCGAAAATGCGCTGTGGAAAAACCTTCTCAATCCTCCGGTCCTGCTTCCATACCGGCAAGCTTTGCCTGCTTGTACTCTGCGTAGCGATGCTCGCGGATCGCAGTTCGGATCTCGGTCATCATCGTGTTATAGAAGTACAGGTTATGCAGGACGCAAAGACGCATACCAAGCATCTCTCCTGCCTTCAGCAGATGACGGATATACGCACGGCTGTAGTTCTTACATGCCGGGCACTGACAGCCAGGCTCAATCGGTCTGGCATCTAACTCATAGCGGGCATTGAACAGATTCAGCTTGCCGCGGTTCGTATATACATGTCCGTGACGACCATTTCTCGAAGGGTATACACAGTCAAAGAAATCAACGCCGCGGTCAACTGCCTCCAGAATGTTCGCCGGAGTACCGACCCCCATGAGATAAGTGGGCTTATTCTGCGGAAGATGCGGAACGGTCGCATCCAGAATATGATACATCTCCTCGTGCGTCTCACCGACCGCCAGTCCACCGACTGCGTAGCCGTCCAGGTCCATCTTCGCGATCTCTTTTGCATGCTCGATACGAACATCGTCCAGCACGCCGCCCTGATTGATACCGAACAACAACTGATGTTTATTGATCGTCTCATCCAGGCTGTTCAGTCTCTGCATCTCTGCCTTACAACGCGCCAGCCAACGGGTCGTGCGCTCTACGGAACGACGAATATACTCCTCATCTGCCTTCGACGGCGGACATTCATCAAATGCCATCGCGATCGTGGAAGCCAGATGCGACTGGATCTGCATACTCTCCTCCGGTCCCATAAAGATTTTGCGTCCATCAATGTGGGAGCGGAAATGCACGCCCTCTTCCTTAATCTTTCGCAGACCTGCCAAAGAAAATACCTGAAATCCACCGGAATCCGTCAAGATCGGTCTGTCCCAGTTCATAAACTTATGAAGACCGCCCATCTGATACACAACCTTATCACCGGGGCGAACATGCAGATGATAGGTGTTCGACAGCTCGATCTGCGTGCCGATCTCTTTCAGATCGGTCGTTGCAACAGCTCCCTTGATTGCTGCTGCTGTGCCGACATTCATAAATACCGGCGTCTCTACGGTTCCATGGACCGTCGTCATCGTGGCACTCTTTGCTCTGCCATCGGTTGCTACTATCTGATACATGTACAGACCTCCTCGTATAGTCACTTCCCTAGTATACAGAAAAGCAAACGCTTTTTCAACCTTATTTTGACGTTTTTTCGTTCTTGTCAGCACTTTCCCGCTATGTTAAAATTGTGAAAAAACAAAGGAGGCTTTTCTCATGAAACTTGCTACGGTACTTTATCAGGGAAAGGAACAGCCTGCCGTTTTGCTGGCAGACGCATCCTACGCCCTTTTTTCTGATCTTGGTGTTGCTGCCACCTCTCTGATGGAGCTGGTACGATCCGCTTCCGCTGCTGATATGGACACGCTGCGAAAGGCATCCGCCGGAACGAACGGCATTCCCGCTTCCGATGTGACACTGTTAGCGCCGCTGCCCCGTCTGAATCAGGACATGATCTGCCTCGGTATCAACTACATGGAACATGCCATCGAATCCGCACGCTTCATCAATGCCGAGTTTAACGGCAAGCGCGAGGACGCTGTTTACTTTGCAAAGCGCATCCATCGCTGCACGGATCCGGAGGCTCCGATCCCGGCACACGCAGATATCACAAGTCAGTTAGATTATGAAGCAGAACTGGCTGCTGTCATCGGTAAAGATGCAAAGGATGTCTCTGCAGTCGATACTGCTCCCTATGTATTTGGCTATACCATCATCAATGATGTCAGCGCCAGAGAGATCCAGAACCGCCACAAGCAGTGGTACTTCGGCAAGAGTCTCGACGGTTCTACCCCGATGGGTCCGTACCTGGTCACGGCAGATGAATTTGCATTTCCGCCGAAGCTTGACATCTGCTCCCGCGTCAACGGCGAGCTGCGTCAGAACAGCAACACCGAGAAGCAGATTTTCAAGATTGACTATGTCATCGAAGAGCTGTCCCGCGGCATGACGCTGGAGGCAGGCTCCGTCATCGCCACCGGCACACCCTCCGGCGTTGGTATGGGATTCGTACCGCCGAAGTTCCTGAAAGAGGGCGATGTCGTGGAGTGCGAGATTGAAGGAATCGGAGTGCTGCGAAATCCGATTGGGAAGTAAGTCAATCAAATAGCATATAAAAAGAAAGCCAGAAACCGCCTTTCATCACGTGCCTCATTTCCTGTTCCTCCGCACAGCTTCTTTTCGCCATTTGCAATAACGCGCTTCGCTTGAACGGATTGCAAATGACGGAAGCTGCACGGATTCACGACGGAAACCCGGCAATGTGATGGCAGGCGGTTTCTGCTCTCTTTTCCTACTTTTTCGCTTTTATAGTTGACTACTCTATTCTGGCACTTTATATTTGTATTGTCCGTGTCTGTATTATTGGTTCTTTCATTAAGAATCAAAATGGAGGTCTTATCTTCTATGCAATATTCTATTGTCCAAATAACCAATCCGAAAGAAAAGGAATCGATCTCCCGCGAGGTTTTGGAAGCGCTGCCAGAATGGTTTGGGATTCCATCTTCTACAGAAGAATATATTTCCAAAAGTGCAAGCCAACCTTTTTGGTGTGCGTATGTTGACGGGATGACAGCCGGATTTTTGTATTTATATGAAACCGGAAAGGCGACGCTGGAGCTGTACGTCACCGGTGTCAAAAAGCAATATCACCGCATGGGAATTGGTCGTTCGTTATTTCAGGCAGCCTATGCATATGCAAAAGCGCACGGATATTCCTTTCTTCAGGTGAAAACCGTACAGATGGGGAACTATGCGGAGTATGACAAAACAAACCTATTTTATCAATCCCTTGGTTTTCAGGAATTCGAGGTCTTTCCGACGTTGTGGGATGAGCAAAATCCCTGTCAGGTGTATGTGATGGCTATTCCGTAATGTGACTATGTCAATTTAACAGACACTGTCTGGCAAATTTGATCGGTAAGACAATCCTGCAGAAAAAAGAAAAGAGGCGGCCCCGCATTCACATTGCTGTTTTCCGTTGTGAATGTACGACCGCCTCTTTTCGTTCTTAAATCATCTATGAAACAGCGAAAATCCCTTCTTTTCATATGGCTCACTCGTGATATTCCCTACTTCATACCCCGTCTCTGCGATTGCTGCCCGCAGCTTCTCCTCCGGCAGCTCCTCCTCAGAGAGGATTTCGGTCCGTCCCTTTGTGTGAGAGGAATTTACTTTTTTTACTGTAAATGCTTTGCGCACTGCGTCATTAACATGACTCTCGCACATTCCGCACATCATACCATCGACTTCTACTACTGTTTTGAACATACGATCCTCCGATCCAGACGTTTCTGATCTGCGTCTGTTTTTATATACCCCATTGGGGTATCTTGATTATAGTTCGGTACATCGCATCTGTCAATCTTTTTTGTTATTGCTGGCTAACATTTTTCAACCAGAGAATTTTGACGCTCTGGCCTGCTTTCAGTGCGCCGCTTCCCGCCGGAACCTCGATCAGGCAGTTTTGACCTACAAGGCTGCGGATGTTTCCATTGCGCTGATGCTCCGCTGCCCAGACCTGCCTGCCATCACTATATCCCCACAGAAATCTTCGAACGGGGCTGCACTTTTCAAAATCCGTTGCCAGCATCACCTGTGCAGTCTGGTGTAACACTGCCTCATGTCCCATGATTGCATTCTCGCTGCCTGCATTTCGCATCATACAGCATCGTCGCATCGCCTCCTGCACATACGGCATAAAAAGTTCAAATGCCACAGATGCGGCACTTGGATTGCCGGACAGAGAGAAGACTGGAACGCCTTCGATAACAGAGAGCATCGTCGGCATTCCCGGCTTCATCGCGATGCCGTGAAATAAAATTTCACCGTGCATGTCCTCGATAACCCGGGGCATATAGTCGTGCACGCCCACGGACACGCCGCCGGTCGTCACGATCACATCCGCTGATTTACTTAGTTCTTCCAGTGCGGTCTGCAGCTGTTTCGACTCATCCGGTATGATACGGCAGATATCCGGGCTCATGCCCATCTGTTCCATCCGGGCGTACAGGTAGCTTTCCATCGCATCCAATACCTGACTGCCCTCCGGCTGCTGTCCCGCCCGAATAATCTCGCTGCCGGTAATGAGAATTGCAGTCCGCAGTTTCTTCTCGACCTGCAGACTTGGATTGCCTGCGCCGGATGCCAGTCCCAATGCACCTGCATCCAACACCGTCCCTTCCGCAAGGATCTGCTCGCCCTGTCTAACATTTTCTTCCTGTCTGCAAATACAGTCGCCTGTTTTAATCGGATATGAAATTTGAATCTCACTGAATGCTTCCGACGCTTCGCACACCTGCACAGCTTCCTGCCGGATCACACAGTCCGCACCGGTTGGAACTTTCCCGCCGGTCATAATGCGCACTGCTTCTCCTGCACCACAATGTGGAAGCTCTCTCTCACCGGCAGTAACCATTCCGACAACGCGGAATGTGACCGGATGTTCTGCAGAGGCATTCCTTGTCTCCTCGCTTCGCAACGCATAACCATCCATCGCAGACTGAGAAAAACGCGGATGTCCTGTTCTCGCAAAAACTGATTCCGCAAGAATCCGTCCCTGACAGCGATACACCGGCAGGGATTCCACCGCAGACTCACGCCTGGCACAGATTTCTTCCCGCTCCCGCAGCTGTAGAATTTGCTCTTGCGCTTCCTCCACGGAAATCCGCTTCTGCCGCTCTGCGGACAGCGCATAGCGAGTCCTTCCGTTCTTCCCAATGGCTCTATCAACTGCCTGGCAATGCTCTATCATCCACTTCGCCAGCGCATCCACTTCCTCCCATCGGAAGTTTTTAGGACATCCTGCAAACGGCGTATCCGTCACCATCGCGGCACACTGCTCCGGCGGGACGCGCAAGGCTTTTCCCACTGCAGCTCGGTAAATCTGGATTTTCGGATAGGGGCTGTCATGAAAACCTTCTAATAAAATCAAATCGACATCTTTTGTTTCGCGGATCACCTCTTCCAGAGGCGTGCTGCGGTTTTCGATGCGCATTATTCTGGAAACAGAAAGGAGACCGGTCACTGTCGCGCCGGCCTCGGTCAATTTCTGACTGTCTTTTCCTTTCTGATCCCAATCTGTATCATGTGCGTCATGCTTGAATACTGCGGTTCGGATTCCTCTCTTTTTGAGCATCTGAAGCAGCTGCACCAGCAATGTCGTTTTTCCTGTCCCGGACGCACCTGTTATACAAAATACCGGGATATTCATTTCAGTCTTCCTCTTAATTTACTGTAATTTCTTGAAACGCTCGATGGCTTCCAGAGTTGCTTCCTTTGTGCCGAAACCGGTCAGTCTGAAATAACCCTCGCCGCTGGGTCCGAATCCGGAGCCGGGAGTGCCGACTACATTTGCGACTTCCAGCAGACGATCAAAAAACTCCCAGGAAGTCATGCCATCCGGTGTCTTCAGCCATACATACGGAGAGTTTACGCCACCGGATACGGTGTAGCCTAACTCCTTCAGCCCCTCGTACAGGATGCGGGCATTGTTCTTATAATATGCTACCTGCTCCTTGATCTGTGCCTTGCCTTCCGGACTGTAAACAGCCATTGCAGCCTTCTGGATGATGTACGGAGCGCCGTTGTACTTTGTTCCGTGACGTCTTGCCCACAGAGAGTGAACAGCGATATCGCCGCACTTCAGATCCTTCGGGATGACGGTGTAGCCCAGACGAACGCCGGTGAATCCTGCATTCTTTGAAAAGCTGCGGAACTCAATGGCACAGGTTCTTGCGCCTTCGCACTCGTAAATGGTATGAGGAACATTGTCCTCGGAAATGTATGCTTCATATGCGGCATCGTACAGGATGACTGCACCAACACGGTTTGCATAATCCACCCATACCTGCAGCTGATCCTTTGTCAGAACCCCGCCGGTAGGGTTGTTCGGGAAGCACAGATAAATCAGATCCGGTGTTTCCTCCGGCAGCTCCGGTGCAAAACCGTTCTCAGCAGTACAGGGCATGTAGATCACATTGCTCCACAGGCCGGTATTCGCATCATATTCACCGGTGCGCCCAGCCATGACATTACTGTCCACATATACCGGATAAACCGGGTCGCAAACTGCGATCTTGCTGTCTGCTGCGAAAATCTCCTGAATATTTGCGCAGTCGCTCTTTGCACCGTCGCTGACAAAAATCTCGTCTGCCTCGATGTGTGCACCACGTGCCTGATAATCCTCTTTTGCGATGGTCTCGCGCAGGAAGGCATACCCCAGATCCGGTGCATATCCGTGGAATGTCTCGGCATGTCCCATCTCATCGACTGCTGCATGCAGCGCATCAATGACTGCGGGAGCCAGCGGCTGTGTCACATCACCGATTCCCATGCGGATGATCTTTTTATCCGGATTTGCCTCAGCAAAAGCATTGACTTTCTTTGCGATCGTGGAAAACAGATAGCTGCCCGGCAGCTTCTGGTAGTTCTCGTTTAACTTGAACATCGTCCTCTTCTCCTTCTCTTTATGGATAGAATCCTGCCTCGCAGGATTCTCCGCCTGCGGCAGGTCACAAAGCGACAACTTCTCTTCCGCCGCAATGCGATCCGCATACGAAATTTATTATGAGCGAAATTCGGCGCACTGTCAAGAACTCTTTGTTTTACCAGACAAACAACTCCTCGCCGGTCAGTTTGAAGATTGCTTCTATAAAATAATAGTCGCCATATACGATGGGGAAGTTGTGTCTTGCATCGTGGTAAGCCGCGGTACAGTTCTGCAAAATATTATCATGCTCCGGATCCCAGTCGCTGCTCTTTTCTGCCAGGGTGTGCAGCAGCTTCATCGCAGTCTCATGATAGCACTCTTTTTTCCACGACTCTGCGATCTGTCCCAATTCCAGAAATCCGCAGGCAAGCACTGCCGCTGCAATATCATCCTGATAGTCCACATCCTTTGGCTGACAGAAATCTACCGGGATCAGTCCGCTCTCCGGGATCTGGGAAATGCAGTATTCTGCGATCTTTTCCGCAATGTCCAGATATTCTTCGCATCCCGTGTGACGATAGCTCAGCACAAATCCGTACAGCGCCCAGCTCTGTCCTCTCGTCCAGGAGGAACCGCGCTCCATGCCCTGCCCACCGACAGAACCTTTGTATGCGCCGGTCACCGGATCAAAGCAGATGATGTGCTTTACAGAGCCGTCTTCTCGCACAAAATGCTTCATCGCCGTATGAGCATGCGACTCCGCGATCTGGCGGAACCGGGGATCACCGGTCTCCTCACTCGCCCAATACAGCAGCGGCAGATTCATCAGACAGTCAATGATCGCCATGCCCATCTTCTGATGTCCATCCTCGCCAATGCCGTTCCACGCGCGAAGATACTGTCCGTTCAGATTAAAACGCCCTGCCAGATTTGTCGCCGCCAGCAGACCGCGGTTTCTTGCTTCCTGACTGCCGGTCACGCGGTAATCTGCTACCGCGGTGGGCAGCCAGCGAAATCCACTGTCGTGATCCATACTCTCGTAGTTTAACAGCACAGCATCCAGCTTTTTTTCGTTCTCCCTTGCGATGTTTAGATACATCGGATCATGGGTTGCCTGATACAGCTGCCACAGGATGCCGCCCCAGAATCCGTTCGTCCACCAGTCAATGCGGTCGCCGGACCAGTCATCGTACACACCGTCCGTCGCAATATACGGAATCTTGTGACGGTTGCGCTCTGCCGTTGCATGTAACTTTTCTTTGATCTTTGCGGACATTTTCCATGCCCATGCATTATCTTCCTTTCTGCTCATAAACCCTCCAAATCTTTAATGGATGCAGACTCTTACCTGCATCTCTTTTTCCTTATTGTATCGAGTTCTGTCTGGAATGTAAAGGCTTCTATGCGGAAGGGAAGGCCTTCTGGATAAAATGTACCCTATAGATTGGACAGATTGAGTTTTTAAAACCCTTACCATTAGACAGTAAGTTTTAATGAAAACC
>CAKQHB010000036.1 GCA_934234215.1 uncultured Cuneatibacter sp.
TCGCACTGCGGCGGAACAGAATTTGTCGCTTCGCGATCCGCCGCAGGCGGAGAATCCTGCGGAGCAGGATTCTATTTTCACTTGATAGAAAATTGCATCCCCCCCGGGGGCTTGCCCCTCTTTTCCCAGAATGTTACAATATGTGTTATTGTACAGTATTGGAGAGGGCAGGACGAATTTAGGATGTTATTGAACGAGATCAAGGATTACTGGGCGAAGCGTGCCGCGAGTTATACAGAGGATACGAGCTTTGAGCTGCAGCCGGACTACGAGGAGAATTGGATGCGAGTTGTGACGGCGCAGCTTACAGTCTGCTCCGGTAAGCGTGTGTTGGATGTGGGCACAGGGCCCGGATTTTTGGCAATTGGATTGGCAAGGCGCGGTTACGAGGTGACGGCGGTGGATTACACGCCGGAGATGCTGGCGATGGCGCGAAAGAATGCAGTGGAGCAGCTTGGCGAAGAGGCTGCAGCGCGCATTCGATTTGTACGGGCGGATGCGCAGCGGCTGGAGTTTGCGGATGGCAGCTTTGATGCGGTTGTGACGCGAAATCTGACCTGGAATCTGGAAGATCCGCAGCTGGCATATGCGTGCTGGCATCGCGTGTTGAAGAAGGACGGCGTGCTGCTGAATTTTGACGCGGCATGGTATGCATATTTGTTTGACGAGGAGAAGCAGGAAGGATTTCTGGAAGACCGCAGACAGGTGAAGGAGCAGGAGCTGGATGATTTTGAGGACTATGCGGAGAGTGACCGCATGGAAGAGATCACGAAGAAGCTTTCCATCACGCGGAGCAAGCGTCCGGAGGCGGATGTGCAGATGATGAGGGCGGCTGGATTTCAGAACATCGAAGTGTACGAAGATATTGGACAGCGTGTGTGGAATGCGCGGGAGCAGGTGAACTACGCATCCCGTCCGATGTTTTTGATAAAGGGAATGAGAGAGGAGAAGATGGGATGTTGAAAAAGAGAAGAAATGCTTTGGGATTGGTGTTGCTTTTGATGGTGAGCCTTCTGCTTACGGCATGCGGTGGTGCAGGGTCCGGAAATGAAAACTCCGGTGGCAGCAGCGGAAGCGCCGGTGCGAAGCAGCTGAATGCGGGCGTGAGCTTTTATATTGCTTCCATGGATGCACATCAGGATTATAATGGGTGGTATACCAATGTATACGGTGTGACGCAGGAGCTGTTCCGTTTGAACGGGGATCATGAGGTGGAGCCGTGGCTGGCGGAGGATGCAAAGGTTAGCGAAGATGGACGGACATGGACCGTGACTGTGGAAGAAAACGCTGCATTTTCCAATGGAACGGCGGTGACAGCAGATATGGTCGTGCGCAATCTGCAGCGAGCTGCGGAGGTGAATGCGCGGTTTGCATATCTGGCGGAGTTTGAGATGAGTGCATTGGATGACCGGACGTTTACGATCACGACACCGGAGGCTTATCCGACGATGAAGAACGATCTGGCGAGCCCGGAGCTGGCGATCATGAATCTGGACGAGTCGGAAGATCTGGACAATGCGCCGGTCTGTACAGGGCCGTTTGTGGTAAAGTCTTTTATGTCCAAGGGTGATGTGGAGGTTGTTCGAAACGAGAACTACTGGAACGGTGCTGTGCAGCTGGACAGTGCGAAGTTTTATTACATGCCGGAGGACGACACGAAGCAGATGGCACTGCAGAATGGTGAGATTGACTGTTATGATTTCGCAACGGCAGCGGGAAAAGCCTTGTTTGAGGCAGATCCGGAGTCGTACACGGTGACGACGCTACCGGCTTCCAGACTGCAGTTTTACATTTTGAATGAGGCGACGATGGATGATGCGGTGCGGGAAGCGGTTGTGAAGATCGTGGACAAAGAGGCGATCGCTTCTTATCTGGATGGCACGGTGAGTGTGACAGATGGACCGTTTGCAGAGTCCAGCGCATATGGAAAAGCGACAGCGCCGACACCGGATGTGGAAGGGGCGCAGCAGGCATTGGAAGCAGACGGATATGTGAAAAATGCAGATGGCTATTATGAAAAAGACGGCGAGGAGCTGGATCTGAACATTGCATATTATGCGGCGCGGTCGCTGGACACGCTGGCGATTCTGATGCAGGAGCAGCTGGACGCGGCGGGAATCCGTTCGCATCTCACTTGCGAGGAGGATCCGGATGCAACATACATTGCAAATCAGGACTTTGATCTGGCACTGTATTGCATGATCGCGGATAAGGCGGGAGATCCCTATTACTTTATCGACAGTACGCTGCGGGATGGCTCATATTTTGATGTGGGCGGATTCGACAGTGCAGAGTGCGAGGCATTGATTGATGAATTGCAGTACGAGGGAGATGCCGACCGGCGTGCAGAGCTGGCAAATGAGATCATTCAGATGGCGATTGACGACAATGCATTCAGCTATGTGGGACTGTTCAATAAGATCACGATCACGAAGGCAAATATGAGTGGATTCGCGGAGCATCTGCCCTATGATTTTTATGGAATTGATGAGAATACGACGATAACGACAGAAGAATGAGTCGGAAAAAGATGAAAAAAGAACTTGCAAAAAGACTGGCGCAGATGCTTCTTGTGCTGTTTGGCGTGACGGTGCTGGTGTATGGATTGATGGATCTGGCACCGGGCGACCCGGCGCAGCGGAAGCTGACGGCAGGCGGTGTGACGGTGACGAAGGAAGTGCTGGAGCAGACGCGGGAGGACATGGGGCTGAACCGTCCCTTTCCGGTGCGATACGGCGATTGGCTGCTTCATGTGCTGCGGGGAGATCTTGGGACTTCGTATCGGGATGGACAGCCAGTCATGAAAAAATTGGGAAGCGGACTGCATGGAACAGCATTGCTGGCATCGTGCAGTCTGCTGTTGTCTATTATACTTGGAATTCCTTTGGGGATTTTGGCAGCAGTACGGCGGGGAAGGTGGAGCGATTGGTGTATCCGCCTGTTCAGCTTTTTTGGAAATTCGCTGCCGGGCTTTCTGATCTGCGTCTTGCTGATGTATGTATTTTGCCTGAAATTAAAATGGTTTCCGGTGCTGGCGAAGCAGTCGGTGCAGGGCTTGTTTTTGCCGGTGGTGACATTGGCGATTCCCCTTGCATCCAGACTGACGGTGCAGGTGCGCGCGGAAGTGCTGCGGGAATTGCAGGAGCCGTATGTCGCCGGAGCGAAGGCGCGGGGCATTGGAATGGGGACGATTTTATTTCATGATGTCCTGCACAATGCGATGCCGCCAATCTTGACGATGATCGCGCTCTCAGTGGGATCGCTGATGGCGGGCAGTGTTGTAGTGGAAACGATTTTTTTGTGGCCGGGACTGGGCAAGATGATGATGGATGCCATCAGCGCCAGAGATTATCCGGTAATACAGGGATTTACGCTGTTGATGGCGGCCCTATACACGGCGATCAACTGGCTGACGGATTTTTGTTACCGGAAATTGGATCCGCGGATACACGGAGAATGGGAGGATGCTTAACGTGAAAAAACGGAAGAGAAATCCGGCAAAAAGCAGGATGCTTCTGACGCTGATCGTGGCGGGAGCATTTCTTCTGTTTGCGTTTTTGGCGCCTCACCTGGCGCCGCATTTGCCGAATGAGACGCATGCGGATGCGATTCGGATGGCGCCATGCCGCACATACCCTTGGGGGACGGACAGTCTGGGGCGATGTGTGTATTCCCGTGTGCTGGCGGGGGCAGCGTATTCGATCTTTCCGGCGCTATTTCTTGTGGGAATGTCCTTCGGGATCGGAACGGGACTGGGTGTGCTGTGCGGCTACTATGGAGGGATTCTCGATGCGGTCGTGATGCGGATCGCGGAGGTATTTCTGGCATTTCCGCAGATGGTGCTGGCAATTGCAGTGGCAGGAATTTTGGGCGGCGGTCTGAACAATGCACTGCTGGCGCTGGGAATCACAAGCTGGACGCTGTATGCGCGCATGGCACGGAGCGAAGTATTGAAGCGGAAAGAACTCCCCTATGTGGCGGCGGCGCGATTTTCCGGCTGCAGCGATGGGCGGATATTGTGGAAGTATTTACTGCCGGATGTGATCGGGACATTGATCGTGACAGCGGCGACACAGGTGGGAACCGCCATGATGGAGCTGGCGGCGCTGTCTTTTCTTGGCATCGGTGTGCAGGCGCCTCAGGCAGAATGGGGCTCTATGATCAACGAGGCAAAGGGCTATCTGCAGCTGGCACCGTGGGCAGTGTTGGCACCGGCTGCGGCGATGATCGTGACGGTCATTGTTTTTCATTGTCTCGGAGAAGCGGTGCGATCGTATCACAGTCGGGAAAGACGAACGGGAAAAGCAGACAGGAAAAGTACTTCGGAGTGAAGGTAGATGAGAGAAAAGATTGTTTCGCTGGATCAGGTATGTCTGGCGTATGAAAAGAAAATTACAGAGCCGATCTCATTGTCTGTGGCGGCGGGGGAAATCCTCGTGCTGGCAGGAGAGAGCGGCAGCGGAAAGACATCCGTGCTGCGGGCGATTCTGGGATTGCCGGAGCTTCGCGTGGAAGTAGTGTCCGGAAGCATTTCTTACTTTATAGGAAATTGCGTCGCATTTCCTATAAAGCAAAAAAGCGCTCCGCGTGGATCGCACTGCGGCGGAACAGAATTTGTCGCTTCGCGACCCGCCGCAGGCGGAGAATCCTGCGGAGCAGGATTCTATTTTTATCGAGAAAAAGAGCTGACGGGGATGCGGGAACGGGAACGCCAGACGTTGCTTGGAACCGAAATGACGATGATTTTTCAAAATCCGGGCGCTGCATTTAACCCAATCCGCACGTATCAGAAGCAGCTTGTGGATATGCTGAAAAGTCGGAGGCGGTATCGTGGAAAACAGTCCCTTGCGGAGATTTGCAGTTGTCTGGAAAGTCTGAATTTGCCGGACGCAGAGCGGATTCTGGCGAGTTGTCCATGTGAGCTGAGCGGCGGCATGAATCAGCGAATGGCGATCGCGGCGGCGATGCTGCTGCGCCCGCGGCTGCTTCTGGCAGATGAGCCGACAAGCGCACTGGATGTAGAATCACAGAGGCTGGTGGTAGAAGAGCTATTACGGGTGCGGGAGCTGACAGGCATGAGCATGATCGTTGTGACGCACAATCTGCGCGTGGCGGAAAAGCTGGCGGATCAGATCGGAATCCTGCAGGAGGGAAAACTGATCGAACTGGGAACGGCAGAGCAGGTGCTGCAGCATCCGCAGCAGCCCTATACGAGAGAACTGCTGGCGGCGGCGCCGCAGGAAATATGGAATTACCGTGGAGGTATGGCGTGAAAGAACGAAAAGGTCCACTGCTGCTGGCGGAGCATGTGACAAAGACATATCGAAAAGGAGCGCGGCGGACAGAGGCATTGCTTGATGTGAGCCTGAGTCTGGGACAGGGGGAGATCCTTGGCATTGTCGGGGAGAGCGGCAGCGGAAAGAGTACGCTGCTGCGGCAGATCGGCTGTCTGGAGCATCCGGATGCAGGGCGTATTTTTCTGGATGGCAGAGACATCACAAGGTGTCGGACGCAGGACATTTGCGGAGAGGTTCAGATGATTTTTCAGGACGCAGGAGCGTCTTTTCCACCTCACAGGCGGATCGGCGAAGTACTGGAGGAGGCGCTGCGGCAAGTGGGGCATTGTGCGAAAGCAGAAGGGAAAGCGCGGTGTCTGGAGCTTGTGGAGCTGGTCGGACTGCAGGCGGAATTTTTACAGCGCTATCCGGCGGAGCTGTCCGGCGGACAGTGTCAGCGCATGGCAATCGCGCGGGCATTGGCGGGAAATCCGCATCTGCTTTTGTGTGATGAATGTACGAGTGCGCTGGATGTGATGGCGCAAAAACAGATCCTGGAGCTTTTGCAGGAGCTGAACCGGACACAGGGCTTTGGCATGCTGTTTGTGTCCCATGATCTTGCCGTTGTGAATTGCCTTTGCGACCGGGTGATGGTGCTGGAAAATGGGCGCTGCAGCGCAGTGGGAAAGGTTGGACAGATCCTGAAGAGGTCAGAATGATTGCTTTACTTCTGCAGGCGCCTGCATTACAATAGAAAACAAAAGAATAGTGCAAAATGCAGTCAAAGAAAGGGAGAAGGTATGATTGTTTTTCACAGGGAAAGCAAAGTTTTTCATCTGTACAATGCATCGTTTAGCTATGTATTTCAGATCATGAGAAATGGACAGCTGGGGCAGTTATATGCGGGAGCGCGGATCCATGATCGGGAGGATTTTTCGCATCTGTTTGAGCTGTGCGGCCGCGCCATGTCGATTTGTCCTTATGAGGGCGAGCGGATGTTCTCGCCGGAGCATCTGAAGCAGGAGTATCCGGGATACGGAACGGGGGATTTCCGTCAGCCTGCAATAACGGTATTGCAGGAGAACGGCAGCCGTATTTTGGAGCTGGTGTATGCGGGACATGAGATTTTTGCCGGAAAGCCGCGTCTTGCAGGACTTCCGGCAACATACACGGAATCAGACGAGGAAGCGCAGACTCTGCGGGTGCATCTGCGGGATGGGCTGACCGGAGTGGAGGTGGAGCTGCTGTATACGATTTTTGAAGGATACAGTGCACTGGCACGGAGCGTGCGCATCTGCAATCATGGCTCCGAGGCCGTGCATGTGACTCGCGCGATGAGTCTGAGCCTGGATCTGCCGGACAGCGATTACGAATGGCTGCAGTTGTCCGGTGCATGGGCGAGAGAACGTCACATCCACACGAGAAAGCTGGAGCCGGGGATTCAGTCCATCGGCAGTCTGCGCGGACATTCTTCGAGCCAGCATAATCCATTTGTGGTATTGAAGCGTCCCCATGCCGATGAACGGCAGGGTGAAGTGCTGGGCTTTTCCTTTGTATACAGCGGAAACTTTTTGATGCAGGCGGAGACAGACACCCACGGCGTGACGCGGATGCTTGTGGGCATTCATCCGGAGACCTTCGACTGGAAATTGGAGCCGGACGAAAGCTTTCAGACGCCGGAAGCGGTGATGGTCTATTCGAAAGATGGTTTGAATAACATGAGCCAGACCTTCCACAGGCTGTACGGCAGACGCCTGGCGAGAGGATATTGGCGGGATCGTCCCCGTCCCATTCTGAACAATAACTGGGAAGCGACGTATTTTGACTTTACGGAAGCTCGCCTTGTGGAAATCGCACAGAAGGCAAAGGAATGCGGCGTAGAATTGTTCGTGCTGGACGACGGCTGGTTTGGCGCGCGGACAAGCGATCGCGCAGGTCTGGGAGACTGGGTTGCCAACCGGGATCGCCTGCCAAATGGCATCGAGGGCATTGCGGACAAGATCGAGGCGCTTGGCATGAAGTTTGGTCTGTGGTTTGAGCCGGAGATGGTGAACAAGGATTCCGACCTGTATCGGACACATCCGGACTGGCTGCTGCAGGTACCGGGCAGAAGGAACAGCCACGGCCGCAATCAGTATGTGTTGGACTTCTCCCGAAAAGAAGTCGTTGATTTTATTCACGAGAGTATGGCGAAGATCCTGCGGGAAGCGAAGGTTTCTTATATTAAATGGGATATGAACCGCAGCATTACCGAGTGTTACTCCGCAGCATTGCCTGCAGATCGACAGGGAGAAGTATTCCATCGGTACATTCTGGGTGTGTACGATCTGTATGAGCGCCTGACAAGTGAATTCCCGAAGGTGCTGTTTGAGTCCTGCTCCAGCGGCGGCGCGCGCTTTGATCCGGGCATGCTCTACTATGCGCCTCAGGCGTGGGCGAGCGATGATTCCGATGCCATTGAGCGTCTGAAAATCCAGTATGGTACGAGTCTGTGCTATCCCATCAGCAGCATCGGCAGTCATGTGTCGGTCGTTCCGAACCATCAGGTGAACCGCGTGACACCGCTGCACACGAGAGCGAATGTGGCATATTTCGGAACCTTTGGTTATGAGCTGGATCTGAATAAGCTGTCAGAGGAAGAGATCGCGCAGGTCAAAGAGCAGATCGCCTTTATGAAAGAATATCGGGAGCTGCTGCAGTTTGGCACATTCTATCGTCTTGTGAGTCCGTTTGAGGATAATCGCACCGTTTGGATGGTGGTGAGCGACGATCAGAAGACGGCGATCGTGGGCTGGTATCGCGTGCTGAACCGTGTGAATGACCGGTTTGAGCGGGTGCGCCTCATGGGATTGAATCCGGACCTTGTATACAAAAACGAATTGGCAGGCACGTGGCATTATGGCGATGAGCTGATGAATGTGGGCTTGATCACAACGGATGCATCTGCCGGAGAGATGCCGGCGGGAGCGGCACTTTGCTCAGATTTTGATTCCAGAATCTATGTGTTGAAGGCAGAAGAGCATGAAAATTAAAGTACAAAAAGCGACTTATGCGGAGGCGATGTCCCATGTCAGTACGGAGCATACGATGCCGCCGAGTTCCAGTCTGCTGCTGCGGGCACTTGTGCGGCTGTACTCCATCGCGGATCTGACAGCAACGCATTTTTCCTGGAAGCGCGAGGACATGGAACGGCTGGGAAAACACGAGCCGTGTCTTGTCCTGATGAATCATTCCAGTTTTGTGGATCTGAAGATTGCATCGAAGGTGCTGTTTCCGCGTCCGTTCCACATTGTGTGTACTTCGGATGGTTTTGTCGGAAAAGAATGGCTGATGCGGCATCTTGGCTGTATCCCCACAAAGAAATTCGTATCCGATCCGGGACTGGTGCGGGATATGAAATATGTGCTGGAAAAGCTGCACAGCTCGATCCTGATGTATCCGGAGGCAAGCTACAGCTTTGACGGAACGGCGACACCGCTGCCGGAGAGTCTCGGAAAGTGTCTGAAATTACTGAAAGTGCCGGTGGTTGTGATCCGAACGGAGGGTGCATTTTCCAGAGACCCGCTGTACAACAATCTGCAGCTTCGCAAAGTAAAAGTTTCCGCGGTGGAGAAGTATTTACTGTCGCCGGAGGAGATTGCAGAGAAGTCTGCAGACGAGCTGAATGAGTGCCTGCGGCGGGAATTCACATTCGATCATTTCCGTTGGCAGCAGGAAAATCAGATCCGTATCACGGAGAAGTTCCGTGCGGATCATCTGAACCGGGTATTGTATCGTTGTCCCCACTGTCAGACAGAAGGACAGATGACGGGAAAGGGCATTTCGCTCACCTGCGGACATTGCGGAAAGAAGTATACACTGACCGAGTACGGCAGAATGGAAGCGGAGGATGGTAATACGGAATTTCCATCCATCCCGGACTGGTATCGCTGGGAGCGGTCATGCGTCAGACAGGAGCTTTTGGACGGCACGTATCGGCTGGATATCCCGGTGACGATCCGCATGATGACCGATATGAAGTGCATTTATGAAGTTGGGGAAGGTCGTCTCGTGCACACTGCGGAGGGCTTTCATCTGACCGGATGCGACGGGCAGTTGGATTACACCCAGAAGCCGCTGGCATCTTACAGTTTATACTCGGATTATTACTGGTATGAGCTGGGAGACATGATCTGCATCGGAGATCGCAGGGTATTGTATTATTGTTTTCCGCAAAAGGGTGAGGACGTTGTGGCGAAAACAAGACTGGCAGCGGAGGAATTATATCATTTGGTAAAAATGGGTACGGTCTCAAAATAATCAGGCGAAAAGCTGTTTGCAAAGTATAAAAATTACACAAAAGAGTGAAAGGAAAAAGCCGGAGATCTGAAAAATCCCCGGCTTTTTCGCACACAAGCCGCTTTTTTGACGGTACTTTTGCTGCGAAATATGATATAATAAAACCAAATTTCGGCATGAAAAGCAGGAGCTTTTGTGTCATTCGAATCGTGTGAAAGCGGATTGGGGACAGTCCGTTTAGCAAATAATATTATAAAAAGGGGGTAGCACAGATGAGTTCTTTAATTCTGGTGCTCGCGGCTGCGCTTCTGGCGTTAGGATACGCAGCCGGCAACTTTGCTTCCGTCCGGAAAATGGAAGAGGGCAATGAGAGAATGTCCTACATTTCCGGTGCGATCCGCAAAGGTGCCAACGTATTCATTCAATATGAATACAAAATCATCGCAATCGTAGTTGCAATCGTGTTCGTGATCTTTGCGCTGATCTTCAGTCTGCAGGAGGGGACACTCCGTTGGGAGCCTTCTGCTGCATTTGCAATCGGCGTAATCATGAGTGCATCCGCAGGATGGGTCGGCATGAAGATCGCCACCATCGCGAATGTCCGCGTAACAAACACCGCTATGAAGACCCGTAAGATCGGGGAAGCGCTGAAAACAGCGTTTAAGGGCGGCTCTGTTATGGGACTGTGTGTCGGCGGCTTTGCTCTGCTGGGACTGTTCCTTGTCTATGTGATCTTTGGTATCGGCATGGGCTATTTTGGAGAAGAGGCAGTCAGCGCAGTCTTCACACAGTGTCTGTCCTGTTATGCATTGGGATGCTCCATCGTGGCAATGTTCAACCGTGTCGGCGGCGGTATTTACACAAAGGCTGCTGATATGGGCGCTGACCTGGTTGGTAAGACCGAGGCGCACATTCCGGAGGACGATCCGAGAAACCCTGCCGTTATCGCAGATAACGTAGGTGATAATGTAGGCGATGTAGCCGGTCTTGGTTCTGACCTGCTGGAGTCCTATGTTGGCGCGATCACATCCGCAATCATTCTGGCAGCCAGCCTGTTCGCACATTCCAGCGGCAGTATGGCACCGGCCACCATGAGAGTTATGATGTTCTTCCCGCTGATCTTTGCTTCCATTGGTATGTTTGCCTGTATCCTGGGTATTGCCTATGTGCTGTTAAAGAAAGGCACGGACAATCCCCACAGAGATCTGAATATCTCCACCTGGAGTGCAGCAGCGCTGACAACCATCGGTGGTTTTGTTGCAACAAAGCTGATGTTCAACGGCGTAGATCTGGGTGGAACCAGCTTCGCAGCAGGTATCTACTCTCCCTGGATCGCAGCAGTTATCGGTATCGTAGCCGGTATCGTCATCGGTGCGATCGCAGAGTATTACACCAGTTATGATTACAAGCCGACCCAGAGAATCGCACAGATCTCCGTGGATGGTCCGGCGCTGACCATCACGCAGGGTCTTGCCATCGGTATGAAATCCTGTATGGCACCGCTGATCGTACTTGGTATCGCAATTTATGGTTCTTATCTCGTATCCGGTATGTATGGTCTGGCGATGGCAGCCATCGGTATGCTGTCCTTCGTCTCCGCAACCGTATCCGTAGATACATTCGGACCGATCTCCGACAATGCCGGTGGTATCGCCGAAATGTCCGGTCTGGATCCGGAGGTTCGTGAGATCACCGATAAGCTGGACTCCGTTGGTAATACGACCGCAGCCATCGGTAAGGGCTTCGCCATCGGTTCTGCCTCTCTGGCAGCACTGTCTCTGATGGTATCCTTCCTGTATGCATTCCAGGATCAGGATGCAGAATTGATCCTGAACTTTACTGATCCGCTGATTCTGGCAGGCGCTCTCGTAGGTGCAGCGCTGCCGTACCTGTTCTCCGGTATGCTGATCGAAGCCGTTGCAAAGGCAGCCGGCAACATGGTAGAAGAGGTTCGCCGTCAGTTCCGCGAGATCCCCGGTATCTTAAAGGGCGAGGTAGAGCCGGATCATGAGTCCTGTATCCGTATCTCCTCTCAGGGTGCGATCCGCGAGATGCGTATGCCGGCGTTGATCTCTATTCTGATCCCGGTTGTAGCCGGATTCCTGTTTGGACCGTACTTCGTTGGTGGTCTGCTGCTGGGTGCAACGATCTCCGCAATCATGCTTGCCATCTTCACCGGTAATGCCGGCGGAGCATGGGACAATGCAAAGAAGTACATCGAGGCCGGCGGTGTCAAGGGTCATGCCAAGGGATCCCCTGCACATGATGCAGCCGTTGTCGGCGATACCGTTGGTGACCCGCTGAAGGATACCGTTGGTCCGTCTCTGGATATCCTGATCAAGATCATGTCTACCGTTTCTCTCGTAGCAGCTGTATTGTTCAGTCAGTACAACCTGCTGGATGTGATCCTGGGTCTGTTCAAGTAATCAAAAGTAAAAAAACACACTGGGCAAAGTCCGGAGAGTTGTGTATAATAATGTCGGAAGAAACCGACAAACAGGAGCTGCTGTCTTCCAGAAAAACGAAGACAGCAGCTCTTCTTTTACTTTGCAGGAAATTGCGTTGCATTTCCTGCAAAGTAAAAGAAGCTCCGCGTGGATCGCACTGCGGCGGAAAAGAAATTTGTTTTCACTTTACAGGAAATTTTGTTTCGGAAAGGGGTACTTATGAGGTTAGAGGGTTTAAAGGTTTACGCATTCGGAGACAGTATTGTATATGGACATACACTGCCGGAGAAGTCTTTCACAAAGATGCTGGCAGATCAGTACGGCTGGGAGCTGTACATGGGCGCAGTAAATGGCGCAACCGTGATCCACAGCGACAATGAGATCTATCATCAGATCGCGACAGCACCGGCAGAGGCACCGGATGTGATCATCATGAACGGCTACACGAACGATGCCTACGCACCGGTTCTGGAAAAGCTGGGAACAGTGGGACAGACACCTGCGGATACGACAACCTTTTGTGGCTGCTTCGAGGAAATCCTGGGGCTGATCCGCAGCCGCTGGGGACAGGTTCCGGTATTTTATGTGACGATCCATCGCTCCGCAGCGAGAGATTGGGAGGTGCAGACGACATTGCGCGGACTGGCAATGGAGATGTGCAAAAATGCGGGCGTGCATGTGGTGGATGCATTTACCGAGACAGAGCTGGACACCAGAAACGAAGACATGATGGCAAATTATATCATCGACGGTGCAGGCTCTCATCCCAATGAAGCAGCGTGCAAGCAGTTCTATATGCCCATTATCGAAAAAGCAATTCGGGAGTACGAAGGATGACACTGACACAGCTAGAATACTTTATCAGCGTAGCAGAATTAAAAAGCTTTACAAAAGCGGCAGAGCGCCACTCTGTGACGCAGACGGCGATCACACAGCAGATCCGCGGACTGGAAGAGGCGCTGGGCGTGCAGCTCGTGGATCGTGCGAGCCGTCCGATCCGCCTGACGGTGGCGGGACAGACCTTCCTGCAGGATGCAAGGGGCGTGCTGGAGCGGATGCGTTATGCCAGAACGCGGGTGAGTGCAGCGACGACGAGCGTGACCGGTACGATGAGTCTCGGCTATGTAAAAGGCTATGAGAGAAGCAATCTGTCCAAGGTGATGAAGAAGTTTCATCGGATCTATCCGAATATCTTCATCAGCTGCTACCGCAGAGAGGAAAAAGAACTGCAGACCGGCGTTAAGAAAGGAACCTACGACCTGATCTTTACATGGAACACGGACAGTGAGGACGACACTCTGGATTCTACAGAAGTAGAAAAATCCGGACTGAGTGTAGTGCTGTATCCCAGCCATCCGCTGGCGAACCGCAGCGCCCTCCTGCGGGAGAATCTGAAGGAAGAAAAATTGCTCTGCTATATGTCAGACAATGGCATGCCATCCGATGGCTCGTATCAATTGTTAGACACAAAATCCGGTGATGATCCGGATATCATCTTCTACAGCTCCGATGTGGAGAGTATCCTGATGATGGTGGCAGCGGAAGAGGGCATCTCTCTGATCCCAACTGCGCTGCTGAAGGATGTACCGAATCCGGAGCATCTCGTGTTTGTGCCGCTGCGCAGTGAGCAGGAAGAAAGCAGCGTAAAAGCGGTGTGGAGAAAGGAAAATGAGTCCTTCGCACTGAAGCAGTTTCTGCTGGTGATGGGGAAAGGGATTCTCCATTTTACATAGAATACGCCCGGGAAAAGTCGAAATTTAGTGTAGTATTTTTTTTTACACTATGCTACACTTATTACGCTATGTGTGACAAAAGTTGTAAAAGCCTTAACAATCTGTTCATACTTTCGCGTGCAGGTCATGACTGCACACTACATTTCAGGTTACTTCACAGAGAATTCGATTCAACAGAGTAGAGATGGAGATTTTTTATGCGCGGAATTTATGACATTCATTGTCATGCACTTCCGGGAGTAGATGACGGAGCGAAGTCCCTGTCCGAGTCCCTGCAGATTTTGCAGATGGAGTGGGATGCCGGAGTGGAGCATGTACTGCTGACACCGCATTATCGCAGAGGGATGTTTGAGACGGACAGACACATCGTACAGGAACAGTTTGCAAAGCTGCAGGAGGCATGCACGCAGAAGCTGCCGGAGCTGCAGCTATCTTTGGGCTGTGAGTTTCATTCGAATATGGACATGACGCATCAGTTGCAGGAGGAGCCCGCCTATCGCCTGTGCGGATCAAGGACGATCCTGCTGGAGTTTTCCAGCCGGGATTCGCGGGACTATATTCGTGGGCGTGTGTATGAGGCAGTCAGGTACGGATATCGTGTCATCATTGCCCATCCGGAACGTTACCCGGCGATGCAGGAGGATCTGGATTTTACAGAAGATGTGATGGACATCGGCGCCAGACTGCAGATCAATGCGGACAGTATTCTGGGAGAGGATGGACGCAGAGTAAAGAAATATTGTAAGCAATTGCTGAAATATGAGATGGCAGACTTCATTGGAAGCGATGCACATAACTGCACGGATCGCCCGACGAGACTGGGGGAGTGTGCAGCATGGATTGAGAAAAAAATGGGGCGTGCGGCAGCGAGACGGCTGCTGATCGACAATCCGGAGAAGCTACTGCAGGATTGTGCAGGTGGTATCCATCTGTAGATTATAAAAACGTGTAGGGGAGAAATGAGACAGGAATGAACCAAAATCAGAAAAAGACAGATGAGATTGATTTATTAGAGCTGTTCCACGAGCTGTGGAAGCACGCAGGCGTGATCGTCCTCAGTGCAGCAGCTCTGGCATTGGTTGGTTTTTTATGCACACAGCTGCTGATGACACCGCAGTATGTATCTACCACGAAGATGTATGTACTGGCAGCAGATGCGAGTCAGGGACTGACAAACAGCGATCTGCAGGTCGGAACGCAGCTGACAAATGACTACAAAGAGCTGATCCAGAGCCGTCCCGTGACGGAGACGGTCATCGCAGATCTGAAGCTCATGGTTGGCGACCGTATGATGAAGCATGAGGAGCTGTTGGGCAAATTGTCCGTATCGAATTCTACGGATACCCGTGTCATCGCCATCAGCGTGACTGACAGTGATCCGTACCGTGCGAGCGACATTGCGAATGCGATCCGTGAGACTGCAGCCAAGCACATTCAGGATGTTATGGATGTGGAATATGTCAAAGTAGTAGAAGATGCAAATATTCCGACGAATCCTTCCAGCCCCAGCAAGTCAAAGAATGCGATCCTGGCAGGTCTGCTGGGCGGTATCGTGGCAGCAGGTGTCATCATTGTGCGCTATCTGATGAATGATACGATCCAGACCCCGGAGGATATCGAGGCATATCTGGGGCTGAGCACACTGGGCAGCATCCCGGTAGCAGAAGATCCTGCAGCTGCAAGGAAGCGTCGTAAAAGAAAGAAAGCAACAAAGCAGGGAGGTGCAAAGCGATGAATCAGGTGAATTTGCGAATCGAACCGCTGGATTTTCAGACCGAAGAAGCATACAAAGCGCTGCGTGCCAACCTTCAGTTCTGCGGAGCAGATAAAAAGGCAATCGTCCTGACAAGCTGCACTCCGAACGAGGGCAAGTCCAATGCAAGTCTGCAGCTGGCGCTGTCTCTGGCAAAGTCCGGAAAGAAGACTGCATTGATCGATGCGGATATGCGCAAATCCGTTCTGCTGGGCAGTGTCTATGAGGGTACAAAAGAAGTTCTTGGACTTTCTCATTACCTGTCCGGACAGAATAGTCTGCAGGATGTATTATACAGTACCAATCTCTCGAACTTTTATACGATCTTTTCCGGTCCCTTCCCGCCAAACCCGGCAGAGCTGCTGGGGGGAGAGCGTTTTGAGGAGATGCTGGAAACGCTGAAAAAAGTGTGTGATTACATCATCATCGACACACCGCCGATCGGTCGTGTCATTGATGCAGCAGTCATCGCCGGCAAGTGCGATGGAGCAGTGCTGCTCATTGAGTCCGGTGCGATCAGCTATCGTTTCGCACAGGAAGTGAAGGAGCAGCTGGAGCGTACCGGCTGTCCGATGCTGGGTGCGATCCTGAACAAGGTGGATCCTACCGAGGGCTATGGCAAGTACGGCAAATACGGTAAGTATGGAAAATATGGCAAGTACGGCAAATATGGCAGCTACGGTGCTTACGGACACTACGGTGAAAGTAGTGTCAAGTCCGAAAACGGGGGTCAGTGATGAAAACAGGGGAAAAGAAAATTCTGGTATTACTGACCGTCATAACCGTACTTTTGGCAGCAGCAGTTGTCGTGGTTCGCTTTATGAATGATCGGACAGGGCCTGTTGTAACAGTGAAGAGCGACCTGACTTACCACAACGGCATCACAGAGGAGGAGCTTCTGGACGGCGTCACCGCCAGAGATAACAAGGATGGCGATGTGTCCGACAGCTTGCGTGTAACGGCAATCTATCCGGGGGAAAATGATGGACAGGCAGTCGTTGTCTACATGGCAAAGGACTCCCATAACAATGTCACAAAATATATCCGTATTCTGGATGTGGAAGCCGGTGCAGCGGTAGACAGCATCGGAAAAGTACCGACCGATACGAGTACCGACACAGAGACCGAGCCTGAAAGTACGGAGCCGGAAACGGAAGCTGCAGAACAGCCGGATACCGAAGCGGCAGCTGCAGATCCGGAAACAGCTGCGAGAGAGTCCGCGGAGGCAGATATTGCAGCGCTGGCACCGGCAGCACCGGTACTGCGCCTGAAGCAATATACGGTGACGATTCCGGTGGGAAGCACATTTAATCAGCTTTCCTACATCGAGAATGTTACGGATGACAAAGATACAAGAGAGGTGCTGTACCGACAGATCATGATCGAGGGCAGTGTCAATCCGGCAGCTGCCGGAACATATGAACTGATTTACTGGGCAAAGGACACGGATGGGAACAGCTCGAATCGTGCGAAGCTGACCGTGACAGTACAGTAGTTTACAAGGGAAGAATGAGATGAAAAAGAGAATTCCATTTGCTTTCGTAAAGCTTATCAACGTCATTTTGCTGACACTGCCATTTCTGGCATGTTGGCTGTACTACTATGAGCCAAAGACTGCGACCGCCGGTTCCAGACAGGTAACAGTACTGGTTCTGCTTATTTTCTTAGCACTTTGTTATTTCTTCTGCCAGAGACTGGATTGCTTCCGGGTATCTGTCCTGCAGATCCGCGATATTGTGTTTGGTCAGGTATTGGCAACGATGATCAGCGATGTGATTCTGTATGTGCTGATCTGGATGCTGTCCATACATCTGCCAAATCTGCTGCCGGGACTGGCATGCTGGGTCGTACAATGTGTGATCGGTGCAGTCTGGGGAGTGGTGATGTATCGCAGTTATTTCGCAAGTCATCCGCCGATGAAGACAATCGTGATCTATGACGAACGTATGGGAATGGAAAATCTGATCCATACATACGGTCTGGAGAAGCGTTTTGATATCACCGATGTATACGCAGTGGAAGATATCATCGATCATCTGGAAATATTAGATTCGTCAGATTGTGCATTCCTGTGCGGCATTCATTCTACCCAGAGAAATATCATTTTGAAATATTGTACCCATCATGGAATTAAGCTGTTTATGATTCCCCGTATCTCCGATGTGATGATGCGTGGCTCCGAGCAGATCCATATGTTACATATGCCGATCCTGAAAAATCAGAGATACAAGCCGTCACCGGAATATCGCGTGATCAAGCGTCTGTCGGATATCCTGCTTTCCGGAGCTGCAATCATCATCCTGTCTCCATTGTTTCTGATCACTTCCATCGCAGTCAAATCTGATGGTGGCCCTGCTTTCTACAAGCAGAAGCGTCTGACAAAGGATGGCCGAGTCTTTGAAATCCTGAAATTCCGCAGCATGCGTGTGGACGCTGAGAAATACAGCGGCGCAGTACTGTCTGCCGGTGAGAATGATCCTCGTATCACAAAGGTTGGTCACATCATCCGCGCCTGCCGTCTTGATGAATTGCCGCAGCTCATCAACATCCTGAAGGGTGATATGAGCATCGTAGGTCCGAGACCGGAGCGTCCCGAGCTACAAAAAGAGATTGAGAAGGAAGTACCGGACTTTGGTCTGCGCCTGCAGGTGAGAGCCGGTCTGACCGGATATGCGCAGGTTTATGGAAAGTATAATACGACTTTCTATGACAAGCTGCTTATGGATCTGATGTACATCTCCAAGGCAAGCATCCTGGAAGACCTGACCATCATGCTGGCAACCGTGAAGATCCTGACCAGTAAGGAAAGCACGGAAGGCGTGGGAGAAGGCAATGAGGATCTGAAAAAGAGAGAAAAACAGAAGGTTGGTTAAAAGTTCGAATGTTTTACACTTTATGCGATTGAGATGCTAGTGTGAGAATCCTGTTTATGCTGAAAAGCACCGAGGGGATGTGCTGATACTTACACAGCGGTTTCGGGGCTGAGCGATGATAACATCATCTGCGATTTCATCCCGGTCTTGGAGATAACAAGGCGGATGTGAGAGTGATGGTGATAACCACATGGTCGCAGAGATGCTCATTCGTGTGGGGTAATCCAGCATAAGCAAGGAAGCTACCGTAGCGTCAAAAATGGTGCAATTTAGAGCATGGTGGAGACCCAATGCAGCGGCGCGAGACATTGTGGCGGCACAAGAATAGCGGCAGTGTAACTCACACTGTTGAGGATGATTAGTAGAGCTTTATAAGAAATAAACGGCTCAGACTCTTTGAGATGAGTCTGGGCTGTTAGTTCAAATCGATCAAAACGAGAAGTAAAAGAGGAAGAATATAAGCATATGAGGATACTGATTCATACTGACGAGTACTATCCCACAGCCCAAGCGTGTTCTTATCGAATGCGTACGATGGCAGATGCGTTCGTCGATCAAGGCGATGAGGTTGTGGTGATTGCTAGTTCTACCAATAAGGGAAATGGAAAAATTGAGCAGAGGAGAGAAGAAATTCTGTACTCTCCGGCGATTCGCATGAAGAAGAAAACGACAGTAATGCGAATGCTCAATAATTTCAGCTTCGGTTTTACATCTATTTTCACTGCACTTAAAGCGGGCAAAATTGATGTTATTATTACTACATCTCCTCCGCCGCTGGTTAGTATCCCCGGATGGATCATTGCAAAGTGTAAGGGCGCAAAGCTCGTGTATGATGTTCGTGATATTTGGCCGGATGTTGCGCTTGAGATGGGAAGCTTTGCGGAAGGCAGTATTTACTGCAAAGTATTCAGAACAATCACGCGCTTTATGTACAAACATGCTGATTGGGTGACTACTGTTTCGCCGGGAAAAGTTGAGAAAATCAAAAACCACGTGATTTCCGTAGGCGGTAAAAAGGGCGGCGCTGACCATATAGATAAGGTGAAGTTGGTCGGCAATGGCTTTGATGAGAGCGTGGAAAATAGCTCCATAGACAAAGAACTGATTGACCAGTATGAGTTGGATAAGAAATTTACCTGTGTTTATGTTGGTAATATTGGACTGGCACAGGGATTGGGAGCTCTGCTGGATATGGCAGAGCAGTCTAGGCATAAAGAAGTTCAGTTCCTATTGTTTGGTAAAGGCGCAGAAAAGGAAATGCTGGAACAGCAAGCTAGAGAGCGTGGACTGGACAATGTCTACTTCTGTGGTGTTCTTCCACACGAAAAAGTATATACGCTACTTTCTTATGCCAAGATGAGCTTTATCCCTCTGAAGAATTCCAATATGAAGGATAGTATCCCGACAAAGGTCTATGAGGCTCTCGGAATTGGTTGTCCGGTACTTCTTGTTGCAGAAGGAGATTCCTGTGATATCGTAAACGAGTCTGAAATGGGCAGATGCGTTTCTCCGGATCACACAGAGAAGCTTGCAGAAGTTTTCGATGAAATGGTCGAGAACTATTCAACATACAGTGAGCATCGTACTGAAGCAAGAAAATTGATGCATGAAAAATATTCGCGGCAACAGATTGCAATTGCCTTTGAAAAGCAGTTGCATGAATTGCTGAATTAATGATGGAGGAAAGAAAATGGTTAACGTAATTGGCTTGGGCTACATTGGTCTGCCTACTGCTTTGATGATGGCTTCCCACGGTGTGGAAGTAATCGGTACTGACTATAATAAGGAACTGGTTGCTACCTTGAATGCAGGTAAAACTACGTTCAAGGAAAAGGGGCTGGATGAATTGTTCCAAAATGCTCTGGCATCTGGTGTTAAGTTCACCACTGAGTATCAGGTTACCGATACCTACATTGTGTCTGTTCCTACTCCGTATGACAAGTTCAGCAAGAAGGTTGATGCCTGCTATGTGGCGGAAGCTGTAAAGGACGTCATGCGGGTTTGTCCGAAGGGCGCAACGGTTGTCGTGGAGTCTACTGTTTCTCCGGGAACCATTGATAAGTATGTCCGTCCTGTAATTGAAGCAAATGGCTTTAAAATTGGTGAAGACATCAATCTTGTCCATGCTCCGGAGCGGATCATCCCTGGCAACATGGTCTACGAGCTGCTACACAACAACCGCACCATCGGTGCAGACGACAAGGCTATTGGTGAGAAGGTGAAAGAACTCTACTCTTCCTTCTGCCAAGGCGAGATTGTTGTCACCGACATTCGCACTGCTGAGATGACCAAGGTTGTTGAGAACACTTTCCGCGCAGTCAATATTGCCTTTGCTAATGAGCTGGCGAAAATTTGCCGCCATGACAACATGGATGTCTATGAGATTATCAAGATCTGCAATATGCATCCTCGCGTAAACATCCTGCAGCCGGGACCCGGTGTCGGCGGTCACTGCATCAGCGTTGATCCGTGGTTCCTCGTTGGCGACTATCCTTCTCTGGCCAAGGTCATCGATGAGTCTATGAAGACCAATGACGGTATGCCTGATTTCGTGTTGAATCGTATCTACGAGATTATGAAGGAAAAGGGTCTGACTGATGTGAGCCGTGTCGGTCTGTATGGTCTGACCTATAAAGAAAATGTCGATGACATGCGTGAGTCTCCGACGCTGCAGCTGTTGGAGAGCCAGGAACGTCATCTGGCAACTGGTCTGAAGGTGTATGATCCGTTTATCACCAAGGATGTGGTCAAGAACCAGTACCACGATCTTGACGCTTTCCTCGCAGATGTCGATATGGTCGTTGTCATGGTCAAGCATACCGAGAT
>CAKQHB010000037.1 GCA_934234215.1 uncultured Cuneatibacter sp.
GCACTCGCGCGAAGAAGAAATATGTCGCAAGCGACCGCGCTCGGCGCGAGAATGTGCCAAGGCACATTCTTTTTTATAAAAAAATGCTTGACAAGAAAAAGGTGGTTGAATATAATGTAACAAGTTAGAAGTAGCTAATATTAGTGCAAACTAATTCACTGGAAAGAAGGAAGTGTGACATGATGCCACTTACATTAGCAAACACAGGCGAAGAATTGATGATCCGAAAGGTTGGCGGAAGTCCTGAAGTACGTCAGCATCTGGAAACACTGGGATTTGTGGCTGGCGGTACTGTACAGCTGATCAGTGAGATCGGTGGAAACGTGATCGTGAACGTAAAGGAATCACGAATTGCGATCAGCAAGGAAATGGCTCAGCGAATCATGGTCTAAACCGTGATTCTGGCGATAGAGAGTAAGGAGGAAACGTAGATTATGAAGACATTGAGAGATGCAAAGATTGGCGATACCGTCAAGGTTGTAAAGCTCCATGGCGAAGGCGCTGTAAAGCGTAGAATCATGGATATGGGTATCACAAAAGGCGTTGAAGTGCATGTACGCAAGGTTGCTCCGCTGGGAGATCCGGTAGAAGTTACTGTTCGCGGCTACGAGTTGTCTCTGCGTAAGGCGGATGCCGAAATGATCGAAGTAGAATAAATTAGAATCCTGCCTGGCAGGATTTTATTTATCCTTTGATGTTAGGGGATGCGAATATTGATTCGCAAAAAGTAAGAAAGGAAGAGGAAAAACAATGGAGTTAAGAATTGCCCTTGCGGGTAACCCCAACTGCGGTAAAACAACCCTGTTTAACGCTTTGACAGGTTCCAATCAGTTCGTTGGTAACTGGCCTGGTGTTACGGTTGAAAAGAAGGAAGGTAAGCTGAAGAAGCACGACGGTGTTATCGTAACAGACCTTCCCGGTATTTATTCCCTTTCTCCGTACACACTGGAGGAAGTAGTAGCAAGAAATTATCTGATCACAGAGCGTCCGGATGCGATCCTGAATATCATCGACGGAACAAACTTGGAGAGAAACCTGTATCTGACCACACAGCTGACTGAGCTGGGTATCCCGGTTGTTATAGCAATCAACATGATGGATCTGGTAAAGAAGAACGGCGATAAGATCAACATCAAAGAGCTGTCCAGAGAGTTAGGATGCCCGGTTGTTGAGATCTCCGCTCTGAAGGGTACCGGTATCATGGAAGCTGCAGAAGCAGCAATCGATGCAGCAAAGAACGGCAAGACCGTTCCGCAGCATACTTTCTCCGGCGCTGTTGAGCATGCAATCGCTCACATTGAGGAAGCAGTTGTACATAACATGCCGGAAGAGCAGCAGCGCTGGTATGCAATCAAGATATTCGAGCGTGATGAGAAGATCTTAGCTCAGATGAACATCGAGAAGTCCGTTCTGGATCATGTTGAGGCTGACATTCAGGCAGCAGAGAAAGAGCTGGATGACGATGCCGAGAGTATCATCACCAATGAGCGTTATGTTTATATCGCTTCTATCATCAAGGGATGTTATAAGAAAGCAAATGCAGGCAGCCTGTCTGTATCTGATAAGATCGACCGGATCGTAACAAACCGTATTTTGGCTCTGCCGATCTTCGCAGTTGTTATGATCATTGTATACTATGTATCCGTTACTACCATCGGTAGTTGGGCTACTGATTGGGTAAACGATGGTGTGTTCGGTGATGGCTTCCATCTGTTTGGTATTGGTACCAGCGACTACGAAGAAGCCGCTGATGAGTACGCAGCAGACACCATCTGGACCAAAGATGTTGTAGCAACAATCTCCGATGCAGCTGATGCAGGCGTTATCGGTGCGGATGAAGTTCTGGGCACTATCGAAGACGGTTCTTACGCAGATTTCGAAGAAGCCTGGGGCACTTACGAGGATTCTCTCGTAGAAGCCGGATACGATGTATCCGAAGAAGTTGACGCAGCAATGGAAGAAGCTCCGGATACTTCTGAGTTTGGCGTATGGGTTCCCAGTATCCCGGTTCTGATCGAGTCTGGTCTGGATGCAGCTGGTACTCCTGACTGGTTAAACGGCCTGATCCTGGATGGTATCGTAGCCGGTGTTGGTGCAGTCCTTGGTTTCGTACCTCAGATGCTGGTACTGTTCCTGTTCCTGGCATTCCTGGAGTCCTGTGGTTACATGTCCCGTATCGCATTCGTTATGGACCGTATCTTCCGCAAGTTCGGTCTGTCCGGTAAGTCCTTCATCCCGATGCTGATCGGTAGTGGTTGTGGTGTTCCTGGTATTATGGCTTCCAGAACCATCGAGAACGACCGTGACCGTAAGATGACTATTATGACAACAACCTTTATCCCCTGTGGTGCGAAGCTGCCGATCATCGCTTTGATCGCATCCGCGCTGTTTGGTGGTGCTTGGTGGGTAGCTCCCAGTGCATACTTCCTGGGGGTAGCTGCAATCGTTATTTCCGGTATTATGTTAAAGAAGACCAAGATGTTTGCCGGCGACCCTGCTCCTTTCGTTATGGAGCTGCCTGCATACCACTGGCCGACCGTTTCCAACCTGCTGCGCAGCATGTGGGAACGTGGTTCTTCCTTCATCAAGAAGGCTGGTACGATCATCCTGCTGTCCTCCATCATTGTATGGGCTGGTTCTACTCTGGGCTTTGTAGATGGCAAGTTTATGTTCGATGGTGATATGGAACTGGAGAGCAGCTTACTTGGTAAGCTGGGCGGAGCAATCTGCTGGATTTTCGCTCCTCTTGGATTCAACAACATCAAGGCTGCTATCGCAACTATCATGGGTCTGGTAGCAAAGGAAGAAGTTGTTGGTGTATTCGGTGTCCTGGATTTCGAAGGACTGACTCCTCTGGCTGGTTATGCATTCCTGGTATTCAACCTGCTGTGCGCACCTTGTTTTGCAGCGATCGGTGCTATCCGTCGTGAGATGAACAGCCCGAAGTGGACCTGGTTCGCAATCGGATATCAGTGTGTATTCGCATATGCAATCGCTCTGATCGTATATCAGATCGGTTCTGCTGTAAGCGGCAACCTGAACGTAATTGGTCTGATCGCTGCAATCGCAGTTATCGCATTTATCGTTTACATGCTGGTAAGACCTTACAAGGAAGCAACAACCTTCAAGGGCGATGTAAAGGTAAAATAATAAAAATCAAAAAAGGAGGAAGTTGTTATGTTCGCATGGCTTTCAGCTAATTTACCGACTATTCTGGTCTGCCTCGTGATCATCCTGATCTGCTATCTGGCAATTCGTTCTTTGGTAAAAGATAAGAAGAGCGGCAAGTCCTCCTGCGGTGGCTCCTGCTCCGGATGCTCCGGTTGTTCCGCAGGGTGTCACACGACAGCAAAGAAATAACATACATACAGAACATACTTGGAAAATGCTCCCGCGCTGTGGCAGGGGCATTTTTCTTGCTTGATAGGAAATTGCATCGCATTTCCTATCAAGCAAAAAACGCTCCGCGGGATGCGCACTCGCGCGAAGAAGAAATATGTCGCAAGCGACCGCGCTCGGCGCGAGAATGTGCCAAGGCACATTCTTTTTTAATGCTGTGCACAAGAGAAATGTCCTATATCGCACTGCGGCGGTAAGGATGGTGTCGCTGTGCTTCTATTTTAGGCTTTACACCCTATTATAAAAAGCGTATACTGGGAAAGCGAATGCAGTATTACAGACAGAAAATGGAGTAGTTATGATCGTAACAGTAGAGCATCTGAAAAAATCATTTACCGACAAGCCGCTGCTGTCGGATGTTTCTTTTTATTTGAATGAGGGAGAGAAGGTTGGCATCATCGGTCAGAATGGCTGCGGAAAGTCTACATTTCTGCGGATTCTGGCAGGAAAAGAGCATGAGGATGACGGGCGCGTGATCTATGGTAATCATGTGGTGATCTCGTATCTGCCGCAGGATCCGGAGTTTCCGGAGGACGACACACTGTTAAATGGCGTATTGTCCATGTGCCGAAAGGAAGATGCAGCATGGGATCTGGAAGCCCAGGCAAAGTCCATGCTGAACCGTCTGGAACTGACAGATTTTTCACAGCCCTGCGGGCAGCTGTCCGGTGGACAGAAAAAGCGGGCTGCGCTTGTGGCAGCGCTGCTGGCACCGGCGGATGTTCTGATTCTGGACGAGCCGACGAACCATCTGGATGCAGGCATGGTAGAATGGCTGGAGCAATATCTGAAGGGCTATCGCGGTGCCGTTGTGATGATTACCCATGATCGGTATTTTCTGGACAGCGTGACAACACGAATCGTGGAGATTTTCCGCGGGGAAGCATTTTCTTATGATTCCAATTACTCCGGATTTCTGGAAAAAAAGGCGGAGCGTGCCCAGACGGAGCTGGTGCAGGAACAGCGCAGAAAGAATCTGTACCGGCAGGAGCTGGCATGGGTCAGAAGAGGTGCGAGAGCGCGAACGACGAAGCAGAAGGCGAGACTGGAGCGTTTTGAGGAGCTGGCGGCAAAGAAGATGCCGGAGCAGGAGGAGAGCGCTCAGTTTCAGGCGGCAACGACCCGTATGGGACGGACAACGATTGAACTGGATCATCTGTGCAAGTCCTATGGCGACCGGGTGCTGATCCGGGATTTCACCTATATCTTCGGAAAACGGGATCGCGTGGGAATTATTGGCCCCAACGGCTGTGGTAAGACGACATTGATGAAGATGATCTGTGGCATGGAACAGCCGGATTCCGGCACTGTGACCATCGGACAGACGATTACGATTGGTTATTATTCGCAGATGTTCAGCACAGATCCGGCGGATGGCATTGCCTACATGGACCCGAACCGACGGGTGATTGACTATATTCGGGATACAGCGGAGTATGTGCGGGTGGAAGGAGAGCTGATCTCTGCTTCGAGAATGTTGGAGCGCTTCTTATTCTCCGGGGACAAGCAGTACAGTCTGATCGGAAAATTATCCGGAGGAGAGAAGCGCCGTCTGAATTTGCTGCGAGTGCTGATGCAGGCACCGAACGTGCTGATCCTCGATGAGCCAACCAACGATCTGGACATTACAACTCTGACGATTCTGGAGGATTATCTGGACGAGTTTGAGGGAATTGTGCTGACAGTTTCCCATGACCGCTATTTTCTGGATCGGATCGTGCAGCGTATTTTTGCATTTGAGGGAGACGGAAAACTGCAGCAGTATGAGGGCGGTTACACCGACTATTACTGGAAGCAGCAGGAGCGTGTCGAGAAGGAATCCGAACAGGTGATTCCGACAAAAAACACCGATCACGGTGAGAAGCCTTCCGAAAAGACATGGAAGCAGCGGGAAAAGAAGCTGAAACTGACCTGGCAGGAGCAGAAGGATTACGATGTGATCGAAGAGGAGATTGCGGCATTGGAAGAACAGGTTTCCGAACTGGAGACTGCAATGGTGCGTGCCGGAAGCGACTATGTGAAGCTGCGCGAGCTGCAGGAACAGAAAGATGCTGCGGAAGTCGCGCTGGAAGAAAAGATGGATCGCTGGACCTATCTAGAGGAGCGGATGGAAGAAATCCGTGCACAAAATTTGGAAAAATAAACGATTTGCCGGATAAAAAACAGCTGTTTTGTCGAAAATGATGTATGGCCGTAAAATTCTGCGATTCCTGCGTCTGTACGCCCTTTTTCCTGCATATTATAATACATACAATTTCTGAAAAAGATGGAGATTGTAGAAGGAGGGCAGTATGCAAACATTAAATGTAGCGATTGCAGAAGATAATGAGCAGGTTTTGTCAAAGCTGAACACTGCTTTTCAGAAGGATGGAGAGATCAGACTGGTGGGAACAGCGAAAAATGGCGATGAGATGTGTCAGCTGATTCAGAGCAGAGAGCCGGATGTGGTACTGTTGGATCTGGTGATGCCCGGTGCGGATGGACTGTCTGTCATGGAGAAGATGCAGCAAAATGCGAGAGTACACAAGATGCCGCGTTTCATTGTGATGAGTGCGGTAAATAATGAAAATATCACGACCAATGCATTCCGACTGGGAGCTTCTTATTATATTCTGAAGCCCTTTGATGAAGACACGCTGGTGAACCGGATCAAGCTTCTCGGAAAAGAGGAGGCAGCTTCCACAGGCAGAGTCTTCTCTGTGACATCGCAGACAGAACCGGCAAAGCGGGAGGAGAAAGATCTGGAGGAGCAGGTGACGGACATGATCCATGAGATCGGGGTTCCGGCACATATCAAGGGATATCAGTATTTGCGGGATGCGATCCTCATGTGCATTCAGGATATGGAAATGCTCAATTATATTACAAAAGTGCTGTATCCGGCAATCGCAAAGAAATATCAGACGACACCAAGCCGCGTAGAGCGCGCGATTCGACATGCCATCGAGGTGGCGTGGAGCCGGGGCGAAATCAGTGTGATCGAGTCGATCTTTGGATATACGGTGAACCGCGGCAAAGGAAAGCCGACCAATTCCGAATTTATTGCACTGATTGCTGACAAGATCCGACTGGAGACAAGAAAGAGATAAAAACAGGAAAAATGCTTCCCATTTCTGGAAGAATCCTGTATAATGAAAGAGGGTTTGAAGACGAACTGGGGAGGTGTCCTATGAAGAAAAATATTTTATTTGCCGCATCGGAGTGCGTGCCTTTTATCAAGACCGGTGGTCTGGCGGACGTCGTCGGATCTCTGCCGAAGTACTTTGACCGAAAAGAGTACGATGTGCGCGTGATCTTGCCGAAGTATCTGTGCATTCCGGAAAAATTCCAGAAAGAGATGCGGTATGTGACCCATTTTTATATGGATTTTTGCTGGCGGAATCAGTATGTCGGCATCCTGCAGACGGAGCGGGATGGTGTGACTTATTATTTCCTAGACAGTGAGTTTTACTATGGCGGTTCCTGGCCGTATTCAAATATGCTGGAAGACATTGAGAAGTTTTCCTTCTTTTCCAGAGCAGTGCTGAGTGCACTGCCGCAGATTGGTTTCCGCCCGGATGTGATCCACTGCCACGACTGGCAGACCGGACTGATCCCGGTATATCTGAACGATGATTTTCAGGGAGATCCGTTCTTCCGCGGAATTAAGACGATCTTTACGATCCACAACCTGAAGTTCCAGGGTACCTGGGATGTGGCAACGATCCGCAACATTACCGGACTTTCGGATTACTATTTCACCAGTGACAAGCTGGAGTGTTATGAGAATGGTAACTTATTAAAGGGTGGACTTGTTTATGCAGACCGGATCACGACGGTAAGCCGCACTTATGCAAAGGAGATCCAGACCGAGTTTTATGGCGAGCATCTGGATGGACTGCTGCGGGCACGTTCTTCGAAGCTTTCCGGTATTGTAAATGGTATCGACTACAGCTTCTACAATCCGGAGACAGACAAAGACATCGCGGCAACCTATTCTGTTTCGGATCGTAAGGAGAAGAAGGCAATCAACAAAGCAGCTCTGCAGAAGGAGCTGGGTCTGAAGGAAGATCCCGATGCATTCATGATCGGAATTGTTTCCCGTCTGACGGATCAGAAGGGACTGGATCTGGTGCAGTGTGTTCTGAATGAGATTTGTGCAAAGGACGTACAGCTTGTTGTTCTCGGCACCGGCGAGTGGCGCTATGAGCAGATGTTCCGCAGTATGGCGGAGGCACATCCGGCGCGGATTTCGGCTAATATCTTTTATTCCGAGGCATTGTCCCATCGGATCTATGCAGGCTGTGATGCATTCCTGATGCCGTCTCTGTTTGAGCCGTGCGGACTGAGCCAGCTGATGAGCCTGCGCTATGGCACACTTCCCATTGTCCGGGAGACTGGCGGTCTGAAGGATACCGTAGAGCCGTATAATCAGTACACAGGACAGGGAACCGGTTTCTCCTTCACAAATTATAATGCACATGATATGCTGCATGTCATTGAACTGGCAAAGGAAGTATATCAGGAGCATCGCGAGGCGTGGGAGGCATTGTCTGACCGTGCGATGAGACAGGATTTCTCTTGGAAGAAGTCTGCAAAGGAATACGAGGAATTGTATCATGAACTTCTCACTGAAGAAGAGACAAAATAAAAAAGAATCAAAAAGGGTAGGCTGTTTGCCTGCCCTTTTATTTCTTTATAGGAAATGGCGTTGCATTTCCTATAAAGCAAAAAAGCGTTCCGCGTGGATGCGCACTCGCGCGAAGAAGAAATTTGTCGCTTCGCGACCCGCCGCAGGCGGAGAATCCTGCGGAGCAGGATTCTGTTTTTATGCGCTAGAACTCGTTCTCTACATGTGGTTTTTGGCAGAAGATGCGCTGAATCAGACATGGCTGCTGCCATCCGACACTGTAAAGTACATTTCCATCTGTCTGTGCGCGGCGTTTGCATGGGTGCAGTACGGACGGCTCTGCAGGAAGGGGAACGCTGACCGCATCTGGATGCCGCTGGCACAGGTGCTGATCCTGCCGGCGGACTGGATTTTATTGTTTCACAATGAGTGGACTGCCATCGGGATCGGATTCTTTCTGGCGGTACAGGTGTGCTACGGCATTCGTCTGATGCAGCGGGAACGACAGGATACGGGGAAAACGATGAGGGAAATCATTTGCTGGTATGTTGTGTGCACGCTTGGTCTGATCGGATTTCTTCTATTGTTTGAGGAGTGGCTGATCCGGGATCTGGAACCCGTAGTATTGCTGGGACTGGTATACGGAGCCTTTTTTGTGCACCACATCATTCTGGCGGTGAGGCAGCTTGTCCGCGGACCGGAAAAACAGACGGTTCTGTTCGCAGTTGGTCTGATCCTGTTTTTCCTGTGCGACGTTCATGTGGCATATTGGTTTGGCACCTGTCAGGGAATGTTTGTCGGAGCGGCACAGCGCTATGGAGAAGCGTTTGCGTGGTTTGCCATGTGGCTGTTTTATCTGCCGGGGCAGATGCTGCTTATGCGCAGCAACTGGTACCCGGTAGAAAACTAACAGGGTCAGGACGTCAAAAAGGTGCTGTATCCGGCGGCACGGAGCTGCTTTTCTGCCTGCACAGCGGCTTCCATTGTCGGATAGCTGCCGACCTGAACCTTGTACAGACCGTCGGTATATAAGATGTAAGCGGGAAATCCCTCCTGCAACAGCTGGTTTTGCTGTTGAGTTGCCAGTTCTCGCACACGGAAAGCACCAACCTGCACCTGCCAGGTCTGCCCGCCAGCGGGATCTGCCTGAATCGTTTCCAGAATCCCGTCTGCAATCGACTGCGCTATAGCAGAAAACTGGCTGTCAAAGAGCTCATTGTCCGCTTCATTGTCGATGAATCCGGCTTCCACGAGGATGGCGGGCAGATTTGTGCGCCGCAGAACCACAAGTCCGGGACGGGAGATGACGCCGCGGTTCGCAAAGCCAAGGGACGCCAGTTGCTCGTTGATGTTTTCAGCAATTTCGACTTTGTCACCGGTCTGGTCGTAGACGAGAGTTTCCACACCGCTTGCACTGCCGGGATCGGCGGAGGCATTGCGGTGGAGGGAGACGAACAGATCCGCGCCAGACTGATTGCCGATCTGTGCCTTTTCATAAGGAGTCTGATAAATGTCCGTGGTGCGGGTGTAGACTGTGTCGATGCCGTTTTGTTCGAGAATGGAACCGAGTTCCAGCGCCAGTGCCAGCGTATCGTCTTTTTCTTTGCGGTCGCCATAGACTGCGCCGGGATCTCTTCCTCCATGCCCGGCATCCACAATCACGCGATATGCCATAAAAATCTCCATTCAAATTTCTGTCACATCCAGTATATGAGAAGAAACGGCGGGCTGTGCAGAAAAAATCAGGGATTCAGCTCTGCAATTCCGGTGACGCCTACATAGATCTGACTGATGCGATACCAGGTGGAGAAGTCGGTGACGCCGGTTTGGGGAAGCCCGAAGATGGACTGAAATTCCCGCACAGCAGCCGCAGTTGCAGCACCGTAGATCCCGTCTTCGGTTAAGGTAGGAATGGCAGAGTACACACCGGCGATGACATTGAGCTGCTCCTGCAGCTGCCGCACCTTTTGCCCGGAGCTTCCGATGGTCAGATCATAGCCGGGCCACGAAATGGGGATTCCGGAGATCTCCTCGGCGGTGTTGATATATATGCTGTTTCCATAATAATTGCGCAGAATCTCGATGGGACTGTAACCGGCATCTCCCAGCGCTTTGCTGCCCCACTGACTCATCCATTGGGGACAAGTGACTTGTCTGCCATCGCAATATTGCGTCAGGATTGGCTGTCTGACATTGGGGAACGACAGGTATTGATCGAAGATCTCATCGACAATGACGGAGATTTCCTGAAAGATATTGCGGCCGTAGATCCATTTGTGATCGTAGGCAGTGGAGGAGGTGATTGTGAAATTGTATCCTTTGCTGCGATACCATTCGGTGTAGACCCGGTTCAGCGTAAAAGACAGGATGGCAAGGACATTGGCGATAATGGTTGCCCGCGGCCAGGTGGCGTAGATCTCGCTGCAGGCAACGTTTTTGATATAATCCCGATAAGGAACGTAATAGTCCGGGGCATTGCTGTTTGAGGGCGTACCGTCATGGACAACGATAGTCTGGGGAACAACAACTCGGGACAGCACGATCTCTCCGCTGCTGCGGATCGGCTTGATGGCATCCTCCGGAATTTTTGGAGGATAATCGCCAAACAGTGTGTTCGGCGGGATGTCGATCTGTTCAGACAGGATCGGACTGCTTTCGTTCGTGCGTGTCAGGCGCACCGGCTGGCGGGACACTGTGTCTGCAAACAGCTCGGAACCGGTGATCTGCGCGGAGAAGAAGCCGGAGGCGCGGATGTTGATGGAATAGTCCGCAAAAGGCTGTGGTTTGCCGGGAGACTGGCTGTAGGAGAGAGGCGGTGTGGGAAGTGTCAGTAGCTCCGTCTGACCGGAAGCGTCGGTGGATACATCCGCGAGAATTTCTGAGGGATTTGCCGGATCGTAGATCTGGACATTGGCACCGGGAATCGGAAATTGTGTTTCCGAAGAAAGCACGGTCACCTGCAGGGTACCGGTGGAAGATGCAGAAGGCATAAAAACTCCGGAAAAAGGATTTGCTACAACATATGTCAAAAAAGAAAAATAGTTCCGGCGGTTGTGGAAGTGGCGAGATTATGGTATTATGTATTTATCTGGGCTTTACATAAGAATCGGCTTTGCGATAAACTCAAAAAAGAGCGCAAAGCGGATGGAGAGGACACTATGAAATATCGCTATTCGGAACAACTGAAAAATCTGACAGCTAGGGAGATGAAAGACTGGTTTGGTCTGTATCAGGAAAGTGCGCGGGTGAACCTGTTTGCGGGAGATCCGGCAGAGTCGCTTTTGCCGACGGAAGAACTGGGACAGATTGCAGCAGACTATTTTCAGAACCCGGAGAAGGCAGGCCTTCTCTATGAGACAGGTTTTGGATACGGTGCATTGCGAGTGCAGCTGGCAGCTTACGCCAGACAGGTTCTTCACATCGGCAGCGGCGAGGACAGCATTCTCATCACAGAAGGCGTGCGGCAGGCATTTTATGCGATCTGTCAGGTGTTTTGCAATGAGGGAGATGGAATTCTCTGCGACCAGCTGACAGCACCGTTTGTGCTGATGACGGCAAAGCAGCAGGGGCTTTCAGTTGTGCCGGTGGAGATGGACAATCAGGGCATGGTTCCGGAGCGGTTGGAGGCCATCTTAAAGACCCATCCCGGTGTCAAGCTCATTTATCTGAGCTCGGAGTTTCAGGTGCCCACCGGTGTGACGATCCAGGAGGAGCGGAGAAAGAGACTGTGTGAGGTTGCAGAGCAGTATGGTGTTATGATCGTGGAAGATGCGTCTGTCAGTCAGATGCGTCTGTATGGTGAAGATCTGCTGCCGATCAAGGCATTTGACACGCAGAGCACGGTGATTTATCTCGGCAGCTTTTCACAGGTATTATCGCCGGGACTTCGTGTGGGCTATGTCATTGCGGGGGAGGATGTGATTCATCGCCTTGCAGCCTATAATCAGACACATGGGGCAGGAGCAGCACCTTTTTCCCAGATGCTTTGTGCCGAATATCTGAAGAAGTATTCATTGACTGAGCGGATTGATGCATTGTGCGAGCAGTACCGCAGTCGGTATGAGCAGATGACGACACAGATTGAGCAGAAGTTTCCGGAGGATATTTATTTTTCCCAGCCGGATGGCGGACTGTATCTGTGGTGTACTGATGTGTCGGAGCAGGTGAACGCAACGAGACTGGCGAGCCGCTTATATGAAAAGCATGGCATCCGGATCGCAGCGGGCGATCTGTTTGCTGCAGAGGAGGGCATCGCACAGAGTTCCTTCTGCCTGAATTATACGAAGTACGAGGCGGAAGAGCTGACGGAAATTCTGGATCTGATTGCGGCAGAATTAAAAGAAATGATGCCCGGCTATTGAGATCCTTTCTATATTAAAAATATATCAGCGGGAAAGCCCGCGGAAAGCAGGAACTGATTTATGAGAAAAACAAAGATTATCTGTACCCTTGGACCGGCAACGGACAATGAGGCCGTGCTGAAAGGTCTGATGGAAAACGGCATGAACGTGGCGCGTATCAACATGTCCCACCAGAGCCATGCAGATCAGAAGGTTCGCATCGATACAGTGAAGAGATTGCGGGAAGAGCTGAATCTGCCGGTTGCGATCCTCATCGACACAAAAGGACCGGAAATCCGCCTTGGTGTTCTGAAAGAAAAAGTAGAGCTGCAGAAGGGACAGACCTTTGTTTTGACGACGACAGAGTGTGAGGGCGATGTTACGCATGCTTCTATCACCTGCAAGGAGCTGCCGGGGGATGTCTCTGCCGGTGAGCACATCCTGATTGATGATGGTCTGATTGACCTGTTAGTGGAAGATGTATGCGGAACAGAGATCACGTGTAAAGTATTAAACGGTGGTATGATCTCCTCCAGAAAGGGAATCAATGTTCCCGGGGTCAAGCTTTCCATGCCTTTCATGAGTGAACAGGATTGCTCTGATATCGCATTTGCCTGTGAGGTGGATGCAGATTTCATCGCGACTTCCTTTACGAGACGTGCGGATGATGTGCTGCAGGTTCGCAGAGAGCTGGAGAAGAATCACAACTACACGATGCGCATTATTGCAAAGATCGAGAATCAGGAAGGTGTTGACAACCTGGACGAGATTCTGAAAGTGGCAGATGGCATTATGGTAGCTCGTGGTGACATGGGCGTTGAGATTGCACTGGAAGATATTCCTTCTATTCAGAAGACAATGATCCGCAAGGCATACAACATGGGATTGCAGGTGGTAACGGCAACACAGATGCTGGATTCCATGATGAAGAATCCTCGCCCGACGAGAGCGGAGACTACCGATGTCGCAAATGCGATCTATGACGGTACAAGTGCAATCATGCTTTCCGGTGAGACAGCTGCAGGCGCATATCCCATCGAGGCATTAAAGACCATGTCCCGTATCGCAGAGCGCACGGAACAGGAGATCGACTATGTAAAGCGTTTCCGTTCCCGTGATATTTCTCAGGACGTTCCGAACGTAACGAATGCAATCTCTCATGCGACCGTTACAACCGCACTGGATCTGGGGGCATCCGCAATTCTGGCGGTTTCCAAGTCCGGACGCACGGCACAGATGATTTCCAAGTTCCGTCCGTCCTGCCCGATTATCTGCTGTACGACCAGCGAGAAGACACTGAGACAGATGAATCTGTCCTGGGGTGTTGTTCCGGTTCTGTCCAAGGAGCAGAAGTCCGTGGATCAGCTGTTTGACCATGCGACAGATCTGGCAGTTCAGACCGGTCTTGTACAGAGCGGCGAGCTGGTTGTCATTACGGCGGGAGCGCCTCTGGGCGTATCCGGCACCACTAACCTGTTAAAGGTTCAGCTGGTTGGCAACATTTTAGTACAGGGAAAAGGGGTCAATAAATTAAAGACCGTTGGTAATCTGTGCGTTGTCCGGGATGCAGACGAAGCGAGAGAAGTGTTTCGTTCCGGCGACATCCTTGTAATTCCGGAGACCGATAACTCTTTACTGCCTCTGATGAAGGAAGCAGCCGGTGTTGTCACCGAAAAAGAAGGCTTAAATTCTCATGCGGCCGTTGTGGGCATGGCATTGGAAAAGCCGGTCATGGTGGGCGCTGTGAATGCAACGAGCCTGCTGAAATCCGGCACAACTGTTACACTGGACTGTGAAGACGGCGTTGTAACATTCAAACAGAATTAAAAACAATCAAACGGGGAAGCGACGGGGAAAGCCGGTCGTTTCCTCGTTTTTGCTTCCGAAAGGGCATTTTCGCCAGAGGAAGCTGTGAGAAAAAATTGCTTTTTGTGAGAAAAAGTGACTTGCCAAGGGAAAAAAATCATGGTATCATTTAAAAAACCAAAAGGCATACTCTGTCTTTTTTTTTGAGCAAAAATAGGAAAGTACAATGTTTCAGAGAAAAAGCAGATCGGCCGCAGGCGGTTTTAAGATAGGAAAGGATATGGTATACAGTATGAAAACATCGGAACAGAAGGCATTTCTTATCCTGGAAGATGGTCATGTATTTACCGGAACAGCAATCGGCGCAGACCGGGAAATCATCAGCGAGATCGTCTTTAACACTTCGATGACCGGCTATCTGGAAGTTCTGACGGATCCGTCCTATGCCGGACAGGCAGTAGTGATGACGTATCCACTCATTGGTAATTACGGAATCTGCAGAGAGGATATGGAGTCCAGACAGGCATGGCCGGATGGCTATATTGTCCGGGAGGTATCCAGACTGCACAGTAATTTCCGTAGTGAGGGCAGCTTACAGGAGTTTTTGGAGGAGCAGAATATTCCCGGTATCGCCGGAATCGACACCCGTGCATTGACGAAGATCCTTCGTGAAAAGGGAACGATGAACGGTATGATCACCCGCAATGAAAACTTCTCTCTGGAAGAGGTTCTGCCCCGCATTCATGCATATACCTGCAGCGGTGTTGTAAAGAAAGTTACCTGCAAGGAAAAATACGTTCTGCCCGGTGACGGCTTCCGCGTTGCACTGATGGACTTCGGTGCAAAGGAGAACATTGCAGAGAGCCTGAACGCCCGTGGCTGTGAAGTGACGATCTATCCGGCAGAGACACCAGCAGAGGAAATCATCGCTTCGAATCCCGACGGCATTATGCTGAGCAACGGTCCTGGAGATCCGAAGGAGTGCACCGGTATCATCCGCGAGATCAAGAAGTTGTATGACACCGACATCCCGATCTTTGCAATCTGTCTGGGGCATCAGCTGATGGCTCTGGCAAATGGCATCAACACTTATAAATTAAAATATGGTCACCGCGGCGGCAACCATCCCGTAAAGGATCTGCAGACCGGCAGAGTTTATATCTCATCTCAGAACCACGGCTACGTTGTTGACACGGAGAATCTGGATCCGGCTGTGGCTGTTCCGGCATTTGTGAACGTAAACGACGGCACAAACGAAGGACTGGCATACACCGGCAAGAATATTTTCACCGTACAGTACCATCCGGAGGCATGCCCTGGACCGCAGGACTCCTCCTATCTGTTTGATCGCTTTATTTCCATGATGGAGAAGGGAGGAAAGAAGAATGCCTAAGGACAGCAGCATTAAAAAAGTAATGGTGATCGGTTCCGGCCCGATCGTAATCGGTCAGGCTGCAGAGTTTGACTATGCAGGTACACAGGCATGCCGTTCCCTGAAGGAAGAGGGCGTTGAGGTTGTTCTGGTCAACTCCAACCCGGCTACGATCATGACCGATAAGATGATCGCAGACGAAGTTTACATCGAGCCTCTGACCGTTCCGGTTCTGGAGGAGATCATTCGCAAGGAGAAGCCCGACAGCTTACTGCCGACTCTGGGCGGACAGGCCGGTCTGAATCTGGCGATGGAGTTGGATGAATGCGGTTTTCTGAAGGAAGTTGGCTGCCGTCTGATCGGTACAACTCCCGAGACGATTCGCAAGGCGGAAGATCGTCAGGAATTTAAAGATACGATGGAGAAGATCCATGAGCCGATCGCTCCGTCTTTGGTTGTGCACAACGTAGAAGATGGTATTGCATTTACAAAAACCATCGGATACCCGGTTGTACTGCGTCCCGCTTACACCCTGGGCGGCAGCGGCGGCGGTATCGCAAACAACGAGGAAGAGCTGATCGAGATTCTGTCCAACGGTCTGCGTCTGTCCCGTGTTGGCGAAGTTCTGGTAGAGCGCTGCATCGCCGGCTGGAAAGAGATTGAGTACGAGGTAATGCGTGACTCTGCAGGCAATGTAATCACCGTTTGTAACATGGAGAATCTGGACCCCGTTGGTGTTCATACCGGTGACAGTATCGTAGTTGCTCCGTCTCAGACACTGGGCGATAAGGAATACCAGATGCTGCGTACTTCTGCGCTGAACATCATCAGCGAGTTAAAGATCACCGGCGGCTGTAACGTACAGTTTGCACTGCATCCGGAGAGCTTTGAGTACTGTGTTATCGAGGTAAATCCTCGTGTAAGCCGTTCTTCCGCACTGGCATCCAAGGCGACCGGTTATCCGATCGCAAAGGTTGCAGCAAAGATTGCACTGGGTTACACACTGGATGAGATCCCGAATGCCATCACAAAGAAGACATTCGCCAGCTTTGAGCCGATGCTGGACTACTGCGTTGTTAAGATTCCGAGACTGCCTTTTGATAAGTTCATCAGCGCAAAGCGTACTTTAACGACTCAGATGAAGGCAACCGGTGAAGTCATGGCAATCTGCACGAACTTCGAGGGCGGCCTGATGAAGGCAATCCGTTCTCTGGAGCAGCATGTGGACAGTCTGGTATCCAATGCTTACGATAACATGGACGACGAAGAGGTGCTGGAGGCATTGAAGTCCGTAGATGACCGCCGTATCTACGTCATTGCAGAGGCAATCCGCCGCGGCATTCCGTACGAGCAGATCCATGATATTACAAAGATCGACCTGTGGTTCATCGACAAGATCGCGATCTTAGTCGAGATGGAGCAGGCATTAAAGAGCGAAGAGCTGACTCCGGAACTTCTGGCAGAGGCAAAGCGCATCGAGTATCCGGACTGCGTTATTGCAAAGCTGACCGGCAAGACCGAAGAAGAGATCAAGCAGATGCGTTATGATAACGGCATCACGGCTTCTTATAAGATGGTAGATACCTGTGCAGCCGAGTTTGCTGCAACCACTCCTTACTACTATTCTTGCTACGGCAGCGAGAACGAGGTAGAGGAGACAAGTGGACGCAAGAAGGTTCTGGTACTTGGTTCCGGCCCGATCCGTATCGGTCAGGGTATTGAGTTCGACTTCTGTTCTGTACACAGCACCTGGGCATTTGCAGAAGAGGGCTACGAGACGATCATTGTGAACAACAACCCGGAGACCGTTTCCACCGACTTTGATATTGCGGATAAGCTGTATTTTGAGCCGCTGACTCCGGAAGATGTAGAATCCATCGTAAATCTGGAGCATCCGGACGGAGCTGTTGTACAGTTCGGTGGTCAGACTGCGATCAAGCTGACCGAGTCCCTGATGAAGATGGGAGTTCCGATCCTTGGTACTGCAGCAGAGGATGTAGATGCAGCAGAGGACAGAGAGCTGTTTGATGAGATTCTGGAGCAGTGTGAGATTCCGAGACCGGCAGGACATACCGTATTTACCTGCGATGAGGCAATCAAGGCTGCAAACGATCTGGGCTATCCGGTTCTGGTTCGTCCTTCCTATGTACTGGGCGGACAGGGCATGCGTATCGCGATTTCCGATGAGGATATCCGTGAGTACATCGGCATCATCAACCGGATTGCACAGGAGCACCCGATCTTAGTTGATAAGTATCTGATGGGCAAGGAGATCGAGGTAGATGCCGTTTGCGATGGTACCGATATCCTGATTCCTGGTATCATGGAGCACATCGAGCGTGCAGGTATCCATTCCGGTGACAGTATCTCCGTATATCCGGCACAGAGCCTGAACCCTCATGTAAAGGGGCAGATCGTAGAGTACACTGGCAGACTGGCGAGAGCACTGCATGTCAAAGGTCTGATCAACATCCAGTTTATCGTATACGACAATCAGGTTTATGTCATCGAGGTAAATCCCCGCTCCAGCCGTACCGTTCCTTATATCAGTAAGGTTACCGGTATTCCGATCGTTCCGCTGGCAACAAAGGTGATCACCGGACATACGATCCGTGAGTTGGGCTATGAGCCGGGTCTGCAGAAGGAAGCAGACTACTTCGCGATCAAGATGCCGGTATTCTCCTTCGAGAAGATCCGCGGCGCTGATATTGCACTGGGACCGGAGATGAAGTCTACCGGTGAGTGCCTTGGTATTGCAAAGACCTTCAACGAGGCTCTTTACAAGGCGTTTCAGGGCGCTGGCATTCAGCTGCCGAAGCATAAGAAGATGATCATGACCGTCCGCGATGAGGACAAGGAGGAGGCGGTAGACATTGCACGCCGTTTCTCCGCATTGGGTTATGAGATCTATGCTACGAGAGGAACTGCTGCAGCTCTGCGTGCAGGCGGCGTGGACGTTCTGCTTGTCAGCAAGCTGGAGGAGGAGTCTCCGAACCTGCTGGATCTGATCCTGGGACATCAGATCGATCTGGTTATTGACATTCCGAGCCAGGGCGCTGAGAGAAGCCATGATGGCTTTATCATCCGTCGTAACGCGATCGAGACCGGTGTGAATGTACTGACTGCGATCGATACCGCAGAAGCACTTGTCACCAGTCTGGAAAATCCGGATGATGAGATGACTCTGACCGATATCGCAAAGATCTGAGTGCGAAAAAAGAAAATGAGGAGGCAAGTCTGTGGGCAATGTCATTTAAGTTAAGGCATTGCCACAGATGCTCCTTCGAGAGCAAGGTAGATAGAAATATGTACCTTGCTCTTTTTTTAATAGATTTATATCAAACATGTTATTGGTGGTTAAATGATCATGCGTGAAAAAGAGAGTCATATGAGAAAATTTTTGGCGACTTTTTATCAATATGTTTAATGACAGCTCCTCATACAAAAAGCAGAGGGGAGTCTAAAGCATATCGCCTGTATTTACTGGATTCAGAATCCTTTATAGCTGGACAAATAAAGAAAAAAAGATATAATAAAGTCAAAAAAGGAAAGTTACGTCTCTTCCAAATGAAATAGGAGAGTGATTATGCAGGGACAAAATAGATTGTATGACTGGTGGAGAGTGCTGTATCCGGTGCTGCTGCAGTGGTTGATTTCGATGCTTGTGATCCTGGGCTTTCGGTTGTATCTGCAAACTGTATATGCGGCAGGACTGGAAGCGGGCGGTATGGATCCGTTTCAGGCATCCGCGGCGTGGAAAGAGCGTTACCGGGAGTTGAATCTCGTGATGACAGCAGTGATGCATGGTGTGTGCGTGGCTGTCATGGGCGTACTTTTTGCCCGTCAGAAGAATAATGAGCGCCTGCAGCGTCCGTGGAAGGGGATGGAATGGCTTCTCGTACTGGCACTGCCGATTCTGGGCGGTGCGGCATGTCTGCTGCTAAATGGCGTGCTGAACCTGACAGGACTGACTTATGTGCTGCGTCAGGAGTATGGACAGATGGCAGAGGTGTTGTATGGGGGACCACTTTGTTTAGAGATCGGGACAACGGTGGTGTTAGCACCGATTGCGGAGGAACTTTTGTTCCGGGGCATATGCCAGAACAGACTGCGTTGGCTGTTTTCTCCGAAGCAGGCAGTGCTGGCAGCGGCAATTTTATTCGGCGTTTATCACGGAAGTTTGCTGCAGGGTGTGTATGCATGTGCGCTGGGAATCCTTATTGGATGGAGCTATGAGCGATTTAAAAATATTTTTGCGCCGATTTTGCTTCATATGAGTGCCAATGCAATGTCACTTGCGATGACGAAATGGACGGTGCTCAATGATTTTTTTGGAAAAACGCCGATCCGTCTTGGATTGACCGTCATTTTTTGCGGAATTTTTTGCAGCTTTTTTTGCCGATTGCTTGAAAAATTTTCAAAAGAATTTTGAAAAAGCTGCAAAAAACACTTGAAATATGAAAAAAAGAGGAAAGTCCGGAGTGCACGAAAATGGCTTAAAATCGTGCTTTTTGAGAGCTTCAAGCACAAAAGAAAAAACTTTTGAAAAAACTTTGAAAAAACGCTTGACTTTTCTGGGGCTTTCCTGTATACTTCATATTCGTCAGCGGGAAACAAAACAAACAAACGAAACAAACGCTGCTGCTTATGGGGTCTTAGCTCAGCTGGGAGAGCATCTGCCTTACAAGCAGAGGGTCATAGGTTCGAGCCCTATAGGCCCCA
>CAKQHB010000038.1 GCA_934234215.1 uncultured Cuneatibacter sp.
CAGAGGTGGAAGTGCAGTAATGCATGGAGCTGACTGTTACTAATCGGTCGAGGGCTTGACCGAAAGAAAAGATGGAAAATGGAAAGTAGATCTTGCGTGTGCAGTTTTGAGAGAACATGGAAGAGAAGCCAGGAGCGAATTGCTTCTGGCTTTTTTGTTTTATAGGAAATGCGACGCAATTTTCTATAAAGCAAAAAGCGCTCCGCGGGATGCGCACTTGCGTGAAGCAGGATTCTGTTTTCATTGTATTCAGAAAAAAACAGCGGCCGGAGCATATACCGAATATCAAAAAACGGTTCTGCCCTGACAGCTGTTTATTTTTACTCACGCTATAGGTCTAGGATTTAAAGAAGGTTTATTCCGCATCAAAGTCTACATGATAGACTTGATCGCCGTCATGGATATCGACGTAGTGTAAGTCGAATTCATGCTCTAGGATGTCCATGTTTCCCTGATAGAACAAAGTGTCACTCTTTTTGATCAGAAAGACGTACTGTCCCTGTTCCTGCTCGTCCGCTTCGTTGCTGACTTCCTGATAAAATTCTTTTCCGTCGATCGGACCAGGATAGCCGGCATTCCGAATTTTTTCTTCAATCAGTGCATATAACTCATCCATGTTATTGGCTCCTTTCCAGAAAATTTTGTGAAATTCGATTCCAGTAGTTTATGATTCCAAATTAGTTTTGCAGCATCTCCATGTCCTGATAGTAAGTGGGATAAGAGATATTGACACACTCTGCACCGGTAATCTCAGTTTCGCCGGAGGCAAGTTTTCCGGCGATGGCAAATGTCATGGCGATGCGATGATCCAGATGACTGTCCACAACAGCGCCGTGCAGCGGGTGTCCCCCCTCGATGATCATACCATCATCTGTGCCTTCTACATGAGCGCCCATTGCGGTGAGGTTGTCAACCATAACCTGAATGCGGTCAGATTCCTTGACTTTCAGCTCGGCAGCATCGCGGATGACGGTGGTGCCCTCTGCAAAGCAAGCCATGAGAGCGATGACCGGAAGCTCGTCAATCAGAGTCGGGATGATAGCACCCTCGATGGTGGTTGCTTTCAGCTGACTTGTGCGAATCAGCAGATCAGCAACTGGTTCGCCGCTGACAACACGTTCATTGAGAAGGGTCAGATCCGCACCCATTGCATTGCAGACGGTGACGATACCAGCGCGGGTCGGATTGATGCCCACGTTCTGAATCAGAATCTCCGAGTTTGGAATGAGAGAACCAGCAGCTAAGAAGTAAGCAGCGGAAGAAATATCGCCGGGAACCGTGATCTCCTGTCCGTACAGTTCCGAGACAGGGCGAATCGAAGCGGTGGTGCCGGAAGAAGAGATATCAGCGCCAAAGCCCTTTAACATCAGTTCCGTGTGGTTTCGGGAGAGGGTCGGTTCCGTAACAGCAGTCTCTCCCTCCGCATAAAGACCGGCGAGCAGGATCGCGGATTTGACCTGCGCGGAAGCTACGGGAGATTGGTAGTGAATCCCGTGAAGAGAGCCGCCCTGAATGTGAAGCGGTGCACAGCCATCGCCGCGCTCGCTGGTGATCTGCGCACCCATCTGCGTCAGCGGTTTGATGATACGTCCCATCGGACGCTTCTGAATGGAAGCATCGCCGGTCAGAGTAACAGGGAACTTCTGCCCGGAGAGAATACCGGAAATCAGACGAGTTGTCGTGCCGCTGTTGCCGCAGTCTAAAACTTCGGTCGGAGTCTGCAGTCCGTGCAAGCCTTTTCCGTGTACAGTGACGATTCCGGCTTCGTTTTCAATATCAATGCCAAGTCTGCGGAAACAGGAAATCGTGGACAGGCAATCAGCGCCTTGCAGGAATCCCTCCACGCGGGTAATGCCTTTTGCAATAGAACCAAAGAGGACGGCGCGGTGGGAGATGGATTTATCTCCCGGAACCGTTACGGTACCGCGCAGCCCGGATACAGATGTAAATTTCATAAGCTTCTCCATTCTGATAGAAAGATTAGTGCCGTACAGAGACGGAATGACCGAGAGACTTTAAGACCGTCTCTGCAGTGGAAGCAGACAGCTCATCGTAAAACTCTACGCGGAGAGCGCCCTGCTCAAATTCGCGATTATGTACAATCGTGATATTCTTAATGCTGATATGCTGCTCGGAGAGCTGCGTTGTAACGCGGGCAATGGCGCCTGTCTCATCGCGAATGTCGCAGTAAAGCACATAATCCCGTGGAAGGGATCCTTTTGCAGATGCGGGAATGGAATCCCGGTACAGACGAGCCTGGTCGAAAAATTCATAGATCGAATCGCCATCCCTCTCCTGAAGAAGCTGCTCCATCTGCTGCAGTTTTTCAATGTAGTGGTGCAGCACCGTGAGAATATTTTCTTTGTTTGCAGTACAGATTTCTTGCCACATAATGGGAGAGGAGGAGGCAATGCGGGTGATATCCTTGAAACCACCGGCTGCAAGGCGCTTCATCCACTGCTTTTCCCCGTCTTCTTCATGAACCAGATTGACAAGTCCGGCTGCAATGATGTGAGGAACGTGGCTGATCGCCGCGGTGATGTAATCATGCTCTTCATAGTTCAGCGTGACGGTCAGTGCGCCGCAGGAACGAACCAGTTCGTTCAGTAACTGGAGTTTTTTCAGATCCGTCTCCGGGAAAGGAGTCAGAATGTAATAGGCATTTTCCAAAAGAAAATCGGTGGAATAGGCATAACCGAACTTCTCAGAGCCGGTCATCGGATGTCCGCCGATAAACTGTTGCTGCAGTCCAAGCTCCTTCGCATGCTCATGGATCATTGTCTTGGTGCTGCCGACATCGCTGATGATCACATCGGAGTTGACAAGAGGCGCAAGCTTTTCGAGGTAGTGAGCGTTCTGCTCAACCGGTGCACAGAGAAAAATGACATCACAGGACGAAAATCGGGAATCAATGTCGTCCCAGATGTCATCGAGAATGCCATCCTGCAGTGCCGGCTCGATGCTGCTGCGTCTGTGATTGTACGCATAAATGGTATGCTGGGGAAAAGACTTTCGGATACCCTTTGCGAGGGAGCCGCCGATGAGACCAAGCCCCAGAAAACCAATCGTCAAATGTTCCATAATGGGTTTCTCCTGATATTCTACAATTATTATATAGAAAGAAGTCGATCCCAAACGGACAGGATCGCGTGTATTTATTGTAATACAAAGGGAAAAAGGTGTCAACGCTTTTACACTTTAAAGCACTGAACACCAAGCAAAATACGACAAATGGCAGAATACATGAGGTCGGAAAAAGCAAAAAAGTGGTCAGAAAAAGTCAATATATTAACAATGCACAAAAAATAAACAAATAGTAAAGAAAATATCAAGCATTTCTATAGAAAATATGAACAAAATGTGTTGACAAGGTGAAGGGTCATGGTTATAATATCAGTATACTAATATACAAGTTAAGAGCGCAGGAGCGCACAAAACAGAAACTGAAGGGAGTGTAGTAACATGTCCAAGAAAAAAATGGCAACTGCCAGTCCCGGTGGATCCGTTGCAGTTGGACGGAAGAATAAGAGGGGCTTCTTTGGAACGATTTGGCGGTACAAATGGTTGTACCTGATGCTGTTACCGGTTCTCGTATATTTCGCAGTATTTAAATACGCACCTATGTACGGTATCATAATGGCATTCCAGGATTACAACGTATTCAAAGGTATCTTTGGCAGTGAGTTCGTTGGTTTCACCGTATTCCAGAAGGTATTTGCAAACCCGAACTTCTGGAGCTCCATCAAGAACACACTGGTGCTGAACTTACTGACTTTGGCAGTAAACTTCCCACTGACGATTATCGTGTCCCTGATGCTGAATGAGATTCGTGCGATGAAGTTTAAGAAGGTAACACAGTCTGTTCTGTACCTGCCTCACTTTATTTCCTGGGTAGTAGTTGCTGGTATTGCTACAGACCTGTTTACACAGAATGGCGGTACCGTAAATGTACTTTTGGAGATGGTTGGTATTAGTCCGAAGCCTTTCCTGAGCAGTAATGGATGGTGGACGATGATGTACGTCATCTGTAACGTATGGAAAGAGATCGGATGGGGAACCATCATTTATCTGGCAGCTCTGACCGGTATTGACGAGAGCTTGTACGAGGCGGCTTACCTGGATGGTGCAACCCGCATGAAGAGAATCATCTACATCACCTTGCCTCTGATCAAGGGTACCGTCGTTACGATGTTGATCCTGCAGATTTCCAAGATGATGTCCATCGGACTGGATGCTCCGTTGCTGTTAGGTAATGACGCAGTTATGAGCGTATCCGAAGTTATTTCTACATATGTATATCGACTTGGTATTGTCCGTGCGGACTATGCACAGTCTACCGCGATTGGTCTGTTCCAGTCCGTTGTCAATATCATTATCTTAGTAGCCGCTGACCGGTTCGCAAAGGCAATCGGCGAAGACGGTATTATTTAAGGAAGGAGGGAAAGAAAATGGCAAGTGAAGCAAAGAAAAAGAAAAAAGCAGAAGCAGCCTCCACAGGCGTAAAGCAGAAATTCACAATCTTTGATGTGATTATGTATTTTCTGATCACGGTACTGGCAATCATCTGTCTGTATCCGTTCCTGAACGTACTGGCAATTTCCCTCAGTGGTTACAATGCCGTACTTAGTAACAGTGTCTTCTTTATTCCGAAAGATGTCACCGTTGCAGCTTATCAGAACATTATTGCAAGACCTCAGATCTGGGAAGCAATGGGTACGACTGTAATCGTTACTGTATCCGGAACCGCAATCGGTCTGGTTCTGACTACCGCAGCAGCGTATGCATTGTCCAGAAACTACCTGCCCGGCAGAAAGGTGTTCTCCGGATTGATCCTGTTCACCATGTATTTCTCCGGTGGTATTATCCCGACATTCTTAGTTGTTAAGGGCGTTGGCATGTTCGATACTTTGTGGGCTCTGTTCGTTCCGCAGGCAGTCAACGTATTCAACTTTGTAATTATGAGATCCTTCTTCCGTGAACTTCCGATCGAGCTGGAAGAAGCAGCAGAGATCGATGGCGCAAACGAGATGCAGACCCTGTTCAAGATCGTCCTGCCTCTGTCCGTTCCGATCATCGCAACGATCGGTTTGTTCTACGCAGTACAGTACTGGAATGATTATTTCCAGGCATTGATCTACATCAATGATTCTTCGAAGTATACCTTACAGCTTCGTTTACGTTCTCTGTTGTTTGATTCCGTTCTGAATTCCGACGGTGCAAACGCAGAGGGTATTGGTACGCAGGTTATGACCCGTTCTTTGAAGATGGCATCAATTATGGTATCTACGATTCCGATTCTGCTGGTATATCCTTGGCTGCAGAAGTACTTCGTAAAGGGTGTTATGCTTGGATCTGTAAAGGGCTGAGGACAGCTTTTGACAGTTGATAGGTTTCAAAAAGAATATTTATCAGAGCCGGGTTTACAAAATGTGCTTTGATATTTATGAGATGAAGTGGCAAAAAAACAAACAAAAAGGAGATGTAGCAATGAAAAGACGTTTGGTTGCTGGCCTGATGGCAGCGATGATGATGATGTCTTTTGCAGCGTGTGGCGGCAAGGGCGGCGACACGCCTGCAAACACGGGGGAGAGCAAGGGTGATACACAGGCTGAGTCCGATAGCGAGGGCGGCAGCAAGTATCAGACTACCTATGGTTCCAAACAGTTTGATGATGTAACGATTCAGGTAGAGCTTTTTGATCGTTCTAATGCACCGGAAGGTTCGACTATCACGGACAACAGATGGACAAAGTATTGCCAGGATGCCATGAAGGAAGTTGGTATCAACCTGGAATTTGTAGCAGTTCCCCGTTCCGATGAAGTTACAAAGATGCAGACGATGATGTCTTCCGGTACTGCACCGACATTAACTCTTACATATAACTATACTTATGCAAGAGATTATTACAAGGATGGCGGTATCTGGGATCTGTCAGAGTTTGTAGATGGTGAAGATCAGGCACAGAACCTGAAAAAGTATATTGGTGACAACTGCCTGAGCTTAGGTCGCAATTCAGATGGTAATCTGTTTGGTATTGTTGCAAGACGTGCTACCACTGCTATGAGCGATATCTTTATCCGTCAGGACTGGCTGGACAAGTTAGGTCTGGAAACACCTTCTACTGTAGATGAGTATTACACTGCTATCGAGAAGATGGTGAAGGAAAATCCGGAAGGAAACTCCGGCGTGATCGGTATCGTGCCGAGTGGTGTTGACTCTAACACAACTGCAGGTTATCGTAATGTCATTGCAATGGCATTTATGAAGAATGTAGCCGATGAAGAAAAAATGGCTGTTGGTGAGGGCTTTGAGTTTTATGCAGATGAGGGATATCGTGAGTACATGAGATTCCTGAACAAGTGCTACAACAATGGTCTGATGAACCAGGAATTCTACGCACAGACCACAGAGCAGATGCAGTCTTACTTCGTAAATGGTCAGCTGGGTACTTTTGAATCTAACGTAGGCTATAACGTAGACATTCTTCGCGGCAGCCTGCTGCAGACTCTGAAAGAGAAGAATCCGGATGCTGAATTTATTGCAATGCCGATGCTCAAGAATGAAAACAATGGTGAGCGTTACAGTGCAGTATACGGCGAAGGTGGTTTGATCGCATTTGTTCCGAAGACCTTTAGTGAAGAGCAGGTAGAGGCAGCGGTTACTTATCTTGACTGGCTGTCCACCGAAGAAGGCGGTTTTGCAATCTATCACGGTATCGAGGGCGAGCACTTCGAGTACAATGAAGATGGTGTTCCGATCGCAAAGGATGCTGATTACAACCAGAAGGATAAGGACTGGATCCGTACTGACCTGTTCTTAGTTGGTAACCAGGGATATTTCGAAAGCGTAGATGCATTCAATGCAAATATCGCAGCAGATAACCCCGGGTATGAAGACTATACATTACAGGATTATGAACTGTCTGTTGGAGATGTAGCTGTACAGTCTGCACAGTACATGTATGCTCCGGATAGTCAGGCTGATACACAGACTGATCTGGCACTGTTAAGATCCGAATATCAGACAAAGGTTATCACCTGTGCAGAAGCTGATTTTGATGCAACCTATGATGCATGGTTACAGGCAGCAAAGAATGCCGGTATCGAGCAGGTTCTGGAAGATCGCCAGGCGGTTTATGATGAAGTAAAGGGTAACTAAAAAGTTTTAAATTGATGTGAACTGCCATTTCATCAGTCAATGAAAATTCAAAGAGGCACGATGCTTGTTATGGTCGTGCCTCAAACCTTCAGAGGACTGGGATACTAGTGTGCAGCAAACATAGATGAAAAAGGGAGGATGTAACAAAATGAAAAGACGTATCGTTGCAGGTCTGATGGCTGCTATGATGGTGATGTCCTTTGCGGCATGCGGCAACAAGACCAACGACAACAGCGGGGACAATGAGCCCGCAACCAATGAGGATGGTTCCAGCAAGTATCAGACGACATATGGTTCCAAGAAGTTTGATGATGTAACCATTCAGGTAGAACTGTTCGACCGCTCCAATGCGCCGGAAGGTTCCACTATCACAGACAACAGATGGGTAGAATACTGCCAGGATGCCATGAAAGAGGTGGGTATCAATCTGGAATTCGTAGCAGTTCCCCGTTCTGACGAAGTTACAAAGATGCAGACCATGATGTCTTCTGGTACTGCACCGACTATCACACTGACCTATACTTACACCTATGCAAGAGATTATTACAAGGATGGCGGTATCTGGGATCTGTCTGCTTTCATTGATGGCGACGATCAGGCAAAGAACCTGAAGGCATACATCGGTGATGAGTGCCTGGAGCTTGGACGTAATGCAGACGGTAACCTGTTTGGCGTTGTCGCAAGACGTGCTACCACTGCTGCAAACAACGTCTTCATCCGTCAGGACTGGCTGGAGAAGCTTGGTCTGGATATGCCGAAGACGGTAGATGAGTATTACGATGCACTGGAGAAGATGGTTAAGGAGAATCCGGAAGGAAACTCCGGCGTTATCGGTGTAGTTCCTTATTCTGTAGAGTCTAACAGTACCGGCAACTATCTGTGTACTCTGGCAGCAGCATTCATGAAGAATGTCAGCGATCCGGAGAAGATGGCAGTAAACGAAGGCTTTGAGTTCTACGGTGATGAGGGATATCGTGAGTACATGAGATTCCTGAACAAGTGCTATAACAATGGTCTGATGAACCAGGAGTTCTACGCACAGACGGATGAGCAGATGCAGTCTTACTTTGTAAATGGTCAGCTGGCCAGCCTGGAAAGAAACGTTGGTTACAACGTAGATATCCTGCGCGGCAGCCTGCTGCAGACTCTGAAGGAGAAGAATCCGGAGGCAGAATTCGTAGCAATGCCTTCTCTGGAAAATGTAAACGACGGCAAGCAGTATTCTTATGATTACGGCCCCGGCGGACTGATCATGATGGTTCCGAAGACCTACTCTGCAGAGCAGGTAGAAGCAGCTGTTACTTATCTTGACTGGCTGTCCACCGAAGAAGGCGGTTTCGCAATCTATCACGGTATCGAGGGCGAGCACTTCGAGTACAACGAAAATGGTGTTCCGATCGCGAAGGATGCTGATTACAACCAGACCGATAAGGACTGGATCCGTACCGACCTGTTCTTAGTTGGTAACCAGGGTTACTTCCAGAATGTAGATGACTTCAACGCTTGTATCGCAGCAGATAACCCCGGATATGAAGACTACACCATCGAGGACTATGAACTGGCTATTGCTGAGAACCCTCTGCAGTCCGCGCAGTATATGTATGCTCCGGAAAGCCAGGTAAAGGCTCAGACCGATCTGGATCTGTTAAAATCCGAGTACAGAACAAAGGTTATCACCTGTGCAGAAGCTGACTTCGATGCAACCTACGATGCATGGTTAAAGGCAGCTGAGAATGCTGGTGTTAAGGATATCCTTGCAGATCGTCAGGAAATTTACAACAGCGTAAAGGGATCTAATTAATCTTTGTACCAAAAATAATAAACTCTGATGTGATGCTTTCCGTCGGAGCGGAGGGCGCTGTCAGTGTATGATAGCGCCCTTTTTTTCAAAAACAAACTTGTATACTAGAATAGCAGTAAACAGCAAAAAGATAAAAATTGCTTCATCCCGGCAGGATAAATGCCGGTTTGTGAATAAGTAGCAAAACAACCCAATATCACTCAAGGAAAAGCTGCAGGAGCAGCAGGAGGAGAAAGAAATGTTAGCGGCAGATGGTATGAACTATGCACCCAAGGGAAAGCCGGATCCGGTTGTGAAGCCCGGTGAGTTTGTGATCGCAGCAGTTGCGCTGGATCATGGACATATTTATGGAATGTGTAACGGTTTAGTGGAGGCCGGAGCAACCCTGAAATGGGTATACGATCCGGATCCGGAGAAGGTTGCAAAGTTTCAGGAAGCTTTTCCTGGTGTCAAGGCAGCCTCCAGTGAAGAAGAAGTTTTGAATGATCCTGAAGTAAAGCTCGTTTGCGGAGCCGCAATTACCGGCCTTCGCTGCGCACTGGGGCTGCGTGTTATGGCAGCAGGCAAGGATTATTTTACAGATAAAGCACCTCTGACAACCTTAAAGCAGTTGGAAGATGCAAAAGAGATGGTAAAGAAGACCGGCAGAAAGTACATGGTTTACTACAGTGAGAGAATCCATGTAGAAGCTGCTGTTTTCGCAGGACAGCTGGTAGAGCAGGGTGCCATCGGTCGTGTGATCCAGGTACTTGGCATGGGTCCGCACAGAGAAAATCCCGGCAGCCGTCCCGATTGGTTTTATGAGAAGGAAGGCTACGGCGGAATCCTGTGTGATATCGGCAGCCACCAGATCGAGCAGTTCCTGTACTACACCGGTGCAAAGGATGCAACGGTTGTTAAGAGCCAGATCGCAAACTATGCACACCCGGATCATCCCGGTCTGGATGACTTTGGCGATGCAATGCTTGTTGGCGATAACGGCGCAACCCAGTATTTCCGCGTAGACTGGTTTACTCCGGACGGACTTGGCACCTGGGGTGACGGACGTACCTTCTTACTTGGTACGGATGGTTACATCGAACTGAGAAAGTATATTAATGTCGGAACACATGACGGCACATCCAACCATGTATTCCTTGTAAATAAAGAGGGTGAGCAGCATTTCTGCGTAACTGGTCAGGTTGGATATCCGTACTTTGGACAGTTGATTTTAGACTGCATCAACCGCACCGAGAACGCAATGACACAGGAGCATGCATTTAAGGCAGCAGAGCTTTGCGTCAAGGCTCAGATGCAGGCAACCCGTCTGGCATAAATTATTATTTCATCAATCAAATGGATCAGCAGCAAAAAAGCTGCAGAAAGAAGGAAAAAAGATGTATAATGTAGCTATCGTAGGTATAGGTAACATTTCATCCGCACATATCAATGGTCTGCTGGAGTTTCCGGATCGTGTGAAGATCGTCGCTCTGTGCGATATCTATCCGGAAAAGGCAGAGGCAGCAAAAGAAAAATACGGTCTGAAAGATGCCGTTGTATTTGACGATCATCAGAAGATGCTGGCATCCGATGTGCCGATCGACATTGTACATGTCTGCACACCGCCTTATGTTCATGCGGAGATCGCAATCAATTCCATGAATGCCGGCAAGAATGTTCTGGTGGAGAAGCCGATGGCAACCTGCCTGCAGGAGTGTGATGCCATGTTAGAGGCAGAAGAGCGCAACGGTGTTGTGATGGGCTGTATCGCACAGAACCGTTTCCGCAATTCCATCTATAAGCTAAAGAAGGTTGCTGACAGCGGTATCGCAGGAAAGATCCGCTGTGCACATGTCAACTCTTTGTGGTGGAGAGGTCACTGCTACTACGATCTGTGGTGGAGAGGAACCTGGGAAAAAGAAGGCGGCGGTCCTACTCTGAACCATGCCGTTCATCACATCGACATGATCAACTGGATCGAAGGTTGTCTGCCGGATGAGTGCGTTTCCATTCTGAGTAATGTTATGCATGACAACTCTGAGGTAGAGGATCTGTCCTTCGCAGTTTTGAAGTATGCAGACGGCGGTCTGGCAGAAGTTACAAGCTCTGTTGTTCATCACGGCGAGGAGCAGGGTATTGTGCTGCAGTGTGAAAATGCAAAGATTGCTGCTCCGTGGGATTGCAAGGCTGAGGTGACAAAGCCCAATGGATTCCCCATCGAGCATGGTGGAGACGAGCTGGTTAAAAAGATCAACGACTACTACAACTCCATTCCGGATCTTCCTTACGAGGGACATACCGGTGAGATCGACAACTATCTGACCGCTCTGGAGACTGGCGGAAGACCGATGATCACCGGCGCAGACGGCAGAAAGACCGTAGAGTTGATCAGTGCGATCTACAAGGCTGGCTGCAAGAAAGAGTATGTTCATCTGCCAATCACAAAGGATGACGAGTATTATACCTTTGACGGTATTCTGAAGAATGCGATCCACTTCTACAAGAAGGGCGCAAGCATTGAGAATTTTGCAGCAGATACCATCACAGTCGGAAATTATAAATAAATATAGAAAGCAGACAGATAGGGGCAGATTATGATAGTGAAAGAGCGGACGGCAGGAGAATCCAACAAGGATTATGCTCTGCGAGTATTAAGAGATAATATTATACGGATGGAATTGGCTCCGGGAAGTCTGCTCAGTGAGCAGGTGCTCGCGAATGAGCTTGGGGTGTCCAGAACGCCAGTGCGGGAAGCACTGGCGGAACTGGCACGGGTCGGCGTCGTGGAGACGATGCCGCAGAAAGGCACGAGAGTGGCGTTGATTGACTATGATCTGGTAGAAGAGGCACGTTTTTTGCGGATGAGGTTGGAAATGGGGCTCATGGATGAGGTTGAAGGCCGCATCCGGGAGGAAGATTTCCTGTGGTTCGATGCAAACCTCGTGATGCAGAAGTTCTATCTGGAAAATTTCGATCAGTATAACCTGCTGCGCTTGGATAACGAGTTTCATGAAAAGTTCTTTTTGATCTGTGGAAAACCGCACTGTCATGAGATGCTCCGGATGCTGGGCATCCATTTTGACCGTGTCCGCTATGTGAGTCTGGAGGATCCAAGAGATCTGAAAACGATAAATGACCATGAGGAGATCATCCGAGCTATCCGGGAAAAACGGATCGAGGATGCGAAAAAAATCCTGAGCGTACATTTGTCCCGGTTCCAAGTAGACCGTGCGAAGATCCAACTGGCACATCAGGATTATTTAAAATAAGCAATTGGCTTGAGAAACCTCCGAGAGCCCTGCTTTTTGATAAAAAAGCAGGGCATCTTACATATTTTCCTTGCATTCTTGTCAAAATTCTAGTATAATTTTGTTAAAAAGGTACAGGAAAGAAGTATGGGGCATTATTTTTTGTACAAAAAATACAAACTGGGAGGGCTTTAGACATGAAGGTTTATGACACCAGCCGCATTCGCAACGTGGTAGTACTTGGACACGGCGGTGCGGGCAAGACAACTATGGTAGAGGCTGCTGCATTCGTTACTGGAGTAACGAACAGACAGGGGCGTGTAGAAGACGGAAATACCATCAGTGATTTTGACAAAGAAGAAGCAAAGCGCCTGTTCTCAATCGGCACGAGCGTTGTTCCGATCGAGTATGAAGATATTAAGATCAATTTCTTAGATACCCCCGGATACTTTGATTTCGCAGGAGAAGTAGAAGAAGCACTGAGCGCAGCAGATGCCGCTGTTATTGTAGTAGACGGCAAGGCTGGCGTGCAGGTTGGCACTGAGCGTGCATGGGAGTATTGTGAGAAGCATGAGCTGCCTCGCATGATCTTTGTAACTGGTATGGATGATGATCAGGCCAGCTTCCGTAAAGTAAACGTCGCATTGAATGAAAAGTTCGGTCGAAAGATCGCACCGTTCCACATCCCGATGCGTGAAAATGAGAAGTTTGTCGGATTTGTAAATGTTGTCAAGATGAAGGGACGTCGTTTCATTGATGGCAGCAAGTACGAAGAGTGCGAGATTCCGGATTATCTGGAAAAGCATCTGGCAGCCAGCCGTGAGTCTCTGATCGAAGCAGTTGCAGAGACAAGCGAAGAGTTGATGGATCGCTATTTTGCAGGCGATGAGTTCACTTACGAGGAAGTATCCGGTGCTCTTCGTGAAAATGTTATGACAGGCGGCATTGTTCCCGTTCTGATGGGCAGCGGTGTCAATGCACAGGGTCTGAACATGCTGATGTTAGCAATTAAGAAGTATTTCCCATCACCGGATCAGACCGTTCTGCATGGTAAAGATATCACGACAGGCGAGCTGTTATCCCTGTCCTATGATGTAGATAAGCATGTCAGCGTCAAGGTATTTAAGACACTGGTAGATCCGTTTATCGGAAAGTATTCCCTGATCAAGGTTTGCACCGGTACGCTGAAGGGGGATACCACACTGTACGATATTGACCAGGATTCCGAGGAGAAGGTTGGTAAGGTATACGTTCTGCGCGGTAAGGAAGCTATCGAGGTTCCGGAGTTGCAGGCAGGCGATATCGGTGCTCTTGCAAAGATGAGCAAGGTTCAGACCGGCGATACACTGGCTGGCAAGGGTGCTACTGTTGTTTATGACAAACCTCAGATCCCGACTCCGTATACTTATAAGAGATATGATCCGGTGAATAAGGGTGATGTGGATAAGGTTGTCAGCGCACTGACAAAGCTGATGGACGAAGATCGCACCCTCCGCATTGTAAACGATACCGAAAATCGTCAGTCTCTGTTATACGGACTGGGCGATCAGCAGTTGGATATCGTAGTCAGCAAGCTGGAGAACCGCTATAAGGCACAGATCGTTCTGTCCAAGCCTGCATTTGCATTCCGTGAGACCGTAAGAAAGAAAGCAACCGTTACCGGTACTCATAAGAAGCAGTCCGGCGGACATGGTCAGTACGGCGTTGTAGTGATGGAGTTTGAAAATTCCGGAGATCTGGATACTCCTTATGTATTTGAAGAGCGCGTTGTGGGTGGAGCAGTTCCGAAGAACTTCTTCCCGGCAATCGAAAAGGGCATTCAGGAATCCGTTCAGAGAGGTCCTCTTGCAGGATATCCGGTCGTTGGTCTGAAGGCAACTTTGATCGATGGTAAGTATCATCCGGTAGATTCCTCCGAGATGGCATTTAAGACGGCAGCTTCCCTGGCATTCAAGCAGGGTGTGATGGAAGCACAGCCGGTACTGTTAGAGCCGATCGCAACGGTAGAAGTGATTGTGCCGAACCGTTTCAGCGGTGATGTGATGGGCGATATGAATAAGCGCCGTGGTCGTATCCTTGGCATGGATCATCTGGATGGCGGAAAGCAGAAAGTAACGGCAGAAGTGCCGATGTCTGAGCTGTACGGCTATTCCACTGATCTTCGTTCTATGACCGGCGGCATCGGAGATTTCTCCTACGAGTTCACTCGCTATGAGCAGGCTCCGGCAGATGTTCAGAAGAAAGAAATCGAAGCTAGAGCAGCAAAAGAAGCATAATAGTCCTTAAAAATATAGAGTCCTATTCCAGAGGATTCTTCGCATTTCCCGAGAGCAGACGTCCCGGTCTGCTTCCGGGATATGCTGTTTCAGGACAGGAGGAGCAGAAACCATGGAAAAGGTTTGTATTGGAATCGTCGGGATCGGTAATATGGGAAGTGCCCATGCAAACAATATTTTTGCCGGAAAAGTAACCGGTCTGGAGCTGGCGGCTGTCTGCGATATTGATGAGGGCAGAAGAGCCTGGGCAAAAGAAAATCTTCCCGGCGTAGACGTATACGAATCCTACGAAGATCTGTTAAACAGTGATCGGATTCAGGCAGTGCTGGTGGCAACACCCCACAAGCTGCATCCGGTAATTGCCACAGCGGCAATGAAAAAGGGACTGCATGTGCTGACAGAAAAGCCCGCAGGCGTATCGGTCAAGGCAGTTTATGCGATGAATGAAGTCGCGAAGCAGTCCGATGTTGTATTTGGCATCATGTATAATCAGCGTACAAACCCGATCTTTCGCAAGATGCGGGAGCTGATCCAAAACGGAGAACTGGGAAATATCAAGCGCAGTGTCTGGATCGTGACAAATTGGTACCGGACGCAGGCATATTATAATTCCGGCTCTTGGAGAGCAACGTGGAACGGAGAGGGCGGCGGTGTTATGTTGAATCAGTGCCCGCACAATCTGGACATCTGGCAGTGGCTGGTAGGTATGCCAACGAGAGTCCGCGCATTCTGTTCCTACGGCAAGTATCATAACATTGAGGTAGAAGACGATGTTACGATCTATACGCAATATGAAAATGGAGCCAGCGGCGTATTTGTCAGTTCCACCGGGGAGTATCCGGGAACGAATCGCCTTGAAATATCCGGCGACAAAGGAAAGCTAGTAGCAGAAAATGGAACCTTAAAGTTCTGGAAGCTGGAACAGTCTGAGCGGGAGGTGTGCTTTGAGGCGACCGCAGGATTTGTGCAGATTCCGATGGAGGAAATCAACATCGAAATCACTGAAAAAGAGACCGCACATGTGGGAATCCTTCAGAACTTTACCGATGCGATTTTAAAGGGAACACCGCTTCTGGCACCGGGCATCGAAGGAATCCGCGGACTGAGCATTTCCAATGCAGCTCATCTTTCCGACTGGACGGATGACTGGGTAACGATTCCGGTAGACGAAGACCGATTTGAAGAGTTGCTGGAAGAACATAAAAAAGCAGAAAAAGGAAAGAATGTAGAACAGGGCAAAAAAGAGAAGCTGTCTGGAGAATATAGCACCAGATGGTCTGTAAGATGGTAAAAAGCAGGAGCAAAAAGGCAGGCGCCTGCCACGAAAGGAGAATATAAAAAAATGAAAATGACAATGAGATGGTACGGTACCGGACATGATACCGTAACCTTAAAGCAGATTAAGCAGACTTGCTATGTAACCGGTATTATCACCACTCTGTATGATAAGATGCCCGGTGAAGTATGGCAGCTGGACGAGATTCTGGCAATGAAGAAAGAGGTTGAGGATGCAGGTCTGACTCTGGATGGTATCGAGAGTGTAAACATCAGCGATGCCATCAAGACCGCAGGTCCTGACAGAGATAAGGATATCGCAGCATACATCGAGACCCTGGAGAATCTGGGTAAGGCTGACATCCACATGGTATGCTACAACTTCATGCCGGTATTTGACTGGACCAGAACCGAGCTGGCAAGAGTTCGTGAGGATGGTTCCACTGTACTAGCTTACAATCAGGACACTGTAGATGCTCTGGATCCTGCGAAGATGTTTGATTCCATCGCAGGGGATATGAACGGTACCGTAATGCCAGGCTGGGAGCCTGAGCGTATGGCAAAGGTAAAAGAGCTGTTTGAGCTGTACAAGAACATCGATTCCGAGAAGCTGTTCGAGAACCTGAAGTACTTCCTGGAAGCAATTATGCCGACCTGTGACAAGTACGACATCAACATGGCAATTCATCCCGATGATCCGGCATGGAGCGTATTTGGTCTGCCTCGTATCATCATCAGCAAAGAGAACATCCTGCGCATGATGAAGATGGTAGATAACCCTCACAATGGCGTTACCTTCTGTACCGGTTCTTACGGCACCAGCTTAAAGAATGATCTGCCGGATATGATCCGTTCCCTGAAGGGCAGAATCCATTTTGCACACATCCGTAACCTGAGATTCAACGACGGCGAGAGAGATTTCGAGGAATCCGCTCATCTGTCCAGCGATGGTACGTTCGATATGCATGCCATTATGCGTGCACTGTATGACATCGGCTTCGAAGGACCGATCCGCCCCGACCACGGCAGAATGATCTGGGATGAGGTTGCAATGCCTGGTTATGGTCTGTATGACAGAGCACTGGGTGCAGCTTATCTGTGCGGTCTGTGGGAAGCAATCGACAAAGAAGCAAAGAATAAATAAGCAATTCAAATGCAAAGTGGGGACAAAATCATGAAACTTTCATTAAAAGGAATTCAGGAGACTGCTGCTTTTGAGGCAGCTGGTATCGCGCTTCCGAAATATGATGTAGCAGCTATGGATGAAGCAACCAAGAAGAATCCAATCTGGGTTCATTTTGGAGCTGGTAACATCTTCCGTGGCTATATTGCAGCACTGCAGGACGATCTGTTAAATCGCGGAGAAGCAGATCGCGGTATCATCGCAGTGGAGACTTTTGACTACGACATTATTGATATGATCTATCGTCCATTCGACAACCTGACCATGATGGTTACTTTAAAGCCGGATGGATCAACTCAGAACCGTGTCATCGCCAGCATCGCAGAGGGTGTAAAGGCAGATTCCTCCAACGCAGAGGATATGGCTCGCCTGAAGGAGATTTTCACAAATCCAAGCCTGCAGATGATGAGCTTTACCGTAACCGAGAAGGGCTATGCATTAAAGGGTATCGATGGCAACTATATGCCGGTTGTTGTAAAGGACATCGAGGAAGGTCCCGCATCTGCCCGCCACGCAATGAGTATCGTAACCGCGATGCTGTATGAGCGTTATCAGGCAGGCAAGTACCCGATCGCAGTTGTCAGCATGGATAACTGCTCTCACAATGGTGAGAAGCTGCAGACATCCGTTATGGCAATTGCAAATGAGTGGGCTGCAAGAGGCTTCGTAGACGAAGAGTTCTTAGACTATCTGAAGGACGAGAAGCAGGTAAGCTTCCCTTGGTCTATGATCGATAAGATTACTCCCAGACCGGCAAAGGTTGTAGAGGAGAATCTGACAAAGCTCGGTGTTGAGGAGATGGCTCCGGTTGTAACCGGCAGAAAGACATTCATCGCCCCGTTTGTAAATGCAGAAGGTCCGCAGTACCTGGTAATCGAGGACAAGTTCCCGAATGGTCGTCCGGCACTGGAGAAGGCTGGTGTTTATCTGACTGATCGCGATACCGTAAATATGGTAGAGCGCATGAAGGTTACCACCTGTCTGAATCCGCTGCACACCGCACTGGCTGTTTATGGCTGTGTACTAGGTCACACCTCTATCGCAGGTGAGATGAAGGATGCAGAGCTGTCTGCACTGGTAAAGAAGATCGGTTACGAAGAGGGTATGCCGGTTGTAACAGACCCCGGTATCCTGTCTCCGAAGGCATTCATCGACGAAGTTATCGAGGAGAGACTGCCGAACCCGTTCATTCCGGATACCCCTCAGCGTATTGCAACTGATACGTCTCAGAAGGTTTCCGTTCGTTTCGGCGAAACCATCAAGTCCTACATGGCATCCGATGAGTTAGATCCGAAGAAGCTGACCTACATTCCGCTGGCACTGGCTGGATGGCTGCGTTATCTGCTGGGTGTAGATGATGATCTGAAGCCTTTCGAGCTGAGCAACGATCCGATGATGGATCAGCTGAAAGCAGCTCTGGCTGGCATCGAGGCAGGAAATCCTGCAAGCTACACCGGTCAGTTAAAGCCGATTCTGGAAAATGCGAATATCTTTGGTGTCAACCTGTACGATGCAGGTCTGGCAGATAAGGTAGAGGCTTTGTTTGTAGAAGAGATCGCAGGAGCAGGCGCTGTTCGTGCAACTCTGAAAAAATATCTGGCATAAAGACAGAAAAACATTTGAACTGTAAGCGACTGCCCTCTGGTCTTCACCAGAGGGCGGTTTTTTGATCTATAGGAAATTTCTCAAATCGTCAGAAATGGTGTATAATGAATAAGAAATAAAAAATGACATAACAAA
>CAKQHB010000039.1 GCA_934234215.1 uncultured Cuneatibacter sp.
CCGACCGACCGACCGACCGACCGACCGACCGACCGACCGACCGACCGACCGACCGACCGACCGACCGACCGACCGACGCGAAAAGTGGGTGGTGGTATGAATAGACTGGATATTGAGCAGTGTAAGGCTGCATACGGGCAGATGCCGGTCGCTTTTTGTGTAATAGAAGTGATTTTGGACGACGCTGGCATGCCGGCAGATTGGGTGTATCGTTACGCAAACAGGAGTACGGAAGAAGTCCGAAATATTCCGCGGGAGCGATTATTGGATTATTACTTTCTGCAGGATGTGGCACCGGAGCTTGCGGAGAGAGATGTATTGCTGCGTCAGTATTACCGCGCTGCGTATTTGCAGGAACACACAGAGTTTCATCAGTATGTGGAGAACACGGATCGCTATATTAAGACAATCTGTTACCCGTGGGAGGAGCAGGGATATTGCGCATGTATTCTGGTGGATGAGACGGTGGAAGTGAAGGCGATTCAGCAGTCTGCGCGGGATGCGCAGATCAACAAAGGGCTGATGCAGAAACTTTCGCAGGAGCGGAAACAGTACCGGGATGCGGTGTTGGCAAATGCACTGTTTACCTATAGCTTTGATTTGACAGAGGGAATGGTGCAGAATCAGGTCATCACAAAGGATGGTGAGCATCTGACGGAGAAGTTGGGGATCCATTTGCCAATGGATTTTACAGAGATGAGCGCGTTCATCAACCGGGTGACAGGTGTGCGTTATGCGGAACCGTATATGGCGGCATTTTGGACAAATGAAGGACTGCGCGAGGCGTATGCTCGCGGTATTTGCAATGCAGAATCGGATTATTATGTGGCGGTACGGGATAAATATTTTCACGCCAATGCATTGTTATATCAGGCAGAAGACAGTGGACATCTGCGAGCGATGATCATTTGCCGTGACACGACGGAGTACGAAAAAGAGAGGCGTCAATACCGGAAAAAAGAAGCTGAGCTGCGCCGGATTCAGGATACGTTGATGAAGGATTTTGTATCATTGTATTATGTGAATCTGGAGAACGATCATTATCGTACCCTCAAGATCAATCAAAATACAAATGCGAGAAGTGTGGTAGAAAATCAGTCCGGCTATTCGGAAATTGTGGGAATGTACATTGACCAGTTTGTATTGCCGGAATACAAAGAAAAGATGCAGCGGTATCTGAGTCGGGAGTATTTGCTGGAATACCTGAAAAAACACGAAGATTTTTCGGTCCGTTATCAGTCAGTTCCAAATGCGGACGGCGAGGAATATTTCGAAGTTTATGTCGGAACGGTATTGCGGGAAGCGGATGCGACCTATGTGGTAATTAGTTTCCGAAGTGTGGATGAGGTGGCGCATCAGGAGCTGGAGTATCAGCGCTATCTGCAAAATGCCCGGGAAGATGCGGAAAAAGCGAACCGCGCGAAGTCGCTGTTTTTGTCAAATATGAGCCATGATATCCGAACACCGATGAATGCTGTCATCAATATGATTGGATTTATGCGGGAAGATCTGGAGAACCGCGAGAGGCTGGAGGCGGATCTGGATCGGATGGAGAATTCCAGCCGGTTCATGCTGTCACTGATCAACGATATTTTGGATATGGCAAAAATCGAGAGCGGCGAGATGAATCTGCATCCGGAAGTGACGAGCCATACGGAATTTTTGAATGGATTGCAAAATACGATCGGAGTGCTTTGTCAGGAAAAAAGCATTACATTCGAAATCCATCGTTCAAAAGGAAATAGACCGTTGTGGATGGATAGTATGCGATTTTATCAGCTGTTCTTTAATCTGCTGTCCAACGCGGTGAAAAATACGCCGGAGGGTGGCAGGATCATATACGAGGAAGTTTGTCTGGAGCGGAATGAGGAGATGTGTAAGTACGATTTTTATGTGACAGACACCGGGCGGGGTATGAGCAAGGAATTTCAGAAAAAGATGTTCCTGCCCTTTGAACGGGAGCATATGAATGAGAGCGGCGGCACGGGATTGGGATTGTCTATCGTGCGGGAAATTGTGGATCTGTTCAAAGGTAAAATTTTTGTGGACAGTGAACCTGGAAAGGGAACGAAGATCCGCGTGCACCTGGAGCTTCCCTATGCGACAGAACAGCAAATTTCCGAGGCATCTGCGTTGTGGGCGGCAAAAGAAAACGGTGCTGTGTCGAACAGCTTGGATGGATTGCGGATTCTGGTCGTTGAGGATAATGCATTGAACCGGGAGATCATCGAGCGTCTGCTGGAAGATCGAGGCGTGATTTTTGAAAGCGTAGAGAATGGTCAGGAAGCCGTGGAGCAGTATCAGAAACAGGGCAATGGCTATTATGATGCGATTTTGATGGATATTCAGATGCCGGTCATGAATGGTCTGGAAGCGACAAAGAAGATCCGGAGTCTGGAGCAGGCAGACGCAACAGACATTCCAATTATTGCAATGACGGCAAATGCATTTCAGGAGGATCGGGATGCGGCGAGAGATGCGGGGATGAACGCCCACCTGAGCAAGCCGGTCAACATCGACCAGATTCAGAAAGTGATCTGCAGCGAGATCAAAAAAAGAAAGAATAATTTCCAAAAATAAGCATTGAAAAAAGAGACGGTCTGCGTTATACTAAACGTAGATCACTCATGCAGGTATAGTTCATCGGTAGAACGCCAGCTTCCCAAGCTGGAGAGACGGGTTCGATTCCCGCTACCTGCTCTTCAAAAACCGCGATTTTAAGCCATTCTTGAATTTTCGTGTGCCATTTCGTGTGACACTTATACAGATAGAACAGAAATGTGGTAAAAAATTTTATCATCTTCTTTCTTCCGGATGTCTGGTGTAGAACCACGGTAAATCCTCTTCATGACATACTCAGATTCCCAACCGCCACGCTCCATGATGCGCTGATCGATCACTCCAAGCGCATGGAAGATGGTGGCAGCGTAAGATCTGAGAGCGTGGAAACGCATATCAGGCAAATTACATTTTACGAGAGCTTTTTTGAATCGGCGCGATACTTGCACAGGGTTGTAAGTGAATATGCGCTGATTTTTTTTGCGTTTGGGAATCTTTGCGATGATCTCCGGCGGGAAGGTGACGACTCTGTAACCTGCCTTCCTAGAAATTGGAAGACATAATGGCTTCAATCAGCATCGGAACTTCATTTGCTCTCAGGTTGAGTGCAGTGACAGGAGTTGGATTCGGTAGCAGTTCCCCGTCCTGCATCATGCCAGTGAGGTGAAGTTTCAGTGCCTCTTCGGCGTTTTTCAACGCACCCTTCGTGTTGTCTTTATCTGCACATGGAAGGCAACCGGGAAGATCGGGAAACGTAATGCTGATGCCGTCCTCATCGTAAGAGAAGACAGCAGGATAAGAACAATATTTCAACATGGGAGATCTCCAATTATTTCGGCATTACTTTCTGCATGAGGGCTTCCTGTAATACCTGAGAGAAGTTCACTCCCATAGAAGTAGCAGCTTCGTTCAGCCACTCCGGGATGCTCAGAGTCTTCTTTACAGCTCTTGAATTATGCTTTTTCAGATAGTCCATCATATCGAAGTTCACGACAAGGATCGTACCACCCTCGGCATCAATGGTAGAAGGATCAGAAGGTTTTGGAATTGCTTCTTTTTCGGATTCACGACTGGTAATGGCGAGACCTAACGCTTCAACCGCCATTTCATATGCGGATTCCATATCATCTCCCTCGGTCAAGCATTCCGGAAAGTCGGGAAACGATACCCAAAATCCTTCGTCTTCTTTGTGAAACACTGCTGGATAGAATAATTTTTTCATGATATATGCTCCTTTTGAAAGAGAAGAAAGGGAGAGGGCTTATTTCAGCCCTGCCTGTTTCAAAATGGCTTGCTCTAGTCCTTTCTTCATTGCCTTGCTGTGAAGGGGTACAATGGTTTGTTTTCCGGTGTCTGGATTTTTGAACTTTGCATGTGATCCATTTTGACTTACTTGTTCAAAACCATTCTTTTTCAGGAGAGAAACCATTTCCCTCGGTGTCATTGGCATCTTTCGTAACTCCTTTCTTAAGTATGGTTACATTGTATCACGTAAAAATACGTATGTCAATACAAAATACATAAAAATACGTATCGCCTATTCTGATTTCCGTATCACTGCCAGATACAGCTCAAACATCACTATGTAATTGTCAAATTCAGTTCCGCAGCCGCATTTTCGCCGGTATGTATCCAATACTTCTATCAGATACGCTTCCGTAACATCCAAAAGCTCGGCAGTTTCGTGCAGATTCCTGCATCCTGCCTCGTATGCCTGGACAATGCCTATCAGCCCAACTTTCAAATTGTAGCCATAGAGTCGTGCCTGGTATTCCTGTTCCTGGTTGCCGGTGTTGCTCTGATCGAGGATGCTTCCGGTGTTGGTCTTGTAGTGTCCTATCTCCTCGGCGAGGACACAAGCCTTTTGTTTCTGAGTCAGATCTCGGTAGATTGCTTTTGCCATTTGGTCGGTGAGACTATTCACTCCTTTTTCAATGCGAGATAGGCGACCTTTGTTACTCCCAGTTTTGCACCAAACTTTTCCAATGCTAAATTGGGAACTTTGCGGATCTCTTTCACACGTTCACACAGAAGATTTCATCTATATCAAGTGAGAAAAGATAGATGAAATCGTAATTTCCCCTCGAACAAAAAAGCATTGCGGTTCGAAGAACTGTTTGAACATCTGCATACGGTTTGCGTGAATCTGGCCTGACAACGAAAGCTCCGGTAGCGGTTACAAAATCTGAAAAAGCCTTTTTCTTATCAGAATAGTAGATGTTTCGTTGGTCAATGAAAAGTCAATATTTGCAGAGCGAAAGGAGAAGGAAACATGGTAACAATGATAAGCATCCTCGCTGCAGGCGAGGATGCTGCAGCCGCAATTGCAAAAATTAACACATCAGACGATGGGGATGAAATGATACAGGGAGAGCTGGAGGCTCTGACAATTAAAGTCGAGAGCCTGTACTCACAACTTGAAATCCGGATACTCAATGATATTGTGGAGCGGATCCGTATCAATGGATTCGCCCCGGCGACAGCAGACTGGGAGATCACGAGGCTGGAGCAGTTGGGCATGTCTGAGGAGAGTATCAAAAAGTGGGTACAATCCGCTCTTGATGCGATAGACGACGAGCTGGACGAGCTGATCGCAGAAAGAACACCCCGAAAGAGTACGGCGGTAAGCAGTACACGACCTACGAGGCACTGCAGGAGCAACGCAGGCAAGAGCGCAGCATCCGGGCGACACGGCAGCAGGTCAAGCTGCTGGAGACCGGCGGAGCCAGTAAAGAGGAGCTGATCCTCAAGCGGGCAAAATACCAGGGACAGATGCAGGGATATAAAGCATTTTCTGACCGCATGGGGCTTCCGATGCAGTACGGCAGAATCCGACAGGATGGGCTGAGTGGTCGATTTAGCCCGACAAAAAAAGAATTGACAGTATTGCAAAATGCGGCTGGAAAAGATATAATCGAAGTACAAAAAGCTACACTAATCAACGAGCCTAATACTATCACACAAACGACAGGGAAAAGAGGCGGAATCGACAGAAATTATTATGGTGCAGACGGGAGACAGACAAAGCAGATCAGCAATCACAATCATGGAAACGCCCGAAATCATCCGTATGGATTGAATGGAGAGCACGCGCATGACTATATATATACCGAAGGCGGAAAAGTTAAGCGTACAACACGAGAAATGACAACGAAAGAAAGAGAGGAGAACGCAGACATACTATGGCAACAAGAGAAGAGCTGAAAGATAGGATCGCAAGCATATGTACGCATGTGCTGTTTGAGTACAATGGAAAAGATTGCGGGGTTGATCCATTTGCAGAAGATCAATTTGATATGTGGTATGGCGATAAATGGATCGAAGCGCACAGCATCGACGAAGTAATGACGACTCCTCTTTTTGACGGAAAGTCATTAAATGAGATTGCAAACCGCATCTATAACGTACAGCTTTAAAAATACCACCAGTCATCAGACCGGTGGTATTTTTATGCCCATTTGAATACGATAAAAGCAGCACGCGGTACTTGCCGGGTGCTATTTTTACTTTATAGGAAAGTTCGACTTTCATCGAATTTTTGAATGAAAAAAGCCCGTACAAAGGCGGGCATGGGAAATAGACGGTTTGGTTTTAGAAGATATAAAAACCTTCTTCACCGAAATCGTCATCATCCAGATCATCAAATTCGTGTATGATTCTTTTTCAGATCAAAAACTCGGAAATCTTACTTCCCATATCTCCTGCCGCCTGTGTATAATGAATGAAAAGAAGCTTTGATAGCATGTGTCATTGTAATAAGGATTACAAGAACCATACAACAACAGGAGGAGTTTACGACATGGTTATTTATGATGCGAAGGTGAATCACCTGCGGAATCCGCTGGGGTTCCGGATGGAGCGGACTGTTTTTTCATGGAAGGTGCGGGAAGCCGCCGGTAAGAGACAGCAGGCAGCGCGGATCCGTGTGAGTCTGGATGCGGCCGGTGAGCAGGTGATTTTGGATACCGGGATGCAGGAGCAGGCAGATTCCCTTGGATGGGATGTGGAGGTTGTGCTGCAGCCCAGGACCCGGTATTACTGGATGGTGGAAGTGCAGGACGAGACTGGCGATTCGGCAGTAAGTGAGACGCAGTGGTTTGAGACGGGCAAGAGAGAGGAGCCGTGGCAGGCGCATTGGATCACTTGCGACAATGGAGAACCGAGACATCCGTATTTTGAGCGAAAGATTACAGGAAAGGAATCAGTAGCGCAGGCGAGATTGTACATTTGCGGACTGGGTCTGTACGAAGCTTTTTACAATGGTGCACGGATAGGGGAAGAGTATCTGACACCTTATTGTAACGACTACGCAGAATGGGTGCAGTATCAGACATATGATGTGACAGAGCAGCTGCAGGAGAGCGGTACGCTGTCTGTATTGTTGGGAAATGGCTGGTACAAGGCACGGTTTGGATTCAGCTCCAGAGAAGAAAAAGGTTACTACGGAAACGAGTGGAAGCTATTGGCAGAGCTGCGCATCACATATGCGGATGGCACAGAGGAAGTTATCGGAACCGATACGGACTGGACGGTTCGCCGCAGTCAGATCACCTATTCCAGCTTGTATGACGGTGAGCATGTGGATGCGACACTTCCGGAGCTGCCGGTGGAGCGTGCAGTATCTAGTGACGCACCGGAGGGTGCATTGACAGACCGGATGAGCCTGCCGGTTCTGATTCAGGAGCAGATCACACCGGTGGAGCTGATCCATACACCGGCGGGAGAGCTGGTACTGGATCTGGGGCAGGAGTTTTCCGGTATCTTCCGCCTGCGGGTACACGTTCCGGCAGGACAGGTGGTACATATCCAGACCGGTGAGATTTTGCAGCAGGGTAATTTCTACAATGCAAACCTGAGAACCGCAAAGTCCGAATATTTTTACACCAGTGACGGCAATGAGACGGTACTGGAGCCGCACTTTACCTACTTTGGCTATCGCTATGTGAAGGTCGAGGGTGTTCCGGATCTGAAATGCGAGGATTTCACAGGACTGGCATTGTACAGTGCGGTGGAACAGAAGGGCTCGATCCGCACCGGACACGAGTTGGTAAATAAGTTCCTGTCCAATGTATATTGGGGACTGAAAGGCAATTTCATTGATGTGCCGACAGATTGCCCGCAGCGAGATGAGCGCATGGGTTGGACAGCGGACACGCAGGTATTTGTGCCGACCGCATCGTATCTGACGGATTCTTATGCATTTTATGCAAAGTATCTGTATGATCTGAAGAAGGATCAGATGTCTTTAGGCGGTAAAGTGCCGGATGTGGTGCCGGACTTTGGCGTGCAGACAACGTCCAGTGTGTGGGGGGATGCAGCATGCATTATCCCTTGGACGCTGTACACGTTTTATGGTGATGTGAGCATCCTGAGAGATCAGTATGACAGCATGAAGGCGTGGGTGGATTATATCCGCCGTGTGGATGGCGACGATCATGGCTGGAGATATGTGTTCCATTACGGTGACTGGCTGGCGCTGGACAATCCGGCTGGTGGTGCAGAGCAGGTCATGGGCGGCACCGATGAAGAGTTTATTGCAAATGTATATTATGCAGCCAGTGCAGAATTAGTGGCAAAGGCAGCGGAAGTGCTGGGCTACACCGAAGATGCAGCCGAATATCGTAAATTGTCGGAAGAGCAGTTTGCAGAAGTCAAGAAAGAGTATTACAGTGAGACCGGACGCTGCTGCATCAAGACGCAGACTGCACAGATTTTGACGCTGAAATATCATTTGTCGGACAATGAGGAACTGGTGCGCAGACATCTGGAAGATCTGTTTGTAAAGAGCGGCTGCAGGCTGCGGACAGGCTTTACCGGAACACCGCTGCTGTGCAATGTTTTGACGGATTTCGGCTATTCCGATCTGGCATATCGCCTGCTGCTGAACGAAGAGTTTCCCGGATGGCTGCGGGAAGTCAAGCTGGGTGCCACGACAGTCTGGGAGCGCTGGAACAGTTTGTTGGATGACGGCACGATTTCCGGCATCAGTATGAATAGTATGAATCATTATGCATATGGTTCTGTGGCAGAGTGGGTATTCCACCATGCCGCCGGTTTGAATTTCAGAGACGGTGTGATCGGATGCAGAGAGGCAGAATTTGCGCCAATCCCTAATGCAAAGCTGGGTGAAGCGTGGGCAGAGTACGATTCGCCTGCCGGACTGTATCGCTGCGGCTGGAAAGCGGAGGATGACTGGCATGTGATGGTGCGTGTCAGCGTTCCGTTTGGCGCAAGTGCGAGACTGACGCTGCCATTAGCCGGAGAGACTGTATTCGCAGACAAGGAAAATCCGATGTTCGCGCAGGTGGAAGATGGTGTGTGCATCCTGCAGCCGGGCGATTATGAAGTAACTTATGAGACTTCCGAGCGGGTACGCAAGCAATACAGCGTGGACAGCAAGGTGCGGGATCTGCTGCTGGCTCCGGAACTGCGCGAGACACTGGAAGAGGCGCTCTCTGTGCGAGAGCTGCCGAAGAAATATGGCGATGAGACACTGCGGGAGAGTCTGGAAAAGCATCCGGTGCGCAAGTTTGGGGATTTGGATGAGTTGGATGAAAAGTTAAAAGCATTCTAAAAAAATCAGGCAAAAAGCTTGACTCTACAACGGAGATAGGGTTTAATCTAACGGAAAATCAAACAGAGGAGGACACGAACTTGGAACGTGATTTTACAAAGGGAAGTGTTTTGAAGAATATTCTGATTTTTTCGTTACCCTATCTCCTGTCTTATTTTTTGCAGACGCTGTATGGCATGGCGGATTTGTTGATTATCGGACAGTTTGAAGGAGTAGCGAGCACAACGGCTGTGTCCGTAGGCAGTCAGGTCATGCATATGCTGACGGTCATGATCGTGGGATTGGCGATGGGCACGACGGTGTGCATCGGACAGTCTGTTGGTGCAAAGGACAAAGAGCGGATATCCGGCTATGTGGGCAATTCCGCAACGATGTTTCTGGCATTGTCTGTCGTACTGGCAGTTGTGCTGGTGGTGCTGGTCAGACCAATCGTGCATCTGGTCTCGACACCGGCAGAAGCGGTGGATGGAACCGTACAGTATCTGATAATTTGTTTTATCGGTATCCCGTTTATCACGACGTATAACATCATCAGTTCGATTTTCCGCGGCATGGGTGATTCCAAGAGTCCGATGTACTTTATTGCCATTGCCTGTGTGGCAAATATCGGTCTGGACTATCTGTTCATGGGTGTATTGCATCTGGGACCTGCTGGCGCAGCGTTGGGTACGACATTGGCGCAGACCCTCAGTGTTGTGATCGCTTTGATGGTGATTTTAAAGAAAAAGATAGGACTCTCGATCCATGGCGCGCATTTTAAACCGCAGAAAGAAATCATCAGCGGTATTTTGAAGATTGGCGTGCCGATCTGTGTGCAGGATGGACTGATTCAGGTGGCATTTATGATTATCACAATTATTGCAAACCGCAGAGGTCTGACAGATGCGGCTGCAGTCGGCATTGTGGAAAAAATTATCAGCTTCCTGTTCCTTGTGCCATCGTCCATGCTGTCTACCGTGTCAGCGCTGGGTGCGCAGAACATTGGTGCCAAGCAGCCGGAGCGTGCCAAAGAAACCCTGCGGTATGCCATCCTTCTGGCAGCAGGCTTTGGTCTGGTGATCGGCCTGCTGGTACAGGTGATTGCAGATCCGGTTGTCGGGCTGTTTACGCCGGATCAGGCAGTGATTGCAGCGGGTGGACAGTATTTCCGGGGCTACATCTGGGATTGTATGTTTGCGGGGATTCACTTTAGTTTCAGCGGATATTTCTGCGCCTGCGGAAAATCGGGGCTGTCATTCTTACACAATATTATCGCAATTTCGCTGGTGCGAATCCCCGGCGTTTACCTGACATCCAGGCTGTTTCCGGCGACGCTGTTCCCAATGGGACTGGCGACCGCGACAGGTTCTTTGCTGTCCGTAATCATTTGTGTCATTGCATTTACGATTTTGAATCGAAAAAAACAGACGGTATAAAAAGGCGGGAAAACGATGGGAGAGAAGGATTTATTTCAGATCGGAGAAGTGGCAAAGCTGTTTCATCTGAGTGTCAGCAGTCTGCGGCATTATGAGGAAAAAGGCATCCTGATTCCGGAAGTGATCGATCCGAACAGCGGCTATCGCTACTACAGCACGAGGCAGTTTGAGGTGTTAAATACGATCCGGTATTTGCGGGCGCTGGATCTGCCACTGGATCAGATTGCAGATTTTATGTCGGATCGGGATCTGGATCGTATTGAGGAAAAGCTGCGCAGACAGAAAGAGACGGTCATTGCCCGTCAGAAGGAGCTTGCCCGCATTGAACGCAAGATTGACAATCGACTGCGCCAGATTGAGGATGCGAGACATTCTGAGCTGGAGGAGATCCGGGAAGTCACAGTGCCAGCCTGCCGCCTTGTGCGGGTGGAGGGAACGCTCATTATCAACGGAGCGGAGGATATGGAGCCGCCGATCCGCAAGCTGGAACAATCCCAGCAGGAAGCGCTGATCTTTCTCGGAAAAGTGGGACTTGGCATTTCTGCGGAACATCTGGAAGCAGGAGAATTTGCAAAGTATGACAGTATTTTTCTGATGCTGGATGCAGAAGATCAGTACGAAGGGAAAGTGGCAGAATTGCCGGAAACCCGGTGCGTCAGCATCCGGTTTTGTGGCAGTCACACAGAAGCGCCGTCGCGGTATGAGCAGCTTCTGGCGTATATGAAAGAACACGGATATCCAATCGGAGGATTTTCGAGAGAAATCACAATGATCGACTATGGATTGACGAAAGATGCGAAGGAATTTGTGACGGAGATCAGCATTCCCATCGGAGAATAAAGAAGAATAACGAGAGAGCTGTGTGCGGGAAATCGCATACGGCTCTTTTTGCTTTACAGGAAATTGCGTTGCATTTCCTGTAAAGCAAAAAGTGCTCCGCGTGGATCGCACTGCGGCGGACCGGAATTTGTCGCTTCGCGACCCGCCGCAGGCGGAGAATCCTGCGGAGCAGGATTCTATTTGGTATTACAGGAAATC
>CAKQHB010000040.1 GCA_934234215.1 uncultured Cuneatibacter sp.
CTCTACACAACAAACAAATATAAAATAGAAATCTGAAAAGGAAAAGTCATAGTGTCCTTGACAAAGGGTACACTTTAATATGATATTGTATCTTTTAACTCAAAATATTCTGAGAAATGTGATCGATTTATCGAGGTAAAAGCAACAACTAATAATCAATTTTATTGGTCGAAAAATGAATATGAGATTGCAAAACTTAAAGGAGAGGAATATTACTTATATTTGGTTGATTTATCAAAAACCAATTATTCTGGATATTCGCCCGAGATAATAAAAAATCCTGCGAAGGGCGTTATGCATTCAGAAGAATGGCTTGTAGAGACGCAATCTTACTTTATTAGACATATCGAATGATTTAAAGTTGTGAATGAAGTAGGGGGATAAAAAACATTAAAAATGTTGCAATGAAACTTGGAGTGAATGCGGAACGTGTCTATCAGGCATTTACAGAAAAGAGTGATATTTTGAATGGTTATATTGTGCCGGAATATGAAATGCTTCATATACAGAGCAAAGAATATATTGTCGATGGTCTCCTTGATGTGATGAAAGAGAGGGGCGTGGAATGCTATGAGAGCAAATCCGATTTTACTTCAAAAGAAATATAGCCGTGTTGTTGAATGCTTTGCCAAACAGCAGGGGCTTTCATTGGATGCAGCCTTGGATTTCTTTTATCATTCCGAGGTCTATCAGTTGATGCGTGATGGGGTTTCGGATATGCACTGTATGAGCGATGCGTATCTGGAAGAAGAACTGAAACAAGAATATGCTGAGAAAGTGCCGGATAATTGCCGTTAAAGTGCCGGATAATTTAATAAAATGAAAATACATGTGGAGGAAGCCCTTATGCCCAACGAATACGACAACCCCACGTTTTTCACCCGACATTCCCAGATGTCCCGCAGTAAGAGTGGTCTTTCCGTTGCCGGAGAAGGGTACATGCTGAAGGATTTATTGCCGGATTTTGCAGGCAAGGATGTGTTGGATCTTGGCTGCGGTTATGGCTGGCACTGCAAGTATGCAGCAGAGCAGGGTGCACAGCGGATTCTGGGCATTGATGCCAGCGAAAAGATGCTGGCGACAGCCAGAGAGCGGAATGCGGATGAAAAGATTACATATCGCAAATGTGGAATTGAGGAGTACGACTATCCAGAAAATACATGGGATGTGGTAAAATATCATCACACACTGACGCAGATTTTGATGGGATTGCTATACTGCGGTTTTATGCTGGAGGCAGTGGAGGAAGCAGGACCATCGGAGGAGATGTTGGATTTGCCGGGGATGGGGGATGAATTACGCCGACCGATGATGCTGCTGGTAAGGGTGAAAATCAGTTCCAACTAATTCCAATTAACGCCATGATTAACGCCAATCAGGCAATAATTAACGCCAATGACGCCGAAAATACCTCAAGATACTACCCAAGCTCCCCAAAAACTCCCCAAGGTACTACCCAAGCTACCCCAAAAACTCCCCAAGGTATTACCTAAGCTATCCGAAAACTACCCAAGCTATTCCCCGAAGAGGAGCGTATCACTGGACACGCTCCTCTTCCTGCGTTACAATAGCTTTAAACTTACTAAGCCCCAAGCAAAGGAGAACAACGATGAATTTTGAATCTTACACAGAGTATTTACAGAATGCCGCAACTTCCCTTCTGTCCATCGATAGTGCCAGCGGTTTTACAACAAAAGCGACGGACTATTTGCTGCAGGTGGTGGAGGAGCTGGGTTATCCGGTTTACCGCAACAACATCGGTAATGTGATCGTGACAGTCGAGGGGGAGGATGACATGGAGCCGGTTGCGCTGTCTGCCCATGTGGACACACTGGGGCTGATGGTTCGCTCCATTACCTCGGAGGGACAGCTGATGATCACACCGGTAGGTGGACCGCTGCTGCCTTCTCTGGAGGGAGAGTATTGCAACATTCACACGAGAGACGGCAGAGTGTATACAGGCACGATTTTGTCTTTGTCTCCGTCGGTGCATGTGTTTGACGACGCTTCTACGAGAGAGCGTAATGCGGCGAATATGGCAGTTCGCATTGACGAAGTGGTACATTCCAAGGAAGATGTGGAAGCGCTGGGAATTCAGGCAGGCGATTTTGTTTGCTACGATCCGAAGACGACTTTCACAAAGAGTGGTTTCCTGAAGTCCAGATTTATTGATGACAAGGCTTGTTCCGCGCTGGAGTTGACGCTGTTAAAGATCATGAAGGAAGAGCAGATCAAGCCGAAGCACAAGACGTATCTTTGCTTCTCCACACATGAGGAGATTGGTTACGGTGGAGCAACGCTGCCGAAGGATATTAAGGAATTGCTTGTTGTAGATATGGGCTGTGTGGGTTTGGACCTGAATTGTACAGAGGAGCAGGTTTCGATTTGTGCGAAGGATTCTTCCGGCCCGTTTGATTACGAGATGACGACTCGTCTGGTGAATCTGGCGAAGCAGCATGAGATTGATGCAGTGACCGATATTTACCCGCATTATGGTTCCGATGCAGCTGCAGCGTGGAAGGCTGGTTATGATGTGCGGGCGGCATTGATCGGACCGGGTGTGCATGCGTCTCATGGAATGGAGCGTACACATATGAAAGGTCTGATGAATACGCTGAAGCTGTGTGCAGCATATTTGGAACTGATTTAATCAAATAGCAAAGCGGATTGCAAATATCCGGTAAACAACAGAGAGCGAATCTGGGGAGGAAAAAGTCATGGTAGAATCGTTATTTCAGTCATTTGTGAAAAGAGTGGAGTCCGAACATCTTTTTGTGGAGGGCATTGCGATTGCGGATGCGGACCATATTTTGCTGGAACACCATTTTACGCCGGACAAGCCGCGTAATATTTATTCACACACAAAGAGCTATATGAGTACGGCTGCGGGCATTGCAATTTCTGAGGGGAAGCTGTCTCTGGAGGACAAGCTGGCAGACTTTTTCCCGGAGAAGCTGCCGAAGGATCCGCAGCCGGAGCTGTTTGATATTACCCTGCGGGATCTGCTGACGATGTCCAGTGGGTTTAACCATTCCTATTTGATGAGCTCGGATCGCAGAGCCGGTGTCGGTGTACCGGATTATGTGGCGTATATGTTATCTCAGAAGGTGGAAGTGAAGCCTGGCAGCGCATTTTTGTATTCTACAGCGGATAGTATTCTCGCCGGTCGGATGATTGAGAAGGCTGTTGGCATGCGCATGTCGGAATATTTATACAAGCATATTTTTGCGTCGCTGGGACAGGGCTTCCCCATCTGGGAGAATGATGCCGAGGGACATCCGGTGGGCGGTGCCGGTATGTTTTTGAAGCTGTCCGATATGATGAAGCTGGGACAGCTGTATCTGGCAGGCGGCAAGTGGAAGGGCGAGCAGTTGGTGGATCCTGCCTGGATCAAAGAGGCGACTCGCTGCCAGATCGAGACACCGAATCCGGAGCAGGATATTTGGAGATGCGGCTACGGCTATCAGTTCTGGATGTCTCCCTATGAGGGCGCTTATCGGGCGGATGGCATGTACGGACAGATCACGACCGTATTGCCGAATAAGGGACTTGTTGTGGCGATTCAGTGTCCGGAAGAGGGCGATTTCAACAAAGTAAAGCCGGTGCTGCACGAAGAGATTTTGACGGCATTATGATGACGGAAGCGAGAAAAAAGCAACTTGAAAGCGCCGGCAAAAATCTGCTCATCACGGTGGGCATCCTGTGTCTGTGCTTCGGATTTTGTCTGGTGATTCAGTCTGTTTTTCAGGACAATGCGCTGATTCCGGCGATTTTCACTTTGGGAGTGTTTCTGACTTCCATCGTGACGCAGGGGTACATTTATGGGATTTTGTCGTCGTTACTTAGTATGCTGGCGGTAAATTTTGCATTTACGTTTCCGTTCTTTGCATTTAATTTTACGATGTCAGAAAATATTTTGTCTGCGGCGCTGCTGCTTGTTGTGACGATTTTGACCTGCAGTCTGACGGCTCAGCTGCGGCGGCAGGAGATGATGAAGGCGGAGCGGGACAAGGAGCGGATGCGGGCGAATTTACTGCGGGCGGTTTCCCACGATCTGCGGACACCTCTCACAACGATTTATGGAGCCAGCTCAGCGCTGCTGGATCAGGAGGCGGATTTTACGCAGGAGCAGCGCAGACGAATGCTGCGGGGCATTCAGGAAGATGCGGAGTGGCTCAGCAGTCTGGTGGAAAATCTGTTGTCGGTCACGAGATTAGATGGCGGCAATGTGGTGCTCATCAAGACGGAGACGGTCGTGGAAGAGCTGATTGACGCGGTATTACTCAAGTTTGCCAAGCGCTATCCGGAGCAGGAAGTGCAGGTAGAAATTCCGGAGGAGTTTCTGGCGGTGCCGATGGATGCATTGCTGATTCAGCAGGTATTGATCAATCTGCTGGAAAATGCGGTACAGCATGCCCGGGGAATGAAGAAGCTGGAACTGCGTGTTAGTTCGATTTCCGGAAAAGCGGTGTTTGAAGTGTGCGATGATGGTTGCGGCATGTCAGAGGAAAAATGCAGGCAAATTTTCTCCGGCATTTACTCTGCAGAGGAAATACTGACGGATGAGAGAGCGAAAAATGCCGGAATCGGTCTGTCTGTGTGTGCGGCGATCATCCGGGCACACGGAGGAGAGATTCGGGCGGAGAATCAGAAGGACGGCGGACTGCGGGTGCGCTTTACGCTGAATCTGGAGGATACGGTACATGGGGCATAACCGATACAAAATTTTGATCGTAGAAGATGAAGAAAATATCAAAGATCTGCTGCGGACGTTGTTAGAGACACAGGATTATCAGGTCATTGCAGCAGAAAATTGCAGGAATGGTCTGATGTTGTATGCATCCCATCGCCCGGATCTTGTGATTTTAGATCTGGGACTGCCAGACCGGGATGGTATGGAGTTTTTGCGGGAGGTTCGAAAGGATTCCATGACGCCGGTGATCGTATTGTCTGCGCGGACGGATGAATCAGACAAGGTGGGCGCATTGGACGAAGGTGCAAATGATTATGTGACGAAGCCCTTTGGAACCGGGGAGCTTTTGGCGCGGGTGCGCTCTGCACTGCGCAATGCCCGGTATAGCGCAGAGGGTGGCAGACTGCCGGGGGGAAAGTTTGAGACCGACGGGCTTTGCATCGTGTACGATGCGAGACAGGTGTTTTTGGACGGCGCAGAGATCCGTCTGACCCAGACAGAGTATAACATTCTGGCAATGCTGTCGCAAAATGCCGGAAAGGTGATGACGTATGCGGCAATCATCCGGGAAGTCTGGGGGGAAGGCAGCGATGCCAACACCATCAAACGGCTGCAGGTTAATATGGCAAACATCCGAAAAAAGTTCGGGGTCCGTCCGGGCAAGAAATCTTATGTGGTGAATGAGCTTGGAATTGGATACCGAATGTGCGAGTAAAATCTTAACCGCATCTTAACCGAATTTGCGCTATGATAATGCTGCGTGGAAAAAGAAAAATCTTTCCACGCAGCATTTTTGTAGAAAAGAGGAAAAAGATGCGAAAAACAAAGATTATCTGTACGATTGGTCCTGCCAGTGAAAATGAGGAAGTTCTGACACAGATGTGTAAAAATGGCATGAATGTTGCCAGACTGAATTTTTCACACGGATCACACGAAGAGCATAAAAAGAAGGTCGAGCTGATCAAGAAGGTACGGGAAAAACTGAATCTTCCCATTCCGATCATGCTGGACACAAAGGGTCCGGAGTATCGAATCGGCACTTTTGAGAATAAGAAGATTCATCTGGAAGATGGCGACACGTTTACGTTTACGACGGAGCAGATCGTGGGAAATCAGGAACGTGTCTCAGTTTCTTATGAACATTTGACAGACGAATTACATGTGGGAGATCAGGTGCTGGTCAGCAATGGTCTTGTGCAGTTTGAAGTAAAGAAGATCAAGGGTAAAGACATTGTCTGTACCGTGCTGGCCGGCGGTGATATTTCCGACCGGAAGAGTATGAATTTCCCGAACAAGGTGCTTCGTCATGAATATCTGAGTGAGCATGACAAGGCAGATCTGCGGTTCGGCATTGAGAATGGTGTGGACTTTGTGGCAGCTTCCTTTGTTTCCACAAAGGCGGACGTAGAATCCATGCGGAAGTTTCTGAATGAAAACGGAGGAGAAGAGATCGACATCATCGCCAAGATCGAGAATCGTTCCGGTGTGGATCATATTGATGAGATTTGTGAAGTGGCGGACGGCATCATGGTTGCCCGGGGTGATCTGGGCGTGGAGATTCCGTTTGTGGAAGTCCCGGCGATTCAGAAGTATCTGATCCGGAAGTGCAGATTGCTGGGCAAGCGTGTCATTACCGCGACAGAGATGCTGGAATCCATGATTTATAATGCGCGGCCGACCCGTGCGGAGATTTCCGATGTGGCGAATGCCGTGTATGACGGATCTTCCGCAGTCATGTTGTCCGGTGAGACGGCAGCAGGAAAATATCCGGCAGAAGCAGTCAAGAATATGGCAGAGATTGCGGAATATACCGAGAATCATATTGATTATAAGGAGTGGTTTGCATCTACGGAATATCAGATCCGCAACAATCTGGACGCGATTTCTCATTCCACTTGCGCGATGGCAATCGACGTTCACGCAAAGTGTATCGTTGTAAACTCGATTTCCGGACGGACGGCGCGGATGGTGAGCCGTTTCCGCTGTCCTACCGATATTATTGGTGCCACGACGAATATTCGCGCATGGCGGCAGCTGAACCTGAGCTGGGGCGTGACTCCGGTGCTGTGCGAACAGTATCCGGCGCTGGACATCGTCTTTTATCAGGCGCAGCAGCAGGCAAAGAAGATTCTGCATTTAAAATCCGGTGACAATATCGTGCTGACCGGCGGTCAGATCAATGGCAAGACCGGCAATACAAACACGATCAAAGTCGAGACGATCCAATAACCTCAGGATTCCGCGGATCCCCAATCCGCTTTTCCATAACTCCTTTTAGTGTAAGAAGAGCAGCAGGCATTGTATTATGCCTGCTGCTCTTCTGCAAAGTAATTTAAAAAAGTCTGAGTTGCTGCGGATGGCGGAATAGTGGAAGACAGAGCAAATCCGATGGTGCGCTGGGGAATCGGGTTCAGCAGCGGGATCTGTACCAGCGTGCCATTGTCCAGATCGTCCTGCACACATTCCCGGATGCAGCAGCCGATGCCCAGTCCGATGCGGGCAGATTCGATGAGCAGGTCCATCGTGGAGATTTCCATGATGTGAGGCAGCTCGATCTGGTGCTGCAACAGATAGGTGTCGATGTGCTGTCTCGTCATGTTTTTCTGATCCAGAAGCATGACTGTGCCCACTGACAGGGGAGATATCTCCGCGCCTTCCCGCAGTGCGAGATTTTCCAGATAAGCGGGGCTCGCCACGAAGATGTCCTGAATGTCTGTGACTGGCAGAAAGCGCAGATTTCGCATACTGCGGGGCGTTGCAGTTAGTCCGATGTCGATGTGGTGCTGCTCCAGCATGGGCAGTGTTTCCGCGCTGGACTGATTCAGCAGTGTGACACGGATATGGGGATATTCCACAAGAAATTTCTTCAAATGGGGAAATAAAATATATTTACACAGTGTTGTGCTGACTCCGATGCGGATGTGTCCGATGCCAAGCTCTTTCATGCGGGCAAGCTCCTGCTCTGCGCGGGAGATGGAGGCAAAGGCGGAGCTGACATGGTTGTAGAGCATCTGCCCCTCCGGTGTCAGGGTTACGCCGCGGGAGCCGCGATGAAACAGTTTTGTGTCGAGGCTGTCCTCTAACTTACTGATGGATTTGCTGACCGCGGGCTGGCTGATGTAGAGCTGGCTGGCGGCGCGGGAAATGTTTTTACATTCTGCAACGGTGTAAAAAATCTTGTATAAGGATAAAGTTTGTTCCATAGTGTGTGTAAATAGCCGGACAAAATGTATAACTACCGGTTATATGCTCCATTCATATTATGTATTATCATTATAACAGTTCTTATGTTATACTGGCAAGTACAAACTGATTCCATACAGAAAGAGGGATAAAACTTATGGGAATGACGATGACACAGAAGATTTTGGCAGATCACGCCGGTCTGGATCATGTAGAGGCCGGTCAGCTGATCATGGCAAAGTTGGATATTGTAATGGCAAATGATATTACCGGACCGATGGCGCTGCCGATTTTCCGACAGATGGCAGATAAAGTATTTGATAAGGACAAGGTTGTGCTGGTTCCGGATCATTTCACTCCGAACAAGGATATCAAGTCCGCAGAGAACTCCAAGGCAATCCGCGAGTTTGCAAGGGAGCAGGGACTGAGCTGGTATTTCGAGCAGGGCAAGTCTGGCGTAGAGCATGCGATTCTGCCGGAAGCAGGCGTTGTAACTGCAGGCGAATGTATTATCGGTGCAGATTCTCACACCTGCACCTATGGAGCACTGGGCGCATTTTCCACCGGTGTTGGTACGACGGATATTTCCACCGGTATGGCGACTGGCGAACTGTGGTTCAAGGTTCCCAGCGCACTGAAGATCGTGCTGACTGGCAAGTTATCTCCGTATGTCAGTGGTAAGGATGTTATCATCCACATCATTGGCAAGATCGGTGTGGACGGCGCTCTGTACAAGTCCATGGAGTTCACCGGAGACGGCGTTGCCAGCCTGACGATGGACGATCGTTTCACCATCGCAAATATGGCAATCGAAGCCGGTGCAAAGAACGGCATCTTCCCGGTAGACGAACAGACACTGGATTATCTGAAAGAGCACTGCAAGAAGGAATTTAAGGTATACACTGCAGACGAGGATGCAGTCTACGATGAAGTGGTAGAAGTGGATTTGTCCAAGGTTCGCCCCACTGTTGCATTCCCTCATCTGCCGGGCAATGCAAAGACCATCGACGAAGTTGAGGCGATGGAGCCGATCAAGATCGATCAGGTTGTCATCGGTTCCTGTACAAATGGTCGTATGAGCGATCTGAGAAAGGCTGCAGCGATCCTGAAGGGACATACCGTTCATCCGGATGTGCGTGTCATGGTTGTTCCGGCAACTCAGAAGATCTACAAGCAGTGTATCGCAGAAGGTCTGATGGACATTTTTGTGGACGCAGGCTGTGCAGTCAATACACCGAGCTGTGGTCCTTGCATGGGCGGTCATATGGGTGTTATGGCAGCTGGTGAGAAGTGCGTTTCCACCACAAACAGAAACTTTGTTGGTCGTATGGGACATGTTGATTCCCTGATTTATCTGGCTTCCCCTGAGACGGCAGCAGCCAGTGCGATCGCAGGATATATTGCAAATCCGGAGAAGGTTGAGGTGATCAAATAATGATGAAAGCGTTAGGACATGTTTTTAAATATGGAGATAATGTAGATACGGACGTTATCATTCCCGCCCGTTATCTGAATTCGTTCGATGCAAAAGAGCTGGCAAGTCATGCAATGGTAGATATCGATCCGGAGTTTGCAAAGAAGGTACAGCCCGGTGATGTGATCGTAGCAAATAAAAACTTTGGCTGCGGTTCTTCCAGAGAGCATGCACCGCTTTGTCTGAAAACAGCAGGGGTCAGCTGCATCATCGCAGAGACATTTGCCCGTATTTTCTATCGCAATGCCATCAACATCGGACTTCCGATCATCGAGTGTCCGGAGGCGGCAAAGAATATCGAAGCAGGCGATGAAGTAGAGATCGACTTCGACAGTGGTAAGATTTATGATCGCACGAAGGGCATGGAGTTCCAGGGACAGGCATTCCCGCCGTTCATGCAGGAGCTGATCGCAGCAGGCGGATTGGTAAATTACATTAACAGCCGCAAATAATTTTTTATAAGAAAGAGTAAGAGCAGTCTGGAGACATGGTTTTCAGGCTGCTTTTTTACTTTACAGGAAATTGCGTCGCATTCCCTGTAAAGCAAAAAGCGCTCCGCGTGGATCGCACTGCGGTGGAACGGAATTTGTCGCTTCGCGACCCGCCGCAGGCGGAGACTCCTGCGGAGCAGGATTCTATTTTTAATCTATAGGAAATTTCTCAAATCGTCAGAAATGGTGTATAATGAATAAG
>CAKQHB010000041.1 GCA_934234215.1 uncultured Cuneatibacter sp.
CAGCTAACAGCACGGTCTCACCATAGAACAACATGGCTGCAAATAAAACTGCAGCGCAGAAAATAAGCAGTCTCTTTACCGCAAGCTGCCATCTTCCGTTCGGCGTCGTAAAGACAACTTCCTGCAGACCGTTTCCGATGTCTGCTGTCAGCACTTTAATTAACAGCAGAATCCAAATCATGATCAGGTATTCCGCACCCGGATACTGTATCAATGCTTCCACACCGAGATACTGATCCATCTGCAGTGAAACATCCTCCAGCGGCAGAAAATCTTTCGCCGTCTTTCTCAGATTTCGCTGGGAGAACGATCCCTGCTTGGAAAACAGCGACAGCACACCCAATGTTTTCGCATTTTCCTGCACCTTCTCCAGATATGCCGGATATTCTGCAAAATATTTCAGGTACGGCTGAACATACTCTTTGCGTGCATAATATTCGACATCATAATTTCCCGTTGTCTCATATTCTGCAATCTTCGATTCACAGTCTGCCAGCGCTTCCGATGGCTCCATCGTCTCGTACTGTGCCAGCAGGACTTTGTACTCCTCCAGCAGTTCCTCGGTGCTGCCGTCCGCATATGCTGCGACAGAACCATAGGTGGTCTTCTGCTCTTGATAAAAGCAGAAAACATTTCCGACCAGCAACAATGCCAACGCCAACCATAATTTCCATTCTCGAATGACTCTTTTTAGTTCCATGTCTGCCCTCCTGAAAGCGGGCATTTCGATTCCGCTCTAACTTTGTTTTAATCTGTGAAAGTTTTTTCGTAGTAATGAATCTCGCCATTTCCAATATCGGATTTATTGACGATGTGATATGTTTGAATGATTGTATTTTCTGTGATGTTCTCACCCATAAAAACGATCTGATCTTGCAATGTAATACGACTGATAAATTCGTATTCTTTTTCAAATCCGTCCCGAATCCGATCAACCACATTTCCATCTGTATCGCAAACGATATACTCTCCAGTATTTTCTTCACTTGTATTCGCTACATACAACCATGTCCCATCGTAGGTCATACAACCAGCATACGGAATTAAAATCACCGATTCTTCTCCTGTGTCTAAATCGAACACAAACAATTTATCATTTGCTTTTTTATCTTGATACCTTGTATAATATAATTTGTTGTCTGCAACAACTGCACTAATCACTGCATCTGTCTCAAAAAGCAATGAGTCTTTCCTGCTCTCTTCGTCATATGCAAAAATGCGGCTTCGTGCTTCTCCTGTCCGATATTCCACGATTTCATAATAAACCGTTCCCTGATCATATACGACATCATATAAACGATGCTCTTTCCAATCAGTATCTTCATTATTCATTCGAATCAGTTCTGCAGTTCCGTCTTTCAGGGACACCCGGTAAACGCCATCTACATCGCTGCCATTTCGATCCTGTTCATAAGACATATGTACATAGCAATGATCTCCTACCACGATAGAAGACATGACTGAGTCAGCAACACGATCTCCGAAAAATCCACAGACCTTTTCCCGTCCGCTTCCATCCAGGTTTACAGAATACAAGGATGCACTAGCCCCATACCCGCACCACAGATATAGTTTCTCACCATGTTTCTGCAGAGATGCCTCCACAGGGTGTTTGAACCACGCATCACAAGTTTCATCTGCGTGCATGCAATTTGCTTTACTGCACAGAGGAACGCATACATCACTCTCCAGATTCCAATATTCCAGAATAGAACCATTATCCGATCCACCACGAAAAGCGCCAGTTGTAAACAGATAGACCCCACCCTCTGCACTTTCCGGTGCGACTGCTCCAACTGTCTTTGCAAAGCCTGATACCTGTTTCGTGTCGTCTGATTTTGTTTCTGTCTGATTGCATGCTGTCAGACAAAAAAACACAAGTAATATAGCAATGCTCTTGATTCGTCTCTTCATAAAAAATCCTCCTCTTTCCAACTTTTAGTTTTCTATCGTGATTTCGTGGTAAGGAATTGGATCTTTTCCAATGTCCGATTTCTCAATAACGTGATATCTGTTTACGGTTGTGTTATCATCTTTAAAACTTTGTCTCATAAATACAATCTGATCCGTTGTTGTCGAATAGGCTGTTGCGTTGGTGGAATCTTGCTCAAAGCCATCTTCTATCTGAGCAATCACATCTCCATCCAGATCACATACGGTACAAATCATTCCATTGTCTTCTTTTACCTTCGCAATGTACATCCATTTTCCATCGTAAGTCAGCCCACCTGCATGAGGAACAGATAATTCTCTTTCCTGTCCTGTTTCCAGATCAACAACAAACAATGTCTCCTTTGCACTCTCATCATATTCTTTTGTATAATACAGCTTATTATCTGCAACAAACTCGGAGATGATATCATTCACCTCATAAAGCAAGGTATCTTCACCGCTTTTTTCATTATATCGGTATAATAAACTTCTCGCCTCCCCTGTCCGGTATTGCTGGATTACATAATAAACCATTCCATCATCATAAACGACATCTTCCATCCGATATTCCTTCCACCCCGGTTCTTCGTTATTCATCCGAATCAACTTTGCTTTTCCGGTTTTGGAATCCATCTGATAAAGACCTTTTACATCACTGCCTGCTCGATCCTGACCAAAAGACGCATTTAGATAACAATATTTTCCCGCAAAAACTGAAGAAGAAATCCACTGTGGAATTTTATCGTCCGAGGAAAAAGTACAAACCTTTTCCCGCCCTGTTCCATCCAAATTTTCAGAATATAGGGAAAAACTTCGAAATCCACACCAAATATAAAGCTTATCGCCGTATCTCTGCAGCGTCGATACATCTGGATCTTTAAACCACGCATTACAGGTTTCGTCAGTGTGCATGCAATTCGCCTTATTACATAGGGGAACGCTGATATCATCTTCAAAATTCCAATAATAAAGAAATCCTCCCTCTGGGTTCCATGGGAAAACATATACTCCGCCATCCGCACTCTCAGGACCTACTGATCCGGACATTTTAGCAAAGCCCGGCGTCTGCGCTACCTCTTTCGTGGCGTCTTTTCCCTTTCCGCAAGCTGCCAAACATAATGTCAATAATACAACCGCACCCCATACTCTTTTTCTCATCTTCACCCCTCCTGAAGAAAAACAAAAAGGCGAACGGAAGCAGGCATTCTTCCATTCGCCCTAAACGATCACTCCCTAAGCGAATGTTTCAAATCCGCTATTTTATGGTCTGTTACTACTATCGGTGTTCTCTTCTACTTTATATTTATATAATACCAAATCTCCAGGGGAGTGCAAGTGTTTTTTGGAATAAATAGAATCCCGTGAAGTAAAAATAGAATCCTGCTCCGCAGTGCGATCCGCGCGGAGTGCTTTTTTGCATTATAGGAAATGCGACGCAATTTCCTATAATGCAAAAAAAGAGACCATCACCATCCGGTAATGATCTCTCGTGGGTTAGTATATTAGTTATACTTACGCTTTCTTGCAGCTTCAGACTTCTTCTTACGTCTTACGCTGGGCTTCTCATAGTGCTCTCTCTTACGAATCTCCTGCTGAATACCAGCCTTTGCGCAATTTCTCTTAAAACGACGTAAAGCACTATCTAAACTCTCGTTCTCTTTTACGATTACGTTTGACATCTCTCTCTCAACCTCCCTCCAGTTGTGGATTGTGCTAATACAACTGTAGGCATTTTTGCACAAAGAATATTATACCACATATTCAGAATACGTCAACTCTTTTTTGAAAAAAATTGCGTTATTCATGGCAAATAAGGTGAACGCGGAGAACACCGGGAATTGTTTCTAACTGAGCCTTCATTTCTGCAGGGGCAGGAGCATCCGCTTCCACGATGGTGACAGCATTTCCACCGCGGGATTTGTTTGTCAGCATATCGATGTTGATCTGTCTCTCACCAAAAGCGGCGGTCAGGGACGAGATCATGGCAGGAATGTTCTCATGCAGGATTACAAAACGGATCGAGCTGGGCTGATAGGGAATTTCCACGTTGGGGAAATTGACGCTGTTGCGGATATTGCCGTCTGTCAGGAAGGCATCCAGCTGCTTTGCGGCCATAGCGGCACAGTTCTCTTCTGCTTCTGCGGTGGATGCACCGAGATGGGGCAATGCAATGATACCGGGAACGCCGAGAAGCTCATCAGCGGCGAAGTCTGTGACGTAGCTGCTGATAGCACCGCTCTCCAGAGCAGCCTTTACTGCTACAGGATCAATCAGATCACCGCGGGCCATATTGATGAGTTTGACACCGGGTTTCATCATAGCGATGGTGTCTGCACAGATCATGCCCTTCGTTTCCGATGTTGCCGGAACGTGAAGGGTGATGTAATCGGCATTCCGATAGATTTCTTCATAGGAAGCAGCCTTTTCGATGTGATGGCTCAGATTCCATGCCGCATCTACAGACAAAAACGGATCGCAGCCGATGACATTCATGCCGAGGTGGGTTGCTGCATTGGCGACCAGACCGCCGATGGCACCCAGACCGATGACACCCAGCGTTTTCCCGGCAACCTCACAGCCGCCAAACTGAGATTTCCCCTTTTCTACAGCCTTGGAAAGCCCCTCAGAGCCTTTTAACGTCTGTATCCAGTTTGCTCCCTGCACGATCTTTCGGGAGGCCAGGAACAGCGCTGAGAGGGTCAGCTCTTTGACGCTGTTTGCATTTGCCCCTGGCGTGTTGAAGACAACGATTCCTTCGGCGTTGCAGCGATCAAGGGGAATGTTGTTGACACCGGCGCCGCATCTGGCGATGGCAACAAGGCTTTCCGGAAATGCCATATCGTGCATGGCGGCAGAGCGAACGAGGATTGCATCCGGGGAGGCAAACTCTGTTCCGGTTTCATAGCGGTCAGGGTCCAGCTTTTCCAGACCGGCAGCAGCGATATTGTTCAGCAGTTGAATGTTCTTTTTCAGTTCCATATCTCATCAGACCTCCTTCGGATTTTGTGCGGCAAACTGTTTTAGAAAAGCGATGAGTGCTTCCACCCCTTCATACGGCATGGCATTGTAGATAGAGGCACGCATGCCGCCTACAGAGCGATGACCTTTCAGATTTTTCAGACCGGCAGCGGAGGCTTCTGCGGCAAACTTTTTGTCCAGATCGGGATTACCAGTCACAAAGGTTACATTCATGAGGGAGCGGCTTTCCTTCTGAACCGGGGCGTGATAATAGGACTGGCTGTCCAGATAATCGTATAACAGCGCTGCCTTTTTCACATTCTTTTCTTTCATGACAGACAGTCCGCCCATGTCTAGCAGCCATTCATACACAAGCTTTGCAATGTAGATTGGATAACAGGGCGGTGTGTTGTACATGGAGTCATTGTCCGCCATCGTCTTCCAGTCCAGCATCGTTGGAATGTGGGGATCTGCCAGTCCGAGGAGGTCTTCCCGCACGATAACGAGGGTCATACCAGCCGGAGCCATGTTCTTTTGCGCACCTGCATAAATCACGCCGAAACGACTCACATCCACCGGCTCCGACAGGATGCAGGAGGACAGATCAGCAACCAGCGGAACGTCTCCGGTGTCCGGAATATCCGGGTATCTGGTGCCATAGATCGTGTTATTGTAACAAATGTGAACATACGAAGCATCGGGATGTACCAGATCCTTTGTAACAACGGGAATCCGGTCAAAGTTGGTATCTTTGGATGTGGCGATACAGGAGACATCATAGCCCATCTTCTGCGCTTCCTTGAATGCTTTTCCGGAAAATTGTCCGCTGACAACGTAATCGGCCTTGCCGGTTCTGCCGATGAGGTTCATAGGAACGGCGGAAAACTGCGTGGAAGCTCCGCCCTGAAGGAACAGAACTTTGTAGTTGTCCGGAATGTGCATCAGCTCGCGCAGACTTCGCTCTGCACCACGGATGATGGCATCATATTCCGGGGAACGGTGTGACATTTCCATGACAGACATCCCGGAATCTTCGTAACAAACGAGTTGTGAGGCTGCTTTTTCCAGGACGGGAAGCGGCAGCATCGATGGACCAGCAGAAAAGTTGTAGACACGATTCATAAAATCCTCCATTCCGGAGCGTTCCTTCGCTCCAATTTCTGATTCTGTAGTTTTACAGGGTAATCTTCCGCAATTCCATGTAGTAGCGCTTGCTGCGTGCTTCCCCCATGGAAAATGTCTTGCGGGGCAGGGAGCCCTGTGCCTGCACGGACGGAAACAGTTCTTCTTTTTTCATTCCGTCAAAGTAAAAACCAACTGTTCGCGGCTGTTTTGCCAGTGCGAACAGGGATGATTTATCGTGAATATAGTCACAGTCTGCATCTGGATGTACTGCGAGGTAGGCATCCAGCACATTTTGAAGTGTGCCAACGGTCAGCGGATGGGTGGGAGCAGCAAAGCTTCTCGTCTGCTCGCCCTCTGCAGTGAGGATCGTGATCTGCTGCTCTCCCGCTGCCTCCGTCGTGCAGGAAGCAATCACGGTCATTAGATCTTCCGGATCACAGTTTCGAACGATGCGGTAGATCGGTTCAAAGACAATTGCCGGATCATCCAGAGCCACAAGCTCTGCCAGCGCGTAGCGGGCAGGATGATTTTTTGCAGCCTCCTCGCCGAGAGAAGCTTTTAATTCCTCGTAATAGGCTTTTGCAGCCGCTAAGGAGTGATTGCCGTCACCGACGGCATAAGGCATGCCTTCCGTCGTCTCAGCTTCGTATGCCTGGATACAGGCGGTCACATCGGCTGCGTCTGTTCCCTGCAGAACATAACCAGAAAGAGAACCGCCGCCCTGCATCAGCTCTGTGCGGTAGGCAAGAGGCAGAGAGTCTTTCTTTTGTTCAAAGAGCTGCTGAAGTCTATGTTTATGGTCATTATAAAAGACCATAATATGCGGCATTTCAAAAACGGCTTTGCGGCGGATCGCACATCGCGGCGGGATACGGGTCAAAACCGTAGCTTCCGTCGCGCGGATCGGGGAGCTGGAAGCCGCCTCGTAAGAATATGCTTCCAAATCAAATTTTCCAACGATTCCCTTTCGAAGTGTGCCGTCCGGCAGGGTGCGCTCCACATAAATATATGCGTTCGGATATTCTTTTAGCCAGCTTTTAATCTGTTCGGTCTCAGAAAAGATCCGCTGCTGGTGGGGCTGCTCCTTGTCTGTGCCAAGCCATGCTTCCGGAAGCATCAGGCGGCAGGTAGAGGGGTGGGTGTCGATCTCCGCTTCAACTTGCTCCCAGTACGAGGGCTCGGAGGTGAACTGGTCACAGGCGATGACAGACCAGAAATGCCATTCGGGATTGTTTGCGTCATAAGGCGGCAGCAAAACAGATGCCGCGGAAAAAATCGTGTTGCTCATGGTTGATTGCTCCATTCTTGATGCTGTGTATAAATAGTCAAACGATTTTTGTAAAATGATATTTTATACATCCTACTTTCCAAACTACAGAAAGTCAAGATTCATTTTCTGAAACTTTTCACAGAAATACGTTGTAAAAATAGAATCCTGCGGAGCAGGATTCTCCGCCTGCGGCGGGTCGCGAAGCGACAAATTCTGTTCCGCCACAGTGCGATCCACGCGGAGCGCTTTTTGCTTTATAGGAAATGCGACGCACTTTCCTATAAAGCAAAAAACCAGATAACCTTTCGGCTATCCGGTTTAT
>CAKQHB010000042.1 GCA_934234215.1 uncultured Cuneatibacter sp.
TATGTATGCCATTCTTATTTTCCCATTCTGTCAGCATGATTTCAGGTTCTGTATCCATGAGCACACCTACACGTTTACCATCCATAAACTTGAAATCAGATGTCCCAATATCCATATTTGATAAATCAGCATAAAGGATATATTTTTCCTCACCCATGGGTTCATCCGAAAAAAGCATCTTTTGTGCACGTTCATCGGTGTAAGAAATATCACCTATGATATCAATCTCACCCTTTTCAAGCTTATCAAAGCAGTCAGACCAGTCACATTTCACATACTCAAATTCCCATCCGGTATAGCCTGCCAGAGCCTGCATGAGTTCATATCCATAGCCTCGACTGACACCGTTTTTATCGACATAATTGAAGGTATCTTCGAATGAACCGATACGGATAATTTTCTGCTCTGTCGTCTTCGTTTCTGATTCTTTTGTTTCTTGTTGTGTTGATTCATCTTGTTTCACCGTCTGCAGCAGTTTTTCATCATTATTTGTTTCCGCAGCCCGGCAATGTACAGACAACGTCATCCATATTCCCAAAACTACCAATATACATGCAGATAGTACGGCTGTTTTTTTCCTACTTTTATCCATTCTTCTTTTCTCCACAAATCACCAGGTTACTACACGTCACAAATCGAAAGGAAAAAATGCACTGCCTTTTCAGACAATGCATCTTAAACGTTGCAACTGGCTGTCATTTTGCAGACCCTATAGCTTCGCGTCTCAGCCTTTTGACTGATTTTCCGATGAATCTTTTCTTTGTATTATATTGTAATTTCTTATTAAATCTGTCTATCCTATTATAGATATTTCATCATTGTTGGCACAAGAATGTTCATATCAACAGGCTTTGCAACATGAGCATTCATTCCAACAGAAAGAACCTTTTGTGCATCTTCTGAAAAGGCATTGGCAGTCATCGCAATAATTGGAATCCTGGCTTTTTTCGTATCCTTCATCTTTCGGATGGCTAATGCAGCATCATATCCATTCATAACAGGCATCTGAATATCCATAAGAATCAGCTTGTAATAATCAGCATCAGCCTTTTCCATCATGTCAATGCATGCAACACCGTCATCTGCAGTCTCAACAATACAGCCTTCTTCCGTCAATAGTTCTCTTGCAATCTCTGTATTGATCTCATTATCTTCGACTAATAAAACCCGAACACCATTCAGGCAATTTTTATTGCTCAGATTACTATTTCTCTTCGCCAGCGTATCTTCTTTTAACGCTTTTCTGCAAGGAACAGTCACTGTAAATGAGGAACCCTCGCCCTGCTTACTTTTCACTTCTATCGTGCCATCCATGAGCTCTACAAGCTTTTTTGTAATGCCCATTCCAATTCCACTGCCCTCAATATGACTGGCTGTAGAATTACGTTCTCTTTCAAAATCTTCAAAAATATGCTTTTGGAATTCTTCAGACATCCCAATTCCATTATCGGTAACGGTAATGATCATATTGCACCAGTCTTCTTTTTCACAGGCCTTCTGTACAACTCTACAGGATATTGCACCTCCTGTATTTGTATATTTTATCGCATTACTTATAATATTGAAACAGACTTCTGACAGGTGCGGTGCATCCATATATACATACGGATACAGAATCTGTTCCGTCAGAGAGAGAGTCTGATTTTTACTTTCTGCCTGTTGTTGGAACATGGTGACACAATTTTCAAAGTTCTCATGGACATTCGAAACCGTGTATTCCATTTCAACCTTATTATTTTCAATCCTTGCAAGATCCAGAACATTACCAAGCATCGACAAAAGTTCTTTTCCGCATATTTGAATTTTTTCAAGATACCTGCTAAGTTTTTCTGTTTCTATCAAATGTCTGGACGCCAGCTCTGCATATCCAATGATCGCATTCATAGGAGTCCTGATGTCATGGGACATATTAAACAAGAATGTCGATTTTGCTTTATTTGCAGATTCTGCTTTTAATTTAGCTTCCCGCAATTCCTCTTCTTGTTTTAATTCCCGCATTTTTTCATCTGTCACATCTCGGTTCGCAATCAGCACAGATGTAATATTTCCATTTTTATCATGGCTCTGAGGAACAATCATGGAAAGAAACCATGATCCATCTCTTTTTTTGAATTCGGAAGACATAGATTCTTTATTATGAAGCCGTTCCGCCATGGTTTGTATATCAAAAAAATCTATATACTTCTGTACAAACGGTTCTGCTATAATACCTTCGATAACCTTGAACTGAGGATCCCAATCTGCAGTATCATCTTTCATACCCAGATCCATTTTTCGGGATCTTTTGACAAGTTCGATCTTCCTTGTTTTCAAGTTCAGCCTTGAAATATGATAATAGGCAGTGCCTAATGCCTGAAGCGCCTGCCGCGTTTTCTTCACCTGCTTTCCCAATGTAACAGGGAACTCTTCACCGTCCATCTGTTCCAAATCCGGTGTTGACTGATGCAGATGCTGAACCAGCCATTTCCCATTCGTCCACTTATAGATAATCGTAAATCTGGTCTCCATTTTAAAACAGATCGAACCATCTTTAAACAGACCAATAAAATCTACTGTTCCGTGTGCAAGAACATGGTCATCATCAAGTCTTTCTTCTTCCTGATGTAAATTCTGCACTTCGATTCTGATTTTACCTCTTCGTTTTACATCAAATTTAAATGATTCTAAAAACTCATGTAGATTCGTGAATAACTCATGTTTC